>NZ_JAIUIF010000007.1:0-285524 GCF_020165475.1 Mesorhizobium sp. BR1-1-15 | reverse complement strand
GGGCGGGCGGGTCGCGCTGGTGATGATCGGCTTCACTGAAGCCGACCTTGCCCGGAACGGATTGTCAAAGGCCCTTGGCTCCGATCCCGTGATCTTTTGCCCGGGCGGACATGACGTCCACGGAGATCCGCGTGAGCTGGTGCTCGACGCTCTCGTGGCTGCGCTGCCGTTTCTCGCCGACACGGTTTCAGGCGTCGCCGTGGCCTCCTATTTTGCCGTTCGCAATCCCGAACACGAAATCGCGGTACGTGACGTCATCCGCGAGCGCATCGGGCTCCCGGTGACCTGTTCGCATGAATTGTCGTCGAAACTCGGCGGCCCGCGTCGGGCGCTGACCACGCTTCTCAACGCCCGGTTGATCTCGATGATCGATCGCCTTGTCGACGCCACGGAGGGATTTCTGGCAAGACGCGGGATCGTCGCTCCGCTCATGGTCGTGCGCGGCGACGGCGCGCTCATTACCGCAGAATTCGCCCGCGCTCGGCCGATCGAGACCATTCTGTCAGGACCAGCGGCAAGCCTGGTGGGCGCGCGGTACATGACCGGCATCGATGATGCGGTGGTGTCCGACATAGGCGGCACTACCACCGACATCGCAGTTCTGGATGGTGGCCGCCTGCGGCTCGATCCGGAAGGCGCCACCGTCGGCGGAATGCGAACCATGGTGGAAGCCGTCGCCATGCACACCTTTGGCCTTGGTGGGGATTCGGAAGTTTCGCTTCATGAGCAGTCGTTGGCTTCGACGATCGTGCTCGGGCCCCGGCGGCTGGTACCGCTGGCGCTCGCCGCGGTGAAACACGGCGATGCCATATGCCAAGGTCTCAACCGGCAATTGCTCAGTCCCAACACCAGCCGGCTGGACGGCCGCTTCGCATTGCGCACAGGTGTGCCCGAACGTCTAACCGCAGGCCTGACGGTTACCGAGACGCGGCTCTATGCTGACATTTCGGCAATTCCCGCCGCGCTCGACCGGCTGCTCGTATCGACGTCACAGGTCGCGACGCTCAATCGCCTCGTCGCACGTGGCCTGGTGCATATCGTCGGCTTCACGCCATCCGATGCAGCCCATGTGCTCGGCCGGCAAGGGAACTGGGATCCTGTCGCGGCTCGACTGGGCGCCGAATTGTTCTCACGCAAGCGCGACGGCCAGGGGCATCGTGTCGCCAAAGGCGCAGAAGCGTTTTCCGAGATGGTTCTTGCCTCCGTCACCCGGCGTTCTGCCGAAGTAATTCTTGAATCGGTATTTGCCGAGGACGGGCTGGAGGGCGGCGTCTCCGTTGCCAACCCGCTGGTTCAGCGGGCGGTTGGCCGGCGAGGCGGCATGGCGCGGCTGTCGATCGCGCTCGACCGGCCGGTGATCGGCCTCGGGGCGTCGGCTTCGCTGCACTTTGCCGGGCTGCCGCAATTGATCGGCAATGAATGCAGCATTGCCGAACACGCCGATGTCGCAAATGCGTTGGGCGCCGTGGTTGGACAGGTGCGAATGTCAGCGGAAGCGCGCGTCAGCCAACCGGATATCGGGCTTTTCCGTCTCAATTCCGGCGAGCGGCTGGACGACTATGACACCGAGGACGAGGCGATGGCCGCAGCCGAAGCCCACATTCGAGTCTTGGCGGCAGGTCTTGCCGAGCGCGCCGGGACCGATCAGGCTCGGATCGAGATCGCACGCGACATAAGAGTTGCTACAATCGAAGGCGAGCGCAGTTTCGTGGAAGCCATCGTCGTCGCGACAGCCACCGGGCGGCCGCGAATCGCGTCGTGACATGCACGCGTTATTGTGGTGGAGCGTTGTCGATTGACAATGCTCTGACAGTATTTTTTCCTGAGGCGGCGATCGCCTCGTCGAGATCGCGACCTTGCCAATGTTCATCCGCAGCCGCCCGTTCCGCACCTGCTGGACGATCTCGCTCAACTGGCCACGACCGGACTCGACGACGAAATCGACCGCCAAGCCATCCGCGGGCTGCGCCTCGGCTGGTCCGACGACGGTCACCAGCATACCTCGCCCCGGATCAGGGCTGCAGACCGCTTCTGGATGTTGCCACCGATGACATCGAACACCAGATCGATGCTGCCGATGTCTTATCGGTGCCTTCCACGACAATATCGGTACTGAATTGCTTTGTGATTTGCACGGCCGCGGTGTGCGCCTGCAGTTACAAGTCTATCGACACCGCTCCCATGGGATGTGTGCAGCAGGCGAGCACATATCCGGCGTCCTTCTCCTGTGCGCTGAGTCCGCCGAAATCAGCCATTTCCACGTCGCCGCTGACCTTCAGCACACGACAGGTCCCACAAATCCCTTGCTGGCAAGCGCTTGGCAGGTACAGACCAACGCTCCGAGCGATTTCGAGCAGGGTCTGTGTCGAACGGCATTGGTGGGTGACACCTGTGCGAGCAAAACGCACGGAAGCGGCCTGGGCTGTTTGCAACACCGGTGCAGGCTTCAGCAGGCCGCCAAAGCTCTCCTCATGATACCGACCAGGATCCAAGCCGATGCTGTTGAGGGCGTTCCGGACTGCGTTCATGTAAGGCTCGGGCCCACAGGCATAAACGGTGCGCTCCCTAATGTCGGGAGCAAACTTCAGCAACATGGACTCACCAACCAATCCAGTTGGACCGGCCCAATTATGCACAGCTTCGGCGCAGACGACATGGACGTGAAAATTGCGATGGTCCCGTGCCAGGTTGTCAAGCTCGTCACCGAAGATGATGTCCTTCGGCGAGCGTGCGCTATGAATGAAGCAGACATCCTTGTCGGAGCCACTGTCGGCGAGCGTGCGCAGCATCGACATCACCGGTGTTATGCCGCTGCCGCCGGAGAGGAAAAGCGGCCGGTCGCTCCGCAGGTCATCCCAGTTGAAGCTGCCGGACGGGCCGTCGATCTCTATTTCGCTTCCCTGTTCGAGATTGTCATGCAGCCAATTGGAAGCGAGGCCGCCGGGGACGCGCTTGACGGTTATCCTGAGGTCTCCCACCCGGGTTGGCGGCGAAGAGATCGAGTAAGTCCGGACGGCCGGAGCGCCGTCGATCACGAGGTTCAGAGTGATAAACTGCCCGGCTTTGAACTGGCCGGCCTGCCCGCGCTTTGGACAAAAGACGAAGGTCTTCACGTCGTGCGTCTCCTGAACGATGCCGCGACAGATCAGCGTGTGACGTCCGCTGACGCGGTCGGATCGGCAGGAGGGAGGGAAAGAAACGAGGGCGTTCATCATCTGGCTCCCATTAAGGGGCCAAGAATGCCAGCAGGCCTACGTTCGATACAGGAGGAACCTCAAGCATCTATGATCGACAATATCGATCAACCTTCCAGCGACATGACCGCAAGATGAAGCGCGCGAATGCCTTTCTTTATGTTTGGCTCATGCCGGCGTCGCGCGAGAATTGCGGTGTAGACGGGCTGATGCAGAGTTGGAGCACCTTCCACAATGTGGGAGGGTTGCTCGGCGGCGAAGCGACGCGCATCGTCGGCGCGCATGTAGCAGGTGCCGCCTGCGCGCCTCAGCATATTGTCGGCCAGCGTTTCGGAGCCCATCGAAAGCCGGCACGCAGTCAGATTTGGCAACGCCTCGGCATGAGCCTTCTCGAGCGCAACGGTGTAACCCGGCCGGATGTAATTGTCCGGGCTTACATCGCTAAGCCGGCGTGCCTTGGTCGAGACCATTGTATATTCCTCGACCATCAGTTGGTCATATGTGATCTCGGGCAGGTAGCGTGGAGCATAAACAACAGCAATATCGAGGTTTCCCAGGCTCAGATCAGATATCATCTGCGGCGAGTAGTCGGATTCGACATGGATCGAGGACCGCGGCAAGACTTGCAGCAGCATTTCCAACCAACCCGGCAGGATCGAGCGGGTCATTCCAACCTGGGCAGCGACCCGAAGGCTGCCTTCGAATCTGTTAAAGGCGCGCACGTCGTGACGGGCCTGGGACCAGGTCGACAGCATTGACCGTGCGTAAACCTCAAACCGCCGCCCTGCCGCGGTCGGCTCGGCACCGGCGCGGCCGCGATGGAAGAGTTCGGACCCCACGGCGGCCTCCAGGTTCTTGACACGGGTGCTGACCGTCGATTGCGTCAGTCCGAGGCGCTCCGCCGACCGGTTGAAGTTTCGCGATTCAATGATGTCGAGAAACGTCTCTATTTGTTCCAACTGCATAGGCGAGCCATCGATTTTTGCGATCGTATCTAGCTGTTCATACGCTTGATCCGTGTACTATCAAAGCGGAAGTTCGGGCAGAAGCCACGGTCTGTGACGGCCGCATCAAAGGAAGAGGGAAAAGTGTTCATAGTCGATTGCGATTGCCACAACTATTGGTCCAACGCGACGGTGCTGGAGCCCTACCTGTCCGGTGTCTGGAAAGACATTTTCATCGAGGGCGAGAAGACCGGCCCGGTCGGCGCTTTTCCGCACGGCCATCGCCCCTGGTTTCATCCGCAGGATTTCTCCCGCAAGGATGTGCGACCGAAGGTGGAGGCGGACAACTACCTGATCATGAAGGAGAAGCACCTCGATAAATACAATGTCGGAGTGGCAATCCTAACTGGCGACGAGCCCATCGAAGCGTCGACACTCGCAAATCCCTATTACGCTAGCGCGCTGGTAAGCGCCTACAACGACTACCAGATCAATGAATGGCTGCCGAAAGACAGCCGCTTCATGGGCTCCATCATCATCGCACCGCAAGACCCGCGCCTTGCGGCGGCGGAGATCCGGCGCCTCGGCGCGCATCCCCGGATGGCGCAAGTTCTGGCCTCCCAAGGCTCTGTGCGGCCGTATGGCGACCCGTTCTATCACCCGATCTTCGAGGCCTGTGCCGAGGTCGGTTTGCCGTTCGCCATACATCTTGGTGGACATGGCGGCATCAACTGGAACGCTGTCGCGCCAGCGCCCACCACTTTCTTCTGGGAAACCCATGCGATCCTGCACATGTCGGCCATGTCGCATGTGGCAAGCATGATTGCCCATGGCGTTTTTGAGAAATGGCCGGACCTCTACTTCGTGATCATCGAGTGCGGCGTCGCCTGGGTCCCGTCGGTCCTGTGGCGCCTGGATGCCGACTACAAAGCACTGCGAAAAGAGACGCCATGGCTGAAAATGCTGCCGTCGGAATATTGCCGGCGTAACATACGTTTCTCCACCCAACCGCTGGAGCAGCCTTCGAATGTCAACCACCTCTGGGCGATCCTGGAGGCCATGGACGGGGAGAACACGCTGCTGTTTGCGTCCGACTACCCCCATTGGGACTACGATGACGTCAACACTTTGCACATCCCGCCGGAATGGCGCCGCAAGGTGCTCGGCCAGAATGCGCTAGACGTTTACAAGCGCATTCCCCGCCCGCAAGCCGCTGCTGCAGCGTGACGACCTGAGATGGCTGAGAAGACGTATATTTGTCGCTCCGACGAGATCCAGGTCGGAACGCCGTTCATCGCCAAGGTGCGCAGCCTGTCGATCGGCGTGTTCCGGATCGGCGATAGTTTCCATGCGCTGCTGAATGTATGCCCGCATCGAGGGGCCCCCCTTTGTGAGGGACCGCAATGCGGAACGACTGCTCCCGTCGAGCGAGCCGAATTCATCTATCACCGTGAGAATGAAATCGTTCGCTGTGCCTGGCACGGGTGGGAATTCGACATCAGGTCGGGCGCAGCATTGGTCAACCCGTCCGTTCGCGCGAGGACGTTCCCAGTCTCCGTCGAGGCAGGGAGCATATACGTGACGGCCTGAGCATGGAGACACCCTCTGCCTACAGAGCGGGTATCGGAATCTCAACGACCGCCTTATGCGCTTCATCGTTTTTGCTAATGCGGCACAATTTGGGATGGATTGCCTGCACGTTTCGCTAACTTGACCAATAAGCTGAGAAAAATCAGCGCAACTCAACTGGGGAACGATATGAAAAACCGACTTCTTGCACCATCTCTCGGCGTTCTATTGTTGGCGCCGGTATCGTCGGCGTTCGGTGCAGACGTGACTATGCCGGATCCAAACTATGCTACCGCAACGGCGGTCATGAACGTCATCAAGAACGCGGCCGAACAGGAGCTTGGGCTCGACGTTTCCACCGTCACCACCACCGCAGTCCCAGTCATTTGGGAAGCCATGGATCGCAACAAAGGGGAGGTCGACATCTGGCCAGATGTCTGGCTGCCGAACCAGCAGGGCCTGGTAGACAAATATGTCAAAAGCGCCGGCACGGTGAAACTCGCGCAGAACGGCTACGAAGCCAAGCAAGGCTACTGCGTCACCCAGGTCACGATCGACAAATATGGCATCAAGGATGTCGCGGATCTCACCAATCCGGACAACGCCAAGATCTTCGACACCAATGGCGACGGCAAGGGCGAAATCTGGATCGGCGCGTCAGGCTGGCAGTCGACAAACATCGAAAAGGTGCGGGCCCGCGACTATGGATTCGCCGATTTCTTCGATCTCCAGGTGACCGACGAAGCGGTGGCCGCGGCATCGCTCGACCGGGCCGCGAAGGCAGACAAGCCATGGGTCGGCTACTGCTACGGCCCACACCAGAATTTCGCCCGCTACAAGCTTGCCTTTCTCACAGAACCGAAACACGACCCAGCCAAGTTCGTGATGCTGCAGCCGAGCGAGGATCCTCAATGGTTCGAAAAATCGAAAGTGTCGTCGGCATATGCTGACACCACCGTGCACATCGCCTATGCTGCTTCGCTGGCCCAGCGGCAACCGGAACTGACCGCCGCCCTGGATCGGATTACTTTCAATCCGGACGACATCAGCAAATGGGCCTATGCAATCATCGTCGACAAAAAGCCGGCAGGCGATGTGGCGAAGGAATGGATCAAAGCCCACCCCGACGACGTGGCGAAGTGGTTCGGTCATTGAAGTCCAGGGCCGGCATTGCAGGCTCTGAACCGGCCTGCACTGTTGCCCGGCCGCTCAAATCCGTGATCGGACGGGAGCGGTAGACGGTGGACACCGCACCGATCATTGCGCCGAGAGGACCCGGCCTGGCGGACTGCGGAGACGCGGCAAGCCATGGTGCCGCCATCATTTTGAAGGGCGTCTGGAAAATCTTTGGCGCCCGCGCGCCAGTGGCGATGATGGCGATTTTGCGCGACCGCCTGGACAAGGACGAAGTGGCCAGGCGCTTCGGATGTGTCGTGGGCGTCGCCAACGTCAACATTTCGGTTCGGCCGGGTGAAATCTTCTGCGTCATGGGCCTGTCGGGCAGTGGCAAATCGACATTGATCCGCCATATAAACCGCCTGCTCGAGCCGTCCGCCGGCGAGATTTTCGTCGACGGTGAAAACGTCATGGCCAAGTCGCCCGCTGAGTTGAGGGCATTGCGGTCTCGCAGGATCGCCATGGTGTTCCAGAGCTTCGGTCTGCTTCCGCATCGCACCGTACGCGACAACGTCGCGCTCCCGCTGGAGATCCAAGCCGCGACCAAGCAGCGGAGATTTGACGCGGCCGAGGCGGCACTTGCCAAGGTGAACCTGTCGGGCTGGGGGGATCGCTACTGCCATGAGCTCTCAGGCGGCATGCAGCAGCGCGTCGGCCTCGCCCGCGCTTTGGCTGCCGATCCAGCGATCCTGCTCATGGACGAGCCATTCAGCGCGCTCGATCCCTTGATAAGGCGGCAACTTCAAGACGAGTTCCTGGCCCTCTCGCGCTCGATGGGAAAGACAGTGATCTTCATCACCCATGACCTCGACGAGGCGATCCGGATCGGCGATCGCATCGCGATCATGA
Organism: Mesorhizobium sp. BR1-1-15; assembly: GCF_020165475.1. Classification (NCBI taxonomy): domain Bacteria; kingdom Pseudomonadati; phylum Pseudomonadota; class Alphaproteobacteria; order Hyphomicrobiales; family Phyllobacteriaceae; genus Mesorhizobium; species Mesorhizobium sp. BR1-1-15. The sequence goes on along the minus strand of NZ_JAIUIF010000007.1, from coordinate 277,792 downwards.
AAGATGGCGTCATCGTCCAGACCGACACGCCCGAGGAGATCGTCACATCTCCGAAGCACGACTATGTCGCGAAATTCGTCGCCGACATCTCGCGCCTGAAGGTGATCACCGCCGGGCGCATCATGGAGTCGGTCGAGAGTTTCAAGAGCCGGTCTCATCCGGAATTGGACGTCGAGCGGTTGCGCAGGGTGGATTCTCGAGAATCCCTGGCCGAACTCGTCGAACTCGCGGCACGGGATGCCGCACCGCTTGCTGTGACAGATCCCGGTGGGTCTGTCGTCGGCATCGTCGACAGGCAGATACTGCTCCACGGTCTGCGAAAGGGCGAAATCCGTGAACGCCCATGATCCTGTCGCTGTGCAATCGATAGAGCACGCCCAACCGGTAGAGGAAGGACTCGTACGAGAATTCGTCCTCCGCAACCCCGATTATTATATCGATGTGTTCGCCCGCATCCGGCGGGCTTCCGGTGCCGTCTGGCCGTTCAACCTGGCGGCCGCGCTGCTTGGACCGGTGTGGGCCGCTGCCCGAGGCATCACACTTCTGTTCTGGCTCATCTTCTTCCTGGAGACGCTTGCGGTAGTTCAGATCGGCGTCGGCGCGGCTGGCAACCTCGGCGCCGGGGAGCAAGCACGCGCCGAACGCGTCACCAAGCAGGCACAGGCGCGCGCGGAACAGGCAAAGGCCGCCGAGGCAGCGGGGGTGGACAATGCAGCTGGCCTGAAATCATCAGCGGCCGCTCTGGAGAAAGCTGCCAACACGGCCAGAATGCGGGCCGACGCCGCAAAGGCGAAGGCGCCAGTTGTAATTGGGTCCGGCATTGTCACTTTGCTCTTCGCCAGGTTGATCGCCGGTTTCCTCGCCAACCGGATGCTGGAGCGGCGCTTCGCGCGCTGGCGTTCGAACCCGACGCTTCAGCGCGGGCACAATCATCCGCTGGCGCTATGCGCCCTTGCCTTCTGCATCGCAGCCTATGGGCTTTCGGTCTATCGCTTCGCCGCGCCGACACCAGCCGTCTGGCTGACTGCCGCGCCCTCGAATCGCGAGTGGCAGGCCGCGTTGTCATCGGGTCTGGACAGCCTGATGGGAGCGGTGTCGCATCTCGGGGAGGGCTTTTTCGGCGGCATCACAGGCGCAATATCGTTGGTGCTCGATGCCTTGGCCTATGGACTGACGGGCATGCCCTGGCCAGTGACAATGGCGATCATTCTAGCCCTGGCCTGGCAACTGGCGGGGCCGCGCGTCGCCATCTTCACCGCGGCTGCGCTCGCCTATCTTGCCGTGCTTGGCTTTTGGGAAAAGAGCCTGGAAACAGTCGCCCTGTTGGGCACATCGGCCATTATCTGCCTCGCGATAGGAATTCCGCTTGGGATATGGTGCGGGCGCCGACCGCGCGTCTATGCCGCCGTGCGGCCGGTGCTCGACTTCATGCAGACCATGCCGGCATTTGTCTATTTGATCCCGGTGATCGCATTGTTCGGCATCGGCAAGCCGCCCGGCGTCATCGCCACGCTGATTTTCGGTACGCCGCCAGTGGTGCGCCTGACTGCGCTCGGTTTGCAGGGTGTCCCGCCGGCCATTAGAGAGGCCGCGCAAGCCTATGGTGCAACAAGATGGTTTCTCCTGACCCGGGTCGATCTCCCGCTAGCGATGCCTTCCATCATGGCCGGCATAAACCAGACTATTTTGATGTGCCTTTCAATGGTGGTCATCGCTTCCCTGATCGGCGCCAAAGGGTTGGGAGAAGATGTCCTCAATGCGCTTCAATACGCAGCTGTCGGGCAGGGACTGCTCGCGGGCTTCGCCATACTTCTCTGCGCCATGATCATCGACCGTATCGTGCAAGGACGAACCAGATAAAGCCGTTTGGGAACGATCTTCTCGTGGAGCTCGGCCGGTCAACATTCCACGAACGGGCCATCAAAGATGCGGTACCGGCTCTAGAAATAAGCCTGGTCCGGCTCGCTGGCCTTGCGGTTGGCGATGAAGGCCTGGAGCGCTTCGTCGATCGCCGGATCGAGCCCCGGATCCTGGTAGTCGTCGAGCAGCCTCTTCCATTGCCGGTTGGCGCGTTGCGCGGCGTCGAGCCGGCCGTCCTCGTTCCATTGCTCGAAGGAATTGTTGTCGCTGCTGGTGGAGCGATAGAAGGCCGAGAGGAAATTGGACTGCGTATGCGCACTGCCCAGGAAATGCGATCCCGGCCCGACCGCTTCGATCGCCTCCATCGCCTGCGCATTGAGCGACAGATCGATGCCTTCGAACAGGCTGGCGACCTTGCCGCAGAGATCGGCGTCGATGACCGTCTTTTCGAAACCGGTGACCAGTCCGCCCTCGAGCCAGCCGGTGGCGTGGTTGATCACGTTGGCGCCGGCAAACATCGACATCAATATGCCCCATGTCGCTTCCTGCTCGGCCTGTGCGTCGGGAAGCTTTGAGGCCGACAGCGAACCGACGGTGTGGAACGGAACGCCGACGCGACGCGCCAACTGCCCGCAGGCGAGCACCATCTTGCCCGCTTCCGGCGTCCCGAAGGTCGGCGCTCCACTCTGCATCGAGATCGTGCTGGCAAAGCTTCCCATCAGGCAGGGCGCGCCGGGGTTGATCAGCTGTACGAGGCTGAGACAGGCGAGCGCCTCGGCCAGCACCTGCGCCAGCGTGCCGGCGACCGTGCATGGGCTCATCGCGCCGGCCAGCGTCCATGGCGTGCAGGCGACCGGCTGGTTGTTGCGGGCGCAGACCTTCAGCGAACCCGACATGTTGGCGTCGAGCACCAGCGGCGCATTGGTGTTGGAGACGTTGTAGAGCACAGCGTTGTTGGCGACGAACTCCTCGCCGAAGACGATCTTGGCCATGTCAACCGCGTCCTGTGCTCGCCTCGAACCGATGAACGCGCCCATGAAGGCACGGTCCGAATGGCGGATGTGGGTGTAGAGCATGTCGAGATGACGCTTGTTGGCCGGCAGGTCGACAGGCTCGCAAACGACGCCGCCCGAATGATGCAGATGCGGGATCATCTGATGGATCTTCACCAGATCGCGGAAGTCCGCGATCGTGGCGTAGCGCCGTCCGCGATCGAGATCGTGGACGAAGGGCGGCCCCCACGACGGACACAGCACGGTGTTGTCGCCGCCGATCACCACCGTGTTGGCCGGGTTGCGGGCGTGCTGCTTGAATTGCGAAGGCGCGGTGGCGCGGACGATCTTGCGGCACATGCCGGGCTCGAAGCGAACCCTGGTGCCCTGCACGTCGGCGCCTGCATCGCGAAAGATGTCGAGGATCTCGGGATCGTCATGGAACTCCATGCCGACCTCCTTGAGCAGCCGGTCGGCATTCGCCTCGATCAGGCTCAGGCCTTCCTCGTCGAGGATATTGAACGTGCCGATCCGCCGGCTGATGTAGGGACGCCGCGGCGCCTGCTGGGCCAGGCGCTGGCCTTGCCTTCCCGCTCGGCCCCCGCTTCGTGGCGCTGGAGCGTCGATCATCGCGTCCTTGTCCATTGTCGTCTCCGTGATCAGGCAGGCATGAAGGCGGCCGGCGCATCGGCCTGAAGGCCGCGCAGCCGCAGATTGTCCGGATCGTAAGGCGCTTTCTTCAGCTCCCGCGCCGTCAGTTCCCTGCCGAGGATCGAGACGGTCAGGCCTTCAGCCGCAACACCGGGTCGCAGATAGGCGAGCGCAACGGTCTTGCCGGTCCGGAAGCCGTGGCTGCCGGAGGAAACGATCCCGACCGGGCGCCCCGCCTGCATCACGGCATGGGCGTAAAACGGCAGTCGCTCGCCGTCGTCGTCGATTTCGAGCAGCACCATGGACCAGGCGTTTTCGCCGATGCGCTCCAGCATCGCCTCACGGCCGACGAACGTCCGGTTGTCAGTCTTGACCAGCGCACCCAGCCCAGCCTCCAGCGGCGTACGTTCGGTGGTCAGGTCGGCGCCCCAAGCACGATAACCTTTTTCCAACCGCATCGCGTTGAGCGCGTAGATGCCGAACGGACGCAGGTCGAACTGCGTTCCGACCTTGGTGATCGCTTCGTAGAGCTTGCCGAACTGCGCCAACTGAACGTGCAGTTCCCATCCGATCTCACCGGCATAAGAGACCCGGAGCGCTGCCGTCTTGATGCCGGCCACGCGGATGATCTGCGCGGAAAGCCAGGGGAATGCAGCATTCGATAGATCGGCTTCGCAGATCTTTCCCAAGAGGTCACGGGCACGCGGCCCCATCACGCCGAGCACGCCGCGCCTCTCGGTGACGTTGTCGATCGTCACACCTGGAAACGCTGCGGCGCGTGAGCGTAGCAGACCTTCGTCATGTCGCTCCGCAAGTGCTGCGCTGGTCAAGTAGAACGCATCGTCGCCGAGTCGGGTCACGGTAAATTCCGACGCCACGCCGCCCTTTGCCGTCAGCGCGTGAATGAGCCCGATGCGGCCGTGACGTTCCGGTGGTCGGTTGGCGCCGAGCGAAGCCATGAAGGCGCTGGCGCCTGGTCCGCCGATCTCGAATTTGGAGAAGGCCGAAAGGTCGATGGCGCCGACGCTGGCCTGCACGTCACGGCACTCGCCGCGCACCGCGTCGAACCAGCCGGGCTTGCGGAAGGTCAGTGGCGGGTCACGGTCGGCGCCCTTGGCAGCGAACCAGTTCGGCCGCTCCCAACCATAGGCGGCGCCCAGCACTGCCCCCTGGCTTCTCTGAAGTTCGAGCGCCGGCGTCGTGCGGCGCGGGCGGCCGGCCTCGCGTTCCTCGTTGGGATAGTGGATGCCGAATTGCAGGCCGAACCCTTCCACCGCCTTGTCGATGCGATAGTCGCGGTCGGCATAATTGCCGAAGCGGCGTGGGTCGATGGCAAGCGCATCCATTGGCGGTGATCCGTCGACGATCCAGTCGGCGAGAAAGCGACCGGCGCCGCCGCCTTCCATCACGCCCATGCTTGAGCCGGTGAGCAGCCAGGCATTGCCGAGGCCGAATGCCGGACCGACCAGCGGATTGGCATCCGGCGTGAAGGTGATCGGCCCGTTGACCACCGTCTTGATGCCGGCATTGGCGAGTGCCGGGACACGCTCCATCGCCAGCGCGATGATGTGCTCGACCCGATCCAGGTCGGGCGGCAGCAAGTCCATGCCGAATTCTGGTGGCACGCCATCGACCGCCCAGGGGTGAGCCGACTTTTCATAGGGGCCGACGATAAAGCCGTCGCGCTCCTGGCGCAGATACCAGCTTTCTTCCGGATCGCGGATGATCGGCAGTTCCTTGGCGCCGGCGGCGATCCGGTCGGCAATCTCGGGGACGGTATCGGTCACGACATATTGGTGCAGCATCGGCACCACGGGCAGGTCGAGCCCCATCATGGCGCCAATCTCGCGGCACCATGTGCCGGCCGCGTTCACCACATGCTCCGCGACAATGTCACCCTGTTGTGTGCGGACCAGCCACTCGCCCGATGGCTTGCGCTCGATTGCCAGGACCGGATTGTGGCGCACGATCTCGGCGCCGCGCGAGCGCGCGCCGCTGGCCATTGCGTTGGTCGCCAGCGTCGGATCGACATGACCGTCATTGGGCTCGTAGATCGCGCCTATGATGCCGTCGGTATGGCAGAGCGGATAGATCTGCTTGAGCTCATCGGGACTGAGAATGTGGAAGTCATGGCCGACGAACCGGCCAAGCCCCTGCACATGGCGGAATTCGTCCATGCGCTCCGGCGAGCGCGTAATGCGCAATGCGCCGCTTGGGTGGAAACCTGTCGGCAACCCGGTCTCGGCGGTCAGGATTTCGCGATAGAGCCGCACCGAATGCGCGCGCATCTCCATGATCGTCGCATTGTGGGCGAAATGCGTGCAGAGCCCGGCGGCGTGCCAGGTCGAGCCTGCTGTCAGCTCCTGCCTCTCGACGAGCATGACATCGCTCCAGCCGCGCTTGGCCAGGTGATAGAGCAGCGACACGCCCATGGCGCCGCCGCCGATAACGACCACGCGGGCCTGTTGTCTCATGAATTTTCCTCCGCGCTTACGCGCATGCGCGATCCGGTTGGGTCATAGGGTGGCTTGTCGAGTGGGCGCAGCCTGTAGCGCGCACCGGCCACCGCGATCTGGTAGTCGCAGGCAAGCAGCTGCGTTTTCGTCTCGCCTGGATCACAGGCAACGTAGCCCAGGCAAAGGCTGAGCCCCGTGCGAACGCCGAGGCCACCTGACGTCGTCAACCCGGCAAGTTTGCCGTCGCGATAGATCGGTTCGTCATGCAGCAGAAGCGGATTGTCGCCGTCGACGGCGAAATGCATGAGCCGGCGCTTCAGGCCATCGGCCTTCTGCTTCAGCAGGGCATCGCGGCCGATGAAATCATCCCTCTTCCAGGACACCGCGAAGGACAGGCCCGCCTCCAGCGGCGTGTCCTTCGGCCCGATATCATGGCCCCAATGGCGATAGCCCTTTTCCAACCGGCAGCCATCCAGCGCGTAGTGGCCACAAAAGGTCAGGCCATGGGCGCCGCCCGCTGAGACGATCATGGCAAGCAGGCTCTCGCCGTGTTCGACCGGCACATAAAGCTCGAAGCCGAGTTCGCCGACAAAGCTGACTCGGGTCGCCCGCACATTCGCGGTGCCGATGTCGATGCGGCGCGAAGTCGAGAACGGGAAGGCTGCGTCCGAAAGATCGACGTCGGTCAGGCTCTGCAGCAGCGCCCGCGAATTCGGCCCCATGACCCCGAGAACGGCCTCTGCGGACGTGGCGTCGAAGACCGAGACGTTGAGACCAAGATCCTCAGCATGGCGCGCGATCCAGTCAAAATCTTTCTGTCTGGTCGCGGCACCTGAAATAACCCGGAAGCCGTGCTCGTCGACTCGCGTGACCGTCACATCGGCCTCGATGCCGCCGCGTGCGTTGAGCATCTGCGTATAGACGGCGCGGCCTTCGGGCCTGTCGACGTCCCCCGCGCACAGGCTTTGCATCAGCTGGATCGCGTCGCGTCCACGCACATCGATCTTGGTGAAGGGCGAAAGCTCGAACAGGCCAACGCCTTGCGCCATTCGATCGGCTTCGGCCCTGGCCGGGCTCCACCATTTCTGAGCGCCGACGGAATAGCCGCGCGTCTCCGTGCCGCCGAACCAGAGCGGTCGCTCCCAGCCGGTCGGCGCGCCGAACACAGCACCCGCTTCGGCGAACGTACGGTGAAAGGCGGAACGCCGCACGTCGCGCCCGGCGGCGGCCTGCTTGTAAGGCCAATGCATGCGGAAGAGGTCGGCAACCGCTTCCTCCATCCTGGCGCCGACGAAAGAGCGCGCCGCGGCGGCGCGGTCGAAGCGGGCGATGTCAAGCGCCCACAGATCGAGGCTGGGCTCGCCGTCGACGATCCATTCGGCCATGGCCTTGCCGGCGCCGGCCGACGACATCATGCCTGTCGAGTTGAAGCCGGCGGCGACATAGAAGCCGCGCAGATAGGGCGACTCGCCCATCAGCGGCCGCGTGTCGGGGGTAAAACTCTCCGGGCCATTCATGAAGTGCCTGATGCCGGTCTGCGACAGCGCCGGCAGGAGTTTCAGTCCGGCCGACATGAAAGGCTCGAACTGCTCCCAATCCTCGGGCAGTTCGAGGAATGGCCTGTCGCCAGCCGGTCCGCGAACATCGAAGAGCTTGGCGTTCGGCTCGAAGCCGCCCAACACCAGCTTGCCGGAATCGCCCTTGATGTAGATGCCTTCGTCGAGGTCGCGCAGGATGGGAAACGGATCCTGCAGACCGGCGATCGGCTCCGTCACGACATACATGTGCTCGACGGCCTGCAGCGGCACAGGAACGCCGGCGAGCGCGCCGATATCGCGCGCCCAGGCGCCGGCACAGTTGACGACGGTCTCGCAATCGATGGTGACGCCGGAGGCCAGCTTGACGCCAGCGACCCGGCCGTTGCGGGTCACGATGCCCGAACAGGCTAACCCCTCGAGGATGCGGATACCGGCGGCGCGGGCCCGTTTTGCATAGGCCGCACAGATATCAACTGGATTGGCCTGGCCGTCTTCCTCGACCCACAGCGCGCCCTCGACGCCATCGGTGACGATGCCGCGCACGTGCTCGGCCACGCCCGCCTGATCGACAATCCCAACGGTGAGGCCGCAGACATTGCCCAAATGCGCGATGCGCTTCAGTTCGTCCATGCGCTCCGCACGTCGCGCCAGCCACAGGCCGCCGGTGCGGCGGTAGCCGGACGCCTGGCCCGTCAGTTCCTCGAGGCGTGGAAACAGCTCGGTCGCATATTGCGCCAGCCTTGTCAGGTTGAGGCTGGCGCGTAACGGACCGACGATTCCGGCGGCGTGCCAGGATGTGCCGCTGGTCAGTTGGTGGCGCTCCAGAAGGACGACATCGCTCACGCCCAGTTCGGCAAGGTGATAGGCTATGCCGAGGCCAATGACACCGCCGCCAATGATCACGATGCGTGCGCTGCCATTCACCTTGTGGGATACCTTCGCTGGATTGGAACAGCGCGATCTTTTCCCGCTAAACCACTTGCGCTCAACCCAAATTTCGCAACATTAGGAAAACTTATGATGCTTCACGGGCGGAGTTGCGGGTGAAGAGCGGCAGTTTCGATTTCAACCTTTTCCGATCGATCGAGGTTTTCGTCGCCATCGTCGAGACCAGGCACGTCACCCAGGCGGCACAGATGCTGGGCATGACGCAATCGGCCGCTTCGCAGCATCTGAAGAACCTGGAAAGCGCGCTCGGCGTCAGCCTGATCGATCGCAATTTGCGGCCGATCGAGCTCACCAAAGCCGGCATCGCGCTGCATCGCCGCGCCGTTGCCATACTGGCCGAGGTCGAGGGCCTGCGCACCGACGCGCGGCGCGTCAATGCAGCACCGCTGCCGCTGTTGCGCATCGCGCTTCTGGCGTCGATCGCGACAACGCTGGCGCCGGCGCTTTCGGTCCTTGCCCGCAAGGGTTTCGGCATTCCCGAGCTCAGCCTGTTCGCGGGTTTGGCGACCGACCACGTCGCCTTGCTGCGGGCCCGCCGCGCCGACCTCGCCGTCACCTCCGGCGAGCTGTTCGAGATTGAGGGACTGACACGTTATCCTGTGATGACCGAAAAATTCCTGCTGGTGACGCCAAAGGGTTTTGCCGGCGATGTCGGTGACATCGTCAAGCTCTCCAAGAAGCTCGCCTTCGTGCGCTTCTCGCGCGAGACGCCGGTTGGCCTGCGCGTCGACCAGCATCTGAGCCGCCTGCGCATCGAGATCCCGCGTGCTATGGAAGGTGACCGCTCCAGCGTGGTGATGGCGCCGGTCGCGGCCGGCATGGGCTTTGCGATCCTGACGCCGACCCTGCTCATCGACGGGCTGGCGGAGGGTATGGAGATTGACGTCCATCCCTTGCCGTTCACCGGGCTGTCGCGCAACATCCTTCTGGTCGCGCGCGAGCGGGAGCTCGGAAACCTCCCCGAGGCTTTCGCCACGCGTACCGCGGAAGTGCTGACCAACGCGATCAGCACCCGCCTGCCTGGCCTTCCCGCCGACTGCTATGCCGTCGATCGCCCCTCGTCGCATGACTAATCAACTCCATCAGTTATCCTGATAAGGAGGTTTGGCGGTGTGCGCGCCGCGCATTCCGTGTTTTCAATCCAGGAGTTCGCAACACGGGAGACACGGCATGAACGCTCCGCACGTCCATTCCAACCTGGACATCGACTGGTCGACCGAGGCCATCGTCGATCGGCGGAACCGCTTCTATTCGGCCACGCAGCGCAAGTTCGTTCCTTACAAGGACCCGCTGATCCTCAAGCGCGGCAAGGGCCAGTATGTCTGGGACGAGAAGGATCGTAAATACATCGACCTGCTCGGCATGAACCTTTGCATCTCGGTCGGCCACGCGCATCCGCAGGTGGTCAAGGCGGCCACCGAGCAACTGGCGGAACTGACGCATTGCACGACGATGTTCTACCACCCGGTTCCGGCTCAGTACGCGGAGGAACTGGTGGCAACGATGCCGGCCGGTCACGATTGGGTCGTACATTTCACCAACAGCGGGGCCGAAGCGATCGATCTTGCGCTGCTGATGGCGCGCTCGCATACCGGCAACATCGACATGCTGGCGCTTGCCTCGAGCTATCACGGCGCCACTTTCGGCGCGCAGTCGGTGACCGGGATAGCGGGTTTTCGCCATCCCGTGCCCCAGCTTGGCGGGGTCACTTTCGTGGCCGAGCCCAACCAGTATCGCGGCATTCATGGCGAAGGCTTGCAGCCCTATCTCGACGAGGTCGAGCGCGCCATAGCGAGTTCAACCAGCGGCGGGCTGGCCGGCATGATTATCGAGCCGGTGCAGGGCTATGGCGGCATCGTGCCGATGCCGCCGGGCTACATTGCCGGCGCTGTCGAGCGTGTCCGCGCGGCCGGCGGTCTCTGTATCATTGATGAAGTGCAATCCGGTGTCGCCCGAACCGGCGATGCCTTCTGGGCGTTTGAATCCCATGGCATTGTGCCCGATATCGTCGTCGTCGCCAAAGGTGTGGGCAACGGCATCCCGCTCGGCGCGGTCATCGCCAAGCGAGATGTCGCTGAATCCATGGCCGATAAATTTCTGTTCCACACCTATGGCGCCAATCCGGTGGCATGCGCGGCCGGCCGAGCCGTGCTAAAGGTCATAAAAGAGGAACGACTCCAGGAGAACGCCCGGGATGTCGGCGCGGTGCTCAAGGGTCGCCTTAACGACATGAAGGAGCGCTTTCCAATCATCGGCGATATCAGGGGCCGTGGGCTTATGCTTGCGATCGAACTCGTCAAGGACGGCGCGACGAAAGAGCCGGCGCCGGAGGAGACGCTCGCCATTTTCGAGGAAACGCGCCGCAACGGGCTCGTCGCCAGCCGCTCGGGACCGTACCGCAATGTCATCCGCATGTGTCCGCCGCTTTGCTTGGCAATGTCCGATATCGAGGATGTCGTCGACCGCTTCGAAAAAAGCTTTGCGGCATTCAGCGGTCAATAACGGTTCCTGTGCTCGGAGGGGCACAAACCTTTGGCGGCGGCTGAGCAGCAGAGAGAATCATTCGGAAAGGACCAGGCCCGCCCAAACCGGCTCTGTCGACGTGCGGAGGCTGAGCTGTCAGAAACATGCTTGTTGGATTGAGGTCAGTTATCCTCTGGGAGCCATCCAGACTTGCTCGGTCATAGCAAGATCGTGAACACGGTCCGCTATCTGGGAGTCGATGTAGAAGATGCTCTCGAACTTGCCGAGGCAACTGAGGTGTGATCAAGAGCGGCTCCACTTCACGAGTGGAGCCGTGAACAATTTGCGCGTGCATCTCGGCCATTTGGTGCACGCTGCCAGTGGCTGAAAGCTGGCATTCGACGCATGCAGAGAAGGCTTTCTGCTCATCGTTCGTCATGTGATAGGGTGATTTCAATTCGATAGGAAGATCATCCTTATGGCTGCGTCGCCGCTCGTGAGGTCCCGCCGTAGCCGGTGAACAGACATGCACGCTTTCAACTATCCCAGCTGGAACAGGATCGTCTTCGACCGCAGCCGTGGCACGCCGTTGAACGAGCAACTTTTCGAGCAGTTGCGCCGCTGGATACGGGATGGCATCGTGGCGCCAGGAGCGCGCCTGCCGCCAAGCCGCGTCATGGCCGAGGAACTCGGGCTCTCGCGCAACACCGTTGTCCTCGCCTATGAGCGACTTGCCACGGAGGGCTATGTCGCACGTCGGATCGGCGCCGGCACCTTCGTCGAAACCATGCTGCCGGAAGACAATCACCCCCGAGCCGAGACGGCTGTCATACCGGTGTCAGGTCCAAATGCGCTCCCGGCACCCTCGCGCCGCGGCCAGGCGCTGCTCGACATGAACCTGCCAGCCGAACGCATCGAGACCTACGATCTCAGCGCCGGCGTGCCGGCGCTGAACGAGTTCCCCTATGACGAGTTCGCTCAGATCGCTAGCCGCCGCTGGCGCGAGCACGCCAGCGCCCACACCGGCTATGACTATTCACGCGGCGCGCCACTGCTGGCCACCCGCATCGCGGGCTATCTGGCGGAGGCTAAAGCGATCAACTGTCGTCCCGAACAGATCATCGTCATCGGCAATACGCTGCAAGCGGCCGCTCTCGCGTCTCATGTTCTGCTCGACCGCGGCGACACCGTTCTGGTCGAGGATCCTTGCCACATGCCCGAGATCGCCACGCTGGAAGCCTTCGGCCTTGTCACCGTTCCCGCCCCGCTCGACAGGCAAGGCTTCGATACAGAAGCCGCCGGCGTGATGGTCCGAGAGGCGCGTATGGCCGTTGTCTCCCCGACCGAGCAATGGCCGTTCGGCTGCACGATGACGGCGGATCGCCGGCAAAAGCTGCTTGATTGGGCGGCGGACCGGCCCGGCTGGATATTCGAGGATGATTCCAATAGCGAGATCCGCTGGTCGGGCGAAGCGCAGACGACGCTCTACGCGCGCGATCCGCGGCGGGTCATCTATGCCGGCTCGTTCAACCGCATGCTGGCGCCCGGCCTGCGGCTCGCCTATTTGATCGCGCCGATGCCGCTGGTCGAGGCGTTCGCCCTCGCCCAGCGTATTTTCTCCTTCTACGCACCGCTACCGGACCAGGCGCTGGTCGCCGACTTCATGGACCAGGGGCGACTCGCCTCGCACCTTCGGCGTATGCGCACCATCTACCGCGATCGCGCCGCCTGCCTGACACAATGCCTGCGCGCAAAGCTGCGAGACGGCTTCGACGTTCCCGACGTTCACGCCGGCCTGCACCTGACCGTCCACGCACGCGAACCGTTTGACGACGTGGCCGTATCGCGAACACTGCTCCAGAAGGGGCTGGACTGCCCACCACTCTCGCGCTACGCACGCCGGGAAACCAAGCCGAGGGGTCTTGTGCTGGGCTTCGGCAACACGTCGGTCCGCCGCATCCCGCGTTGCGTCGACATCCTCGCGCAGACTATCCTCGAACACGGTTGACGACGCATTCACAGCCCACGGGACTGGAATTGGTCCGCTGCCCGTCGGCGAAATTGGCTCTTTGGGCAGCCGCGCTTCCGGGACAATCTCCGTGTCCAGCCGATCGGGAGGCAAGGGCACCAAGTGGACATGGACCAAAACACCGTCCTGCGGGCAAATAACATCCGTAAGAGCTTCGGCGCTCTGGAAGTCTTGAAAGGCGTCGACCTGGTCGCCCATGCCCATGACGTGATCACCATGATCGGCGCCAGCGGGTCGGGCAAGAGCACCTTCCTGCGCTGCATGAATCTTCTGGAAATTCCCGACGCCGGCACGATCGCGGTGGAAGGCGAGGAATTGACGCTGGATCGCAGTTCGGGGCGCGCGAAGCTGAATGCGCGCCAGATCAATCGCATCCGCAGCCGCATCGGCATGGTCTTCCAGAGCTTCAATCTGTGGAGCCAGCGCACCGTGCTCGACAACGTGATGCTTGCACCGATGAAGGTGCTCGGCCTGTCCAAACAGGAGGCCCGGCAGCGAGCCGGGGCCTATCTCGCCAAGGTCGGGCTGTTCGAGAAGCGCGACCACTACCCCGCGCATATTTCCGGCGGCCAGCAGCAGCGCGTCGGCATCGCCCGCGCGCTGGCGATGGAGCCGAAGCTGATGCTGTTCGACGAGCCGACCTCCGCGCTCGACCCGGAACTGGTCGGCGAGGTGCTCTCGGTCATGCGCACGCTCGCCGAAGAAGGACGCACGATGATCGTCGTCACCCATGAAATAGGTTTCGCGCGCGAGATCTCGCGCGAGGTGCTCTTTCTCCACCAGGGCATGGTGGAGGAGCGTGGCCCGCCGGGACAGGTTCTCGGCGATCCGCAATCGGCGCGCTGCCGGGCCTTCCTGCAGCGCGTTCTTTGAACAGGACAAACAACAGGGGAACATGATGAAAAAACTTGTCTTGATGCTTGCGGCCGGCCTCGCCGCCTTCGCCACGCAGGTCTCGGCGCGCGACCTGCGCGTCGGCAGTGAATGCACATACCCGCCGTTCAACTACAAGGACGCGAACGGCGAGTTGCGCGGCTTCGACATCGATGTCGCGAAGGAAGTTGTCAAGCGCCTCGGCGCCGACGCCTCCTTTGTCTGCATGCCTTTCGATTCGCTTATTCCGGGCCTTGTCGCCGGCAAGTTCGATCTTCTCGCCGCGTCGATGTCGATCACCGACGAGCGCAAGAAGAGCATCGACTTTTCGATCCCGTACCGCTCCTCCACCGCCCGGTTCGTCGGTCCGGACGGAAGCGATGCCAAGCCGCTGACGGACGACGGCAAGCCCAACCCCGATGGTCTCAAGGGCAAGACCATCGGGATCGAGCGTGCCTCAACTTACGAGAACTACATGCGAGACAACTTTCCTGAGGCCACGATCCAGCTCTACGACACGGCCGACAACATGCTGCTCGACCTGACCTCGAAGCGGACCGATCTCGTCTTCGCCGGCCCGATCAAGCTCGCCAACGACTTCCTCAACAAGGACCGAGGCAAGGGTTACAAATTCATCGGTCCGGAGATCAAGGACGTGAAGTATTTCGGGCCAGGCGTGGGCATCGGCATGCGCAAGGACGATGCCGGCCTTCGCGACGAGCTCGACAAGGCGATGAAGGCCATGATCGACGACGGCACGTTCAAGACCATCAACGACAAGTACTGGTCGTTCAGCGTGCTGCCGGCATCGAACTAGGCCGAGCCGTACGGTTCATCGCCGGCCATTTCACCCGATGGCCGGCGTCTTTCTTCTTGCCACCGCAGGAGCGGCAGATGGACATTTTCCAGGGATGGGGTTTGGAGGTCGCGCGCGGGCTCATGACCACCGTCGAGGTCGCGCTGCTGTCGCTGGCGGTCGGCCTCGTTTGGGGCATTCTCGGCGCGCTGGCACAGCTCTCCTCGAACTGTGTGCTGCGCGCCATCGGCCGGGGCTTCACTCTGGTCGTGCGCGGCACGCCCGAACTCCTCATCATCCTCATCGCCTATTTCGGCGGCACGGTGGCCCTGACCGGCTTGGCGAAGATGATTGACCCCAGCATCCGCTTTCTCGAAGTGCCGGCGATGCCGGCCGGCGTCTTCGCGCTCAGCCTGGTCTTCGGCGGCTACGCGGCCGAGGTGCTGCGCGGCGCCTATCTCGCCATTCCCAAGGGCGAGATCGAGGCGGCAGATGCCTTCGGCATGTCGGCCGCGACCAGCTTCATCCACATCCGCCTGCCGCTGATGTGGCGCTACGCGCTGCCCGGCCTCGGCAACAACTGGATCTCGCTCATCAAGGACACGTCGCTTATCTCCATCGTCGGGCTGGAGGAGCTGATGCGCATCTCCACCATGGCGACGCAGGTCAATGGCGAACCCTTCCGCTTCTACCTCGCCGCGGCGCTGATCTACCTCCTGCTCACCATACTGAACACCTCGATTGTCGACGCGCTGGAACGGCGTGCGACGCGCGGCGAGAGGAAGCTGGCGCGATGAACTTCGAGCTTATGGTCGAGAGCCTGCCGGCGCTGCTGTCGGCCACCGTCACGACGATCGAACTGCTCGTCGCCTCACTCTTCTGCGGCATGGCGGTGGCACTTCCCGTCGCCATCCTGCGCGTCAGCGGCCCGGCGCCGGTGCGCCTCCTGCTGCACTGGTACATCTACTTCTTCCGCGGCACGCCGCTCCTGGTCCAGATCTTCCTGGTCTATTACGGTCTCGCCCAGCTCGAGGTCGTTCGCGACAGCTTTCTGTGGCCATATCTGCGCCAGGCCTGGGTGTGCGCCATTCTGACCTTCAGCCTGAACACGGCCGCCTACACCGCCTACATCCTGCGCGGCGCAATCGAGGCGGTGCCAGCCGGTGAGATCGAGGCGGCGCGTGCCTGCGGCATGTCGACGGCGTTGACCTACCGCACGATCATCCTGCCGGGCGCCTTCCGCATCGCCCTGCCGGCCTACGGCAACGAAGTAGTCAGCATGCTGAAATCAACCTCGCTCGCCTCCACCATTACCGTGATGGAGCTGACCGGCGCCGCCAACACGATCGTCGCCCGCACCTTCGCGCCCTATGAGCTCTTCATCACCGCGGCGCTTATCTACCTCACCATTACCTACGTGCTCACCACGGCGTTGCGCGCCCTCGAATACAGGCTTTCACGACACACGCGTCCTCTGGACGAACCCGCAACCCCACTCATAGAGGGAGCCGACAATGCCGGCATCTGACCCCAAGACCTTTACGGCTTTCGCCGGTTCGCTGGCAGACGTCAGCCGGGCGACAATCCAGGAAGCGCTCAGCGAGCAACACGGCTTCGTTTCCAAGGGCGATGCAAGCCCTGTCACCGCGGTAGACCGGGAGGTCGAGGAGAGGCTGCGCGCGCGCATCCAGGAGGCGTATCCCGACCACGGCATCCTCGGCGAGGAATTTGGGTCCGTCGGCCTCGACGCGGAATGGGTCTGGGTCATCGATCCGATCGACGGTACCAAAGCCTTCATCACCGGCATTCCGACCTTCGGCACGCTGATCGCGCTGGCCCGCAACGGCGTTCCCATGCTCGGGGTCATCGACAATCCCGTCACCAACGAGCGCTGGCTGGGCGCCGACGGTTCGCCGACCACCCTCAACGGCAAGCCCGTACGCACGCGCGCCTGCCAGGACCTTAGCGAGGCCCTTGTCGGCAACGGCAACCCGGAATCCTTCGACGACAAGGATACGGCCGCCTACAAGAGGCTGCGCCGCCAGGTGCGCTGGAGCGTCTATGGCGGCGGTTGCCATGCCTATGGCCGCGTCGCCGACGGCGCGCTGGACATCAATGTGGACGGGGGGCTGGACGCCTTCGATTATTGCGCGCTGATCCCGATCGTGCGTAACGCCGGTGGCGTCATGACCGACTGGCAGGGCGGCGAGCTGACGATCCGTTCCGGCCGCCGTTCCGTCGTGGCCAGCGCCACACCTGAGTTGCACAGAACTGTGCTAGGCATCCTGGCCAACGCGACCTCACCGGCCCGCGCGGCTTCCTGAAGAAGAGGAATCGTACACACATGCAGATCGAAGAATTCACCCTCGAACGCATCCAGTCGCTCTACGAGAACATCGTCGAGTACAACCTCTCCGATAGCGGGGTACACCCCTATTCGCTCAACGAACTGCTGAGCCCGGAGGAACGCGAAAAGGTGCTTGCCGCCGAACTCGGTTACGGCTGGACGAACGGTGCCGTCGTCCTTCGCGAGGCGATCGCGGCCACATACAAGAATCGTACGGCCGACGAGGTGATGGTCACCAACGGCTCGGCCGAAGCCAATTTTCTGATGGCGATGACGCTGCTGGAGCCGGGCGACGAGATCATCGTCGTCGTCCCCAACTACCTGCAGATCAGGGGATGGGCGAAGGCGCTCGGCGCGGTGGTACGTGATGTGCCGCTGCGCGAGGAACTGGGCTGGCTGCCCGATCCGGCCGACATCCGCGCGGCGATTTCGCCCCGCACCAAGGTCATCACGCTCTGCACGCCCAACAATCCGACCGGACGCGTGGTGCCGGCGGACCTGCTCGGGGAAATTGTGGCCATCGCACGCACCAACGGCATCTGGCTACATACGGACGAGGTCTACAAGGGAGCCGAATACGGTACCCTCGAGCCGCCGAGCAGCGTCGACCTTTATGAGAAAGCCATCGTCACCAGCGGCTTGTCGAAGGCGATGGCGATGCCGGGCCTGCGCATCGGCTGGCTGGTCGGCCCCGCTGCCGAGATCTATGCCTCCTGGCAGCGCAAGGACTATACCTCCATCACTACCGGCGCGGTCAGCGAACTGGTCGCGTCGATGGTGTTGCAGCCGGCGCGCCGCAAGGCGATCCTCGACCGCAGCCGGGACCTCCTGTCACGCAATGTCGACATGATGGTGCGCTGGGTCCGCGCCAACGAGGGGCTGGTCTCGCTGGCGCCGCCGCAGGCAGGCGGCATGGCATTCGTGCGCTATCACTTGCCGATAAATTCGACCGAGCTGGCGCATCGCGTCAAGGACGAGCAGGGCGTGCTTGTCGCGCCGGGCGACGTCTACGGCATGGACGGCTATTTCCGCGTCGGCATCGGCGCGCCGGCGCATGTCCTGGAAGGCGGGTTGGAACGTGTGCAGCTCTTCCTGCGCGGCCTTGCCCGCTCGGCGGCCTGAACGGAACGACCATGGCTAGGCCAGCCGCAAACATGCCGCTCATCCTCGACCGGGCGGAGATCCTGCGGCGGCTCGACCACGCCGCCGGTATTGCGGCCGTTCGCGAAAGCCTCGTCGCCTACAGCGCCGGGGCAGTCCAGCAGCCGCCCGTCGTCCACATGGGATTCGCGGCGGCGAACGGCGATTGCCATGTGAAATGCGCCCATGTATCGGGCGCGTCGATCTTCGTCGTCAAAGTCGCGACTGGGTTCTACGACAATCCGACCAAGGGCCTTCCAAGCGGCAACGGCATGATGGTGGCGCTGTCGGCCACGACAGGCGAACCGGTAGCGCTGCTGTTCGACCAAGGCATGCTGACCGACTGGCGCACTGGCTATGCCGGCGCGCTGGCGACCCGGCTGTGCTGGCCTAAGGGCGCGACGCGCCTCGGCATCGTCGGCACCGGAACCCAGGCACGCATGCAGTTACGCGCGCTGCGAGCGCTGGCTCACGGCGAGCCGCTTTCGGTCGCGGTATGGGGCCGCTCGCCAGCGGCGGCGGGACGCTTCGCCGCCGACGTGGCCGACCTTGGCCTCCAGGTATCGCCAGTCGGCTCGCTCGCCGACCTTTGTTCCGATTCACAAGTGATTGTCACCACGACGCCCGCGACCGCGCCGCTGGTGCGCGCTGAATGGATCGCGCCCGGCACGCACATTACAGCCATCGGAGCCGATGCGCCCGGCAAACAGGAATTGGAGAATACGCTGGTCGCGCGCGCCAACACGTTGCTCGCCGATTCGGCCCTGCAGAGCATCGACCATGGCGAGTTCGCTCATGCCATCGCGGCCGGCCTCGTCGAGCCAGAGCGGATCGGTGAGATCGGCGTATCGCTGCGGACTGGCTCATTGACGCGCAAGCCTGGTGACATCAGCATCGCCGACCTGACCGGCCTCGGCGCAGAGGACGCGGCAATCGCCAGCGCCATCCTCGCGAGCGCCGGCACAGCCGCAAACTCTTGACCCAGGACAGAACCATGTCGAACGAAGGTGACATCGCCGCCGCTGCCGCGCGGTCCGTGCGGGCGCATGCCCGCATCCGCGGCCACATCGCGAAGACGCCGCTGCTGGGCGCGTCCGCCGTCGGCGACGCGATCGGTAGCACCGTTTTGTTCAAATGCGAAAATTTCCAGTTCACCAACTCCTTCAAGGCGCGAGGCGCCTTCTCGAAGCTGACCGCGATGGACGATGCGACCGGGGGCCGGCCGTTCGTCACCGCCTCGTCCGGCAACCACGGCATAGCCTCCAGCTTCGCGGCGTCGCGCCTGTTCCGAAAATTGTCGGTCGTGCTTCCGCACAATGTCACGAAGGCCAAACTGGCGCGCATACGGTCCTTTGGCGTCGACGTGATCCTGCATGGCGACGAAAGCGGCCAGTCCGAGGCGCACGCGCGCCGCCTGGGCGAGGAGAAGGGACTCGTCTACGTATCTCCGTACAACGATCCCGACGTTGTTGCTGGCCAGGGCACGATCGGGCTCGAACTGCTGGAAGAGCATTCGCGTATCGACAATGTCTTCATCGCCATGGGCGGCGGCGGGTTGATCGGCGGCATCGGCGCCGTGATGAAGGCCTTCAGTCCGCGCACGCGGATCATCGGCTGCGCGGCCGCCAACAGCATGGCGCTGGCAGCGTCGATGGAAGCGGGCAAGGTGATCGATGTCGAGCACTTGCCGACGTTGGCCGACGGCGTCGCCGGCGGCATGGATGAGGATTCAGTCACGCTCGGCCTCGCCCGGTCGGTCGTCGACGATGTGGTCATCTGTTCCGAAGCCGAGATCGCCGGCGCGCTCGCCCGTCTCGCGATCGAAGAGCATCTATTGGTCGAGGGTGCAGCCGGCCTAGCGCTGGCAGGGCTGATGAAGCACCCGGAACGGTACCGCGGCCAAGTCAATGCGATCGTGCTGTGCGGCGGGAATTTCGACTACGACGAACTGACGACCGCGATCGCGGCGGTGCGACCGACCTGAAAGGGAATTCCATGACGACTGGACGATGGGACATCGAGGCGGTGCGCGGGGCCTTCCCGGCGCTGGCGATCACCGACGACGGCAAGCCACGTATCTATCTCGACGCGCCGGGCGGCTCGCAAGTACCGGCACGCGTGGTCGAGCGCATGAGCGAGGTGATGCTGCGAAGCTGCGCCAACGAGGGCGGTGCCTTCCACACCTCGCGTGATAGCGACCGCATCTTGGTGGGAGCGCATGCAGCGGCGGCCGCCTTGCTCGGTGCACAGCCGGACGAGATCGTCTTCGGGCTCAACAGCACCTCGCTGATCTTCCATTTTTCGCGCATGGTGGCACGCGACTGGAAACCGGGCGACGAGATCGTGCTTACCCGCATGGACCATGATGGCAATGTCGGCCCGTGGATCATCGCAGCCGAGGAACGTGACGTCACCGTCCGCTGGCTCGAGTTCGATACCGAAACCTTCGAATATCGCTACGACATGCTGGACGAACTGATCGGCCCGCGCACGCGTCTGGTTGCCTGCAATCACGCGAGCAACATCTTTGGCACCGTCAACGACGTTGCCCGTATCGTGGCTGCTGGTAAAGCTGCCGGCGCCGTCACCATGGTCGATGCCGTGCAGTCGGCGCCGCATTTGGCCCTCGACGTGTCGGCGATCGGCTGCGACCTGCTCGCATGCTCTGCCTACAAGTTCTTCGGTCCGCACGCCGGGGTCATGTATATACGGCCGGAGCTGCGCGACCGGCTCACGCCGCTCAAGGTGCGGCCCGCCTCCTTCGACATGCCGTGGCGCCACACCCCCGGCACTCCCTCCTTCGAGGCGCAGGCCGGCACGCAGGCGGCGATCGAGCACATCGCTTGGCTCGGCGAGCAGTGCGCCGGCGTCGACGTTGCCGCGCCGCTGCGCCAGCGCATCGTGGCGGGATTGGAGGCGGCGACCGACTACGAAGCCGGACTGATGGACCGGTTCCTGGCGGGTGTTGCCGGCATTCCCGGTTTCAAGCTCTGCGGCATCGCCAGCCGCAACCGGCTGGACGCCCGTGTGCCCACCTTCAGCTTCCGGCTGGCCAAGAGGTCGCCGCAGGAGATCGCAGCCGCGCTGGCGGGCGAAAACATCTTCGGCTGGGCCGGCGATTTCTACGCTTATGAAGCCTCCGGCCTGCTCGGTCTGCGCGAGCAAGGCGGAGTCGCTCGGCTCGGCCTATCGCATTACACCACAGTAGACGAGGTCGACCAGGCCGTTTTGGCCGTCGCCCGGCTGGCAGCCTGACGGGGGAAAGCATGGACTACGCACGCATGGTGATCGAGAAGGAATCACCGGAGGAATACGGCTATGACCGCATTCGCTTCAACCTGTCGGAAAGCTCCGTACGAGACCGTAAGCTGTCCGATTTCCATCTCTCCGTCCCTGACCTGCTGCTGCCCTATGGCGAGCATCGCGGCGACCCTGAGCTTCGGGCGTTGGTAGCCGCGCAGGGCAAGGGCCTCGGCCCCAACGACGTTTTGGTGGCCGCCGGCGCCGCTGGCGCGCTGTTCATCATCGCCACCACGCTTCTATCGCGCGACGACCATCTTGTCGTGGTGCGGCCGAACTATGCCACTAACATCGAGACGCCGCGCGCCATCGGCTGCGGCATCACCTTTATCGACCTCAAATTCGACGATCGGTTCGGCCTCGACATCGATGCCGTCGCCAGCGCTCTGCGCCCGAACACCCGCTATGTCAGCATCACCTGCCCGCATAACCCAACCGGCACGATGATCGGCCGCCCTCAACTGGACGCGCTGATCGCCTTGGTCGAAAAGGCGGGATGCAGGCTACTGGTGGACGAAACCTACCGCGACCTGACCCATGGCGAGATGCTGCCCCCCGCCGCCTCGCTCAGCCCCGCCGCGATCAGTGTGGCTTCGCTGTCCAAGGCTTACGGCGCGCCGGGCATCCGCGTGGGCTGGATCATGACGCGCGACGTGCACTTGATGGAGCGCTTCCTGGCGGCGAAGGAGCAGATCGGCATCTGCGGCAGCGTCGTCGACGAGTGGATCGGCGCCCGCATCCTGGAAGGCCGCGACGCCTTCCTCGCCGCGCAGGCGCCAGTGCTGGCCGGACGCCTTGCCATCATGCGCGATTGGATTGAGAGCGACGAGCTGATCGAATGGGTCGAGCCCCAGGGCGGCGTGGTCTGCTTCCCCCGTTTCCGTCATGGTCCGGGATTCGATTTCGACGACTTTTACGCCGACCTGCTGGAAAGCTATGGCACCTATGTCGGTCCGGGCCACTGGTTCGAGATGCCGCGCAACCACATGCGTATCGGCTTCCTCTATCCTCTTGAGGACGAACTGCGGGGTGGCCTGGCGGCGATCTCCGCAGCGATTCGCAAGCATTCTTCCCGGCAAAGGTCGTGACATATACGGCGAGGTCCTGCCGCCGAAGGCAGATGTAGTCCCGCCTCTGGGACGTGGCACGCTTTTCAGAGCCCTTTGGAAACTCGATCCAAGGCTTGTCGGCCTACCAGCCGCTCCAAGGCTGCGATCCGCGCTCATACGTCTGCATCGTGTCAGCCGCCGCCACGTCTCGTCGAAGGAGCCGGCCTCGTAATTCAGGACCCAGATGCGGATCAGGTTTACGCGGCAGTTCGTGCCGCCTGGCGAGACCATGCAGCGTCTCGCCAGAGAGGAACTCCTGCACTACTTGACGTTTGAACTCGATGCTGTGCGTGCGATAAGTCACCATCGCTTCCATCCTTCGAAAGCCCGGCTTCCAAGTCAATTCTGCTGTTCAATTTGTCCGGTCCCAGGGGCGAACTCCAGATGGAACGCGAATTTCCGCAGCCTTGGGTGCGATTCAGTCAGCTCGTGACATTCGTGAACGCGCTCAGCAAAGAGACCGTTTATTCTCGGGGCATCCCGAAACGGTCGCGAATTGTCCTTAACGGGTACCGCTTTTGACGATCTATCTACTCGCCATCCAGGAGCATAGATTGCAGGAACGGCAGATACTCTCGGATCCGCCACTCTGCGTGGGCAGCTCTACGCACGGGCGAGATCATTTCGGGTCACTTAGGCAGGGGGCGGCGTGGCTATTGCGTGAGTTTTCGAACACCAAGTCCGCCAGGGGCGAAAGGAAAATACGCTATGGGCTGTCGCACAAGGAGAATGGATCGGCCACCTAAGAAGGCCGCGCGAGGGCCGTCCAGTGTGCGTGGCCCCAAATGTTAGTGAGCCGGACAGCGGCCGTTTAGCAGTACATGCAGGGCTCAGAGGCCGGGTGACAGTGAAGGGAAGTGGCCGCACCAAGGGGAGTTGTTCTACGAGCAACTCACAATGTCCTACTCACGCATTTGTGGCTGTCATTATCCCTGCCTACAACGCAGAACAATTTATCGAACGCACCTTGGCGTCGGTGATAAACCAGACCTACAGAAACATCGAAATAATAGTCGTTGATGACGGTTCGACTGATGAAACTGCATCAATCGTCCGCCGACTATCCAATGACGACCCGCGTATCAAGCTGCTCCAACAGAAGAACAGTGGCGTCGCGTCGGCGCGGAATACGGGGATACGTGCAAGCAAGGGTATCTATATAGCACCTATAGACGCCGACGATCTCTGGCACCCAACCAAACTCGAAAAGCAGCTGCGTGTTTTCGCTGCAGCAGGCAATGATGTTGGGCTTGTCTATACGCTTTACCGGACGATTGATGCCGATGATAAGGCGATCATTACGCCTAAGCGCATGCACCCGCACGGATGGGTATTCATGCAGCATCTCGGACAGAACTTTATCGGTCACGGAAGTTCGGCAATGTTCCGGCGCGATGTCTTACTCGAAATGGGTGGCTATTCCTCGCGACTGCGCGAAAACGGTGCGGAGGGTTGTGAGGACTTCTTCCTCCAATTGAGTATCGCCTCGAAATACCGATTCGATGTCGTCAAGGAGCACTTGGTCGGATACCGCCGAACGCCAGGAGCCATGTCGCAAGATTTCGTCCGAATGCTCATCTCGCGTCGGATGGTGCTCGAGAGCCTCTTTGCTCGCTGCAGCGAGATGGTGAGCCCGATCCTATCGGATGTGATGTTCCGTAACGATGTCGAGATCGCCAGGCTCGGGCTTAAAAGGCGCCGCTTTGCTGCCGTCGGCATGAACTTCGCCAGAGTGCTCTGGCGATCGCCCTCGCAGTTCGCGAAAGTCGTCGGTGCGACGCTTGCCATTTTCCGGCGCAAGGCGAAACAAGGAACCAAACTGGAACGCGAAGGCCGCAGCTCGGGGATCGGGAAACCGTTCTGGGACTACGCTGTCGATGAGCTTTTCGATCGCGGCGAGAATACCGATTACCGTGCCTTGCTCAACAATCTGGCTGCAATGGACAGCAAACTTGGACCCTGCGGAGGCTATTTGGCGCAGCATCCCGAACGAGGAACCTTTGCAATGCCCCAAGAGGGCAGCGGCTCAGACAGCCCGTTTCTCCTTAGAGGCTTGGAATGAAGAAGCTGCTGCTGTCGGAAGAGCAGATGTCGTCGGGCCGCAATTTGGCTCAGACGGCAGAATGCACTTTTGAGCGGACAGTGAATGAACCGACGGTCAGTGTGACCGTGCTCATTGTCACCTACAATCACGCTCGCTACGTAGCGGCAGCGATCGACAGCGTTCTCATGCAAGATACGGAATCCGGTGTCGAGATCCTGATCAGCGAAGATTTTTCGACGGACGGTACCCGGGAGATCGTGGAGCGGTATGTATCCGATTATCCCGAAAGACTATCGGCGATCTATTCTGGCAGCAATTTGAGATCCAACGAGGTCGTTGCGAGAGGACTCCGGGTTGCGCGCGGGCGCTATGTCTCGATCCTTGATGGCGACGACCTGTGGACATCCAAGACCAAGCTGCGAGATCAGGTGGCCCATCTTGACGCGCATCCTGAGCTCTCGGCCATATTTTACAATGCGCTCGTGGCGCACGGCGACGAGATCACGTCGCGGCGGTGGACGCCACGGGATCAGAAGCCCTTAATCACACAAAGGGAAATTTGGGAAGGCAATCCCTTCGCCACTTGCGGCGGTATGATGCGAACCGCGTGCGTTCGGGATGTACCGTCTTGGTATGCAGATTTCTTTCCGATTACTGATTGGCCGCTGTATGTGCATTGCGCAAAGACAGCAGACCTCGCCTTTGTCGACGAGGTGGCAGGTATCTATCGTCTGCACCCGGGTGGGCTTGTATCGGCGCTGCCAAGCCCGCTCAGGCTTGATGCGATCGAGGGATTCTACCGGCGAATGGCGAATGTCATGGATGCCCGTGGGGCACAGTTTGCCCGTGGCGGCTGTTCCCGCTACTTTTACGAATGGTCGAAGCAGTATCTGAACGGAGGTGACTTGCCGTCGGCCAGATCGTGCTTCCTACGATTGCTGCGAAGCGGCACTGGCGGAAACAACGTGCCGAAACGCGATATCGCGCGGTTGGCACTGCTCCTGCTGAAATCCTCGGTGCTCGGGAGATGATGGCTTTCCGCAACTTCGAGAATCGCGATCCGGTCCCGTCATTGCCACAGGCGGCTGTTCGTCCGAAGTGGTCGGTGATGATCCCCGTCTATAATAGCGCCCGCTTTCTTGCCTCAACGCTGCAAAGCGTGCTCGCGCAAGCCCCTGACCCGGCTCATATGCAGATCGAAGTGGTTGACGATTGTTCGTCCGACGATCCGCAAAAAGTCGTGAACGAAATCGGGGGAAGGCGTGTCGGCTTTTTCCGCCAGCCGCAAAACCTCGGCCACATCGGCAACTTCCATACCTGTCTGAGCCGAGCCCAGGGGGAACTTGTCCATCTCCTGCACGGCGACGATGCCGTCCGACCAGAATTTTACGAATTGCTCGGTCGGGGTTTCGATGCGGATCCGAGAGTAGGAGCGGCGTTCTGCCGGACGGTCTTCATGGACGCCCACGGACAGCAGTTGTCGATCGAACCTGCAATGCAGTCAATCTCCGGAAGGCTTGAGAATGCGGTGGTCCGATTGGCGCTCGAACAGCGCATCATGACGCCGTCCATCGCGGTCCGACGCGCGGTCTACGAAGAACTCGGCGGCTTCGACCGGCGGCTGAAATGCAGCGAAGACTGGGAGATGTGGATACGCATCGCTTCTCGTTTTCCTGTCTGGTACGAACCGCAAGCCCTTGCGCTTTATCGGATGCACCCGCAATCGAACACAGGGCGCCATATCCGGAATGCCGCGGACATGGCCTACACGCGAATGGCGATTGATATTTTCAAGAGCTATCTTCCAAGCGAACTCGCGGACGATGTCGCCGCATCGGCTCGGCGGACTTATTCGCAAAGCGCTCTCGAAACCGGACGGCGGCTGCTTGGCTCTGGTGATTGGGCTGGATGCCTCGCGCAAATGAGTGAAGCCTTCCACCTCGATCCGTCGCTCAAGACAATTGGACGTATGCTGTGGCTCGTTGCGAAGCAGGGAGGCGAGATTGTCCGCCCAAATTGAAACTGTGCAACGGCAGCCGGCACGGCTGCGGCAAGGTGAGCCTGTCCGTCTCGTTTTGGCCGGATGTGGCGCCGTCACGAAGCTCTACTATGCGGAAGCGCTGTCGCGCCTTCAAGGCAGAGGCCAGATCGCAGTCGCAGCCATCTTTGATCCCGAAGCGAAATCCGCCGCGGTCGTACAGGCGCGGCTGCCCGGAGCGAAGGTTGCAGCCAGTTTCGACGGCCTTCTGGCTGTGGGCGCCGATGTGGCGATCATCGCTTCCCCGCCTCGATACCATCTTGATCAGTCGATGCAGGCGTTGCGGGCCGGCATGCATGTTCTATGCGAGAAGCCGATGGCCACGAGCAGCTCTGACGCAGACCTTATCCTGGCGGTAGCGGCAGCCAACAATCTGCATGTGGCAACAGGCCTCGTCAGAAGGCAGTTCCCTGCCACCCGATCGATAAAGGCCATGGTCGAGGGCGGATTGATCGGAAAAATTCAAGGTGTCTGTTGTTTTGAGGGTGGCCCTTTCCAGTGGCCTGTCGCGTCGACGAGCTATTTCAGCCGCGCGGAATCCGGCGGTGGCGTGCTTCAGGACATAGGCACGCATTGCCTTGACCTCCTGACCTGGTGGTTCGGAGAGCCCCATAAAATCCACTACGCCGATGACGCAATGGGCGGCGTCGAGGCGAACTGCCTTGTCCGGTTAGGTTTTGGCGGCTTCGAGGCAACGGTCCGGCTGAGCCGTGATTGGGCTCGTCCGAACCTTTACCGTCTTGAGGGCGAACGTGGCTCGATTTCTTGGGCAGTCAATGAGACTGAGCTTGTAGAGATCGCCTTGAAAGGATGCCGCACGGCAGCCACCGCCTCCTTCACCAACACCGACGACCGGTCGCGCGATTTCGTCGACGCGTTCTGCAATCAGATTTCGGACTTGGTCGACACGGTCCGAAATGGAACCCTCCTTTCCGGGTCAGCCACAGCGGGGCGCAACGTGCTCAAGCGAATCGAGGAATGCTATGCCAGACGGAAACGGCTGGACATGCCTTGGCTCGGAGCAGAAGACTTTCGCCACGTCATTGCTTCCGCCGAGACCAGACAATGACCGGCACTGTTGCCGTGCTTGGCGCCAACGGCTTCATAGGTTGCCGGACAGTGGAGTTGCTGCATCTTTCCGGCTGGGCTGAGGTGAGGCCGATCGTTCGCAGGCCAAGTGCTTTCGCCAGCCTGTCCCGCTTTGCGATCGATGGAAGGGTGGCGGACGCGCATGACGTTCCGGCTCTTACTGCGGCCCTTCTTGGCTGTCAGTCCGTTGTTCATGCAGTTGCCGGTGATAGTCGCACGATCGTCGATGCCGTCGAGCCTGTCTATCGTGCCGCCGCCGCTGCGGGCGTCGTTCGCCTGGTCTACCTCAGTAGCGCATCCGTTCATGGCCAATCGCCGCCGCCCGGAACGGACGAAACGAGCGCGCTGCACGACGGCCAGACGGTCGAGTACAACAATGCCAAGGTTCGTGCTGAACGTCGTCTCGGGGAATTGTCACGGGACGGTGCAGTCCAGGTGGTGGTACTGCGGCCCGGAATTGTCTTTGGCCCGCGCTCCAGCTGGACGGGGGGCTTCGCCAACGATCTCCTCGACGGCTCTGCCTATCTGGTGGATGGCGGCCATGGCATCTGCAACAGCGCTTATGTCGACAATGTCGTTCATGCGATCAAGCTTGCCATCGAAGTGCCCGAGGCGGCTGGGCGAACCTATCTGGTCGGGGACCGCGAAAGGATAAGTTGGGCAGATCTTTGCCGCCCGATCGCCGAGGCATTGGGCTTCGACCTGGCTGCGATTTCGGTTTCCGCGCCATTGTCATTCGCGCCGAACTGGACACAATGGCTGAGAGATGGCGACCTTTACCGGCGGCTTGTCCGAAGCCTCCCGAGACCCGTTCGTAGCGGACTAAAGGTAGGCTATGCCGAGTGGCGGAAATCAGGGCTCGATCAGAGGCCGCCTATGGCTCCAAAGATCAAGGTATCTGAAGAACGTGCGCTGTTGCACCGGTGTCGGGTGAAACTCCCGTCGGCCAAGGCCGAGCGCGAGCTCGGATACCAGCCGGTGGTCGGCTTCGAGGAGGCATGTCGGCGCTCAGTCGCATGGCTAACCTTTGCCGGCTACCCGACTGCGCAGAGCCAAGTGGGCGAAAGATGACCGTCAGACCCGCCGCAGCCTGTGTCTCGGTTGTCATTACGACCTATAACCATGCTCGATTTCTCGCGGAAGCGATCGACAGTGTCCGGAACCAGAGCGTGCGGCCCGATGAGATCATCGTTGTGGACGATGGTTCGTTCGACAATCCCGAAAATGTTGTTCGCCGGTATGTCGACGTCCACTACATCCGCCAAGAAAACCAGGGTTTAGCCGCTGCCCGCAATACGGGAATGAAGGCAGCACGTGGCGAATTCATCGCGTTCCTGGATGCCGATGACAGGCTGCGCCCGACGGCGCTCGCTACCAATCTTGCTTTGTTCCATGACAGTCCGGATTGCGCCTTGGTCTATGGAGCCTATTGCTACATCGATGAGGCCGGCGCAGTCAGGAATTCAGTTCCGCTGAGGCCGGTGGGAGAGGACCCGTATGCCGGATTCTTGACCGGCAACCTGATTGGAATGCATGCGACAGTGCTCTATCGGCGTAGCACATTGGAGGCTGCTGGCGGATTTGACCGATCCCTGCGGGCTTGCGAGGATTACGACGTCTACCTTCGCCTGTTTCGGGCAAACAAGGCCGCATGCACCCCGGAGTGTCTCGCAGATTACCGCAGGCACGCAACGAATATGTCCAACAGCAATCCGATGATGTTGCGCGCGGCGCTCAAAGTCCTTGGCCGGCAGAGGAATCTTGCGCGGACCAATCCAGACTGGACGGCCGCCTACCATCAGGGCGTCGAAAACTGGAAACGCTATTATGCGCACATGCAACTGGGACAGCTTAGTACAGCGGTTCGATCCCGTTCTTCGCTCGGCAGTCAGCTCCTGAACACCATTGCCGTTTCGCTCGCAGCGCCATTGCAGACCACCATGATGCTGCGGCAGCGTTTCAAGGGCTGGTCAAGTCGGCGCCGATCGGGCGTCCGGTTCGGTGACCTCAGCCGCCCGCTGCCCTTCAGTACAAATTTCGGTTTTGATCGCGGCAAGCCAGTGGACCGCCGCTATGTCGAGACTTTCCTCGCATCATGTTCGCTGAACATATCCGGCAGGGTTCTGGAGATCGGGGACAACGCCTATACGACCCGCTTCGGAGGCAGTCGAGTTGCCAGGAGCGACGTTCTAAACCGATATGAAGGTCACCCGCTGACAACCTTCGTGGGCGATCTGGCCAACGGCGACGACCTGCCGCCCGAGACATTTGACTGCATCGTGCTCACCCAGACACTGCACCTCCTTTTCAACATGCCTGTCGCGGTTGCAACCCTATGGCGGATGCTGAAACCGGGAGGCGTGCTTCTGGTCACGGTCCCTTGGGTAAGCCCGATTGACCGAGGAGAATGGGGCGAGAGCTGGTTCTGGTCGATAACCCCGGCGGCACTGGGCCGGCTTCTCTCAGACAGGTTCGGGGTGGAGAATGTCGAAGTCCGCCACTATGGAAACGCCTATTCGGCTACCGGGTTTCTCTATGGCTTGGCGGAGCATGAGCTGAATTCGGCAATGCTCGATGTGCATGACCCATGTTGCCCGGTGATTGTCGCCGCGCGCGCTTTCAGGCGATGAGCGGCGTGACAGTGCGTCAAGCTCTTAGCAAGCTCCTGCGACGGGGCCGATTGCTTGCCGGTTACAACCGGCCGCTCGTGCTGATGTATCATCGCGTCGGAGAACCACGCGTCGATCCTTGGGAACTCTCGGTCTCGCCACAAAATTTCGCACGCCAAATCGAAATCCTGACAAAGGCGCGCGATATTGTTCCCCTGCAATGGCTGGCACAACGGCTTCGGGACGGAAAGCCAGCGAGAAATGCCGCGGCAGTTACCTTTGACGACGGTTATGCGGATGTCGTGCAAAATGCCGTGCCGGTCATGCTACGCATGAACGCTCCTGTGACCGTCTTCGTCACTACCCACGCGCTCAGCGACCCCTCAGTGTTCTGGTGGGATATTCTGTCGCGCATCACTTTGGAAACGCCTGCTCTCCCGGAGAGGCTCGCGATCCAGATCGCAGGCCGAAACTATGATTGGCTCGTGACGGAGGACGCCACGCGCGCGAAATCGAATCTCGTCATCAGCCGCACGGCGCTCCATTTCGGCTTGCACGCACTGCTGAAGCCGTTGAGAGTACACGAACGGAGGAGGGCGCTGCAGCAGCTGGCAAGATGGGCAGGAACCGACGCCAGCCCCCGAAGGTGTGACCGCGCCATGACTCATTCGGAGCTGCGGCATCTCGCCGACACCGATGGCGTTTCGATCGGTGCCCACACCTGCACGCATCCATCCCTGCCGTTGCTGAAACGGGACAGTCTTGAACGCGAGATCTCTGCTAGCCGCCAACAATGCGAAGAGATTACAGGGCGGAGGGTGGCGGGATTCGCATACCCCTTCGGAGACTTCGACGACAGCACCGCCGAAGCGGTAAAATCTGCTGGCATGGACTATGCAGTAACCACCCTGCCGCGTGAAGCTGGGCTCAGGGTCGACCCCTTCCGACTGCCGCGGGTCACGGTCGCTGATTGGGGTGAGAGAGAGTTCCGGCGCGCGGTCCTTTGCCATGGCTGACCATGCATGCCGAGAACCGCGCGTCACGGCAATCATCGTCGTGTTCAACGGCGAGAGATACCTCCGGGAAGCTATTGACAGCGTTGTAGGTCAAAGCTTCACCGACTGGGAACTCCTCGTCGTCGACGATGGCTCGACGGACCGTTCATCTGTCATCGTGCGCGACTATGCGCAGCGCTTGCCAGGCAAGGTGCGACTACTCTCCCATCCCGACAAGGGCAATCATGGTATCAGCGCGTCGCGCAACCGCGGGCTGGCCGAGGCGCGGGGCGCCTATGTCGCGTTTCTCGATGCAGACGATACATGGCTGCCCGAAAAGCTGTCCGAACAAGTCTCCATCATGGAAAACGATCCGGCGCTCGGTCTAATCTACGGCCGGACGTTGATCTGGCATAGCTGGGCAAAGCTTGCTGGTCGTGCGGACTACTATTACCCGCTCGGAGTCGAACCGAACGCCCGATACGATCCGCCCGTGCTGCTGGAACTGCTGCTGCAGAACCAAGCCCAGACGCCGACAACTTGCAACGCCCTGATGCGTTCAAGTTTGTTGGCAACGCTCGGGGGATTCGAGAACAGCTTCCGCCTGATGTTCGAAGACCAGACCTTCTTTGCGAAGGCGCTCGCATTCGCGCCCGTCTACGTGTCCGGCCAGACCTGGGCGAGATACCGCCAGCACGTCGAAAGCTGCTCTGCCGCTTCTGCCAGGGCAGGCGCTGACGAAGCCGCGCGTATCATGTTTCTCAGATGGCTGAATGGGGTGATGGCGGATCAGGGCGCCTCCTTCCGCATTCGTTCCGCAATCTGGAAAGTGCTCGCGCGCGAAACCTGGAAGACGAGCAAGCGAAGCATCGTAAGACGGCTGCAGCGATGACTTCCGTGCCGCGGGTGACGATCATAACCCCCTTCCTCAATGCGGCGTCAAATCTGGGTGAAGCGATCGCCAGCGTCCGGGCCCAGACGATTGCAGATTGGGAGCTCTTGCTGGTTGACGACAATTCGACGGACGACAGTATCAGGATCGCCAATGATGCCGCGGCAATCGATCCTCGAATTAAGGTGCTGCGCAGGCCTCCCGGATCCAAGCGTGGCGCCGCGGCAGCGAGAAACGCCGGAATAGCGGCCAGCTGCGGCGATTTGCTTGCCTTCCTGGATGCAGATGATTTGTACGAGCCGCATATGCTGCAGACGGTCCTGGCGGCAGCCGATGCCAACCCGGATGCCGCAATGATTTTCGGGCCGACCAAATGGTGGTACCCGGATGGAGCGCGCTCCGACTGGGTCGAGCCGACAGATGGACTTGCCGCACGCTTACATCAGCCCCCCCGGCTTTTGGGTCGGCTGCTGCTGATGCAGGACGGCCACGTTCCGTGTACCTGTTCCGTGCTCTTGCGGAGAAGCGCGGTTGGCACGGTTGGTGGCTTTGAGGAGCACTTTGAGCTCTATGAAGACCAGGCTCTGTGGGCGAAGCTATTCCTGCGATTCCCAGCCTTTATCACTCCTGTAACTCTCGCACGTTACCGGCAGCATTCCAGTTCGGCCTCGGCGATTGCCACTCAGCGAGGGCTCTACGATCGGATGGGGAAACACCCCGCCCGCGCCGCTTTTCTGGACTGGATCGCGGAGCATATGATGGAAAGTGGAACGCGGGATTTCCGCCTCCAATTGGCGCTGCGGCTGGCACGCGCGCCCTATGTCACGCCTGCAACGATCGGAAGCAAAGCCGAACGGCTTGCCCTGAAGATCATGATGTGGACAGCAAAGCAGCGGCGCAGGATTCGGCGACAGCTTGCGCACGTGGCCAGGTGAAAACAGGCGTCACTTCCTGACCACCCATCGATGCGGGAAGCTGACATTGCCAAAGCCAGGCTGGGCGCTGACCGGTCGATCGTCGAGCAAACCGGGCATGACATCGAACACAGCGGCCGTCTCGACATGGTCTTCGACCACCCTGTCGTCCGCCACCAGCGCTACGTCAATCCTGTAGCGCCCTGGTCTCAGCATAAGGCTGTCCACATGTACCGTGTAGACTTCGCCGTGACGGTCATGCAGGGAATGCTCCCGGCTATCAAATGAGGTCACAGGATCCCCGAGATCATCAATGATAGTCACAAGGCACTGCAATGTTTCGCGCGGCCCATCAACCTGAAGCCGAAAAGTTGCCGGCTGCCCGGACGCGACGGGACCCATTTCATTGAAAACTTCGATGCCGACCACACGGAGGCGGCCGCGCCCGGTGCGCGTGGATCGCACACTCAGATCGGTTCCTGCGCGGGCCTCAAGCGTCTGGAGATAATCCCGGACCACGTCCTGAGTCGGACCGTCCGCCTGGATCATCCCGCCGTCGATAAGGATTGCGCGGGTGCAAAGTCGCTGCAGAACCGGCATCTGGTGACTGACGATCAGCACGGTGCGGCCTGTCCCGGCGATGCTCGCTGCCTTGGCGATGCATTTCTTCTGGAACGTGGCATCGCCGACGGCCAAGACCTCATCGACCACCAGAATGTCGGGATTGACGTGGGCGGCAATCGCGAAGGCCAGACGCAAGTACATGCCGCTTGAGTATCGTTTGACAGGCGTATCGAGAAACGGCTCGACCCCGGAGAAATCCACGATCTCGTCAAGCTTGGAATTGATCTCGATGCGCCGCATGCCGAGT
Source organism: Mesorhizobium sp. BR1-1-15 (assembly GCF_020165475.1). Classification (NCBI taxonomy): domain Bacteria; kingdom Pseudomonadati; phylum Pseudomonadota; class Alphaproteobacteria; order Hyphomicrobiales; family Phyllobacteriaceae; genus Mesorhizobium; species Mesorhizobium sp. BR1-1-15. The sequence goes on along the minus strand of NZ_JAIUIF010000007.1, from coordinate 243,838 downwards.
ATGGCCCCGTTGAGATAAATGTTCTCACGGCCGGTCAGTTCGGCATGGAACCCCGTGCCGACCTCCAGCAAAGCTCCCAGCCGTCCATGTATCGTCGCGCGGCCGGAAGTCGGCTCCACGATCTTCGCCAGTATCTTGAGAATGGTGCTCTTTCCTGCACCGTTGGGACCGATCACGGCAAGGACTTCGCCTGCGTGCACCTCGAAGGAGACGTTTTTCAACGCCCAGAACGGCTCGTCCGCACCTTTGCGGTGGCTTGTATCGGCCTCCCCGCGAAGACCCCGCCTTTTGCTGGCGAGCGCGTCTCGCAGCGTGGGGAAGCTGTTGTTCGCCACACCAAGTCTATACGCCTTGGAGAGATTGGCAGCCTGGATCACGATGTCGGTCATCACTCAGATCAGGTCCGGAAACGCGCGTTCGGATTTTGAGAAGATAGTCAGTCCGGCAACGAGAAGGGCTAGCGAGGAGAGCGTTGATATCGAGATCATGAGCCAGTCCGCAGGCGTGCCCAGCACGCTCCAGCGGATGGCCTCGACTGTCCCAACCATTGGGTTCAGACTATAAAGCGGCCGCCACAATTGAGGGACGAGATTGGCTGGGTACACGATCGGGGTCATGAACAGAAGTATCTGAAGGCTGAACGGCAACAGATAGCCCACATCGCGAAAGCGAACGTTGATCGCCGACAATGCCACGCCCACTCCAGTCGCTGACGCAGCCATTACGAGCACGAACAGCGGCAAGAAGACTGCTTGTGGTGCCGGCCAGCTTCCGAATGCCAGCATGGCGGCGAACAAAAGAGCGAAGCCGACGAGCATATCGGTCAGGCATGAGGCCATCGTGGAGATGGGAATGATCAGACGCGGGAAATAGACGCGTTTCACCAGTTCCTGGTTTCTGACGAGGCTGCCCGTCATGCTGGCGACGGCTCGCGAAAAAAAACTCCATGGCACAAGCCCACACAGAACAAATAGCGGGTATGGCGCGCCGTTGGACGAAATGCCTGCGAGCTTGCCGAAGAAGATGCTGAAGACCGACATAGCAACGAGCGGCTGCAGCATTGCCCAAAGGATGCCCAGATAAGTCTGCCGGTATTTGACCTTGAAATCACGCCAGGCCAGGAAGAACACAACTTCCCGATATCGCCAAAGCTCGGAAGGTTCGAACAGTCCTCGCTTGCGGGACGGATCGATGATTGTCACGACAGCTGATTGCGCGCCTGTCCGATCTGACACGATGATGGCGTCCGCCTCCCTTGACAGCCCCATTGAGGCCTACATTTCCGCGCAGTGCAATCAGCACTTTTGATGGTGCCTGCCGTTCCACGAACCTCACCATTCGAGAGCGCAAGCAGCCGCCCTTAATGCTCGACCAGATCCTCCGGGGGCGCGAGATCGCGCCACATATCCCCGTTGTTCGATAAGAAGGAGGGCATTTCTCGCACACGGACTTTACGTTCGATCCGGATGCGAACGAACACCTGCCCGGGCCGTCTGAGTTTCTACCGCTACTCTCCCACCTGTGCTGGGTTTGTCGAGGATACATTTCCCATTGAACTTGTGGTGATGTTATGCCCATCGAAGATAGTCAGGCTACAGAAATCTGTCGTTTTTACAGTGTAGTGTATGCACTGCACCGCTGGTGACAGGGTCCTTAAGATGTGCCATTGTCCAATGGGGTGGTACTATTTGCGCGGATTAGGGTTGTTCGGGCGATGCGCGTTGCGCGAACCATCATTGCGTGGAGGGAGTGACATCTCATTGGAAATTCAGACGGCTTGACGAGTCAGCGTTCATAGCTCCTGAGCAAGCTGCAAAGCTTTGGGTCGGAAATGAAAAGTGTTCTTGTCGCGGGAGCAGCCGGGTTCATCGGATCCCACCTGGTTGATCGACTGTTGTTAAGGCAAGAAATCAATCGAATTGTTGCTGTTGACAATTTCTGGACTGGTACGCGTGCCAATCTGGATCATATCGCCGACCCTCGCTTGGTCGTGATAGATGTGGCTGTTGAAGATTTTCAGCAGGGGAGCCTTTTTGACGAGATCTATCATCTCGCCTCGCCTGCTTCGCCTCCCTGGTATATGCAAGATCCGGTACGAACCATCTCGGCCAACGTAATAGGAACTATGCGGCTTCTGACCCTTCTTCGCGCCGGGGGCCGCTTCTGTTTCACGTCCACGTCTGAGGTTTACGGCGATCCGCTGGTAACGCCGCAACCGGAAACTTATAGGGGCTCCGTTGATTGCACCGGGCCGCGTTCATCGTATGACGAAGGTAAGCGTTGCGCCGAGGCCCTGCTTTTTGAGAGTAACCGATTGAGCGGGCTCGACATTCGAGTTGCAAGATTGTTCAACGTCTACGGACCTAGGACACGACCTGACGATGGACGTGCAGTATCAAATTTCATCACGAATGCGCTGTTCGGCAAACCTATAATCGTTTTTGGCGACGGCTTGCAGTCGCGGAGTTGGGGATACGTCAGCGATATCGTGGACGGCCTAGAACAATTCTTCTGGGGGAAGGAGCATGGTTATATTGGTCCCCTGAACATCGGAAACGATCGTGAGATTTCCGTTGTCGATGTTGCCCGTTACGTCGCTGGCTTGGTGCCAGGCACCAAAATCGTGCATGTTGATCCGATTCCCCAAGATCCGACGAACCGCTGTCCGGACTTAACCCTAGCGCGGAGGATCATCCCCGGCTGGGCCTGTCAAATACCTCTTGAAGAGGGTGTGCGCCTCACCCTGGACTGGTTTCGCCGCCAGCAACTGAACGACTTGTCCAGTGTCTCCTCGGACTCGATGGTTGCCGCATCGGTGTGAGTGGGATCCGCCCCGATAAAATGTGACCGAAAAAGGGGAGAAATGTGCTCGCCGCAATCCGGATTCTTCGACCAACGTCGCGGTATGCTCAACCGGCCAGTTCGATGCTGTGAACGCGCGCTTCCGCGCATCGTTCAGGGCCCACCGAAGGCGACATACAAGTGCGGAAGGCTCCTCCGCGGCAATGCATGCTCCCCCAGCAACTCCTCCAACGCGTGGTCGGCAACCTTATGGGTGTTCGAGCGGCGCGGATGGCCTTGGCGACGATCCCAGTTCGTGATGGTCACTCACATCTTGCGCTGGCAGGTAATAAAGCCCGTACGACCGGACGGCTGGGCGATCAGAGGCAGTGGCATGTCTTGATCAGGAAGATTACTCCCACGGAGTAAGGCAGGGCTAAAAGCCCCAAGGCGATCCAGAAGCCGGGTTCGGCCATTGCGGCGAGATCTGACAGAAGTTGCTTCATGTCGCCTCAGTCCTCGCCCCTGATCGCTCCGCATCCGATCCACAAGGAAAGAGCCCGCTCTTGAGGGAGGGGGAAGCGGGCTCTTGGCTGGGGCTTATGGCCCAGCAGCACGGCGGACTTGAATTTGTACTGCGCCGGCTGCTGTCCAAACCGTGATCGGGCAGCTTTGTTCCCCGTCGTCGGCTATGGTCCTGGGCGCAGCCCGTGGTCCCGCCGAAGCGGCGGTCTATCTCAAAGCATAGAGATAGGCGGCGATGTCACGCGCTTGCTGCTCGGTGATGCCGGTGGATGGCATGGCGGTGTGCGGATTAATGTCCCTTGCTGACCGTATCCAGCGGATCATGTTCTCCGGATTGTTAGCCAGCACACCGCCAACATAGATCCTGTCAGATAGACTGGCGTCCAGGCGTGGGCCGACGTGGCCTACCGCACCGGGTACACCGGTGATGGTGTGGCAGCCGGCGCAGCCATTCGCCAGCATGATCGGTATCGCACGTGCACCGACGCCGCCGGTAGCGGCATCCGCCTCTTGCTGCACCCGACGGGCTCGGTCGGCCCACAATGCGAGCGCGCCGCCCGCGACGACCAGCAGAATGCACACGGCGATGATCAATTTAGATGGGCCAGGGCGCATGCGCGACCTTCCTGGTTCCGCTCGTCGTTATCCAGAGGCCGGCCAGCAATAGCGCTGCCCCGCCATAGATAAGGCCGGCCGGGACCCACATAACGAGCCCGGCAAGCTGCTGGTCCTCGATCGGGCTTAAATTCCACACTGCCGCCCCGGCAGCATTCTCCGGGTACCAGAGCTTCGGCGATAGAAGAAGCAGGACGCCGAGCAGGCCGGTGTGCAGGGAGGTGAAGAAAAGATGCATCACGGCATTTCCATAGGTCTGCTGTTGGCTTGGGCGCGGCAGCAACGCCCACCAGAAGAGCAGGCCTGTGCCGAGGAAGCTCGCATGTTGGGCATAGTGCAGCACGCCATGCTCGAGCGCTGCCTCAAACAGGACCGGAATGTGCCACACCCATATCGCGATCCCGTGAACAATCGTTGCGGTGACAGGCCGGCTCGCAAAGGTCCAGAGCGCTCGCAGCGATTTGCCATGCCCAACCATACCCAGGGCACGCCGAAACGTTACGGGAAATGCCCACAGCAGAGCAGGGGCGGGGCAGGCGATGACCAGCAGCGGCGCCGCCACTGCCATCAGCAACTCGTGCTCGATCATGTGCGCGACAAACAGCCGCTCGCCGAGAGCATGGATCGGACTGACCAACGCTGCCGTCAGTACGCTCCAGCCGGCGGCAAACAGCAGCGCCTGACGCATCCGTAGCGGACGGCCGCGAGTGCTGCGGCGCCACAGCCGCATCGCACCGGCCATGTAGATGAGCGCGACGGCCGTCAGCGGGGCCGTGATGGGAAGCGCAAGTGTCCATCCGGCCTCGGGCGCGCCGGAGCCATAGCAGATCGAGGTGGAGAAGAGCGTGGCCAGGTTCATCGCAGACACTCGTCCAGGATAAGTGCGGCGCTTCCCTGCATGATGATGACCAGTGCAAACAGGAGAGCCGCCAGCATGCCGAGATCGGCGACGAAATGCTCGGTACCGCGCGTGCGTTCTGCTTTGAAAGCAGCGCCGCCTTGCCGCTTTGCCTGCCAGGACAGAGCACCGCCCAGAAGCGAGAACAAGGCGAGCAGCAACGCTAAGGGAAGCACGACCGGCACCTGGTGATTGCATTGCCAGGGAACCAGCGAGTAGTTCAGTTGCGTCGAGACCGCCCAAGCCAACGGGCCCGACAAAAGCCCACCCCAGGAAGTTCCCAACCGGACCGCGCGCATGTCAGCCGAGCCTCGGTACCCAGTAGATCAGCAGATAGATCGGAAGCCAGGTTGCGACCACGAAATCCCAATAGAAAACATTGTCGCCGACGTCGCCGAAGCGTCGCCCGCTATAGCCATGGCGCGTGAACATCAGCACCGTCAGCACGATCGTATCGCCGACATCTGTTATCAGATGCGTGGTGTGGAGCCCGAGCAGCACCCAAAGCATCGAGCCGTAGGCGTTCGTATCCCAGTAAACGTTCAAGGCCGGAAACTCGAACCAGCGCACAAGGAGCGGGGCGAGGCCGAGCAGCGACATGACAACCAGTCCGATCCGCACCGGCACGATGGCGCATTGCTTGGCATAGCGATCGAGGATGTGGTTCGGCACCAGGCTGGCGATCAGCAGCAGCGTGACGATCGTTCCTGGCCAATGGTTCGGCTGCGGTGCACTCAACGGCCATTCAGGCCAAGAGACCGCCAAGTAGAGATAGGCGGCTGCGGCGAGCGCAAAGCCGGTGCCCTCCAGAGCCATGAAAGCGAGCGTGCCCCACCAGGTCGGGCTGCGCGGACCATGCCCAAAGGTGGGGAGACCGGAAACATCTGTGACGGGACGCTCGTTCATTCCTCGTCCTCCGGATCACCTTTTGGCCAGAACCAGCCGATCAAGGTGACGGCGATTGGCAGGGCGCCCCACACGATGGCCCAGGGGGTGAAGATCGAATAGAGAAACGTGCCGCCTACGGCGAACGCTGCAAAGAGCGGCCAGATCGACGGTGTCGCCGATTTCTCGCGAATGTCGGGATGGGCTTCAGCGACTGTCGAGACCAGCAGCTCGCGCGCGTCGACGCGAAGCCCGGTCGCTACGGGAAGAGCGTCGCGCTCGGCCCAGAGTGGCTCCGCGTTGGTGACGACCGGAATGCGCGCGAAATTATAGCTCGGCGGCGGCGAGGGCGTTGCCCATTCCAGGGTGCCGGCCTCCCAGGGATTGTTGCCTGCCGCTGCGCCTTTCAACGCGCCATGCACAAGATTGAAGGTGAACAGGACGAAACTCAGGAAGAAGACCACCGCGCCTGCTGTTATGAACAGGTTGATGTTCCCCCAGCCAAGCTCGGCCGGATAGGTGTAGACCCGTCGCGGCATGCCCCACAGCCCCACGATGTGCATCGGGAAAAAGGCGGCGTTGAAGCCAATGAAGGCCAGCCAGAAATGCAAGCGGCCCAGGCGCTCGCTCATCATTCGGCCGGTGACTTTAGGAAACCAGAAATAGGCCGCACCCAGCAGCGGGAATACCGATCCGCCGATCAGCACATAGTGGAAATGCGCGACGACGAAGTAGGTGTCGTGCACCTGCAGATCCAGCGGTACGGAGGCCAGCATGACGCCGGTGAGACCGCCGATGACGAAGATGAAGAAGAAGCCGAACACGAACAACATTGGCGTGCGGATCACCGGTCTGCCGTCCCACATCGTTGCCAGCCAGCAGAAGATCTGTACGCCGTTGGGAATAGCGATCATCATGCTGGAAGCGGTGAAGAAGCTGGCGCCGAGCTTGGGCAGGCCTGTCGCGAACATATGGTGGACCCACAGGCCGAAGGACAGGAAGCCGACCGCGATCAACGACAGAACCATGCCGAGATGGCCGAACACCGGTCGCCGGGCGAAAGCCGGGATGATCGAGGAGACCATGCCGGTCGCCGGCAGGAAGATGATGTAGACCTCGGGGTGACCGAAGAACCAGAACAGATGCTGGAACAGCAAGGCATCACCGCCTTCGGCCGGGTTGAAGATGTGTGTGCCGACCAGCCTGTCGAGGATCAGGAATGTCGAGGTGATCATCACCGCCGGCATTGCGAAGACGATGACAAAGGAGGTGACCAGCATCGCCCAGACGTATAGCGGGATCTTGTCCAGCGACATGCCGGGAGCACGCTGCTTCAAGATCGTGACGATCGTCGCCACTGCCACAGCCAGTGAAGACACCTCGGTATAGGTAATCATCTGCGCCCACACGTCGGCGCGCTTGCCAGGGGCGAATTCGGGACCGGACAGCGGCACATAGGCGAACCAGCCGACGTCCGGCGCCATGTTGAGAGCGAAAGACACCCAGGCGAACAGGCCGCCCGAAACATAGACCCAATAACTGAACGCATTCAGCCGCGGAAACGCGATGTTGCGGGTGCCGACCATCAGCGGCACGAGATAAATGCCGGTCGCCTGCACGATCGGTACCGCGAACAGGAACATCATCGTGACGCCGTGCATGGTAAACAGCTGGTTGTAGAGGTCCGGCCCGATCAGCCCACGCTGTGGTCCCGAGAGCTGAACACGCATAGCCACTGCGTTGAGCCCGCCCAGACACAGAAAGACAAAGGCAGTGATCAGATAGCGCCTGGCGATCACCTTGTGGTCGACGCTCGACAGCGCGCCGATGATGCCCGGGGGCGTACGCCAGGTGCGCTCCAGCCACCGCTGGAGATCGGCTTGCTCCATGCCGGTATCGCGCGGTCCGTCATGCTCGGGAGCGAGATCTCCCTTTGCTTGCGCCTCCGCCCGCAGGTCACGTCCGCTCGTCAGGTCGGCGCTGGTCATTTCAGCCCCTCGAGGTAGGCAATGATGGCATTGAGCTCGTCGCCATTGAGAGCCGTTACAGGCATGTGGGAGCCGGGCTTGATGCCTTGCGGGTCGGTGATCCAAGCGGCGAGATTGCCGCGGCTCATCGTCAGCGTTCCGGCTGCGAGAGTTTGCCGGCTGGCTATATGGGTAAGATCGGGCGCTACCGTGCCGCCTGCGGGTGTGCCGCCGATCCTGTGGCACATCACGCAGGGCCGCTGGAGGAAAAGATCCGCGCCGGCCTTGGCTTCGGCATTGGTCGGAGCGGCGGCAGGCCGCAACTGGTCGTCCAGCCAGGCATCGAACTGCGGCCGCGGCTCGGCAATGATGAAGGTGCCCATGTTGGCGTGCTGCGCGCCGCAGAACTCAGCACATTGACCACGATAGACGCCTGGCTTGTCAGCCCTGATGTCCAGCACATTCATATGTCCGGGGATGAGGTCGAGCTTGCCGGCAAGGCTCGGCACCCAGAAGGAGTGGATTACGTCTGTTGAAGTCAAAAGAAGCCGAACCGGCTCGCCGGCCGGAATATGGATCTCGTTCGCCGTCGTCAGGATGCGGCTTGGCTGAGCATTCTCGTAGCGCACTTCCCACCACCATTGGTGGCCGGTCACGCGGACCGTCAGCGCCTCGTCCGAGCCGATCCCGGCAAGCGTCCTGTTGGCGAAAAAGCTCAACAGGGTCAGCCCAATTAGAATCGCCGCAGTCACCCCAACCGCGGTCAAGACCACGCGCATTTTGCGATGTTCGGAGGCGAGGTCGAGCACGAGCGGATCTTTTCCTGTTCGAACTCGCTGGAACAGGGTAGCGACCAGCACGACCATCACCAGCATCCACACGGCCGCGCACAGGGCAGTGAAAAACCAGATCAGCCAGGCTAGCTCGCCCGCGGCCGGGCCTTTCGGATCGAGAGCGGACTGCCAGCCGCAGCAACCTGAAAGCGCCAGGAGAGCGGCTGCGCAACACGCTTTGGGAAAAAATCGTTTCACGGCGATTTCCCCAGCGTCGCGGCATCGGGGAGGCGATTTTCCGACGGATGGACCATCATGTCGTCGTTACGCTGCGGTGCGGCGGAGGAGGGGGCGTTGCCGCTCAGCGAACGTACGAAGGCTGCAAGCTCCCAAATCTGATCATCGGGTATCTTGTTTCGGAAGCTAGGCATGCCGTTAGGCCGCCCGTCCCGGATCGTTGCGTGGATACTCTCGATCGAGCCGCCGTAAACCCACTTCTCATCCATCAGCGCCGGTCCCATGCCGCCGCCGCCATTGGCATGGCACCCCGAGCAATTGAACCAGCTGAACAGGCGCTTGCCCTCGCTGAGATGAAAGGCGTTGGCCTCGAAGCTGGCCGCCTTGTTGTCGCTCGGGAGCGGCCTTTGGCCGCCTGGCTCCAGCGCAGTCACCGGCGTTGGCTGTTGGCCGGACCCAAGGGCCGATTGCGGACGTGTGTCGCGCTCTTCCCGCTGGCAAGCGGCAAGGGCCAGCATCGCCGACAAGAGCACGGTGAGGTTCCGCCTCATCGGTCCGCGCTCCCGCCGGTATCAAGGCGCGGCACACCGTATCGGGCCAGGGTCGCGTCGATCTCAGCCTTGTGCTTGGCAAGGGCTGCATCCACTTCGTCGCGCAGCGCGTCGTCCCCGCGTCGGACGCCCATGGAGATGTCGTAGACCATTGGCAATTGAGGCCCGTCGATTCGAGGTGTCACGGGCGTGATGCGCAGCGGTGTCTTCTGCTTGGCGATGAAATAACCAGCGAGCGGGCCCCAGACGACGGCAACATCGATCTCGCCGCTGGCCACCGCCTCGACAATGCGCGCGGGCGGGTTGGGAGCCGAATAGTCGCCATAGACTGGATAGCCGACGAGATGACCGACAATGCCGCGGCGGCCGAGTGCCTGGGCCGGTGGGGAGTTGGCCCCGTCATCGCCGATGAGCTGCACGCCGATGCGCAGAGTGCGCAGGCGTGGATCGTTGAAAGACGTGATCTCGGGACTGTCCCGCCGCGTCACGAAGACATAGGTCGAGCGGTAATAGGGAGCGGTGGCGCGGAGAATTTCGAGATTGGCGGGAGTGCCAGGTATGAGATCGCACAGGCCTGCCTTGAGCGTGTTGCGAACGAAACCGCGGCGTTGGGCCCACCAGGTATAGGAAAGTCTTGCATCCAGCTCTTTGGCGATGATCTGGGCAATCTTGTTTTCGAAGCCCTGTCCAGCGGCGTTGGAAAACGGCATGTTGTTAGGGTCGGCACATACCTTGAGTTCACGTGCGTCGGCGGCAACCGCGAAGAGCAGCGAGGCAAACGCTACCACCGCGGCCACAAGACGCCCGTTCGCCTCGCGTCTTCGAACTGCCTTCAACTCGAAAGCATCAGGGGAGCCGGAACACATAGAGCGTGCCTCCCGCCGTGGTCGCGTTCTTCAGGTCTTTCATCGCGTTGACGAAGCCGAGCGCGGCGGTAGCGTCGCGCGGGTCGAGGTCGCCCGATACGATCGCGCCGGCCCAACCGCCGACGCCCGACAGGATCGCGACATATTGGTGCCCGTCGGGGCCGCGATAGGTGACCGGCTGGCCGATGATCCCGGACGAGGTCTTGAACTGCCAAAGCAATTCCCCTGTCCTTGCGCTCACAGCTTTGAACCAGCCCTCCATTGTGCCGTAGAACACGACATTGCCGGCGGTGGCGACCGCGCCACTCCACACCGGAAAATTCTCTTTCAGGTTCCAAGCTGGCTTTGCGGCCGCGATGTCCCAGGCGGTGAAAGCACCGCGGTTGCCACCCGGGCCCGGGATCATGCGCACATTCATGCCGACATAGGGAGTGCCGGCGATGTAGTTCACCTCGAGGCCCTCTTCGTCCATGCACAGATTGTTGTGTGGGATGTAGAGCAGTCCTGTCTTCGGCGAGAACGCAGATGGCTGCCAATCCTTGAGCCCGGATGCTGTCGGGCAGATATCCCGGATCACCCTGCCGGTGCCGGTCTTCTTGTCCGGGTTTTCGATCAGGCGCCCGGTTTTCAGATCGACGCCCTTGCTGGAATTGACGGCCCCATAGGGTGTCGCTGACAGGACTTCCCCGGTGGTCCGATCCAGAATGTAGAGATAGCCGTTGCGCTCCGGGCGGACGAGCACTTTGCGCGGCTTACCCTGCCAATTCATATCGAGCAGGATCTGCTCGTTGATGCCGTCGTAGTCGTGCAGGTCGTGCGGGCTCCATTGGTAGAACCATTTCGCGGCTCCGGTATCGGGATCGCGCGCGAAAATCCCAGAGGTCCATTTGTTGTCGCCGGGCCGAAGGTCCGGATTCCACGGCCCTGGATTGCCGGTCCCGTGATAGATCAAGTTGAGGTCCGGATCGTAAGAGATCCAGCCCCACATGTTGCCGCCGCCGATCTTCCAGGCTTCCGGCGGCCATGTGGTCACGCCAAGGTCCTTGCCCTTGTCCATGTCGTAATGCGGCTTGAAATCCGGCCCGATCAGCACGTCCTTGTCCGGTCCGGTGCCGTAAGCCGTCCAGACGACATGTCCGTCGCCCGCGTCCAGCGCCTTGACCCAGCCGCGCACACCCATCTCGCCGCCGGAATTGCCGACCAGCACTTTGCCCTTCACCACAAGCGGCGCCATGGTTATGGTCTCGCCGATGTTGATGTTGCCGACATGGGCGTTCCACACCGGTTGGCCAGTGGCAGCATCCAGCGCGATGGTGTGACCATCCAGCGTGTTGAAGAAGAGGCGCCCGTCGGCGAAGACCGCGCCGCGGTTGACGACGTCGCAGCAGGCAACGCCCTGCGCGGCAGGTTCAGGATTTGGCTCATATTTCCATTTCATCGGCGCGCCCGGCTTGGAAAGATCGAGCGCGTAGACGATGTTTGGAAAAGGGGTCACGATATACATCGTGTTGCCGACCACGAGTGGCGCCGCTTCCTGACCCTTGTTCACTCCGGTCGAAAAAGTGAAGGCAACTTGAAGGTTCCTGACATTGTCCTCGTTAATGTCCGCCAGTTCGCTGTAGCGCGTCGAGGCATAGTTCTTAGCCGGCATTGTCCATTGGCCGTCATCAGGTGGCGCGGCCGCGGCGGGCGGTGCGATGGATGGTGTCACCGCGGACTGCGCGGCCGCGGCGTTCAGCAATGAGCAGCTTGCGGCCAGCACCAGCCACTTCAACGGCCTAAAGTCGAAACCGCGGCCCCTTTCCGCTCCTCGGCCGTCTGGTGTCGCAGATGCGTATTTCCCCGCCACTTTCAGAGATCCCCTCATTTGCGGATCGAACCTCCCACTCCGGCGCCGAGTTCCGCCGCGACGTCCGCCTCGGTTCCCGCGCACAACGGATGACCCCAGCCGGAGGCGCTCTTTCCGCCAGGATCGAGATCGTAGACGATGGCGTCCTTGGCGTTGGGGTTGACGCCCGCCGGAACCTTGTCCAGGCCCAGGGCCGCACGCAGGCGCCAAGCGACATTGTGATCGGCGCAGGAGGAGTCGCCGCTGATGCCAAGCCCGCCGACAATCGTTTTGCCGTCGTAGAGAGCAAGGCCGCCGCCAAATGCCACGACGCCGCCGATCGGCTTGCCAATCAGCGGATCGCTCGCACTCCCAAAGGTCTTGCTGTCGCCGGCATAAGCGGCTGCCTGGTCGACAGGATTGGTAAGCTGCAAGCCGAACAAGGGGCCACCCGGCTGAACAGAAGCATATAGATTCGCCGTCGAGAGAGCCATCTGGGCAACGCTGAGCCCGTTGGCCGTGCTGGCCTTTTCGGCTGCGATCAGCCGGCTGCCGGGCCACTGCGCATCGCTGGTGGGGCCGCTGAAAGCAACGGCGCAAACTGTCCCGTCACGCGTAACGATCGCCGCCCATTCATTGGTCTCGAAGCCGCCATTGGCGGGGCCTCCGCTTGCTTTGACGTTTGCCTTGAGGGCAGCCAGGAGCTTGGCGTGGTCGGCGGGGCAGGGTAGCTGTGCCCAGGCCCTGCTTTGCAGCAATGCACAATTAACGAGTACCAGGAGGCTGAAAGCCAGGGAGGAAAGCTGTGGGCGACCCATGATCCGGAGCATTCGTTGAACACAATGTGGAAAGTGGGAGCGCTCACAGAGCAAGGAATCCTCGCCCGATCCCTTGGCAAACTGAGCTATGTTCCCACGCTTTCAATGGAACTCGGACGAGGCCCCTATGTTCCTAATTCCTGAAATTATGATGGAAGGCACAGACGTTGCGACCATGGGCAGCAGTTCACTCTGCCGCCGACCGTGAGCGGGCCGATATAGACATTGCCGGGCCAAACAGCTCGACCAGCTCCTCACCGCTCTCCGCACCTATGGATTTTCGACGCCTGAAAGTGCAGACGCTATGCGCAAGATAACCGAACCGATGGACAGGCGGTTTTGCGCCCAGGCCACAGACCTGGAACAGCGTTATGGCATCATCTGAGCCTGATGCGCATCCATCGCTCCCATGTTCTGGCTGAGATGGTTCATGATCCACACCGAGCCCAAAACGACCAAGGTCACGATCAGCACACCGAAAGCGAGCGCGAGCACGTTGTTGGTGTTGTCAGGTCCTGTCGTCAGGTGCAGGAAAAAGACGAGATGGACGCCCATTTGTGCGATGGCAAGCACCGTCAGGGCCGAGATCACGGCCGGCTGGTAAATTAGATCGGTTTGTGCCGCAATGAAGGACGCCACTGACAACAGGATTGCCAGGCCAAAGCCCAGCAGATAGCCGGAAAGGCCTCCCGCCACCTCGTGTTCCTCACTGCGTTCTTCGCCTGGTGCGGAATCGCGGCGGTCAAGCATGTCCTCGTTCCGGCTGTCCATTTCGCTCATGATGACGCTCCCAGCAGATAGACCAGGGTGAAGATGGCGATCCAGATAATGTCCAGCGCGTGCCAGAACAGGCTGAAGCAGTGAAGCCGGCGCAATATGTCGGGACGAAAGCCTTTTATCCAGAGCTGCGCCATCATGGTGCCGAGCCAAAGCAGGCCAAGTCCAACATGGGTTCCGTGGCAGCCCACAAGGGCGAAGAACGCGGACAGGAAGGCGCTGCGTGATGGGCCCGCCTGCTCATTCACCATGGCCGCGAATTCCTGCACCTCCAGGAACAGGAAGGCCGCACCAAGCAGGCCGGTCACCAGCAACCAGAACTGGGTGGCGGCCATTGACCGGCGGTGGGTCGCGAGCATCGCAAGGCCGCCGGTGAAGCTCGAGGTGAGCAGCAGCGCCGTCTGTGCCGCGACGCGCGTCAACTCAAACAGCTCCTTGCCTGTTGGCCCGCCCGCCGCCGAATTGGACAGGACGGCATACGCGGCGAAGAAAGCCGAGAACATTATGATGTCCGACAACAGGAAGATCCAAAAGCCGTAGGCAACCGTGACGAACTTCGAGGCCGGGCCTCCCTCGCCGTGGCCGGTCGCCGAGAATACGTGATGGCCATGCCCTGCGGTGCGGCCCAGCCGGTAGGGATCGCGCGTTGCGGTGCCGGCGGGGATGTCGCTCATGCCACACGCTCGCGTCTACGCATCCAGGCAAGCTGGGCTGCCTTGCGGTCAAGATCGATGCGGCCGACCTCGTCGGCAGGGATCTCGTAATCGCCATGCTCGCGCCAGGCGAATACAACGAAGGTGGCATAGGCCCCGATGAAGCCGACAATCGCCAACCACCAGATGTGCCAGATGAGCGCGAAGCCAATCAGAGTGCTGAAGAAGGCGGTGACGAAGCCTGTGGGGCTATTGCGCGGCATCTCGATCGCCTCGTAGTCCTCTTCGGTCTCCTGACTCTGCTCGTCCATTGCCCTTTGCTTGACGGTCCAGTAGGGCTCCTCGTTTTCGACATGCGGCAGCCGCGCGTAGTTGAAGATGGGCGGCGGCGAGGATGTCGACCATTCCAGCGAGCGCCCGTCCCAAGGGTCGCCGGTCTCGTCGCGCAACTCGTCGCGATGCCTGATCGAGACGACAAGCTGCGTGACCTGGCATGCGGCGCCGACGATCATCACCACGATTCCGAAGGCCGCCACGACAAGCCACGGCGCCCACATATCCATGTCGATATGCTGAAGGCGGCGGGTCATGCCGAGAAGGCCGACGATATAGAGCGGCACGAACACCAGAATGTAGCCGGCAAGCGTGACCCAGAACGCCGCCTTGCCCCAACCTTCATGCAGCCGGAAGCCGAAGGCTTTCGGGAACCAATAGGTGAAGCCGGCAAAGGCCGCGAACAGCACGCCCGAGATGATGACGTTGTGAAAATGCGCCACGAGAAAGAGCGAATTGTGCAGCATGAAATCGGCCGGCGGAACGGCGAGCAGCACGCCGGTCATGCCGCCGATGATGAAAGTGGTGACAAAGCCTAGCGCCCACAGCATTGGCGTTTCGAAGCGCACGCGCCCGCCATACATGGTGAAGAGCCAGTTGTAGATCTTGACCCCGGTGCCGACGGCGATAACCGAGGTGGCGATGCCGAAAGCCGCATTGACATCAGCGCCGGCGCCCATGGTGAAGAAGTGGTGCAGCCAGACCATGAAGGAGACGATGCAGATGAACATCGTCGCCGCAACCATCGAACGATAGCCGAACAGCGGTTTCGACGAGAAGGTCGAGAAGATCTCCGAATAGATCCCGAAGGCGGGAAGCACGAGGATGTAGACCTCGGGGTGACCCCAGGCCCAGATGAGATTGACGAACATCATCTGGTTACCGCCGGCTTCGTTGGTGAAAAAATGGAAGCCGAGATAACGGTCGAGGGTTAGCATGGCCAGGGTTGCGGTAAGGATAGGGAATGCGGCGACGATGAGCATGTTGGAGGCAAGCGAGGTCCAGCAGAACATCGGCATGCGCAGATAGCCCATGCCTGGCGCACGCATCTTGAGGATGGTGGTCGCCAGGTTGACGCCCGTGAGCAGGGTGCCGACGCCGGAGATCTGGATCGACCACAAATAGTAGTCGACGCCGACGCCTGGCGAGTAGGTCGTCTCCGACAGCGGCGCATAAGGCAGCCACCCGGTGCGCGCGAACTCGCCGACGACGAGCGAAATGTTGACAAGCAGCGCGCCGGTCGCGGTCAGCCAGAAGCTGACTGAGTTCAGCGTCGGGAAGGCGACGTCGCGGATGCCGAGCTGCAGCGGGATGACGAAATTCATCAGCCCAATGACAAAGGGCATCGCGGCGAAGAAGATCATGATCGTGCCGTGGGCCGAAAAGACCTGGTCGTAGTGCTCCGGCGGCAGGTATCCCGGCCCGTGGATGGCGAGCACCTGCTGGGTGCGCATCATGACGGCGTCAACGAAGCCGCGCAGAAGCATCAGCGCCGCCAGCACGATATACATGACGCCGATCCGCTTGTGGTCGACGGAGGTTATCCACTCATGCCAAAGATAAGGCCAGTAGCCTTTGATCGTTACCCAGGTCAGAACGGCGGCGGCGGCCAGGAAGACGATCAGGGCCGCGCCGAGCGGAATAGGCTGGTCAAAGGGAACGGCCGACCAGTCGAGCTTGCCGAGCATCGTCATCCTCCTTCATCGTGCTGGTGAGCCATGGGCGGCGCTCCCGCCTTGGGCTCAGCTTTCGGGCTCACCTGCGGCTCTCCGGCGGCGGTTCCAGCAGGTCCCGGCCCCGGAGGTAGCGTCTGGTGCACGACCGCATCGAACAAGCCCGGCTGCACATGGCCGAACGAGGATGCCGGCGCGTTGATGCTTTGCCTGGCAAGCTGGCGATAGGCGCTGGCGTTGAGCACGCCGCCTCCGCCATGCAAGGAGGAGGCCCAACTGGCGAAGGCGTCAGCCGAGACTGCCCTGACACGGAAATTCATGTCCGAAAAGCCATCGCCACTGAAATGCGCCGACAGGCCGAAATACTCGCCCTCGCGATCAGCCTGCAGGTTGACCTCGGTCTGCATGCCGTTCATGGCATAGACCATGCTGCCGAGCTGGGGCACAAAGAAGGTGTTCATGACGCTGGCCGAGGTCAATCTGAAACGCACCGGCATGCCGGTTGGAATAACCAGCTGGTTGACCGTTCCGACACCTTGATCGGGATAGAGGAACAGCCACTTCCAGTCGAGCGCCACCACTTGGATTTCGAGTGGCGGCCGGCTGGAGTCGATCGGCTTGCGAGGATCGAGATGGTACGATCCATAATAGATCAAGCCACCGAGGAAGAGGATGGTCAGCGTCGGAATCGACCAGACGATGAGCTCGATCCGGCCGGAATAGGTGAACTCTGGATCATACCGAGCCCTGCGGTTCGAGGCACGGAATATCCAGGCGAAGGCAAGCAGCGCGACCAGCGTCGGAATGACGATGACCAGCATGACGGCCAGTGAGTTCAGGAGGATCGTGCGGTTCCCCGCGCCGACCGGTCCCTGCGGGTCGAGCACGCCTCCCGCGCAACCCGACAGGGTTACCGCCGCGAAAATCCAGAGAAGCGATAGGCCTCGACTACAACGGTGTAACACTGGAAAACATCTTAGCCAGCCGCCGTCCCGGGGATGAGTACCTGCATAACTGAGGCGCGGGCTGCTTGTTCCGCAAAGATGCGCTTTTGTCTCCAACGGCGAAGGGCGCTACGTCGAGATGACGGAGCGTCTCGCGCGCCCCATGCTCCGATCTCAACTTGTTCTACGTCAGCGTTACGGCAAGCTGGCGCCCGTGTGGTCGGCCTGCCTTGTCGGCCACGCAATTCGCCTCAACATTTCGCGAAAAGAGACTGCGCCTAATGTGCTGCAGGCTGGATGCTCTTCCTGCGGAAACGGACAGCAAATGTCCAACTCGGGGGTACCGCCGGTGCTACGGCGAACGCGAGCCCTACAAGATGCAACCCAACCTCGGGCGAGACGCCGTTGCGCGCTGGGACGTTTCGCGATCACGCAATATCGGTTGGCTTGGCTCTTAAAGGTTCCGCCCCCGTGTGCTCCTCCCCGGCGAGCTGTTGAGCCCGCGGCTCGCGATCCGCGTCGGCACGTCTCCGATTGCCTGCTATGTAGGTGCGATTTCAGGCAACCAACTCGAGCTGCCAGCATTGATTTGGGTAGTCTCGGGAGAAATGCCATGCTGCAATTCAACCTGCCTCGAGAAGTTGCAATCGGTGATGAAGTTGCCCTGACGAGTACGGTCATGGACATGCTTCCCAGTGGGCGCGCCAGGGTGAGCATCCCCTCCTATGATCGTCCTTATGCGATCGATGCGCCCCCCAGAACTCACGTCGGAGACAAAGTCGTTCTTGTTGGGGACGTCACTCGGGTCGATCCTGAAACCAACAAGCTGAGCGTACGGATTGACTGTGGCGGGGTGGTTACCGTCCACAAATCGGCGATCATAAGGCTCAAGAAAAATTGCGCGGCCCGAAATGGCTGACGCATCACCCCGCGACGCAAAGCTCGCCAACGAGGCCGAGCTCGCGGGATGGGATTATCCACGCCATCTCGCCGCGCCGGCCCTACCGACGGGCTGCGCTTGATGAAGCTTGACCTCATCGGCGAGGTGGCCGAACTCGCGCGTTATATCGGCTACTGGAAGCCCTATGCGACGAGCCATGAAGGGCTTGACGCCAACCGCGCAATCCAGACCGGGGTCCGCAACGCGGTGTTGGCACTGGCGGAAGCGGCCAAAGAACGGCGTGCAGGGCAGTTTCCACCGATCGTGACATCAATCGGGACAGGCCACGACGCTCCGCGTCCGATATGGCGTGACGGATGAGGGAGATGCCACACTGGGTTCGCGGTACCTGGATTCTCTTGAAGGACGCCGTCACCGGCTTCATCGACGATAATGCGTTGAGCCACGGGGCAGCGGTGGCTTTCTACGCCACGACATCGCTGGCGCCGATCCTTCTGATCGTCGTGGCGATCGCCGGTCTGGCCGTGGGCAAGGATGCGGCCCAGCTCGCCCTGTCAGCGGAGATATCCGGCGCGATGGGCGCGCAGAGTGCCGATCTACTCAAGGCGACGATCGAGACGGCTTCGCACCGATGGTCCGGGACGCTTGCCACGCTCATCGGATTGGTGACGCTCTTCTTCACTGCCTCCGGTGTTTTCGGTGAGATGCAACAGTCGTTGAACGAGATCTGGAAGGTAAAAGCCGACGGCCTGTCGCTTTCGCGCCTGGTGCGGGCGCGCGCGGCAAGCCTCGGCCTGGTTGCCGCGTTGGGCTTCATGCTGCTGGTATCGCTGGCGGCAAGCGCAGCGATCACCGCGCTGAGCGATGTCATCAATCACCACCTGCCGTTCGGCGAACTGGTGCTCAGCAGCGTCAACACCGTTGTCTCTTTCTTGCTAATTGGGCTGCTCTTCGCCGCGATCTACAAGGTCTTGCCGGATCGCACGCTCAAATGGCGCGATGTTGCCGTCGGTTCGGTGGTTACTGCGTTGCTGTTCACCATCGGCAAGTCGCTGATCGGCTGGTATATCGGCACCAGCGCGATAGCGACTTCCTACGGAGCGGCAGGCGCGCTTATGGTGGTGCTGCTTTGGGTCTACTATTCAGCGCAGATATTCCTCTTCGGTGCAGAAATTACGCGCGCTTACTCGGTCAGGCGCGGAAGCCGGCCAGACCTTGCGCCGGTAGTGGCGTTGAGCGGCGACAAGATAGACACGCCGCGCCGGCCTGAGGTGCATGACGGCGAGATCGCCGCATGGATTGTGGTAAGCAGCCTGATCACCGCGCTGCTCTCGCATTTGTCGCGGCGAAAGCAGGATTGACGCCGCGCGGGGGCACCGTTGGCATGGAAAGCCGCACCATCCGTGATGCGATCGCGTGCGTCGATGCTGATCAGGCGGGCGGAACGGAACGATCCGGCTGACGTTTGTGCCAAGGATCGGCGCGACAGGAGGACTGCATGGCGGCCCCACGAGCAGTTTGGAAAGGGTTTCTGAAAGTCGGGTCCGTGTCGTGCGGAGTGAAGCTTGTGGGTGCAACCAGCGAGGCATCGAAAATCCACTTCAAGATTTTGAATCGGAAAGATGGATTACCCGTCAAGGCTGCCTATGTTGACGAAGAGACGGGCGATGTCGTCGTTAGCGAAAACCAAGTCAAAGGCTACGAGGCAGACGCGGGCGATTTCATCAAGGTCGAACCGGACGAGATCAAAAAGCTAAAGATGACGTCTGAGCACACGCTTGAGGTCGACGAGTTTGTCGCCATCAAGGATATCGATACGCGCTACCTGGAAAAGCCTTATTACCTGATCCCTGCCGACGGTGCTTCCACCGAGGCCTTCTCCGTGCTGCGCGAAGCGATGGCCAAGAAGGGCGTGGCGGCGCGGTCCTGCGTGGTGCTGTACCAACGCGGGCGCGAAGTCGTGATACAGCCATATGGCAAGGGAATGCTGCTTACCGAGTTGCGGACCCATGACGAGATGATCTCGGAAGAGACCGTATTCAAAGACCTGGAAAGCCATGAATATGACCAGGAACTGCTCGAAATCGCAGGCCTGCTGATCGACAAAAAAGTGACCAAGTTTGATCCGTCGAAATTTGAAGACACCTACGAGGATGCGCTCATCGCGTTGATCGACGCAAAACGCAAGGGCAAGCAGCCGCCCAAACCGGTGCCCCCGCCCAAGGAGAACGTTATCGATCTGGCGTCGGTTCTCCGCAAGAGTCTCGCCAAGGAGGGGATCAAGGACCGCCCCAAAGCCAAAGCCGGACGCAAATCGGCATAGTCGCGGATCTGGCTGTCTGCTTTCTTCGAATTATGACCGAAAACGATCCTGTGCCGGGATCAGAAAAGATCGATTGGTCGCTCGGGCTCGGGGCTTCCGCCCGAGTCATTCGCGCGGTGCAGGGGCGCCTCGCCTTTAACCCCAAGATGCACGTCCCATCGACTGCGAAAAGGCGGGCTTTGCAGACAGGCGGTGACGGCTGCCGCCCCTTCAGTCAATAATGTGCTTCTTTTCACATGGAGATACTCACCGAAAGATACATTGATCAAATCATATTGTTCGATTTTGGGGTCGAAAGGGGAATCGCCAACATATGCACGTCGCAATAAGGAGAATTGGACGAGATGCAATTCATTGGGATAAATTGCACATAACGCAATGACTCGATGAATTGTAGGTTGAGCGGGCAACAAAGGCATTGCGAACATCTGTCGTCTTGTCTGTGATTTAACCATAGCTGGTACACGAAAAGGCAATTGGTGATCGTCGGGCCGGGCTAGCGCTATTCCTCCGCGGTTTGGAGATGGTGCGTCCGCTCCCGAATGTGCCCAGCGTCGCGATACAAGCAGCGTGAGTTGGATGTCCAAGAGAGGGCTTGCAGTGCACCAACGTGCATATCTCGACGAGTGTTGGTGTTGCCGGAACCGTGGTCGACCAGGCAGGGAGAACTCAGATGTACACTCATATCCTCGTGAGCACGGATGGCTCCGACGTCGCCAGGAAGGGCGTTGAGCAGGGGATAGCCCTGGCGAAAGCCTTGGCTGCCAAGGCGACAGTTGTCACGGTCACGGAGCCAATGCTGATTGACTATGGAACCGGATTTACCTCCGGGTCTATTCCTTCGCAGGAGGAGGTTGATAGTTTTGAGGCCGCGAGCAAGGAATTCGCAGGGCAAGTCCTCGATCAAGTCAGGGAGGCAGCCGACCGGATGGGGGTTTCCGCAGAATTTCTACATGTCCCGGATACCTACCCGGCCAAGGCGATTATCGACACCGCCAAGTCACGAGGCTGCGACCTGATTGTGATGGCTTCCCATGGCCGTCGTGGCATCAGAAAGCTTTTGCTGGGAAGCCAGACGTCGGAGGTTCTCGCGGATGGAAGTGTGCCTGTATTGGTCGTGCGGTAGCCAAACGAAACCGGAGAAGCGCCGGCTTCCTTTGCGCTCAACCTTCCGGAGAGACGGTGTCCTGTGACGAGGATGTCTCCACGCGTCGGCCTCGGCATTTAGAGGTGCCGCGCAATGGCATTCATGATTGCCGCAGGCTAGACAACGATAACGCGCGCGCCGTTGCGCACCGTTCCGAAGAGTTCAAAAATATGCTCGTTCAACATCCTGATGCAGCCGGATGATGCAGCTTTTCCAATGGTCCACGGCTCATTGGTCCCATGAATGCGATACAGCGTGTCCTGGCCATTGCGATACAGATACAGCGCCCGGGCGCCGAGAGGATTGTTTGGGCCTCCCGGAACGCGCTGCGGCAAGCTCGGATTACGGCGTCGCATGTTGGCGGTGGGGGTCCAGGTCGGCCATTGGGCTCTTCGTTCAACGATGGCCTCTCCACCCCATCGCTGTCCATCCCGACCGACAGCGATGCCGAAGCGGATCGCCCTGCCTGCGTCTTCGACATAGTACAGGAAGCGCTCCTGCTTGTTGATTAGGATTGTTCCGGCGGTTTCCCTACCCAAGTAAGGCACTGTTTGCCGACGGAATTGCTGGGGGATGCGCGTCTTGTCTACGAGAGGGATGTCAAAAGGCTTATCTGGAATTCTCCCGATATACCAACTCTTTTGGGAAGCTTCCGCATGCCCGGACAGCGCCAGAAATGATATTCCCCCAACGATCACGGATCGTCTGCTCAAAGAATTCACCAAATGAACCTCCGAAATTTAATGACTTCTTGGCTGGCATTTTATGAGCTTCGATGAGCCTGCGCTATCGGGACAAACATTTCTGACATCGGCCTCTCCGCTGAGGGTGCAATCTCTTATGTCATACGAGCGCCTCGTCAGACTGCGTGGTGTTCGCGGCGGGCAGTTCGAACCGGCGTCCAATCTCCAGCTTCGCCAAGGAATGGGTTCACTCTTGTCTTCGACAAGATTACCTCAGCCGAAGACTCCAATCACGTAGTCGAAAGCTGATGGCTGAGAAGGCAATTGTTGGCCAGGAGGCTGTTCAGAGAAGGTTTGCCGTTGTTCGACCGCTCCGCCAACGGAGGGTGCTTGAGGCCCAGCCAGCCCGCCTCCCGCGCCTCTTTGGGCGAGATTCCGAACTCGCGCCTGAATGTCCGGCTATATGTCGAGGGATCCATGAAGCCCCACTCCTCCGCAATGCTCGAAATCGGGCGTCCATCCGCGATGTTTCCGAGCGCGTCCCTCGTTTTCAGCAGCCGCTGTCGCCGGATATAGTGCGAGATTCCTCCGGCTGGTTCGAAAATCCGATAAAGTCGAGAGCGTGAAATGCCGAGGTCTTGCGAGAGCTTTCCCGGTGTCAGATTCCGGTCGGCCAGATTGGCTATTATGATCTTGTTCGCGCGGGCCATGATGACCGCGTCGATCGGCTCCTGTGCTTCGAAAAAGTGATCCCGGGACGGGGAAATGCACGCGGCAAGCAGGCTGGTGGTCGCCGATGCGACATACGGGACGTCGCTTTCCGTGCGATGGGGGAAGGAATGATAGAGCAGCAGAACATAGTCGGCGACGAATGCGGCCATCTCGGGCCGGATATCGAGCGTGAAGGGTTGCGAGAAGGCGAAATCCCGCGGAAGGAATAGCGCAAGGACACCGTCATCCTCACCCTGGTCTTCATGGGGTGCACCCAGGCATTGCCAGCGCAGCTGTCCCATTCTTGGCGTGCCGCCGCCCGCGGGGATTGTCTGGGGCACCGAAAGAGCCCAGTGGTCGAACACCGGATTCTTTCTGCTGCGCCACCGCCGACGGTACCCCATCCCGGGGTATTCGATGAAAGCCAGCACGAGGCTCTCCAACCGCCACGCCCGCTCGCGCGCAGAGAACGAGCCGAACTCGTCTCGCAGCAATTCGACGTCGGCTATATTTGAGTGCCAACTCCGGAAAAGGTCGAATTGCTCGGGCGGTGGCGCCTGCGAGGTATCAACGTCTACGACGCATCTTAGAGGTTCTGGGGTCCCGATCGTTTCGCTTTCGCTGACAATTGATGGCTTGTCTTGCATTGAGGCAAACTCATTGCTTGAAAGAGGGTGACGGCAACCCCATGGAATTCTCGATCAAGAGACCAGACGTATCGGGCTCATCCCCGGCGGATGTAGCCGCGGCGAGATCGAGGTTATGGGACTTGAAATCCTGACACCCGCACCTGCTTGGGTGGTATAGAACCAGTCGACAAGAACATCTCGCCCAGCCAGCAGAATCGATGATGTGCGGATGTCGGCAGCGTGTATGGCAACTGCTCCAGCGATCGGCTCGCCAAGAGTATCGCTTCGTACTGTTACCTCCATCACAAGCTCCTATCGAGCTAGCAGATCAACAATGAACGATGTGCTTTTCGCAAGGAGACGGTCCTGACAATTAAAAATCCAGAGTGGAGTTATCGAAAATCGTGATGCTAATGACGAGGACACGGCCGAGCTTAAACGGTCATCGATTTTTGAAAAATATGCGAGGAATCCATAATATGGGTTTGACGTATATTTCTTGTAGCTTGTGGGATGATCTCCAGGCGCCCCGACCTCTGCCAGGAATCCGTCACTGTCTTGAAGAAAGGGACAATCCCAATGAATTGTTGATCAGAAGGTTGCTCAGGATGCCAGCATCCGCGAGGGGCTCATCCACAGTCAGCCAGGTCGAATGCTTGACGCCCTGCCACCCGAGTTCGCGCGCTTCCCTTGGAGAGATGCCGAACTCTGTTTTGAACATCCGGCTGTAGGTAGACGGATCTTGGAAGCCCCATACTTCGGCAATGCTGGAGATCGTTCGCCTGTCCGAACTGTCCGCTAGAGCGTCGCGCGTTTTCAGCAGCCGCTTGCGCCGCACATAGTTGGACACACCGCCCACCGGCTCGAAAATCCGGTAGAGACGGGAGCGTGAGACACCGACCGCACGGCAGAGTTTGTTGGGCGTCAAGTCGGGATCGCTCAACCTCTCTGCGATACGCTTGGCAATCCGAGCGGCAG
This sequence comes from Mesorhizobium sp. BR1-1-15, assembly GCF_020165475.1. Taxonomy (NCBI): domain Bacteria; kingdom Pseudomonadati; phylum Pseudomonadota; class Alphaproteobacteria; order Hyphomicrobiales; family Phyllobacteriaceae; genus Mesorhizobium; species Mesorhizobium sp. BR1-1-15. Next base: position 219,342 of record NZ_JAIUIF010000007.1, on the reverse strand, counting down.
ACACCGCGTTCACAGGCCCTTGCGCCTCTGCCAGATGATCTTTTGTCGGCATAAGAGCAGCCGCGGAAATGTTGGCAGTCGCGGTGACGATATGAGGCAGATCCGCTTCTCTCAAATGAGGAAGTGAGCGGTGCAGCAGAACGGCGTAGTGCGCAAGAAAATCCAGTGCCTCGTCGCTGACTTCGATTTTCGATGATCTGGTTGCCGGCCATGTGCGGGGCAGAAACAGTGTGATGAACAGATCATCGTTGCTCACTCCAACATCGGGCAAGGCCAGACACCTCATGCGGGGCCGACGAGATATCATCTCGCCGGCAGCAGACTGCGAGAACGGCACGGACAGCATCCAGTGATCCAACAGGGACCGTCTGCGATGTTCCCATTGTATCTCGTAGCCGGAGCCTGGGATTTCGATGGAACTCAACGCCAGATCGCCCAACTGCCATACCTGATGACGAGCCGGGAACACGGCGTGCTCGGCCCGAAGAAGCTGTATTTCGGCAACCCCGGCAAACCATGATCGATAGAAATCAAACTGTTCGGCTGGGGGTGCCGACAAGCTATTTACGTCGATGGCGCATCTTAGAGGCTCATCCGCAAAAGGGTCGGTGGGAATGCCGGCAGCGGTTACTCTCGCGTCCATAACAAACTCCTGTCGTACATGAGACGCCGAAGTATAGGCAGCTCAAGAGGTCGGCAGGCCGTTTCCCGCAAGGAAACCGACAATAAAACACACCCTCAACCTGCCGCCGCGGATGAGATTGATTTTGAGGCAATCTTAAGCCGGAGATGCTCCCCTAGAGTGGGCTAGGAATCCCAAACGTAGACAATGCGTTTATTTCTCGTGGAAGCTGGGACAGCGTTTTCGCATCGTATTTACCCTTGCGACTATGGCCATTCTCATCGGCGCCGAGCGCGCCATGTGGAGTGACCTTGCGTTTCTCTTGCTTGCGACCAACCGGTCGGAAGGTTTGTTGCGGCCCCACTGAGGTCGCGCCATCAGAATCTCCTGACGGCCAACCAATTTCTATCCACTTTCCGACGGAGTGCCCGAAAGCTCTCGGATTGGGGTGGTTCAGCAGGCAACTAGGCCGAATGCGGGCTGCACATAGCTGTGATGAGGCCCTACGCGTAGGTGTGTGGTTGGCTTTAGGATTCGCCGACCGCGGGGGATCCGGCATTTCTGCCGACTGCCTCCGTCCACAGGAGCCGACGGCTTCATCGTCTTCCATCCTGATCAAAATGCCTGGGGCACCGCGTTAACCAGCCTCGGATCGGCAGGTTTGAGCATCCCATCAGTCTGGTGCTGCGTGTCTCCAGAAGCGCCGACGCGCCTCACTGGGGGAGCATCCGAAGATTGACGTATAGGCTCCAGCGAAACGGCCCAGGTGCCAGAAACCAAAGCTCATGGCGATGTCGGTGATCGAGAGGCGATCGCCCTGCGTCAGGATAAGGCCGTGCGCGGCCCGAAGCCGCCGCTCCCGCTCGTAAGCTCGAGGGCTGACTCCCAGACGTTCCTGAAAGGCGCGCTCCAACATTCGCTCGCCAATGCCCAGTACCTCGCAGACTGCACTGACGGAAACAGGGCTATGAGGCCTTGCCTCCAGAATGGCCAGGGTGGCATCAACGATATCGCGCCGATCGCTGGAGCCGAGGGCGCGGGGGGATGGTTGCTCCGTGAGGGAAAGCACCCGCGCGAGCGCGGCGCCCGCTTCGCTCGCCGCAACGGCCAGGCCGGCACTTAGGTCATAGCCACGCTGTGCTGCAGCTTCCGCGAACCCGACGGTTCGCAGCAGCCTCTGCTGAAGCTCCAGCTCGGCTCCTGCCGTGAGGCGTTGCTCATGTATCCCTGGCATCAGCGCGGTCCTCTGGCCCAGGTGGGAGGCTGATGCCGTGCGCAGAGACTCGAGCGCGGACCCACGCAGACCGATCCGCATGAGGCGATAGCTTCCTGGCATCTCCAGCTTGAATTCTGTTCCCGGGCCGATGATCCGCAACTGCGGTACTTCACTCCGTTGTCCGTTGAAGGTCGTGCCTTCGCCCCAGAGGAACACCGCCGTCAACGCATCGTCATTGATCGCCCCGGACATGGCGATGCCACCCTTGTCCCGCAAATCGAGGACGAACGCGTCGCCATAGTCTATCGTTGCAAGGCTCGATGCATGGCGCTGCTCGCCAATCTGCTGGATATGGAATTCCGCGTCGGGATCGGACTCGCGGGTGCGCGCGACCACGGAATTATACTGGCGGGCGTACCAGTTAGGAGCCTCCAACAACGAGGGCCTCTCCAAGTCTTTTGTCCGGACTGGAGTTGGACGCGATCGCTTTCGTCCAACTCGATAAGTCAAGCAACCGAGTCCGGCTTGTTTCTGCGGGCGATCTTTATAATCAGAAGAATGATTCCGATAGCAAAGAGAAGACAGCCAACCATGATGCTCGATGGAGAGCCATAGCGATAGCCCGATGCAAAAATGAGAAAGCCTATGAGCAAGAGGCCGATAGCTATCAATTTGTTTGCCAACAAGGCCTTGGTGTTTCCTTCCATTGTAGCAGCTCCTTAAAATTTGACGTTTCGAGGTGGTGTCGAGGGTCTTTCTGGCTTTCGCTCTATTCGGTCTTTTCTTCCGGCTCCCAGGAAGCCGACTGAACATTCGAGTCGAGCGCGAGGTGAGCGACGACGCGTTCGACTGATTGCGCATCATCACGGTTGCTGAACAACGTTGCTTCTATTCTCATGGCGTCGCCCTCATTGATGGGATGGCTGTTAAGGGAGCGTAGGCGGAGGAGGTTTGTATTGATGGTCTGAAGCAGAATCGATCTGAGCAAATAAACATTATCTCGTGAGCATACGATCTCTATAGTGTACGTGTATTCGACGGCAGGTTGTTCCTGAGAGTGCCTTCGAAAGAATCTTGAGAAATTAGGAAGAAGCGAATTGAGTATAATAATGAGCATTGCGGTTTCCGCGGCCAGCAGCAGAAAGCCAAAGCCTACGAAGACCCCGACAGAGCCAGTGCTCCAGATCGTCGCGGACGTACTCAACCCTCTTATGTTGGAACCGTCCCTGATGATCAGGCCGGCGCCAAGGAAGCCAATGCCGGTTACGACCTGAGCCCCCATTCTAAGATCGAGACCTGAGCCAAGAGCGCCCGGCAGCGAGGAGTATGCCGCCGCGCCCAGTGCGACCAGCGCGTGCGTCACAAGTCCTGTATATTGTTGCCGGTACTGGCGTTCCGCACCGATCAGCGCGCCGAGCAGCAACGCAAGCACAAGCTTCAGCAGGATTGATTGAGTTATCGCGACTTCAGCTTCCAAATGTTCATTCCGTCTGATTCAAAATGCAGGGGCTTTCATCACATGGCGCCGATCTCGGACGCCGGCTGCTGGGACACGGATTGCCGGGATGCCGACCGCTTCAGGATTGTGAGCGGCAGATGGAGAACGAGGGAGGCGTTATCGAAGATGATCTGCCGGGTCTCTTCGGCTTTGTCTTCGACCGGCATATCTTCGTTCACGATGAGACGGCGCAGCAGGGGCCCGGACCTCAACAGCTTCATCAGTGTTTCCGACGTTGCAAAGCCGCTGTGGCCGCCGCCGTCCACGTCGGAAATGTCGATAACCTGAATGTCCTTTTTCTGGAGGAGCGGGATATCGAAGCCACTGCCGACTCGTGGCTGGCCACCTGCAATGCGCCGCGACAGGCTCAAGGCGCGATCTCGCCGAGAGACAACGATCGTGAAGGGGTGCGGCAGTTGGGGTATGTCCCTGACTTGGCTGCTGAAGACATCTGGATCGATATCGGGCGCGGCAAGCAAGACGCCGCGGATTCTTGAGGTAACCGCCGCCTTACCTTGCAATACAAGGGTGCGAAGCGCCTCCATTACGACATACGCGCCCATGGAATGGCCGACGATGAAAACACCGCTAGCGTTCGATCGAGCTGCGATTTCGATCGTTTCGGCCAAGCCGTCCCGCGCCTGGAGAGCGCTATCGCGATCGAAAAGATAGGCGCCGATAGATCCCGCCGACGCCCAGGAGAAATGAACCGGAACCGAGGAGATGCGGTAGTCGTGGACGACTTGGGCATTACGAAACAGGCCTTCGGCAAAATTGTTGTTGTAGCCGTGCACGAAGATAAACACCTCGCGCTCCGAAGGCGGACGCTTCGCCAGCATCCCGTTCAACCGACCTGCGAAGGATGCTCTGTTCTCGAAGCGGACAAGATCACGAGCGGAAAAATGGCGCTTCGGATCGGGTGATGTCGATGACGTCTCGACGACGCCCGGCCGGTGTGTGGCCGGCACGACGACAGTCAACTGCGAAAAACTCAACGTCGGGGAACGATCCCGCGAATAGGGCGGTTCGGAGGTGGGGAACCTTGTGCGCGTGGTGGCAATCAGGAAGGAAATAGCCGACATTTTGTTGCTAATTTGTACAGGCGAGGCAAGGCCCGTCACGGCTCTTGGACCGGCGCAGCTTTGCACCAGCAACGCCAGCGAGATAACCAACACAAATCGTCCTGCGGGGTTCTGCATGCTGCTGGCCGCGCCGGCTTATCTTCGTAAACTCACCAGCGTTTGGCCATCCTTGTCCAACAGTTGCACTCGTCCTGTCTGTGGGGCTTCAAAACGATGGACGGACCCGAGTGCCTTCAGAAGACTGCGCTCTTGATCCATGAGGGGCTGATCGCAGATCATCCTGGACGAGCCGGTTTCCGAGATCGTCAGCGCTTCTCCGGTCAAGGCGAAGCCGCCAAAGAACCGATTGCACGAGCCATTCCCATGGATGCGTCCATCTGGCTCGAAGGCAAGGGTGGGTTTCGAATCGGAGACCGTGGTTTCTTCTCGAATTTCGTCCACGAGCCAATCTCCGTGAAGGAGGTCGCCCGGCTCTCCGGCGCAGCCCCCAAATTTCCGGTCGCCAAGGATGACGGTCGCGGTTTGGGGGTATGGCATTCCGCTCATGGTATCGACGCATATTTTGGCAGCGATGGTCAGCGCGAGTTGCCGGCCGTCTACCGTCGCCAGATAGGTGTCGGCGTCGCCTTGCCTTGTGGGACGCGGAGCCGGCTGAACTGTGAAGGTCTCGCCCCCTAAGGCGTTAAAGCTGAGCGCGGTGTCCGAGATGCTGATTTGCCAACCGGGTTCGTTGCCGCGTGCAGCCAACGAGGCAGCCTCCGCATTGCTCGTTGCGGTGGCGTACAGCGACAACACCGCGAGCGAAGCGGCCAACGGCAAGGATGAGCAGGACTCTGGACTCACGGTTGCAGCCTCCAGACGATGCGTCACTGAACTCGAAGGCCGCCCGGAAACCGGCCTCTGGGGGCAACTTCGCCAAATATTGCGCCGAATGTACTTGCATCCGGCCGTCAGTCCATCGCCGCGGTTCGGAGAACGAGTCCATTCGGCGAAGAAATGGACGCAAAGCCAAGAATTGAGATTCCAAGAACATAAATGGTTGCCGCGGGCCATCTCGACCGCCCTTTGGCGAGAACGAACCTCAATGTGATGGTTCGATCGTGTCGAGGCGTTCCGTACGATCTCCCGGACGCCGGGACGACAGATACTCGGTTGCTTTCTGGACGACAAAATAGACGGAGGGGATGATCAACAGGCCAATCGTCGTAGCCGCGGCCATGCCCCCGAAAATTGTGACGCCAACAGCCCGCCGCGCGCCCGCGCCGGCGCCAGTCGACACGACAAGAGGAATGATCCCGAGGATGAAGGAAACCGCGGTCATCATGACGGCCCGGAAGCGCTGCTCGGCCCCGATCCGCGCCGCCTCCATTACGCTTAGTCCCTCATCGCGCCGCTCCTTGGCGAATTCCACGATCAGGATGGCATTCTTCGCCGCCAGTCCGATCAGCAGCACGATGGCGATCTGCACGTAGAGGCTGTTCTGCAACCCGAAGACCTTCAATGCCGCTATGGCGCCGAAGAGAGCCGCTCCGAGCGAAAGGATGACGATCAACGGAAGCGACCAGCTCTCGTATTGGGCGACAAGGAAGAGATAGGCAAAGAGGAACGCCAGCGCAAAGACCAGCCCCTCCTGGCCACTGCCGCGGCGCTCTTGAAACGACAGGCCTGACCACTCGAAGCCATAGCCATTCGGCAACAGCTGGGCCACTGTCTTCTCCATCGCGTCCATGGCGCCGCCGCTGCTGCTTCCAGGTGCGGTAATGGCGTTTATGGGAGCGGCGACCGAGAGATTGTAACGCTGGATGGCGAATGGCGACAGGATCGTCGTCAACGACGCCAGATTGTTCAAGGGCACCATGGTGCCGTTCCGGCTACGCACATGCAGGTTCAAGATGTCTTCCGCATGGGCACGGAAATCGGCATCGGCCTGCAGATTGACTTGGAACACGCGGCCATTGAGCGTGAAATCATTTACGTAGCGCGATCCGAAGGCCGCGCCGATGGTGGAATAGACGTCCGACACGCTTACCCCAAGCGCTTCGGCGCGCGTTCTGTCGACGTCGACATAGACCTGCGGGACATTGGCGCTGAAGGTGGTGGCGGCCCCGCCGAGCTCCGGCAGATGATTGAAGGCGCCAAGCAGGGCGCCGACGACCTGCGCGATCTCTTGTGGCGGCTGTCCTTCAAGCGCTTGCAGGCGGAAGTCCAGGCCACCGACCGAGCCGATGCCGGCAATCGCCGGCGGCGCGAACACGGCGACGTTCGCGCCCGGAATTTGGGAGAACTTCACCCGCAGCGCCTGCAGGATGCCGGCGAGCTGCAGTTCGCTGGACCTGCGCTCGTCCCAGGGCTTCAGCGCCGCGACCGCCATTGCGCCGCTCGGCGAACTCGTCGACTGAAGGATGCTGAACCCCGCAACCGTGATGACGTCTTGCACGCCTCCGGTGTCGGTCAGAATCTTGCGCACGTCCTCCACGATGGCTTTCGTGCGGTCGAGCGAAGCGGCATTGGGCAACTGGATGTCGACGAACAACGCGCCTTGGTCCTCGTCGGGCAGGAAAGTCGACGGTAGCCCGGTGAAGATCAGATAGGCGGCGGCAAAACAGGCAAGCAATCCCGCCATCGGCACGTACCAATGCCGCACCAGAAACCCGACGAGGCGTCCATAGCCGTCACGCGTCTTGTTCATGAATGCCGTGAACCAGGCCAGCGGGCCACGCTTGAAATGGCCCACATCGCGCCGCAAAAGCAGTGCGGCCAACGCCGGGCTCAGGGTCAATCCGACAAAGGAGGAAATCACCAGGGCCGAAGACAGCGTCACGGCGAACTGCCGGTAGAGCTGGCCGCCTATGCCGCCGAGAAACGCAGTCGGCGTCACCACGGCAAGCAGCACCAAGGTCGTGGAAATGATCGGCCCAGTGATCTGGTGCATCGCCTTGCGCGTGGCGTCGGCGACCGCGATGTCAGGGGTATCCTCCAGCACATGCTTGACGTTCTCGACGACAAGGATGGCATCGTCCACCACCAGGCCGATCGCCAGCACCAGCGCCAAAAGAGAAATCATGTTCAGCGAATAGCCGGCGGCAAACAGCACCGCCAAGGCGCCGAGCATGGAAACCGGGATGGCAAGCGCCGAGATGAACATGGCGCGCCAATCCTGCAGGAAGACGTAGGTGACTGCGAGAACGATCAGGAACGCCTCAAGCAGGGTTCTGGCCGTCAGCGAGATGCTGGCATTCACGAAGCGGGTCGCGTCGTAGACGATGTGATACTGCATGCCTTTGGGAAAGCGTGACGAGAGGCGCTCCAGTTCGGCGCGGACCGACGCCGCGGTCTGGATGGCGTTGGCGCCGGGCGACTGGTTGATCTGCATCATCGCCGAGGCGTGTCCGGCGAAGCTGGCGCTCGAAGCATAGCTTAGCGCGCCAAGCTCGAGCCGCGCGATATCGCGCAGGTAGACCTTGGCCCCCGCCGAGCCCGTGCGCACGACGATGTCCCCGAATTCCTCGACGCTTCTCAGCCGCCCCTGCGCGACCAGAGTGTATTGCAGCTCCGAGCCCTGCGCCTGCGGGGGGGCGCCGGCCTGTCCGAGCGTCGCCTGGATGTTTTGCCGCTGGATGGCGGCCGAGACATCGTCGGGCGTCAGGCTAAGCGCGTCCATGCGCTGCGGGTTGAGCCACACCCTCATCGAGTATTCCGAAGCCCCGGCGACCGAAGCCTCGCCGACGCCCCGCACGCGCGATATCGTGTCGGCGACGGTCGTGGTGATGAAATTAGTGATCGCCAGCGCATCGAGGCTGTCGTCCGGCGAATAGAAAGCGATGCCGAGGATAAAATCCGGCGAGCGGGCACGCACGGAGACACCTTGCTGCGCGACCGCTGCCGGCAGGCGCGAGATCGCCAGCTGAGCGCGGTTCTGCACGTTGATCTGTGCTGTCTCGGGATCGGTTCCGACCTCGAAGGTCACCGATAGCGTGTATTGGCCGGCATTGGAGCTGGTGGACGACATGTACATCATGTGGTCCACGCCATTGATGGCCGTCTCCAGCGGGCCGCCCACCACGTCGGCGATGACTTCCGCGCTTGCTCCCGGATAGGAGGCCGACACCGTCACCGTTGGAGGGGTGATCTGCGGATACTGCTGTATGGGAAGGGAAAACACCGCGATCCCGCCGGCGATCGAAATGATGATCGAGACGACGATCGCGAGCCGGGTGCGGCTGATGAAGAGGTCCGAGATCATTGCGTACCCTCCGCTTCGCGGGGGGTGACCTGCTGACCATCGGAAACGCGTTGCAGGCCCTCGACGACGATCGTTTCGCCGCCTTCCAATCCGCTCGTCGCCGCCCAGCGATTGTCGATGCGCGCACCGGTCGTGATCGCCTGCCTGGTCACGGTATTGTTGTCGTTGAGCACGAAGACGAACTTGCCCTGGCGGTCCTGAAGAACGGACGCCATCGGCACCATCGGCAATTTCCGGGCTTCTTCGTCGACGATTGTTAGCCGGACGAACTGGCCAGGCGCCAAAATGTGGTCGGGGTTGGGGAACAGCGCGCGGACAGCGACGGTACCGGTCTGCTGATTGACCTCGTTGTCGATGAACTGCACCCGCCCCGGCAAAGCAAATTGTGTGCCGTTGGCGAGAGACAGACTCAGGTGGAATTTGTTCGCATCGATCTTCTGGCCACCGGCAAGTTTCTGCCTGATGTCGACCAAAGTGCTGTCAGCGATCGAGAATGCGACGCGGATAGGATCGAGTTGTACGATGCGCGCCAATGATCCGGAGCCGGGCCCCACGAGATTACCGCGCGTCGCCAGGGAGCGGCCGATGGTGCCATTGATGGGAGACCTGATCTGAGCATAGGAAAGATTGAGTTCGGCCGTATTGAGGGCTGCATTGGCGCTTTGAACATCCGCCGCGGCGACATCGAATGCAGCCTGCGCGTCATCCAACGTGGCCTGAGAAATAGTCCTGCGGCTGAGCAGGTCCCTGGCGCGTGAGAGGCTTTGTCGCGCGGCGTTGCGGGTGGCTTCGGTCCTGGCCACCTGCGCCTGTGCGGACATTACCGCCGCCGACAGTTGATCCGGCTCGATTTCGAAAAGCAGATCGCCCTCCTTCACGTGCTGGCCTTCGGAGAACCTGATCTCCTTGAGCAGGCCGGACGCGCGCGCCTGAATGTCGACCGCATCGATCGCCTCGACCTGCGCGTTGTATGTCAGCGGCGCGTTTGCCGGACCGGACTGGACCTTCTGCACGACCACTGGCACCGTCGCCGCGGTCTGCGCACGTGCCGCTCCCGCGAAGCCGCCCACGCTGACTAGCAATGCGGCCGCCACGACCCTGGCTCGAAAGTCAAAATTGCTTTTCATCATCGTCGGATCCTGCTCTCAAGACAAAATCTTCGTCCTGCGCACGCTCAGGGCAATGACGAGATACGCCAGTCCAGCAATCATCATGGAAAATCCGGCCACCAAGCCAGTCGGCATCTCTCTGACGATCGGCCACTTCAGCAGTATGGAGAAAGCAGCGAATATGGCCACGATTCCGGAAACGGCGAACCAATACCAGCCGCCGACTTTCCTGACTTCAGCGGCGATGATTAATTGAAGAACACCGTGGACAAATAGTACAAACGCTATGAACAGTGATATTGCGGCCGATGCTTTGATAGGATTGAAGTAAATCATGATGCCGCCGATGAGCTCGAAGAAGCCGGTCAGTTCCTGCCACACGAAGCCCACCCAACTTTTGATCCAGAGCGATTGGATGACCTTGATGACGCCGACTGCCATCAGGGCCACGGCGAACACGACGTTGGATGCGAAATTGGAAACGCTGGGAACTGCGACTGAAAACACGCCGCCCGCAAGCAGGAGGAGCCCAAAGAGCAGAAACCTGCGCCACTTGCCCTGCTCGATTTCGGCCCGTTCATATGGCGTTGCAGGTGGGTGATCCGATTTTTCTGGCATGTCCCCGTTCCATGCAGGTTCTAAATATCGATCTCGCACCCTGCGGGCAGAGAAGAGAGCCGAGAGCGCTCAATGGAAAGTATCAGGAAGAAGTCTGCCGGACGGAGCGTCAGGAGCCTGTCTGGTTGCCTCGCGGCGAGATTTCCCGATGACGACCACTGCCTAGTCGAGATTTTCTCGCGGCCTTGCTTCGTCAGGACCATGAGGCCGTGTCGGATTAACTGATTGCTGGGAAGTGAAGGCGGCATACGGTTTTCCGCTGACTCTCAAAGGGTGCTCTTGTGAAGCCGGCCGTCCTTCATGATGACGACGAAGTTCTTATGCGGATCCTCGATCAGCCGGATGTCGTCGAGCGGGTTGCCGTCCACGATCAGAAGGTCCGCGAAAGCTCCTTCTTCGATGACGCCGAGCTTGCCCGGATAAGGGTTGCGCAGATTGGAGAGTGCGAGCAGTTCGGCATTGCCGGAGGTGGCCATCTGCAGGACTTCGGCGTTCTTGTACCAGTTGGCCAAATGCGTGAGCATCATGCTCTGGCGCGGACCCAACGCAGGCGAGAACAGCACGTCGGAACCCCAGGCCGTCTTTATGCCATGCTTGCGAGCAAAGGCATATATCCTCGGCGTCCCTGAGAAAAGCTCCTGGGCGCGGTCGGCGCTAGGTCCCGTCAGCGGGCCGGTGTCCTCCGCCGTCAGGAAGGGCTGGGTGCTTAGCCATGTGCCCTTCTCGGCGATCATCGCCGCCGTGTCCTCGTCCATCAGATGCGCGTGCTCGATCGACTGCACCCCAGCTGCCAGCGCGCGTCGTATCGCGCGAGACGTATAGGCGTGCACGGTAACGTAGGTGCTCCAATCCTGTGCCACCTCGACGCCTGCCCGCAGCTCTTCTTCGCTGAAGGTGACGATGTCCAGCGGACTGCGGGGCGACGATACGCCACCGCCGCCCACCAACTTTATCTGTGACGCGCCTTGGAGAAGCTGCTCCCGGATCCGCATCTTCAGGTCGCCGATATCGTCGACGATGGCCGCTCCCCCCAGGAGTTCACCTTTGCTGAGCTTGCCGCCGTCGCGCGGAATCTCGCTTGGCAGGCGAAGATCGGCGTGACCCCCGGAGGTCGTGATCATCGCGCCGGAGGGATAGATGCGCGGGCCAGGGATCAGCCCGGTGTCGATAGCCTGCTTGAAGGAGAAGGAGGGACCTCCCAGATCGCGTATGGTGGTGAAGCCGCGACTGAGCGTGCGATCCGCCTCGGCGGTGGACGCTGCGAAGATAATCCCCGGGTCGCCGTTAAGCAGGATGTTGACCGGGACCGCCGCGAAGATCGCATGCCAATGCGCGTCGATGAGCCCTGGCATGAGGACGCCATTGCGGCATTTGATGACGGTGGCGTCCTCCGGGGGAGGGGCGTTCGTCATATCGATTCCGGAAATCCTGCCGCCCTCCACCAGGATTTGCGCTCCGTCCTTCACCGTACCCGACTTGCCGTCGAATAGCCGGACTTCGCGAAACAGGATCTTGGAAGGGGGCGCGGCCGTCTGCGCGAAGGACGGCTTTGTCAGCACCCCGGCGATGGCGGCAGCCCCGAAACCGGAGAGAAAACTACGCCTGGAAAAGGCCTCCAGACGACGAGAGACTCGTTGAAGATCGGGATTGAGACAACCGCAACCAGAACTGTGAACGAGGTGACCGTACTTCGAGCCTAGCCGCAGCATGTCTTTTGCTTTCGGTTGAGCGACACTGACACCTGCCGGACGGCGCTTCGTGTCGCGGTTCTTGTCGTTTCAGGTCCCGTTACTCGACCAACACATCGCCGCCGACAGGATTGGCGCTGTCAAAGATGAGGAATACGATCGGAGTCCCCGACTCCGCTGTTGCATCGGTCCGCCTGGCGCCGACTTCGCCGCCGAGAGGCACGGAGTATTCCGCGACGATTTCCCCGAAGGTGTTCCTTTGGACTGCAACTTTCTGTCCGGGCCGAACGGTCTCATTGAGTTCGACCAACAATTCGATGAAACCGCCATGCGTCGCGGTGACGGGAAACATGCCGTCCGCGACGAAAACGCTCGAATCCTTGCTGGTTCTGCCGATAGGGCCTGAAATTATTCCGTGGTGCTTGATGACGTTCATCGTTCCTTCGACGAACAGGGCGATCATGTCGTGATCGAAGATCCGCGGCTTGCCGATCTCGGGCGTGAAGGCGGGAATGCCGGCATCGATGAGGGCATTGGCGAGAAGACCTCGCTCGCCAAAGTTGTCGAAAATCTGATCGACCGGATAGAGTTCCGCCATCGCCCGCACTTCGGGGAGATCCATGCGCGCAAGGTGGAACGCCGTCGCGTCCATGCCCGTGGCGGCTGTATGAAAATCGATCCCGTAGTCGAGGTTTGACCGCAGAAGCCGGTTGAATATCAGGCCGGCGTGGCGCGTCGGCGCGTCGGGAGCGTCCTCGTTGCCAGGGAACAACCGATTGATGTCGATCAGGTCGATCCCGCGCCCCGAATTCGGCCATCTCCGTTCCATGCCTTCCATTGCGGGGCGCGAAATGTCGAGTACCGCCATCACCGATCCCGACATCGCGGCCGGATCGAGCTCACGCATTACGGATTGCACGGTTTGAATGGGGCTCATTTCATCGCCATGCACGCCGCTCATCAGCCCCAGTCGTTTGCCTGGGGCTGCCCCCTTGGCGACCATCACCGAGACGTACCAGTGCTGGCCCGTCGGCATCTGTACGCCCTGGAAATAAAAGCTGTGCTTGCCTGGTTTCAGATCCGAGATGTCAAGCGAACTGATGACCTTCTTTCCGTCGATGACATCGCCGGTATAGACGGTCCCCGACGTCCCTGCGGGAGACGCGCTTGCAGGTGCCGAGCCCGTTTGCGCCTGCGCCGGCCCGGCCATGAGCGCAGCGGCAGCGCCGATGGTAGCGACCGATGCGATCATGAAGTCGCGACGTCCGAGGCCCTCGCTGGTTTCATGCGCCATGGCTGTGTGGTCCCTGCCGATGAGGATCATGCTGCAGATCTCGCGGTGACGCGTGCGAGGGCGGCTAGATCGTCCTTACCGATTCCCGTTGTGCGCGTGGTATCCGGGCATTAGTCCCACAAGACATTTCAGGGAGTACAGCCTCCAACAAGAAAAATGGACTGGTGGTCTATGATTGGGATGCCTTGCATACTGAGTTGAGAGCCACCACAACCGGTGTGATAAGCCTCGGATATCACGCAGCCACCTCCACAACTTCCGTCGGGTACAATTAAGCCCAGTTCACGAATTCCTGGTGGATACCTCAAATGGGCCAGATGGCATGTTAACGATTGATTAACATGCTTCTATGCTGGTAGTAGACAGGGTATTACATCCACCTTCAACATTGCTTGCCGGAGTTGTATATATTAGAATGAACTAATGTTCTTGCAATAACCCGTGTTGCACCAACAAAGACGGATAGTTGCTATGGATGCTATGGTTCATGCCGCCGGGCTATCTGGAGGAGCAGGTGCCGAGAAGTCCCTGCAATGCGCCGTCGACATCGATACCTCCACGGCACCACCTGCTAAGCAATTCGACCTGTTTCGAACCTGGTATCAAGGCGTTGCCGACACTGAACTTATGCAAGAACGGAGCCATTCGTTTCCGGCACATGAAACAGTGTGGGATCTGGGAACGTTGGCTGTCATGTTCCTCGAATTGCCTGGCAGTGGCTACCGCTGTCGCTGGCGGCATTTGAAAAACCCTTCGGTGGACAATTGGTATTTGAGCCTGCCCTTGTCCAAGGGCAGGCTTCCTGGAAGTTGGCAGGTCGTGAGAACGACCCTGCAATCTTTTGCAGAGCCCTACGAATGCGTGATGGAGAACGACGCCCTCCTTGCCGTTTTCCTGCCACGCGACCTGCCTTTCATCCAATCGTCCAGGATTGAAATACGTGAGGAGTCGAAAAGACTCCTGGCAGACTACATGCTTCTGCTGCACCGTTCCTTTTCCGATCTGAGGGCCGTGGATGTGTCGCACATTGCCACTGCCACCACCAATCTGCTGGCTGCGTGCGTGTCGCCATCACATGACCGCATCACCGAGGCGAAGCGTGTGATCGACGCCGTGATCGCCGAGCGCGCTGCCAAAATCATTGCACAAAGTTTGAATGATCAGTCCTTGGCATCCGACAGGCTTTGCCGCGCACTCGGTGTGTCCCGCTCTCGCCTCTACCGGATATTCGAACCGGCCGGAGGTGTTTCGAATTATATTCGCCACAAACGCCTGCTCAAGACACGCGATATACTTTCCGACAGCTTGGATGGGCGCCCGATCTCCGCCATTGCCGGGGATTGGGGCTTCACGGATCCATCGGCGTATAGCCGGATGTTCAGGAAGGAATTCGGCATTACGCCAAAGGAGGCACGCGTGGAAGGCTGGCAAGGCGCCCAGGCCACGAGCTCGCAGCAGATCAGCCAGCCTGACAGCAGGGCGCACACGCTGAGTAGTCTTCTGCTGCGAAACAGCTTTGGGCCCTAGACTGCGATGGCGCCGGCAAGGATGCCGTAGATTGCCGCGACCGCGCCAAGTGCGGCGACGACGAACATCCCCATCTCGGCGGGAGTAAACACCCTCTGCCCCCGCTCCTTCCGAGCCATGACGAAGAGGATCGTGCCCGGTCCGTAGATGACGGCCGAAAGCAGCAGGTGCTTGGCGCTGGCGGCATAGATGAGACCGGCCGTATAGATCAATGCTATCGCCGCCCTTGCGAAGTCGACACGCCGCGCTACGGGGTCGTTCTCGTAGCTCTCGCCGCCCCATGCGAGCTTGACCCCGTAAGCGGCGACAAGAAGATATGGGATGAGGATCATGGAACTGGTCAGCTCGAGAGCGAGCCTGAAGGCCTGTTGAGCAAAAAGCGTCAGGACCAGAAAAACCTGCACGACCGTATTGGTCAGCCAGAGCGCCCGCGACGGCACGCCATGCTTGTTTTTATACGCAAGAAAACGCGGCATTGTCTGGTGATGTGATGCGGTGAACAGGATTTCAGCGGCCAGCAGCACCCAGGACAGATAGGCACCGGCAACGGAGATCAGCAGGCCGAAGCTGACGAACTTGGCGCCCCATGGCCCGACCACCGCTTCCAATACGCCGGCCATGGAGGGATTGCGCAGCGCTGTCAGTTCAGGACGAAGCATGATCCCGTAGGAGGGAATGGTGACCAGCACAAGCAGACAGAGCACGCCGAGAAAACCAAGGAGCGTCGCGACCCCGACATCCCCGCGGTTGCGTGCGTAACGCGAATAGACGCTCGCGCCTTCGATTCCGACAAAGACGAATACGGTCACCAACATGGTCCCGCGAACCTGGCTCGCGATGCTGCCAACGCTGATTTCTTCCCCGCCCCAGAAATTGGCCGTGAAGACATCGGCGCTGAAGCCGTAGATAACGAAGATGATAAAGAGAAAGATCGGAATGATCTTGGCGTAAGTGACAATGGTGTTGATCGCCGCCGCTTCCTTGACGCCCCGCAGGATCAGCGAATGTACGATCCACAGAAGCATCGAGGAAATGACGATCGCCGTGATGGTATTGCCATCGCCGAATACAGGAAAGAAAAGCCCCAGCGTCGACTTTATCAGCACGAAATAGGAAACGTTGCCGAGAACGGCGGCAGACCAGTAACCGAGGGCCGAGAGGAAGCCGAGATAGTTGCCAAAGCCGGCCTTGGCATAGGCATACACGCCCGCATCGAGGTCCGGCTTGCGAACCGACAAGGTCTGGAAGACGAAGGCCAACATCAGCATTCCGACGCCAGCGATGGCCCAAGCGATCATGGCCCCGAACGGACCGGTCTCGCGACCAAAAGCCTGCGGCAAAGAGAAGATGCCCGCGCCGACCATCGAACCGACGACCATGGCCGTCAGGGTCCATATCGAGAATTTTTGCTGAACGGTCGAGTTCATTGAATTTGGATCAACAATTCCTTGGCGGACGGCGGTCCAGCGGCCTCATTGTTACGCCTGCAACCTATCTCGAATCTGGCGCCCACGTGATTGGCATAAAATCCCACTAGTATACCTGACGTCCAAAACCTTTGCCTTGGCTCGTTTAACCGGTTGCCGATATTCGCATTTACTGCTTCTGATCAGACATAACCTTGCTGGACCGAGACGTGTCGGCGAGGCGTCTGATCGCGAACTCTGGTTCGCGCAGCCAGGAGAGCGGTTTATGACTTCAAACGAAAATCAGAAGCTTTCGCTGTTTGCGCTGACCAGCATGGTTGTGGGATCGATGGTCGGCGCGGGCATCTTCAATCTGCCTGGCCGGTTCGCGACTGCGACAGGTCCGTTCGGCGCAATCATCGCCTGGGCAATTGCGGGAACCGGCATGTACATGCTGGCGCGGGTGTTCCAGGCGTTGGCCGAGAAGAGGCCAGACATCGACTCAGGCGTCTTCGCCTATGCCAAGGCCGGCTTCGGCAACTACATGGGCTTCCTGTCCGCCTTCGGCTACTGGCTCGGTAGTTGCCTGGGCAACGTCTTCTATTGGGTGCTCATCGGCTCGACGCTGGGGCGGTTCTTTCCCGGGATCTTTGGGGACGGCAGCAGCGCCATCGCCATCATCGTCTCGTTGATCGGCATCTGGGCTTTCCACTTCATGATCCTGCGCGGCGTCGAGCAGGCGACCTTCATCAACACTGTCGTGACGATTGCCAAGATCGTGCCGATCCTGGTCTTCATCCTGCTCCTGATCTTCTTCTTTCATTTCGGGCAGTTCCGCGAGAATTTCTTCGGCGGCTTGGACATGCCGCCGAAGTCCCTGATCGCCCAGGTGCGCGACACAATGCTGATCACGGTCTTCGTCTTCCTCGGCATCGAGGGCGCCAGCGTCTATTCCCGCTTTGCCAAGGTGCGTTCCGACGTCGGTACGGCGACGATTCTCGGTTTCGTCGGCGTCACAGGCCTGATGGTAGCGGTCACGCTGCTGCCCTACGCGGCTCTGCCGCAATCGGCTGTCGCCGGTGTCCAGCAGCCGTCGATGGCCGGCGTTCTCGAAGCGGTCGTCGGTCACTGGGGTGCGGTCTTCATCTCGATCGGCGTTCTGATCTCGGTGCTCGGCGCCTATCTCGCCTGGTCCCTAATCTGCGCCGAGGTGCTGTTCGCGGCGGCGAAATCGGAGGACATGCCAAGGCTCTTCGCAGCGCAGAATGGCAACAAGGTTCCCGCTAACGCACTCTGGCTCACCAACATCGTCGTATCGCTCTTCGTGATCTCCACCTACTGGTCGCGGGACGCGTTCAACTTCATGCTCGACATGACGAGCGTCACCGCGTTGCTGCCCTACCTGCTCGTCGCTGGCTACGGCATCCTGCTCGCTCGTAGCGGCGTTGGCTATGAAAAGACGCCGGATCAGCGCGGCCGCGACCAGATCTTCGCCTGGATCGCGGTGATTTACACGGTCTTCATGTTCGTCGCCGCCGGGCTCAAATACGTGCTGCTTGTTGCCGTCCTCTTCGCGCCCGGAACTATCCTCTACGTCTGGGCGCGGCGCGAGCAGAAATTGCAGCTGTTCACGCTCGCCGAACTCTTCGTGTTCGCCGTCACGCTCATCGCTGGCCTGATCGGGGCCTACGGGCTGCTGACGGGCGCCATCGCACCTTGAACAGAAAGAAGGAAGGTCATGACAAACAATACTTCATTCGGCGTTCATTCAGAGGTTGGTCAGTTGCGCAAGGTCATGGTGTGCGCTCCCGGCCGCGCCCACCAGCGGCTGACACCCAGCAATTGTGACGCACTCCTCTTCGACGACGTGCTCTGGGTAGACAATGCCAAGCGCGATCATTTCGACTTCATGACCAAGATGCGCGACAGGGGCGTCGAGGTGGTCGAGATGCACAATCTGCTCGCCGAGACGGTCGCCATTCCGGAAGCCAAGAAGTGGATCCTCGACCAGCAGATCGTACCGAACCAGGTCGGCCTCGGCCTCATCGACGAGGTCCGCTCCTATCTCGACGGCCTCTCTAATCGCGACCTCGCTGAAACACTGATCGGCGGGCTGTCGACCTTCGAATTCCCGGAAAGCATCGGCGGCGAACAACTGGCGCTGATCCGTGACGCGGCCGGCGTCAACGAATATCTGCTGCCGCCTTTGCCCAACACGCTCTACACCCGGGACACCACCTGCTGGATCTATGGCGGCGTGACGCTGAACGCCCTTTATTGGCCTGCGCGCCACGAGGAGACCATCCTCACCACGTCGATATACAAGTTCCACCCGGACTTCGCCGGCAAGGTCAATGTCTGGTGGGGTGACCCGACCAGGGATTGGGGGCTTGCCACATTCGAGGGTGGGGACGTCATGCCTATCGGCAAGGGCAATGTGCTTATCGGCATGAGCGAGCGCACTTCGCGCCAGGCTATCAGCCAAGTGGCGGCGGCCCTGTTTGAGAAAGGAGCTGCCGAACGTGTGATCGTCGCCGCAATGCCTAAGCTGCGCGCGGCGATGCATCTCGACACGGTATTCACGTTTGCCGATCGCGACTGCGTGCTGATGTATCCGGACATCGTCAACGGCATTGACGCATTCTCCTATCGCCCTGACGGCAAGGGGGGCGTCGAACTCCACAAGGACAAAGGCAGTTTCATTGAGACGGTGCGTGACTCGCTTGGTCTCAAGAAGATGCGCGTCGTTGAAACCGGCGGCAACGACTACATGCGCGAGCGCACCCAGTGGGACAGCGGCGCCAACTTGGTTTGCGCCTCGCCTGGTGTCGTCTTTGCCTACGATCGCAACACGTACACAAATACGCTGCTGCGCAAGGAAGGCATAGAAGTCATCACTATCTCAGGCGCGGAGCTCGGCCGTGGCCGAGGCGGGGGTCATTGCATGACATGTCCCATCATTCGTGATGCGGTCGACTATTGATAGCAATCCGGCCAGGCTCGGTACAGGCGGCCGGTCGGCCCCCCAAATAGTCTGAAGGCCATGCCTGTCGGACGGCCTCCAGCACATAAAGACCGTCTACCCCAGAATTGCTCATAGAGCGTTGGAGTCGCTCCCAATCCTTTAGGAACAATCGGCACATTGTTTGGACGGAATGCTCGTTGTTGGCGAGCGGATGTAAATGTACCCAGGAGATGAAATCATGAGAAGTATTATATTTGTTTCTGCTTTGGCTCTGATGGCTGCGGGTTGTACTGCCACGGAACAGCGAACAGCAGGCACGGCGCTGGCAGGAGCCGGAACGGGTGCGGTCATCGGCGGCCTTGCAAACGGCAGTCGAGGTGCCCTTGTAGGCGCGGCGGTCGGTGGCGGCACAGGGGCTGTGGTCGGCGCTGCCACGGCACCGCGCGCGCATCATCGCGAATGCTGGGTTCGTGATCGCTGGGGTCACACGGTTCGCGATCGTCAGGGTCGACCCATCACAAAACGGTGCTAGGCGCGATGCGTAAGATCAGCTTTATTCAGCACGAATCGAGCTGGTTAAGCGATATCGATGAACATTGGTCTGGGCGCTGAGCAAGCTTCCGGACCAATTTCGGAGTTGTCTGTAACGTCATCCAGCCGGCCGGGAACAGACTATACCATGGCGAAGCGAACGCTCTTTGCGCCTACGTATATTCTGGCGGTTATCGCCGTCATATGGGCGCTGCAGGCCGCTGCCTCAATTTTCGCGCCAGTCGTGTGCGCTCTTTTCCTCATCGCGCTGGTGTGGCCATTGCAGCGCAACCTGCAGCGGCTTCTTCCAAAGCTGATCGCACTGGCGATAGTCGTCTGTGTCGTCGTCCTGGCATTCTTCGCCTTTGCATCGATCGCCAGTTGGGGTTTTGGCCGCATTGGCCGATCGGTCCTCGCCGACAGCGCCCGCTTTCAAGGACTCTACAGTCAACTCGCCGAGTGGTTGGAAGGGCACGGTGTCGTGATGGCCGGCGCCTGGGCCGAGCATTTCAATGTCGGCTGGTTCGTGCGGATAGCTCAAGGCGTGACCGCAAGGCTGAATACCGTGATCTCGTTCTGGATCGTTGTCGTCGTTTACGTGCTTCTGGGTCTTCTCGACGCTGAAGCGGCGGCTCGCAATGCTCGTGTAGCGCTGAGCGCCCAGGCGGCGGCCGCACTGATCAATGGCAGCAGTCAGACAGCATCGAAATGGCGACGTTACATGCTGGTTCGGACATTGATGAGCCTTGCGACCGGTTCGATGGTGTGCGCGCTTTCGGCGGCTTTCGGACTGCGGTTTGCCGCCGAGTGGGGCGTTATCGCCTTCACCTTGAACTATATTCCGTTTATCGGGCCGTTCGTCGCGACATTCTTGCCGACGCTTTACGCGCTCGCGCAGTTCGGATCGCCACAGGCCGCCGTCTCGATTTTTGCCGGCCTCAACATCATTCAGTTCGTCATCGGCAGCTACATAGAACCGCGGGTTGCCGGTTACGTGTTGGCGATGTCGCCTTTTGTGGTGCTGTTTTCGGTCTTCTTCTGGTCGTTTCTTTGGGGTGTGTTCGGCGCGTTCATAGGTGTGCCCATCACCATCGCGCTGGTTACTTTTTGCTCGCAATCGCCGGCGACCCTTTGGATCGCTCAGTTGCTTGGGTCCGCCGATCGGCGGAACGCGTGATTGCCGCCAGGAAATTCGATTGGCCGGGCCCCTAGCGACGTCCGGATCCCGCGCCCCGGACGAGGCCGATGATACAAACCGACAGGATGCCGCCAAGAAGGCCGGCAATGCCGACGCCAATCAGCACGCCGGGCGTGAGGGTGCCGCCACCACGAGCGGTGGCATCGATAGCATTTTCGACGTTGCCGACGAAGTTTGCCAAGGCGGGAATCCGACCGGCCAGCCCTGTCAGGGCCAGTCCCCCCACGACGCCAGCCGCCGCGACAGATTTCCAACCCAGCGCAGCCATGCGCCAAAACCAGGTCGTAGCGAAAGCTCCGCCCGCGCCGCAGATGGCTTCAATCAAAAGCAGGGCCGCTGTCTCAAGGCCGGACATGCTTGCATCGCCCACTTGCTATCCGGCCATCCATCGCCCTTGCCGACCAGCAGAGTTCCGATTCCGGGATGTTCCGTGACCGCGGTCAGGCGGTCGCGGCCGCGCCTTGGCCGGCCATCGCCGAAGCGCGTTGAAGCGCATCGCGCAGAACCTGCTCCTTCGTCTCATCCAGCGACGTCTTAAGCACCACGCCGCCAAAGGCCTGGATCTCCTTGAGCACCTTGTCCGCTGTCATCTCGTGCGCGAGCACGAACAGGGCAGCGTCCCCAGGCTGGATGCTGGCTGACAGATCGCGCATGAACGCATCGTTGATACCCACGTCCGTCAAAGCGCCGCCAAGGGCTCCGGAGGTGGCGCCGACCGCAAGTCCGATCAACGGATTCAGGAAGAGAACACCGATAAGCAAGCCCCAGAAGCTACCGGATACAGCGCCTGCCGCCGTCGTATTCACAAGTTGATTGAGCTTTATCGCACCCGCCTCGGTCTTGGTGGCAATAACCGCGTCGCCAAGTTTAATAACGTATTCCTTTTGAAGTCCTATGAGCCGTTGACGTACCTCTTCAGCCTTGGCCTCGTTTGGATAGACGATGACGATCAGATCGGACATGGGACCCTCCTAGGCTAAGACTTTCCAAGGGCACGTAATACACATCCTAGAAGGTGAAAGATTGAGCCGGAAATCCGAATAGTGTGCAGCACGTCTCATTTTGCTTGCCTGTCCGACTGGCAAGCCTGCGGTCTCGACATTGGTTGTCGGCCGCTTCGTCCGTTGCGCTCGGCTTTGTCGCGACGAATTCTCGTCCGGAGCCGCCCGAACTTCTCCTATGTGATCAGAGGCGCGCTGCTGGTCTCGAGGGGTGGCTGATCCCGATCATGCGGCATCGTGCGCATCGACGGGCCGTTCGCGACGTCCAGGACAAAATGAAACCCTACGCAAAAAGCTTGCCGCGCTTGGGAACCGTCGCGGCAGGACAGGAGCCAATGCCGCAAAGCGGGTAACGGTCACGGTGAAAATGGTTGGATCATCGGGTCGTATCCGTTGGCCGAAAGCCTGTAACGAGCCAGCCCAGGCCGTGAAGAACTAGGTCGATACCCATGAACGCCCCAATCACCCAAACCCCGGTCGATGGCCATCCGATGAGTATCAAGAAGCCAGCCGCGAGACCGAACAGGCCGGAAACAAGCATCATCCATCGGTCGGTGGACAGGTAGCGCAGGCTCAAAGACATTCTTCCGAGCCCAGATATCACGAGCACGACACCGAGCACCCATGTGAGGATGATAGATCCCAGCACCGGCAAGCTGATGAGCAGGCAGCCAAAAACGACGTACAGGATGCCGAGCATCGTCTGCCAGAGAAAACCACGCCACCCGCCGGCCCAGATGGCGAGGGCGATCTCGACAAAGCCGGCGCATACGATCGCAATTCCCAGGACAAGTGCGCTGATGGTCGTGGCCAGCGCCAGATCGCCCAACACGAAGATCCCTGCCAGGATAAAGACGATTCCGATCGCCGAGTTCGTCCACGCAGATCGTCTGGGTTGCTGGGTCTCGGACAACTGCGTCATTCCCTTGCCTCTCTGAGTCATCTACGAATGCGGTGGAAATCCACCACGCGGCCAGTACGGGCATTCAGCACTATTTCGAAAGTGCTGCCGCCAATGCGACGCGCGTGATAAACAAAATTGCGTCCCCGGCAGTCCACGCGACGCACGTCCCTGAAGCCTCTGCTCTGAATCAATCGCTGGCCTTGAGCGCAAGTAATCGCGCGGCCGTTGTTAAGGTTTGATCCGATATTTATATTTACGGTCACAGCTCCCGCTGGGGACACAGCGGCAAGAGGAATACCAAAGCCGAGTGCGGCACTTAACAGGGCAGCTAGTGCATATCTCCGCATATCTTTCGTCCTCTTTGGTGAATTAAGCCGACATCACGCGCATGCGAACACGTTGTCAATAATTCTGCATGGTGGCTCGGATATTTGGAGACACAATGCCTAGTTTCTGGATTCTTTGCATTTTATGCACTGCCGTCAGAGCGCGTGCGTTTTCGGTATTATTGTCGAAGCGCATCTCTTGGGATTAAAGCGTGTCGCGTCGAAACAGATTCAGGCGACTCGCTTTAAGTCTTTGTTTTGATGCATATCGTTGTCCCAGAACCGCTGCGCACTTCTGGGCGACATGCATTAACCGCTGGTTTGACGGATGGAGATTGTCATGGGTGCCATTGTTCCTGCCGCCGGCCGCGCCGAGGCACCAGGCGTCCAGAAACACTGCAATGCACGAGGAGCCGACGCGTATCTGGATCTCGAAAGCTGCGATGAAGTGCGCGACCGAACTGGATAGTCGTCATCAGTTTTCCTGAGGTGGGAGGCTCAACCGCCGGCGCATAGAGATGGCACAGCTCGGCCAACACCCCAGGACAGGCGTCCCTGTATGATGGTCAGCGTCCACTGACCGTTCGAATACGTCGTTCCTTCCGGTCCCATGGAGGGCAGATCGACCTCGGCCGCGTCGTTGACGGATACAGAAGCGCGATCCCCGAGGAGACGCACTGCCAGACGCGTGCCGTCCTGGCACTCGTAGTGACTGACTGGGTAGGGATTGCCCACGCCGATCGACGTGCCAAACGCGGAATGCTTGAAGCTTACAATCATGATGGCGCTGATTGCCGCGATCGATAGATTTTTTAGCACAATAGTCCTCCCAACTGGCGCATCGACGTGGATGAAAACAGAGAACCATGTCTTCCCTGCGGACCTGCGACTTTCGGACCGAGATTCGTCGCATCGACCAGATCGCCGGACATGTATCAATTGATCGGCAAACGCCTTCGCGGAGATGCTCTTTGAACAGGCGGGATACTTCCGCTGGCTCACGCCAATGGCCCCGCCGGCCTTTGCCAGGCTCGCTTTTGCTCCCGTCCAAGCTTGCATTCAGCCGTTTCAACAAATCCCAGTAGGCTTCCTAGCACCAGCGAGCCCAGAGCGCACTCAGAAGGGCGAGATGCACTGCCGGCGTGGGCCATTGTAGGGCTGCCAGCTATTGTCCGAGACCCGGTAGGAGCGGTACCGCTGCGAGCACCAGTTCACATGGTTGTTCCAAGCGCTGTGATTGTGCTGGCGGGCAGCCGAGATCGCCATCCCGCCGAGCAGCATTCCGCCAATGAGGCCCGCGGCGACGGCGCCGCTATTGTTCCTCGAATGCCGGTGATGGCGTGGCGGACGCGAGGGCCGATAATGGGGCGGCCTGTGGTGCGGTGGCCGTACTCCATGTCCCGGTCGATGGCGGGAAGGCCTCCTTAGGTCGATGTTCGTGACCGTATCGGAAACCGACGGCCTTAGCGCTCCGACGGGCATTGCCCAGGTGGGGGCTGCCATGCTTGCGATGATCGCAGCGACGATGATGCGCCTCATATGCTTCTCCGTGGACTTCATCCCGCCGTGCGACCTGCTGCTGCGGATGGCATCAAAGCCAAGTAATTTAAGGCAGTACCTGGTTTTCTTGGAATATGCGGTGAATCCCAAACGTGGATCGAGCGTTTATTTCTTGCTTGCGGTATGAATGAGGCTAGTCGAACAGCATGTCTTTCCGCCAATGACGCCCGTCGCGACAGGCGCCACCAGTGTTGCTCGAATGCCGGTGGCGATGCGGGACGGAGGGCCAGTGGTATGGTAGCGGTGCGCCGGTCTTTAGCGAGCTAGCGACAGACCCTCTCGACGCCTCGCTTGGACGATAATCACCTCCTGGGGAGGCTCTCACCCTGCGGAAAATCACTGCCCGGAGCGGCCTCTTGGCGTCCCGGCGACAAAGGCGCGCCCAATGCCATGCGCGCTACCTTCAAATGGCCTGCCATGCAATCAACACATAGAGAACTCGCGATGAAATTCGATCTGAAATCGCCGCCCGGCAAGCCCCGGCCCAATGTCGCGTAAACTCCGAATAAATCGGAAGGCACATTCACTTTTTCTAGTGTCGATTTAGATTGTCGTGACATCGCAAATCCACCGAATTCGATGTCACAGAATTGAATAATAATCGAACGTGCAAGTTACAAATTTGCAATATTAGTGAAAATAACTATACATATCGTCTTTATAAATACTATGGAATGAAAATGACAAAACTTTCATGATATGGCAATGATGCCGTAATGTAGGTTCTTCTAACCATCCTGGCCAAGGATGCTCAGTGCATCTCACTCAAAAGGATGGAACCCCATGAATATTGTCCCCAATTCGCATTCCGGAACTCGTCGGCGCCTGGCGGCGGCTGTAGTGTCGCTGAGCGCTGTAGGCGCTGTAGGCGTCGGAGCTGTTGTTTCCGGCACTGCCCCCGTGCTGGCCGACGCGGTGCATGTCCAGGCGCCGCAGATGCCGAGCTTCGCCGATGTCGTCGAGCAGGTTTCGCCGGCGGTCGTCAGCGTCAAGGTCAAGTCCACGGTCCAGCCGGTCGCCGACGACGGTTCCGACGATCAGGATGGTTTCGAGAACCTGCCCGACAACCGGCAGCAGGGCGGCTTCAAACATGGTGACGGCAAGCCGCGCCCGGTGGCACAGGGTTCAGGCTTCTTCATCTCGGAGGACGGATATCTCGTCACCAACAATCACGTCGTCTCGGAAGGCTCGTCCTTCACCATCGTCACCAGTGACGGTAAGGAACTCGACGCCAAGCTGGTCGGCACCGATCCGCGGACGGACCTGGCTGTGCTGAAGGTCGATGGCGGCGGCAAGTTCACCTATGTCGACTTCGCCGACGACTCCAAGATCCGCATCGGTGATTGGGTGGTGGCAGTCGGCAACCCGTTCGGCCTCGGCGGCACCGTCACTTCCGGCATTGTATCCGCTCGGGGCCGCGATATCGGCGCCGGCCCCTATGACGACTTCATCCAGATCGATGCTCCGGTCAATCATGGCAATTCGGGGGGCCCGACTTTCAATCTCAATGGCCAGGTGATCGGTATCAACACAGCCATCTTCTCGCCGTCGGGCGGCAGTGTCGGCATTGGTTTCGACATCCCGGCCTCGACCGCCAAGCAGGTCGTGGAAGACCTGATGAAGGAAGGCTCCATCAAGCGAGGTTGGCTCGGCGTCCAGATCCAGCCGGTCACCGCTGAAATTGCTGAATCCCTTGGTCTGAAATCCGACAAGGGCACACTGGTCTCGAACGCCCAGGACGCTGGTCCCAGCAACAAGGCAGGCATTGCCGCCGGTGACGTCATCACCCAGGTCGACGGCAAGGATGTCGATTCGCCCAAAGACCTCGCCCGCACGATCGGCGCCTATGCGCCGGGCAAGTCGGTCGATCTTACCGTATTGCGTAGTGGCAAAAGCCAGACGATCAAGGTCGATCTCGGCACACTGCCGTCCAGCGACAAACAGGCCTCCGGCGATGACGGCAAGCAGGTCGCGCCTGCCAAGGCCGACGCATTGGCCGATCTTGGCCTGACCATCGCCAAGTCAGACGATGGCAAAGGACTGGTCGTCACCGATGTGGATCCCAATAGTGATGCGGCCGATCGTGGCATCCAGCCGGGCGATGTCATCACCGCCGTCAGTTCGACCAAGGTGAACACCACTGATGACGTCTCCAAGGCCATGGCCGATGCAGCCAAGGCTGGCCGCAAGGCCGTACTGATGCAGATCACCCGCGACGACTCGAGCCGGTTCGTCGCGCTGCCCGTGGGCAAGGCCTGACAGAAGGCGGCCTGGAGCCTGTTGGTTTCAGGGCGCCCGCCCCAAATGCTGCCGCCGCGATAGCCGCGAACATCCAGCAATTTCCCGCGGCGATGTCTGCCGCCAAGCCGCTGCGGGAACAAGGAGCCGAGCACGTCAGTCCGTCGTCGTGCCTCGCTCCTGGCGGCAGCGGGCTCCCTACGCCCGCTGCCGTTTTCCGCCATTTACGTCAGTGGCAAATCGACTGCATCATGAGCCTGAACGGATGTCGGGGCTCGCGGTGTTTCTTCTGCTCACCATGTTCGTCAGCACGCCCACGCTCGGCACGGGCCGCACGACGAGACTCCAGGGAGTGGTCCATCTCGGCATATTCGCCATGTTCCTGCTGATTTCGGCCGTGCCCTGAAGCCCCAGCTAGCCGCCTCTGTCGGCCTGTGCTGCAACCTTGCTGGCAAGATGGGTTTTGAGGGCGGCGAGGTCCTGTCGCGACCAGTCCTTCACGCCCAACACCGCACTCCAGGCTTCCACATAGTCCTGCGGCGCGTAGACATGGCCGTAGCCGATCGGCGTGGTTGTCGCCACGGCCATATCGAGACCGAGCTGCAGCATGGTCACCACCGGGTACCAGCTCAGTTGCGGCGAGACGTCCGG
Source organism: Mesorhizobium sp. BR1-1-15 (assembly GCF_020165475.1). Classification (NCBI taxonomy): domain Bacteria; kingdom Pseudomonadati; phylum Pseudomonadota; class Alphaproteobacteria; order Hyphomicrobiales; family Phyllobacteriaceae; genus Mesorhizobium; species Mesorhizobium sp. BR1-1-15. The sequence goes on along the minus strand of NZ_JAIUIF010000007.1, from coordinate 191,665 downwards.
CCCGCGCGGCGCCTTCATCCAATCCGGCTGCCGGTAGGCGTCGCGATAATCGAAGAATACGATCGGGTCGCTGGCATATTGCAGGTAGACGATCCTCAGCGGGCCCCAGGGCGTGTCGGGCGCCACCGCCGGGCCGCTTTGGTTCATGAACCGGACCAGGCTGCTATTGCGGAAGATCGGCAGCCACTGCGGCGAGCCGTTGTTGCGCGTATCGCTCACCGAGCGCCAGATGCGGCTTTCGAAGGGCGGGCCGCTCCAGAGTGCGCCGCTGATCGGATCGCTGAATATCTCGAACAGCCCGGCCGATCTTTCGGAGTTCATGGCGCCAAGGCTGAGCCCGTGCAGGTAAAGCCTCGGCCGCCACTGCTTCGGCAGGGTGGTCCAGTAGCCGTAGATTTCGAGGAACAGCGCCCGGGCCGTCTCGGCGCCGTATTCCGGCTGCGCCAGCAGCGACAGCGGACTGCTCAGATAGGAATATTGCGCGGCGACGCTGGCGACATCGCCGCGGCACAGATATTCGAGCGCATCCATCGAGGCCGGATCGATCCATCCGGTCCCGGTCGGCGTGATGACCACAAGCGTGGATTTGCTGAAGCCGCCCGCCCGCTTCAGCTCCTCCAGCGCGAGTTTCGCGCGGGCTTGCGCACTGTTCGCCGCTCCCAGCCCGACATAGACCCGGACCGGCTGTTGCGCCGGCCGGCCGGTGAAGGTCCCTATCTCGGCGGCGGCGGGACCGTCCGCGATGAACTCGCGGCCGGCGCGGCCGAGCTCGTCCCACCTGACCAGCGAGGCGGGGCTTCCGGTCCTGGAGGGTTCGCTCGGCTGCTGGCGCTCCGGTTCCATGAGTGCGTCGAACTTGGCGAACGAGGAATCGAGCGCGCCGAAGATCGCGCGGATCGCAACGTCGCTCACCAGCAACCAGATGAGCAGCACGGCGACAGCGGCGCCGGCGACATTCGCCAGGCGCCGGGGTATGTAGCGTCTCAGTGCCCCGGCGATGGCGCGCACCAGCCAAGCGACAAGGCGCGCCAGCGCGAGCACGACGATGAAGGTGCAAATGGCCAGGGCGCAGACATTGAGGGGATGAGCGCCATCGACAGCCGGCATGCCCATCACCGCGCGGATGGAGTTCTGCCAGGCACCGGATCGCCACAGCGCCACAACGGCAAGGCCGAGGCACGGGACCAGGATGATCGCCTTGGACAGCAAACGCGGCCGTGGCGGCAGTTCCGGAATCTCGAGATATTTCCACAACCACCGCAAGGCGACGCCAAGGCTGTAGCCGATGGCGAAGCACGCGCCCGCCAGTACGCCTTGCGTCAGGTCGGTGCGGGGAACGAGCGTCGGCGTCAGGGCGGCCGCGAAGAACAGCATGCCGAGGGCCATGCCGACACCGGAGAGCGATCGCCAGATACTAAGGAAACGAGTAGTTGTCACTTGGGTGTTACGCCTCGAGTTGGACCGCAGGATAACGTTGGCCTATGGTTTTTATATCTTCGGAGTCGCGCGTCCGCTATTGGCCTCCTAACCAGTCGGGCTCATGCCCTGGGTCAACATGCATCGACCCCTTTGCGGGACAAGACAGAGATACTACGCGTAGTAAAAACTAGTGCTCCCCCGGTTCCTTAGGTTCGCCAGACCATACCAGAGAATATGAAGGAAACGGGTTGCCGAACCGTCCGCTAACGTGTTGACTTCCAGTAGAAGACGTCGATCCTCCGGGCCGACCATTGTCGTTATCCGCCATTAGGCTACGAAGCGGTTCGCCAAGGCGATTCGAGGCGATGGTCTAGACACTCGCCGATCGCATCGTCTGCGGATGGCAGCTTTGCGCCTCCAACCCGCCGTTTAGCTCCAAACTGCGTGAGCTAGGAAGCAGACGTTGGACTCGCCCGGCCAAAGGCCCTGAAGCCATGTGGCACCGCAGCGCCGGCAATATTCGTGAACCGAGTGTTACGTTTACCCAGCGCGCTGCTTGAGTTCAGGAAAATCTGGTCTCTGCGCCAACCTTGGCCTCAGGAACATCCCCATCTACCGCTGCCTTCTCCGCCACCAGTCAAGTATCCGCAGGCTGTGTGCGCCAGTCATACTCTTGCCGGAACCCAAGGATGTCGCGCAGCTTCCGATTTGAGATCGGTCCCTCGAATACATCCAGGGCGCGTGTGACTGGTATGTTGGGTGCGTGCTTGCTGAGAAATTCCGCCGTCGGCATCTCGGCCACGATGTTGTCGTTGACTGCGTTGAATATCTGGAACCCCAAGCCGTCCTTCTCGATGCACAGATCGACGATCTGGCCGAGATCGCGCACGTCCATGTAGGTCCAGCCGTCGCGCCGCCGTTTCGAGGCGTCGGCCAGGAATTCCGGGAAGCGGCCATAGTCCCGCGGTTCGACGACTCCGCCGATCCGCAGGGCATAGACGTCGGCTCCAGTACGGGAGGCGAAAGAGCGCGCAATCTTCTCCCCCAGCACTTTGGAGAGACCATAGCTGTCGGTCGGATCGACGTCATAGTCCTCGTCCACCGGAAACGATGTGAAATCGCGGTCGCCTTCGGCAAAGCACACACCGTACACCGTTTCGCTGGAAGCAGTGACGATCTTGCGGATGCCAAGCTTGGTGGCGGCTTCGATCACATTGTAGGTCGACTGCACATTGGCGGCGAACATGGCGTTATCCGGTCGCAGGAATATCCGCGGGATCGCCGCGAAATGGACCACTGCGTCGACCGGGCCGCGGCTCCTTCCGCCGAAGTATTCGTTGAACCCGAAATGCAGCGTCAGTGCATTGTAGGTCTCGCCAGCGTCCGCAAGATTGGTGATGACGGTGTCGACGCCCTGCACATCGAGCGGCGTCAGGTCGAGATTCAGAACCTGATGCCCGCGCTCGAGCAGGTAGGGTATGACGTGACGGCCGATCTTGCCACTGCCGCCGGTGAAGATGATCCGCTTGCCCATGGCTTCCTCACAACGGATTTGTTTGATCGGGCAGTTCAATCCGCCCGGCCCGGTCGTCAGCTATTCAAAGATGCCGAAGCCTGGCACGGCGTGCTTGCGGACGCCTTCCATGTCGAGCTCGACGCCGATGCCGGGCACGTCAGGCACCACGATGTGGCCGTCCTCGACGATCGACTTCGCGCCGTACGGAAGGCGCACGTAACTGTCCCACGCCTCCCGCTCTTCAAGCGCGTGCCACTCTAGAACGAGGAAGTTCGGAACGCTGGCGCAGACATGGCATGTCGCCATCGTGCCCAGCGGCGTCGACACCAGATGCGGCGCGAACGGCACATAGTACATCTCGGCGAGATTCGCGATCTTGCGGCTTTCCGCAAGGCCGCCGCATTTCGGCACGTCAGGCATGATGACGTCGGCGCCATAGTTCTGGAACAGTTCGCGGAAGCCCCAGCGCAGGTAGAGATTTTCGCCGACGCAGATCGGCGTCTTGGTCCGCATGCGGATCTGCTTCAGGGCCTCGACATTTTCCGCCGGGATCGGCTCTTCCAGCCAGAGAAGGTTGAAGCGTTCCATCTCGGCCGCTATGCGGCTGGCGCTGAGCACGTCGTAGCGCGCGTGCAGGTCGATGCAGAGATCGACGTCGGGGCCGATCGCATCGCGGACCGCTGCAACACGCTCGACCATGAAGCGCAACTCGGCGCCGTTGATGGTATGGTTCACCGCGTCGAACTTCGCCGGGTGGCGCAGATTGTCGATGTCGAATTTCAGCGCCGTGAAGCCTTCCGCCACCATGCGGCGCGCGCGTGCCGCGCATCCCTGCGGCGATCCCGATTCCTCATCGCCATCGCCGCAATCTGCATAGAGTCTTATCCGGTCGCGGAACTTGCCGCCGAACAAGCGATAAAGCGGCTGCCCGGCGGCCTTCGCCGCCACGTCCCAGAGCGCCATCTCCAGCCCGGTCAGCGCGATGAGAAAGACGCCGGCTTGCGCACCGGAAAACACATGGTCACGGCGAATCTTGTCCCAGCAATATTCGACATTGCGCGGATCCTGGCCGATCAGTTCCGACTTCAGTTCCGAAATCAGCCCGACGATTGCGGCGGCGCCTGCATCGGGATTTGCCTCGCCATAACCGGAGATGCCGGCGTCCGTATCGATGCGGATCAGGGTCGCCTTGCCGTGATAGGCGACGACCGCTGTCCTGATGTCCGTGATCTTCATCGAAACCTCCTCCCCGTGATGGCGCGCGGCGCCTACAAATGCATATGGTCAGTTAGGTCAACTTGTCCAATAAGCATACAAGATGAGAAGATAGAACGTAAACCCCCTTTGAACGATTTTGCGCGAATACACCTTGCAACGGCAGGTATCATTGAATCATTTGGGAAATTCGTGGCTCCGCGCCAAGCGCCATAAATCCGCCGGAACCTACTTGTTAGACGAGTATATAAGCGTATAAATTGGACATCAGCAGGGTGATGGCCCTGCCTGCCAATCAGGAGGAACAGGATGCAACAGCGACAGTTGGGATCGTCGCCGGTCAGGGTATCGGAGATCGGTCTAGGCACTTGGGGTATGTCCGGCGCCTTTTGGGGCGCGGCCGACGACGAGGAATCGATCCGGGTGATCCGACGCGCCGCGGAGCTTGGCATAACGCTGATCGACACGGCCGAAGCCTATGGACATGGCCATGCCGAGGAGATCGTCGGAAAGGCACTGGCTGGCCGTCGCGACAAGGCTGTTATCGCGACCAAGGTTGCGCCCAATCACCTCGAACCCGCCGCGATTGAGGCGGCGCTCGACGGTTCGCTGAAGCGGATGCAGACGGACTATGTCGATGTCTATTTTGTCCACTGGCCGAACTCGGATTTTCCGATCGGCCCGACCATGGAGATGATGGAGCGGCTGCGGTCGTCCGGGCGTATCAAGGCAGTCGGCGTCTCGAATTTCAGCACCGCCGACATGGACAGCGCCCGTCAGCATGGCGTCATCGACGTGCTCCAGCCACCCTACAACATGCTGTGGCGCGAGGTTGAGGCTGAGACGCTGCCCTATTGCCGCAAGCATAATATCGGCGTGATGCCCTATAGCGGTCTCGCCCAGGGTTTGCTTACAGGGCTGTTGTCGCCGGACACCAAATTCGTCGAAGGCGATGAGCGCCGCACCACCGTTCTGTTCCAGCCGGGCACCTACGAGCGCGCGGTTGACGCCGTCGACGCCCTGAAGCCGATTGCGGCGCGCTACGGCAAGACGGTTCCGCAGCTTGCGATCCAGTGGCTTACCAGCAGGCCGGGCGTGAGTTCGCCGCTGGTCGGCGCGCGCACGGTCAAGGAACTCGAGGAAAATGCTGAGAGCACAGGCTGGGCGATTTCCGACGCGGACATCGCTGCCATCGACAAGATTACCGGACCGGTATGGGCGGAAATCAAAGACAAGGGCGACATGTTCGGTTTTCGCGCGCGCCAGCGCCAGGAACAGCAAGCAAAAAGCGCCTGATATCGGCCGCGTCCTCCCGGCGCGCAGCGGCGCGGCCAGCCCGATTGCTGGCTGCGCCGCTCGGGAGCATCGGCTGGCGATTTCTTATGGGGGCAGGCCAACGGCCGTGGTGATCTTCAGGTGCCGGCGCATCGCCTCTTCCGCCCGTTTTGCATCACGCGCCACGAGCGCCTCGTAGATCGCTCTGTGCATCTCAGTCGCCGAGGGCAGGGCATGAGGCACCTGGTTGCTGATGCGCCTGCTTGCCATCTGCCACCACCGGGAGGAGTACATGAAGCGGTCGAGGATCCTATTCTTGGCTGCCCGGCAAATCTCCATGTGGAAATCCAGGTCGAGTTTCAGATAGGCGTCCGCATTGTCTTCGCTGGCCGACATCGCTGCCAGCAGAGTGCCAAGACGCTCGAGGTTCTCTTTGGTCATATGCTTGGCCGCGATGGCGGTGATGGCCGGTTCGATGATTATCCGCGTTGCGTGTGCTTCCGCCAAGATCTCGCGGGTCTGCTCGGGCGGCAGCCAGTCGATAAGCAATGGACTGAGATAGTCCCATTCGTCTGCGGGACGCAGCACCACGCGTCGTCCCTGCGCGATCTCGATCATGTCGAGAGACGCCAGGATCTTGAGCGCTTCCCGTGCCACCGCGCGCGAAACCCCGAACTCCTGAAGGATCTGCTGCTCCGACGGTCCCTGGCCGCCGGCGACGCCGCTGCTGGCGATGCGGCGCGCGAGCACGCCGGCCACCTGCTTGGGCAAAGTTTGAAGCTTGACCTCCATGGCATCCATCATTAACATCCACTTGTCTGATAAGCTTATAGGCTGATAGCTAGATATGCAGTCAACTTATCTCATGGTGCTCAGTAGCCTATAACTCGGCCTGCGGGAAGGGAGGATCGAACGGTGCCCGGCGGGCTCGCAAGCGTCGTTCGGGACGTAGTCCAGGCAGTCTCGCTGCGGGAGGAGCAAGCCGCCGCGGATTTGCCGGAAAGGTTGAAGTTATCGGCCGACCCTTGGATGGGCCGACCAATCAAACCAAGGAGGAGATTATGATGTCCGCAAACCTATCGAGACGCAAATTCCTGGCCGCGAGTGCGGCAGTGACGGCCGGCTCGCTAGCCGCGCCATGGATCGCCAGGGCAGACGGGAACGAGATCACCGCACTGCTGATCACCGGCGGCCCGCTCTATCCCAAATACTGGGAAAAGATCGTTCAGGATTTCACCGCCAAGACCGGTATCAAGGTTCGCTACGACTTGCTGGAATTCACCCCGCTGACCGCGAAGGTGGTCACGTTGAGCGCAGCGCGATCGAGCCAATACGATGTCTATAGCACCCATACGGCGCAAATCGATTCCTACTTCAACCATTTTGCGCCGCTGAACAGCTATTTCAGCGACAGCGAACTCGCGGAATTCTACCCGGTCGCTGTCAAGTATCTGCGCGATCCCAAGACCGGAAATCTGGCGGCCATTCCGCGCAACATGGATTCGCGCGTCCAGTACTACCGCAGCGATATCTATCAGGAAAAAGGCCTGAAGCCGGCTGAGACCTGGGAGGAGCTCGTCGACGTCGGGCTGAAACTGACCGGCAATGGCCATTATGGGCTGGTCGTGCCGGGGCAGGGCGATCCAGCACAACGCACTTTCAGCGATCTGCTCTGGCAAGCCGGCGGCGATTGGGTGGACCAGGCCAACAAGCCGGCCTTCAATTCCGAAGCCGGCATCAAGGCCCTGACCTTCTATCGCGATCTCATCCAGAAGCACAAAATCGTGCCACCCGATGCGGTCGGCTATCAGTGGAACGAGAATTCGACCGAATTCTCGTCCGGCACGGTCTATGCGAATTTCGATTGGCCGGGCGCCTTCGCGACCCTATCGAATCCGGAGACCTCACGTGTCGTCGGCAAGTGGTCGACTGCGCCCTACGTCAAGGACAAGGCCGCGATTTCATGCGCCATTTCGCATGCCATGGCGCTCAACGGACAATCCGGACGCAAGGACGCCGCCGTCGAATTCATCAAGTATACGGTCGGTCCGGAGGCGCAGCGGTTGCAGTTCGACCAATTCACCAACTTTCCCAGCAGCCAGGCGATCGCCAAGGAAGTGATATCAGCGGCAAAGGGGCCTCAGGCCGTGTGGCTGCAGCAGCTCGAGACGACGATAGCCAACGGCAAGGAATGGCCGAAGCTAGCCGGCTTCTCGAAAGTCTGCACGCTGATGTTTTCGGCCATCGAACAGGCCTTGACCGACCAGGTCTCTCCCGCGGACTCGCTCAACCAGGCGGCGACGGAGGCTGAGGAGATCATGCGTCGGGCCGGAGCTTACGATTGACGATGCCGTCCGTCGCGCAGCATACGGTGTCGAGGCGTCGGCGACGTTCGCCGCTGCCCTACACCTGGCAGAGAGGATACCTTCTGGCCAGCCCGGCGCTCCTCGTCATGCTGGCCATCCTGCTCTATCCGCTCGGATACTCTTTCACCATGAGTTTCTTCCGCTGGGATCTGAGCGGTTCGGCGCCCTTCATCGGGATGGCAAATTACACCGACGAACTCTTCGGCCGCCAGTTCAACCAGGCACTGCGAAATCAGACCATATTCAGCATCATTTCGATCACGATTGAAGTGGTGGCTGGAATGGCGATCGCCGTGCTCGTCAATGGCAAATTGCGCGGCATGCGGCTCGCGCGCACCTTGCTCCTGGTGCCTCCGATGATCGCGCCCGCAGTGGTGGGCCTGAATTTCCGGTGGCTGTTCAACACCCAGTACGGCCTGGTCGACGCGCTGTTGCGCATGTTCAACCTGCCCGACATTCCATGGCTCAACCATCCGACCTGGGCGCTCGTCTCGGTGATCGTCGCCGATGTCTGGCAGAACACGCCGTTGATGGTGCTACTGTTCCTTGCCGGCCTGCAGTCCTTGCCGCAGGAACCGCTCGAGGCGGCCACCGTGGACGGCGCCACGCCATGGCAGCGCTTCTGGCATATCGTGCTGCCGCTGATGCGTCCGATCATCATGATCGCCCTGATGCTTCGCATCATCGACACGTTCCGGACCTTCGACGTCGTCTGGCTGATGACGCAGGGCGGGCCGGGCGGCGCCACCAACCTGCTCACCGTCTATTCCTACCTGCTGGCGTTTCAGGCGGTGGATTTCGGACATGCGGCGGCCGTCTCCTACATTGCTTTGGGGATGTCGCTGTTCGTGCTCGGGCTCCTCTACGGAATACCGTGGCTGATTGCGAAACGGAGAGCGATATGAGCGAAGCCGCAATCGTTAGCGCACGTCCCAGGCCAAAGCGCCGGCGCCGTCGATTTACGGTGGGAACCGCCGGCCAGTATATGGCGCTGGCCCTGACCGTCGCGTTCACCGTCTTTCCGCTGGTATGGCTGTTCCTAACGTCGATCCGCAGTTCGGCCGACATCTTCTCGGTGCCGGTGCACATCATTCCCGAGACCGCGACGCTAACACAATACGTCTCCGTTTTCGCGGAGTACGACACGATGGACTATGTCTGGAACACCGTCATCGTCTCGGCGGCGACGGTCATCCTCGTCCATCTGCTGGCCATTCCTTGCGCCTATGCCTTGTCGCGTTTCAGGATGCCGGGCGCCATGCTGATTTTCGGGCTGCTTTTGATCATGCGCATGATCCCGGTCATAGCGCTTGCCATTCCGCTCTTTGCCGTGTTTGCCGCCATGGGCATGCTCGACACCATCTGGGCGCTGATCCTGAGCCATACGGCGGCCAAACTGCCTGTCGCCATCTGGCTGCTTCTGGGCTTCATCCAGGACGTGCCGAAAGAGATCGAGGAGGCTGCCCAGTCAGACGGCGCCGGCACGGTGCGCACGCTGGTCCAGATCGTGACGCCGCTGATTGCTCCTGGTATTGGCGCCAGCGCGGTCATCACCTTCCTCTTCACCTGGAACGACCTGCTGCTTGCCCTGACCCTGACCTCCAGCAAGGCCGCGCAGACTCTGCCGGTCGGGCTCACCAACTTCGTCTCGCAATTCGGCATCGACTGGGGCGCGATGTCGGCAGCCGGCGTCCTGATGGTCATCCCGACGTTGGTGTTTGTCTGGTTTGCCCAGGGGCTGCTGGTCAAGGGTCTCACCACCGGTGCCGTCCGCGGCTGAATGGCGGACATGCACCCAGAACGCTCGACGGCTTCGACGACGGGATATGCAACTGAGTGACGATCGGTGGGGTCAGGGACCTCGCCGCGCAATCGGAGGATACGGAATGGCAGCTGATCAGATACCGGCGATATCGGACATTTCGCGGCCGCCGAGACAATTGGTCGATGCGCTTGCGGCGATCGGCTCGGCGACGCTGGCCAGCGAACTCTACCACAAGATGGGCATTCGCGACCCGCAGATACGGGGCCCGCGTCCATTGAGGCTGGGCCGCACGGCGGCGGGGCCTGCTCTCACGCTCCAGTGCATGCCGAAGCGCGAGGATCTCTACAACGAGACCGAATATGAGGAGCCGGAGCGGCAGTTACACCGTCACGTGCTCTATCCCACGCAGCCGGGCGACATGGTGGTGGTCGATGCGCGCGGCGATCTGGGAAGCGGCATCTTCGGCGAGATGATGCTGACCTATTTCGCCGGGCGTGGCGGGGCCGGCGTGGTTGTCGACGGCTGCATCCGCGATTCCGCCCAGGCGGCGGCTTTGGACATCGGCATCTGGGTGAGGGACGTCACGCCGAATTTCCACGCCCAAACCAACATCGTGCCGTTCGCCGTCAACGTTCCCATCGCCTGCTCGAACGTGCTGGTCATCCCTGGCGATATCATCGTCGCCGACGATGACGGCGTGGTCGTCGTGCCGGTCGCCCTTGCTCCAAAATTGGTCGAGCTCGCCGGCGCGCATATTGAGTGGGAAGAGTTTTCGCGCTCGCGCCTGGCGCAAGGGGGAGACCTGCGGAAATACTATCCGTTGAGCCCCGAGGGCGAGGCCGAATACCGAGCATGGCGGCATGCTCAACAAAAATGAGTGGTGCCGGACGGGAGAACAATAGGTGTCTGCAATTGAGATAGAACAGCTCGGCAAGAGCTTCGGCGCCGTGGAAGTTTTGCGCGATGTCAATATCGAGATCGCCAGCGGCGAGTTCGTGGTGCTGGTCGGTCCGTCAGGCTGCGGCAAGTCAACGCTGCTACGCATGATCGCCGGGCTGGAAGAGCAGACGACCGGCGAGATCCGCATCGGCGGGCGTGTCGTCGACGAGATGCCGGCCAAGTCGCGCGACATAGCCATGGTCTTCCAGAGCTACGCGCTCTATCCGCATATGAGCGTGGCCGACAATATGAGCTTCGCGCTTCGACTGGCGAAGGTCCCTAGGGAAGAGATTGTCTCGAGGGTCAAGGCGGCGGCCAAAATCCTTGGCCTGCAGGATCTGCTTGGCCGCATGCCGCGGCAGTTGTCCGGCGGCCAGCGCCAACGTGTCGCCATGGGCCGCGCCATCGTGCGCGATCCAGCCGCTTTCCTGTTTGATGAGCCGCTTAGCAACCTCGATGCCAAGTTGCGTGTCAAGATGCGCGCCGAAATCAAGAAGCTTCACCAACGGCTCGGCCGAACAAGCATCTATGTCACGCATGACCAGACCGAGGCGATGACGCTCGCCGACCGCATCGTGGTGTTGAACAAAGGCCGGATCGAACAGATCGGCAGCCCCTCCGAGCTCTACGAGAACCCAGCCAATCTGTTCGTCGCAAGCTTTATCGGCTCGCCGGAAATGAACCTGATCGAGGGCCGCATCGACAACGGCGCATTCGTCGCCGATCAGGGCTTGCGCTTACCCTTGCCGGCGGATGCTCGGATGGGCGACAAGGATGGGGTAGTTTATGGGATTCGTCCGCAGCACATTTCGGTTGGTGGCAACCACTCTCAGGCGAGGGTGCAAGTGGTCGAGCCGACCGGTGAGGCCCAGGAGCTTACATTAAGTGCAGGTGGAGTCGACCTCGTGGCCGAGGTGCGGGATCAGCCGCCCTTCAAACTTGATCAAGAGGTTGGGTTGGAGATCATGGTATCCAAGGTGCATCTGTTCGATGCTCGTAGTGGTACCAGGATTGCTTAGGGCGCGCTGACGGGCGAAAAACAGCCCATCCCATCATGCCCTTCATCAGTTGCCACTTGCTGCGAAACCACCGGTGATCGCCGTTTGCCCATCGGCCGTCACGGCAATCGCCCGCGGCGCTCCGGCATGACCAGGGATCTCGGCACCACGCGTTGTTACGCCACAGAGGAACGGACCGCGTCAGACATAGTGCGAGCGTCGTCCTCATTGCACCCCGGGCCATTCCGTGCTCCGTTGGCGCAGCGCCGCCGTTGCGGGCACCAAGCTTGCCGGACCGGCCATATCGTCCACACCGTTCGAGGCAATCATATGACCCAGAATATGGAAACCGATCCCTTCAACGTCTCCATGCGCAAGTTCCTGAAGCAGGTCGGCGTGACTTCGCAGCAGGCAATCGAGAAAGCCGTGGCGGAGAAGGGCCTGAAAGGACAGGGCCGACTGACCGTGAGGGCCGTCATCACCTCGGAGCCGGCAGGCTTGCGCCATGTCGTGGAGGGCGAGATCGATCTTGGATGAGAGCTGCGGCTTGATCGGGGTCGGCTGCTACTTGAAGAACCGTATCTGCTCGGCGGGCGATGGATCGTATCCGCCAAGCTCGGCGGCGCGGCTGGCGAAGATTTCCTGCCCTAGCAAACGCAGGAGCGCCTGGATCGGTTGCTGGAAGTAGGTCCGCTGCCGCATCAGGAGATCGAAGCTTTCCCAGGCCAATGGAACGAAATCGAGGCCAGCGGCGCGGGCGGCCGCGCGCGTGGCAATTCCGCAATCGGCCCTACCAATGCGCACGGCAGCCGCGAGATCGGGTCCGGTCAGGCAGGGCGGCTCCAACCGGTTGACGTCGTCCTGTTTCGCGCCGGAGTCCGCCAGCAATTGCGTGAGCAGCATGTCCGCGCCTGCGCCGCGTTGACGAACCGCGATGCGTGCGCCGGTCGCAAGTACGTCGGTCAGGTTGTTGAGCGATTTTGGATTGCCTGGCGCGAGCAGCAGGCCTTGCTCGCGGCGGGCGAATCCGACCAGCACCGCATCGTAAAGCCGCGGTCTGGCCGCAATCGCGGCGACATTCGGGTCCGGGTCGGGGCTGTGGAAATGAATCGCGGCGACAGACACCTCGCCGCGCAGCAGGCGTGTCACGCCGGCTTCCGTGCCTTCCGTCAGAAAGGCCAGGCCGGAGGCTGATTGGCGGAGAGCCCATTCGAGCAGGTCGTCCTGGCTGCCACCGACGATCGGCGGCGGCTCGGATTGCGTCATTCCTGCGGGCCGGATCAACCCCGACATGACCCAACGGTCGAGTTCATGCCGAGGAAACAGCCACTTGCCCGCCACCTTGCTGCACGGGACACGCTCCTCCGCAATCAGCTCATAAAGCTTGCGCTCACCAATGCGCAGATAGTCGGCGGCTTCGGACGTCGTCAGCAAATCCATCCTGCATTGATATGCATATTCCTGTTCAGGTTCAAGGATTTGACAGTGACGGAGGAGTTGCAGGACATTGAACACGGGACAGGACTGCGAGGAGCAATGTCGGAAGGGCTGGGCGCATGGCAACTGATCGCGAGCGGCGACGCCACGCTGTTTGCCATCGTGCGCCTGTCGCTCGCCGTGAGCCTTTCGGCTGTCGCGATCGCCATGATCGCCGGCCTTCCGCTGGGCGCAATTATCGCGCTGGCGCGCTTTCCCGGTCGTTCGGCGATCGTCGTGCTGCTGAACGGTTTCATGGGCCTGCCGCCGGTGGTGGTCGGGCTGACGATCTATCTGCTGCTATCGCGATCCGGGCCGCTGGGTGAATTCGGCCTCTTGTTCACACCCGCCGCGATGGTCATCGCGCAGGCGCTACTGGTGCTGCCCATCATTGCCGCGCTGACTCGCCAGACGGTCGAGGATCTGTGGCGCGAGTATCGTGAGGAACTGACTGCGATGCAGGTCGGGCCGGCGGGCCTGGTCGCCACGCTTTTGTGGGACGGCCGCTTCAGCCTCGTCACGGCTCTGCTCGCGGGCTTCGGCAGGGCGGCGGCCGAGGTCGGCACCGTGATGATCGTCGGCGGCAACATAGATGGCTTCACCCGCACCATGACGACGGCAATCGCACTTGAAACCTCGAAGGGAAACCTGCCGCTCGCCATGGGGCTCGGCCTGATGCTGATTTTCCTCATCTTGCTGATCAACGCCGCCGCCTGGGGCGTGCGAGTTTGGTCCGAGCAACGGGCTGGCTAGGGATGCGGGCTGCTCAGAGCGATCTTCCACTTGTCCTCGATGACGTGTCGCTGGTCGCCGGTGCGACGACCATCCTGGACCGGGTGAACCTGACGATCGGGCCGCGCGCGCCGACTCTGGTCGTCGGCCCGAACGGGTCGGGCAAAACCTCCCTGCTGCGGCTCTGCATGGGGCTTGTTGCACCTTCTGCTGGAACCCTGACTTGGGGGGGACGAACGCTTTCCCCGCCGACACGGCGTGCAATCCTGTTCCAGAAGCCGGTGATGCTGCGTCGCTCGGCGGCCGCGAATGTCGCCTATGCACTGGCTCAAGCGGGCTGTCCGCGCCGGCTCCGGGCCCCGCGCGTGGAGGAACTGCTCGAGCGCGTCGGTCTTCTCGATCTCGCTGCACGTCCGGCACGGCATCTCTCCGGTGGCGAGCAGCAGCGGCTGGCCCTCGCCCGCGCCCTGTCGCGCCAGCCGGAAATCCTGCTGCTCGACGAGCCGACAGCCAGCCTCGATCCGGCGGCGACGCGTTTTGTCGAGCAGATCATCATCACGGCTGCCCAATCGGGCACGAAGATCATCATGGCGTCGCACCACCTCGGCCAGGTACGCAGGATCGCGGGAGACGTCGTCTTTCTGCTCCGAGGGCGCGTTTGCGAGCATGCCGACGCCGACGACTTCCTTGACCGCCCCGCGACCCCGCAAGCCGCTGCCTTCGTGCGCGGCGAGCTCGTGCTTTGATCAACTGGACCGAGATTGAGATGCTGACCCGCCGAATATTCTCTGCGCTTGTGGTGCTTCTGATGCTAGCAGGCGGCGCGCCTGCCCAGGACCAGTCGATCGTCGTGGCGTCGACGACCTCGACCCAGGATTCCGGCCTGTTCGATCACATCCTGCCGCTGTTCGAGAAGAAAACCGGCATCGGCGTGAAGATTGTCGCTCAGGGCACCGGTCAGGCGCTCGACACCGGTCGGCGCGGCGATGCCGACGTGGTCTTCGTCCATGCCAAGGCGCAGGAGGAGAAGTTCATCGAGGAAGGCTTCGGGGTGAAGCGCTTCGACGTGATGTACAACGACTTCGTCCTCGTTGGCCCCAAGAGCGACCCGGCGGGCGTCAGCGGGACCAAGGACATCGCAGCCGCGCTGATCGCCATCAAAGCCAAGAAGGCGGCCTTCGTGTCGCGTGGTGACAGGTCCGGCACCCATTCGGCCGAATTGGGTCTGTGGAAGACGGCCGGCATCGACATCGAGGCGGCCAGGGGCCCGTGGTACAAGGAGATCGGGCAGGGCATGGGGGCGGCGCTCAACGCCGCGGCAGCCATGAACGCCTATACGCTTTCCGATCGTGGCACCTGGCTGTCGTTCAAGAATCGTGGCGAGTTGGACATCGCCGTCGAGGGTGACAAGCGGCTGTTCAATCAGTATGGCGTGATGCTGGTGAATCCTCACAAGCATCCAAGCGTCAAAGTGGAGGCCGGCCAGCGCTTCATCGATTGGCTGATTTCTCCGGAAGGCCAGAAGGCGATCGGAGAGTACAAGATCGACGGCCAGCAGCTCTTCTTCCCGAATGCGCAGCGCGGGCGTTCCTGAAGCTGGTTGCAAACAGGCTCGCGTCTGCTTCAATATCGCGCCATGACGAGAACGTTTTCTTCGACGGGCCCGCTGACTCCCCTGGAAGCGGCGCTCGACGCGCTGCTCGATGGTGTAATGCCCGTCACCCCCCGCTGGGTGCCGCTTGAACAAGCCTTGCGCTATGTCGCTGCCGGGATGCCGCCTGTCGTGCCGGCTCAGCCTGCGCGAGATATCGCTGCCATTGACGGCTGGGCGTGTCGCGCCCTCGACCTCGTGGGGGCATCAGCCTATTCGCCCTTAGTTTTGCCGGTCGCGCCGATCTGGGTCGAGACGGGTGAGGCCATGCCTGAAGATCGCGACTGTGTGCTGCAGGCCGGCCTCGTCGATTGCAGTGGACCGATGATCCAAGCAGCAGCTGAAGCCGTGCCCGGTCAGGGTGTGCGCCGGGCGGGCGAGGATATGGCGGCGGCCCGCCCGCCAATGCTTGAGGGAAAGGCGATCGGCGTCGCCGACCTGCTGGTCGCCCGCAAAGTGGGACTGAGCCAGCTTACCATACGGAGCCCGCGCGTGCGCGTGATCGATGTCGCTGCCGACAGCCACGAGACATTCTCCATGCGGCTCGTGGTCGAGAGCCTGAGTGCCTCGGGCGTTTCGATCGTCGGTATAGAGACCGTAGAGCGCGACGCGGCATCGATCATTGCCGCTCTTGATGGCGAGGCCTGCGATTTTCTGCTCCTGATCGGCGGTACTGGTGACGGCCACGCCGACGTGACCGCCGAGGCTCTTGTGCGGCGCGGGGTGTTGATTGGGCACGGCATTGCCTTACGGCCCGGAGGGACAACGGCAATAGGCCGGCTCGGCAAGACACCGGTGGTCGCATTGGCCGGATCGCCGCACCAAGCCTTCGCTGGGTTCCTTGCGCTTGTCCAGCCAGTCCTGGACCGCCTGTCGGGCAGATCTGAACGGTCAGGCATCATCTTGCCGCTCTCGCGGAAAATCTCATCCGCGGTCGGACTTTACGAGCTCGTTCTGCTCGGGAAGGAACGGGATATGTGGACGCCGCTCGCCGTCGGCGACTTTTCGCTGGACGCCATGCGGCTTGCCGACGCCTGGCTTGCGGTCCCGGGCGATAGCGAAGGGTATGCCGCCGGTACGCCCGTCTCCGCCTTTCCGCTCCGCAACTTTTGATCGAGTGAGCCGCTATGACGAATTCTCCATCATCGGCCCGGCAGAACAGCGGGCAGGAGCAGTTCCTGACGATATTGTCGCGCGAAGCTGCGCTGGCTCGCTTCGAGGCAGCGCTGTTTCCCCGCCCGTTGCCGACCGAGACGCGGACGCTGGCCGACGCGCTCGGGCTGGTTCTTGCCGAGGACGTGGCGGCGCCGGTCGACGTGCCGCCCTTCGACCGCTCCAATGTCGATGGCTTCGCGGTACGTGCGGCCGATCTGGCTGCCGCCTCTGAAACCCGTCCCGTTCGGCTTGAGCTGAATGCGGAAGCGATTGCCTGCGGCACGGTTCCGCAACTCCCCGTTCTGACCGGAACCGCCACGCCCATCGCAACCGGCGGGCCGCTGCCGCGTGGCGCGGACGCCATCATCATGGTGGAGCATACGCATCCGGTGGGATTGAGTGCCATCGAGGTGGGGCGCGGCATCTCGCCCGGCCAGTTTGTCTCCAATGCAGGATCCGACATGGCGCGAGGAGAGGTCGTGCTGCGCACCGGAACGCAAATCGGCTCGCGCGAAATCGGCATGCTCGCCGCGTGCGGAATCGCACAAGTGGCCGTGGCGCGCAGGCCAAGCGTGGCTGTGCTCTCCACTGGCGATGAACTCGTTCAGCCAGGCGAGCCGCTGCGGGCGGCCGGCATCTATGACGCCAACGGGCCGATCATCGCTGCGGCTGTCACTGAAAATGGCGGCGAAGCGCATTTTATCGGCGCCTTCCCGGACGACGAGGCAACACTTGAGACGGCTATGCGCGAGGCGCTCGCCGCCCACGACGTAATGATCCTGTCGGGCGGCACGTCCAAAGGAGCAGGGGATATCACGCATCGCATTATCGGCCGACTGGGCAAACCCGGCATCATCGCCCACGGCGTGGCGCTGAAGCCCGGAAAGCCGCTTTGCCTGGCGGTGTGCGGGGGCAAGCCGGTCATCGTCCTGCCGGGATTTCCGACCTCGGCCATGTTCACCTTCCATGACATGGTGGTACCCGCCCTGCGGCGCATGGCGGGGCTGCCGCCGCGCGTCGATGCTCAGGTCACCGCAAGCCTTCCGTTGCGGGTTCCTTCAGAACTCGGACGGACCGAATTCGCGATGGTCTCCCTTGTGCAAGGGCAGGGAGGATTGACGGCCTATCCGACTGGTAAGGGCTCGGGAGCGATAACATCCTTTACGCAGGCGGATGGCTTCATGCGCATCGAGGCCCTGGCCGATCACGTGCCTGCCGGTGCCGACGTAGCGGTGACGCTGTTCACGCCGCGGGTCCGCGTTCCCGACCTCGTCGTCATCGGCAGTCATTGTGTCGGCCTCGATCTGGTCGTTGGCGAACTTTCGCGTCGCGGGATTTCGGTGCGCTCGCTGTCTGTGGGAAGCCTGGGCGGTCTTGCGGCGGCCAAGCGCGGCGAGTGCGATCTCGCTCCCATCCATCTCTTCGACCCGAAGACGCGGAACTACAACGCGCCCTTCCTCGGTGACGGTCTCGAACTCGTGCCAGGCTGGCGGCGCATGCAAGGTTTGGTGTTCCGCCGAGGGGACGAGCGCTTCGAGGGCCTCGGCGCGGAGGACGCGGTCCGTGCCGCGCTCGCCGATCCCGATTGCATGATGGTCAACCGCAACCAAGGCTCGGGAACGCGTATCCTGATCGACCAACTCCTCGGCGCGGAACGCCCGGACGGCTACTGGAACCAGCCGCGCACACACAATGCCGTGGCCGCGGCGGTAGCGCAGAAGCGCGCTGACTGGGGCGTCACCATCGCGCCGGTCGCGCGTGCGGCCGGGCTCGGTCTTATTCCGTTGACCGAAGAGCACTACGACTTCGCGCTGGTTTGCGCGCGAAAGGATCGGCGCGCGGTGCACGCGTTCCTCGAAGTTCTCCAGGCCGACGAGGTGCATTCGGCGCTGGAGCGCGCGGGGTTCAGCCGGCCGGGTTAGCGTCGAGCAACGCGGCCAGCCGCTCGGCTTCGGCGAGGTCCTCGACCGTGTTGGCGTTGAAGAACGGGTCCACGGGCTCTGCCGGCCAGGATACGGTGGCAAGGCCGTAGCGGGTGGTCCACCGGTCGATCTTGCGCAGGCCCTCGTTGGTCAACGCATGCCGCAATTCGTCCCGCAGGGCGACTTTCCAGAGCCCGATGACCGGATGCGCCTGACCACCGGATGCCGCCACCGCCAAATCCGCCCCCTCGGTCATGCGCGCCCGCTGGAGGCGTGCAACGAGGTCGCGCGGCAGGAAAGGACAATCACCGGCGGCGCTGACCATCCACTCGACGTCGGGCCTGTTGTCCGCCGTCCAATCGAGCGCGGCGAGCATGCCGGCGAGCGGCCCCGGATAACCCTCGATCGTGTCGGCGACGACGGGCAGGCCAAAACGGGCGAAACGAACGGGGTCGCCATTGGCATTAAGCACGAGCCCGTCGCATTGCGGTCCCAGCCGTTCGATGACATGCTCGAGCATCGTGCGTCCGCCGATCACGCGCGTCGGCTTGTCCCCGCCGCCCATGCGCCGACCCAGACCGCCGGCGAGCACGACGCCCAGCGTCATGGGCCGCTCAGTCGTCATGCTCGGCACCCTTGCGGCGGTGGCGCGGCGCTTCCTCATCGACCGAAGCGATATCCTGGTCGAAGACGATCCGCTCCTGGCCTGAAAGTGCGGTGAAGCGCTTGCCGCGCGCCCGACCGACCAGCGTCAGCCCCACTTGGCGGGCCAGCGCCACGCCCCAGGCGGTGAAGCCGGAACGCGAAACCAGGATGGGAATGCCCATCCGAACCGTCTTGATCGTCATCTCGGAGGTCAGCCTCCCGGTCGTGTACATGATCTTATCCCCCGGATCGATGGCGTGGCGGTACATCCAGCCGGCGATCTTGTCGACAGCGTTATGGCGGCCGACGTCTTCCATATAGCAGATTGGCGTGCCCTTCCTGCAAAGGACGCAGCCATGGATGGCGCCTGCTTCCAGATAGAGCGACGGCGTGGTGTTGATTTTGTGCGTCAGCTCGTAGAGCCAGGAGGTGCGAAGCTCAGCGGGCGGGAGCGTGATGTCCTCGATCGCCTCCAGCACGTCGCCGAAGGCAGTGCCTTGGGCGCAACCCGAAGTCTGCGTTCGCTTTCTGAGCTTCTGCTCGTAGTCGGTGTTGCGCTCGGTGCGAACGACCACGACCTGGAGGTCCTCGTCATACTCGACGTCCGTCACCACATCGGTGGGCAGAAGCATGTTCTGGTTCAGCAGATAGCCGAGCGCAAGATATTCAGGGTAGTCGTTGACCGTCATCATCGTGACGATCTCCTGAGCGTTGAGATAGAGCGTCAGGGCACGTTCGATCGGTACGCGGACCTCTACCGTCGCGCCTGTTTGGTCGATGCCCGCAACCAGCTCCGTCAGCCGTTGGTCTTGCGGATCGGGTGTGATGATGGCGTGTTCCGGTTGGCGTAGCATCAAAGGCATGGCAGTCTCCTGACGTCGTATTCTGGCTCGCGCCTGCGCTAGCTTGCCGTATCTTACAGGCTGTTCAACCGAAGCTGATTAAAAAAAGCCGGATTGATGCGATTACGAAGAAGCCGACACGCTCGTAGAGTGGGAATATAAATGGCGCAAATCTCGGATGACTGCTTCGCTTTCGGCGGACAGATGCGGCCCATCGACGAGACTGCCGCGCTGATCGCCTCGAAACTCAGCGCCGTAGAGGAGGTCGAGACGGTCCCGCTCTTGCTGGCGGATGGGCGCGTCCTGGCAAAAAAGATGGTGGCATCGCTGCCGCTGCCGCCCTTCACCAATTCCGCGGTCGACGGCTACGCCGTGCGAGGGGCAGACCTGCCGCAGACTGTCGAGACGGCGTTCGCCGTTGCCGGGAGGGTTCAGGCCGGCATGGCGGCGAATGAACCTGTGCCGCCGGGCCAGACGGTACGCATCTTCACTGGCGCTCCAATGCCCGACGGGGTCGACACGGTGTTCATGCAGGAAGACGTGAGCATCGACGGCTCCGGCAGGATCCTTCTCCCGCCCGGCCTGAAAAAGGGTGCCAATGTACGCCCTGCGGGTGAAGATGTCGCATTGGGCGAGGCCGTCCTCCCGGCGGGCCACCGGATGCGGCCGCAAGATATCGCGCTCGCCGCCGCATTGGGGTTCACCGAACTCCAGGTAAGGCGCAGGATACGCGTCGCAGTGTTCTCGACCGGGGACGAAATCGTCGCGCCGGGAGACATGCGCGGACCGGCGCAGCTTTTCGACTCCAACCGTTTCATGCTGACGGCGATGCTCGCTCGACTCTGCTGCGACATCACCGATCTCGGTATCCTCGTGGATGACAGCAGACTGATCGCTGAAAAGCTGAGCGAAGCGGCATTGAGCCATGACCTGATCCTGACTTCGGGCGGTGTGTCGACGGGCGAGGCAGATTGCGTGAAGGCCGCCGTCGAGAGTGCCGGAACCCTGGTGTTCTGGCGCGTCGCGATCAAGCCTGGCCGGCCGGTCGCCATGGGGGTGATCGATGGAACCCCGCTGATCGGACTTCCTGGCAATCCGGTGGCGAGCTTCGTCACCTTCGCGCATATTGCCCGCCCGGCAATCCTCGCCCTTGCGGGGGCCCTCCAGCCACCGCCGACCCCGATCGCTATGCGGGCCGCCTTTTCCTATAGCAAAAAGCAGGGACGGCGCGAGTATGTGCGAGCAAGCGTACGCGCGGCCGCGGATGGATGCTACGAAGCGACGAAGTTTCCCAGGGAAGGCGCAGGACTGTTGTCATCCCTGGTCGCGACCGACGGTCTCGTCGAGTTGGGAGAGGAGATAGTCCGTGTCGAGCCAGGTCACACGGTCCAGTTCCTCCCCTATTCCAGTCTTATGTGAGCGCCGTCGGATCGCGTCCTCGAAACGAGAGCCGCAACCCAGGCTCGATTGACGCGGCCAGGTCCCGTCGGGCATCATGCCGACCATGATAACCACGACGAAGCTGGATCTGACCGGGCTTAAGTGCCCTTTGCCCGCGCTCAAGACCCGCAAGGCGTTGAAAGCCTTGAGGCCAGGCGAGCGGCTCGAGGTTCACTGCACGGACCCGCTGGCGGTCATCGATATCCCCAATCTGCTCAACGAGATGGGCGAGCGACTTGAAGCGACGGAGCGCGACGGCGATCGCGTCGTGTTCATGATCGAAAAGACGCAGCCCGCGACGATGTGACGAGTTGCACCCCGTCGGCGGCGGCCCCAAGATTTGCGACGCAATGCTTGCGCTAGTCGTGCAGGGGACATGTCGTGCCTCATAGTCGACATCCTGGTCCGCGGGGTATCGTTAAGAGGTAAGGGCGTTTCACTCGGGGAGGTGAGCACATGACGATCCAGGAACGACGGCCGCGTGATCGCGGACCAAAGGGCAGGCCGCTGGATGACGCTGCGCTCGCCGAGGTTCAGGCGCTCCTGGGCGCGCGCCAGCGACGGCGCGACTTGCTGATCGAATTCCTTCATCTGATCCAGGACCGATATGGCTGCCTGTCGGCGCGGCATTTGCGGGCGCTGGCGCAAGATATGCGCTTGTCGCAGGCCGAGGTCTACGAGGTGGCGACCTTCTACGACCATTTCGACGTTGTGAAGGAAGGCGAGATGCCGCCTGCGCCGTTGACAATCCGCGTGTGCGATTCAGTGAGTTGCATGCTGGCGGGCGCCGACACGCTCCTGGCTGAATTGCAAGCGGGCGCCGATCCAGCGGCGATCAGGGTCATGCGCGCGCCCTGCATGGGCCGTTGCGCTGGCGCGCCTGCCGCGCGTATCGGTGATCGCGAGGTCGACCAGGCAACCGCCGAGGGCCTGAGGCGCATGGCCGCGGCAGCGGAGACCGGTGTGAACGTGCCCGATTATGTCGGGCTGGAGGCGTATCGGCAGGCGGGCGGCTACCAGCTTTTGCAGCGGGTACGGATTGGGGCGCTGACCACGGACGAGCTCATCGCCACCGTGGGCGATGCGGGCTTGAGGGGTCTGGGCGGTGCGGGTTTTCCCGCTGGCAAGAAGTGGCAGTTCGTGCGCTCCTATCCGGGCCCGCGTCTGATGTCGATCAATGGCGACGAGGGTGAGCCCGGCACCTTCAAGGACCGCATCTATCTCGAGCGAGATCCGCACCGTGCCTTTGAGGGTGCATTGATCGCGGCGCACGCCGTCGAGGCGGAACGGATCTATCTTTACATGCGTGACGAATACCCTGCGGTGCTCGCCATTCTTCGTCAGGAGATCGCCGCGCTCGAGGCCACCGGCATCGTCAAGCCGGGCTTCATCGAGCTCCGCCGCGGCGCTGGCGCGTATATCTGCGGCGAGGAGAGTGCGATGCTGGAAAGCATCGAGGGCAAGCGCGGCATGCCGCGCCACCGCCCCCCCTACATCGCCGAGGTCGGCCTGTTCGGACGACCGACGCTCAACCATAATGTCGAGACGCTCTGGTGGATCCGCGACATCGTCGAAAAGGGCGCGCAATGGTTCGCTGCGCAGGGCAGGCCCGGCCACCCTGGCATCCGCTCATGGTCCGTATCCGGCCGGGTGAAAAATCCCGGCGTCAAGCTGGCGCCGGCCGGCGTCACGGTACGCGAATTGATCGACGACTATTGCGGCGGCATGGCGGACGGTCATGAGTTCAAGGCCTATTTGCCGGGTGGCGCCTCAGGCGGCATCCTGCCAGCAGCACTGGGGGACATTCCGCTCGATTTCGGCGGCGATCTGGCCAAGCAGGGCGCCTTCGTCGGCTCCCATGCTATAGTCGTGTTCTCGCGGGCCGACAATATAAAGCAGGTCACGCTCAACCTCATGAAATTCTTCAAACATGAGAGCTGCGGGAAGTGCACGCCTTGTCGCGAGGGAACCGAAAAGTTGGTGGCTATCTTGCAGGAGCAGGGCCCGATGCCGGAAGATAAGATTCGCGACCTCGAAGCCGTGATGCGCGATTCGTCGATCTGCGGCCTGGGCCAGGCGGCGCCCAATCCGATCAACCATCTGCTGACGCATTTCCGGAGTGACCTCTGATGGCCGAGAGCGTGGTATTCACCCTCAATGGGCAAACCGTGAGCGCCGCCCCCGGCGAGACTATCTGGGATGTCGCCAAGCGCCAGGGAACAAAGATTCCGCACCTGTGCCATGTCGACATGCCGGGCTATCGTCCCGACGGCAATTGCCGCGCCTGCATGGTCGACATCGAAGGCGAGCGCGTGCTGGCTGCCTCCTGCGTTCGCCAGCCTTCCGCCGGCATGGTCGTGAAAACCGATACCGAACGCGCCCGCAAATCGCGCGAGATGGTATTCGAGCTCCTCGCAAGCAACATGCGACCGGCGAGCGACGGTCCAGACAACCAGTCGGCATTCTGGCAATGGGCCGGTTCGATGGGGATTTCGGGCGGCCGATACCGTTCCAAGTTCACCGAGGAGGGGCTAGCGCCAGAATTCGACATCACCAATCCGGCCATTGCCGTCAATCTCGACGCGTGCATCACCTGCGGCGCTTGCGTGCGCGCCTGCCGCGAGGTGCAGGTCAACGACGTGATCGGCATGGCCGAGCGCGGCAATCACTCGATTCCTGTCTTCGATATGCACGATCCGATGGGCCTGTCGACCTGCGTCACCTGTGGCGAATGCGTCCAGGCTTGCCCGACTGGTGCGCTCTACGAGAAATCGCTGATGGACGAGACCGGCAAGACGCGTGTCGTCCAGGCGTTCGACAAGGTCGTCGATACGGTTTGCCCGTTTTGCGGCGTTGGCTGCCAGACGCAGGTCGCCGTCAAGGACAATAAAATCGTCCAGGTTGACGGCCGTAACGGTCCGGCGAACGAGAACCGGCTCTGCGTCAAGGGGCGCTTTGGCTTCGACTATGTGATGTCGCCCGAACGGCTGACGAAGCCGCTGATCCGTCGCGACGACGCGCCGAAGGCCGGCGACATTGATCTGCGCAATGTCGACCCGCTGACAGTGTTCCGCGAGGCCAGCTGGGAAGAGGCGCTGGAGCGCGCTGCCAGCGGGCTGAAACGCATCCGCGACCAGCATGGTGGCAAGGCGCTGGCTGGCTTCGGCTCGGCAAAGGGGTCGAATGAGGAGGCCTATCTCTTCCAGAAATTCGTCCGGCAGGGTTTCGGCACCAACAATATCGACCACTGCACCCGGCTCTGCCACGCCTCTTCCGTGGCCGCTCTGATGGAGGGCGTCGGCTCTGGCGCGGTCTCGGCGCCTTTCATGGACGCCATGAAGGCCGAATGCGTGATCATCATCGGGGCGCGGCCGGCGACAAACCATCCAGTGGCCGCCACCTATTTCAAGCAAGCGGCAAAGCGCGGCACCAAGCTGATCGTGATGGATCCGCGCGGCCAGGAACTGATGCGCCACGCCAGCTATGCGCTGCGCTTCAAGCCGGGCAGCGACGTGGCGATGCTCAACGCGCTGCTGCACGTCATCATAGAAGAGAGGCTCTATGACGAGCAGTACATCCAGGCCAATGTCTCCGGCTTCGAGGCATTGAAGGCCAAGGTGAAGGATTTTTCGCCCGAGGCGATGGCTCCCGTCTGCGGCATCGAGGCCGGTGTACTGCGCGAGGTGGCGCGCACCTATGCCAAGGCGGAGCGCTCGATGATTTTTTGGGGCATGGGCATTTCGCAGCACACCCACGGCACGGACAATTCGCGCTGCCTGATCGCGCTGGCGCTGATCACGGGGCATGTCGGGCGCGCCGGCACAGGCCTGCATCCGCTGCGCGGCCAGAACAATGTCCAGGGCGCCTCGGACGCGGGCCTCATCCCGATGTATTTCCCCGACTACAAATCGGTGGAGAATGCCGATATCCGCGGCCAGTACGAGAATTTCTGGGGCCAGACGCTCGACCCCAAACGCGGCTTGACCGTCGTCGAGATCGTCGACGCGATCCATGACGGCGAGATCCGGGGCATGTACATCATGGGCGAGAACCCGGCCATGTCCGATCCCGACCAGAGCCATGCGCGCGCCGCACTCGCCAAGCTAGAGCATCTGGTTGTTCAGGACATCTTCCTGACCGAAACAGCGTGGCATGCCGACGTGGTGCTCCCTGCCTCCGCGCATGCTGAGAAGCTCGGCACTTACACCAATACCAATCGGCAGGTGCAGATCGGCCGGCCGGCCGTCAACCTGCCGGGCGAGGCGCGGCAGGATCTCGATCTCATCATCGAGCTTGCCAGCCGCATGGGGCTGGACTGGAACTACAGGCACGTTTCGGACGTCTTCGGCGAAATGGCGCAAGTAATGCCGTCGCTGAAGCACATTTCCTGGGAGCGCATCGAACGCGAGGAGTCCGTCGTCTATCCTGCCGATGGTCCTGATGTTCCTGGCAACGAGATCGTCTTCACCACCGGGTTCCCGACCGCGGATGGCCGCGGGCGCATCGTGCCCGCCGACCTCCTGCCTCCCGACGAGGTGCCCGACGACGAATATCCTCTGGTGCTAACCACCGGGCGCCTGCTGGAGCACTGGCACACGGGCGCCATGACACGCCGCGCCGGGGTGCTCAACGCGATCGAGCCCTACGGCATTGCTGCAATGAATCCCTACGAGATCAAGCGCCGCGGGCTGGCGCAGGGAGACGTGATCAACGTGGAGACGCGGCGCGGCATTGTCGAAGCCATTCTGCGGGCCGATCGAGAGGTCGCCGATGGCATGGTGTTCATGCCGTTCTGCTTTAACGAGAGCCCGGCCAACATGCTTACCAATCCTATGCTCGATCCTTACGGCAAGATCCCCGAGTTCAAATATTGTGCCGCGCGGATCGTGCCGGCATCGAGATCGGTCGAAGCTGCCGAATGACGTTTGGAAACTGCCCGCGGAGGTGGTGTTGGGCGATGGCTGACTTGAGGAAGTCCATTGTCCGACGGCCGCCGGAATAGTCGGGCAGGCCGTCGCGAAGGCTCGCGACAGGTGGGAGGGGCTCTGTCGGCGGCCAGATGTCAGCCATAGTTGTGCGGAACGCCTTCAACTCGGCGTTTTTCTCGCGAGGTTTGATTTGGCTGAAGGCGACGCGAAATGCGATCACCGGCCGACCAGCAGCAGCCTTCCGACGAGTGCTGCTGTTAGAGTATATCGTTAGGATAGATGCCCCAAAGGCGGGTTTGCCTGACGAAGCCTGCCAGCGAATTGACCGCGACCCTGCACCATTGGCCGTCGCAGCGCACCAGTTCGACAATTACTTCCGGCGCCAGCCATGCGGTGACGAGGCTGGAAACCGAAGGCTTCCCGCGCAGCGCGATCTTGTCCTTGCTCCATGGGGCGGTTACAGCGGTCCTTCGCCCCGAAAGAAGCGGACCGAAGACCCAGCCGGATGTTCCCTGCCAATCTCGCACGCGCCGCCAGTTTCCATATTCCTGGTAGATTTCAAGCGGAATCCTGGGCCGGACATAAACCCATTCGACGTCATATTGGGTGCCCGGTCCGACCCGCATATTCACAGGAGAACTCTTCAACGACGCGAAGCGGGGCAAGGCAATCCCATTGACAGCAGCTTGAGGGCCGGCCTTTGTGACAGTTGCAACACATAGTGCAGCGATGAGGCAACAACGAAGGACGCTACCCGTGACGAAAAAGCCGCAACCGGCGTCTTGATAAGTCGACGAGACGACGTTGCTCCGAGGCGCACAACCGCGGCGTCTCACAGCGAAGCCCCATGCGAAGGATTGAAGAGGGCTCGAGGACATCTTTCGATATTGCCGCGTGGTCCTGGTGAGACAACGTCGGGAGAGGCGAGTTGCAGCGTTCGCATGGGCGTTCGATCCCACCTACCGAGTGAGCGCGTAGCAATCGATTTTTTTGAGCGCCAGTCGCCCGCAAGCGCGCCACGCTTCCGATTTGTTATCGAAGCCGCCATATCGGGCGCGGTAGTACACATCGCCATCTTTTTCGAAGGCCTCGGTAAAAGCAGAAGTGTTCGAAAGCAGTTTTGGCGCTTTGCGAGCCGCGAGTGAAAGGATTTCACGAGCTGCGGCCTTGCTTGGCATCGATCCAATCTGGATGATCCATTGACCTTCTTGGGTGGAAGCGGTGCTGATCGGATCGATGGCATCGGCAGACAAGGCCTGCTCCCTGGACACATCGCCCATCGCTTCAGCGGCGAAAGCGGCTCGGGAATCGGCCACCTGGGCCGGCTTCCACGTCGGAGTGGGCACCGATGCGTTCGAAGCCGCGGAGGCGACCAATGCGCTTTCTCCGCCACGATCGATCCTGAACCGGTCCGGACCGTTGGAAGCCTTAGCCAGATAGCGGCTGATGAGACGCTTCATGCGTGCATCTCGGCTCCTGACCGTATGTCCGCCCATCACCACCGCGACGATGCTGCGGCCCTGCGCCTCGACGGAAGAAACCAGGTTGAAGCCCGAGGCATTCGTGTATCCCGTTTTGATTCCATCCACGCCCTTCACCCGGCCGAGCAGATGATTGTGATTGCCGAAGCGCCGACCTTTGTATTTGAAGGATCGGGTGTTGAAGTAGGAATAATAGCCAGGATGATGATCCCTGAGCGCCAGGCCGAGGCGTGCCATGTCGCGCGCCGTGGTCTTCCGGGCTGTATCGGGCAGTCCGTTGGCGTTCCTGAACGTGGTGGAGGTCATTCCCAACTGTCGTGCTTTTTGCGTCATGAGACGTGCGAAGCCGGCCTCCGACCCGCCGAGGAACTCGCCAATGGCCGTCGCGGCATCGTTGGCGGACTTCGTTACCAGGGCCAATATGACCTGTTCGACGGTGATCGTTTGACCTTGCTTCAGTCCGAGCTTGGAGGGCGCCTCGTTGGCAGCATTGGCCGATACCGGTATTGCCGTGCCTTTCGAGATCCTGCCGCTCTCGAGGGCGTCGAAGATGAGGTAGAGCGTCATCATCTTGGTGAGAGATGCTGGATAGCGCGGAGCATCCGCATGATCCCTGTAGAGGGTCTTGCCGGTCTTGGCATCGATGACAATGGCTGAAAATCTGGAATTGGCCTGCACGGCGGAAGCAAAGGCGGCGCAAAACACGATGACGACCGAGATCCTCAAGGCGAATTTCAACAATGACGCCGGCAAGGCGACAAGCTTCTCCAATATCAGATACATCCGCCCGCCCGTCGCCGCTCCGTGTAAAATGTGGCCGGGCGAGCCGGCCATCGGATCACGAAGCTAGGCAGGCACCGTTACCAATTGGTTATCGCATTCTTAACGAGAGGCCTCAAATTGTCTCGGCTCTATCCCTCGATTCCGCACCAGATAAGGTCGGCCGCCGTGACGGTTCGCGGAACGCCGCACGGCTCGAGGCGCGCATCGATTGCGGCGCCGACTACCAGGATGCTTCCGCGGAAGACAAGTCGATCTTGCTAGAAGATTCTATTCTACATCCTCAGGTCCGTACCCTAAGCGCTTGCTCCAGCCTGTCGGCGATTTGTGTGACGATATAGGCAATCACCATGTAGATCACGACGGCAATTACGAAGGCTTCGAGATAGTAGAAATTCAACGCGGCGGTCAGCTGTGACTGCGCGAAGATATCGACAACCTCGATGGCGAATCCGAGTGAAAGCGCCTTCATGATAACCATCATCGAGGTTGTCAGATCGGGAATTGCTGTCAGGGCGACCTGGGGAAATAGCACCCGTCGGAACAGTTGGCCCCTTGTATAGCCAAGCGAATAGGCTGCATCTGCCTGACCGGTGTCAAAGGCGTTGAGGGCTCCCTTGATAATCTCGGCCTGGAACGCCGCGACACAGCCGGTCACCGCAATGACAAGGATAACCCAATTGGGCGTTTGGTGGGCGTTGAAGTCTATGCCAACCAATGAAAACAGAAACTGAAGCGCGGGGGGAAGACCGAAATAGGCGAGGAAGATCACGATCACCATCGGAACGCCCTTGAAGACGACCTTGTAGGCCATGACGAGCTCTCGCAGTGCGGGAATCCGTCTATATTCCACAAGCGCAAACAGGCTGCCGACCATCGTCGAGAGCACGAAGATCGTGAGGGCCATTGCAAGCGTTACGGGTACGGCGCCCAGAATTTCCCGCGAGTCCTGGAGCAGGATATCGGTCTCAAACATGGTCAAATACCCTTGTTAGGTCACACGCTCGCGATCAGTGTGTTCTTGATCTGAGCAGATGTCGTAGCCTCCGGTGCCTGCATCGGGGAACGAAGCTCGAAGAAGCGGACGATGAGCCATGCGATCAGGCACATCACCGAATAGATGACCGCCAGCACGAGATAGGTTTCGAACTGGTACTGATTATAGTCGCGCTCCATGATCAAATGCGCGGTCGCCATGACATCCGCCGCCCCGATGTACATCACCAGCGCAACGTTATGGATCAGGTAGATGACGGAGTTCCCGTAGCCCGGCAATGCGAAGTGCACTGCTTGTGGCCCGATGACCCGCGTGATTTTCTGGCGAAAGGTATATCCAAGACTGTCTGCCGCATCATGCTGGCCGCGATCGACGGCCAGATATGCAGGTCGCAGGACTTCTGACAGGTAGCCGCCGTGATAAAAGCTTAATGCCACCATCGCGGCGATCGTCGGCGAGAAAAAATCTTCGGAGCCGAACAGGATTACCAACAAGGGAAGCCCGTAAAACGCAACGAACAATTGGAGGACGACGGGAACACTCCGGGCATAGGATACGTAGAGATCCGCCAGGTGAATGATCACTGGCACCCTGCGGACCCGGAGTGTTGTCGCAAGGAGAGCTAGGCAGAACCCAGCAATGAGGGCCGTAAAAGTGATGGCCAGCGTCAGCGGCAACGCCGAGAGCAACTCGGGAATTATAGCAGAAACGTCCACTTGGAACACTCCTTCTTGCAGTTCTGCCTCAACGCCGGCTATCCAGATGCAGCTGAGGACGCCTTGTTACTTCATGTATTTCACGATGTCCTCGCCGAACCACTTCTGCGAGAGCTTGTCGATCGTGCCGTCGTCCTTCAGTTCCTTGAGCACCTTGTTGACGTCCTCGGCCAGGATCTTGTTTTCCGCTGACCGGTGAATCAGCATGTACGTGTTGTTGCTGTAGACCGGATCCGATGCGACGATATCGAGCTTCTTGTTGTCGATGACCGCCTGCTCACCGAGGTTAGACGGTAGAACCAATGCGTCGAACTTGCCGTTCTGAACTTCATCCAGGCGGTTCGGGTAGGGGATCCCGGCGCTCGATGCCGTGACGTCGAGCTTGTATTGCGGATTCTCTTTCTGCCAGTTCATGATGAACTTGTAGGTTCCGCCACCGGCTGTGGTCGGAACGATCCTCTTGCCGACCAGGTCCTTCATTTCCTTTATGCCGCTGTCTTTCTTGCTGTAGATTTTCATCAGACTGGCGCCCATCGGGTTCTCTGGAATGATGAATTGCTTCTCTCGCTCGGGCGACTTGTAGTAGCCACCTACGGCGATGTCGTACTTCCCGGTGGCAAGGCCGGTTTCCTGGGCGATGTCGGACACACCTTCCATTTCGAACTTGTATTGCGGTAGCTTCGCATTGATCGCCCTCAGAAGATCGGGCTCATAGCCTTGCGGTTCGACGCCGATGGCGCCCCAGGCCAGCGGCTTGGATTCGGCAGACGTCGCGATCTTGATCGTCCGGACGGTCTGACCATAGCTGGTCCCCGCGGTTGCGAGGGCAATTGCGATGCCACCAGCGACGGCCAGGACATAGCGGCGGGAAAAACCGGATGTGATTGCAGACATTTCTTGGGTTCCCTTCTTGTTGAGCTATTGAAAAGCGAGTTCCGACTGCAGGAATTGAGCCAGTCGTGGACTGGAAGGCGCGTCGAAGATTTCAGCCGGACTGCCGTCGGCGGCAACCACGCCACGGTCCATGAAAACGATCCGGTTCGAGATGTTCTTTGCGAATTGCATCTCGTGGGTCACAAGCAGCGACGTGATCCCTGACGACGTGACATCCTTGATCACCTTCAAAACTTCACCGACAAGTTCAGGGTCCAGCGATGACGTAGGCTCATCGAAGAGGATGACGTCAGGACGCACCGCCAGCGCGCGTGCGATGCCGGTGCGCTGGAGCTGGCCGCCCGAGAGCTGGGATGGATAGCTGTCTCGCTTCGACGAGAGACCGACCCGATCGAGCTCTCTGAGCGCGATTTCCCGCGCCTCTTCCCTGGATTTGCGCTGCACCACAACGAGCGGATCCATCACGTTCTGGAGGACCGTCATGTTCTTGAAGACGTTGAACTGCTGAAAGACCATCGCCGTCCTCAACCGGATCGCCTGGACAGCGGCCTTGTCGGCACGCTGGTAGTCCATCCGAATCTGATCGAACGCGATGGTTCCTGACGACGGCTTGGCCAGATAGTTGATGCATTTCAGCAGCGTGGTCTTGCCGGTGCCACTGGGGCCGATGATCGACACCACGTCACCCCGCTTTACCGAGAGATTGACGCCGTTCAGGACCTGCGTGCTTCCGTAAGACAGCTTTATATCTTTGAGTTCAAGCATTGCTGGTTGGCCCTTCGGAAAGTGTGGGACGGACTGGCTTGACCGGATGCAACGTCATCACCCGCTCTCCGCATGGCCCAGGACGTGCATCAGCCGGTTTGCCCAGCCGAAGATCGCTATGGCGTGGACGAGGTCGATGATCTCGGCATCATTCATGCCGACTGATCGCAGCGAGGCGACGTCGTCTGCCGTCGCTTCCGACGGCGCCGCCGACAGGCGGCGGGCAAAGTTGTAGACTGCCGCATCGCGCGACCCAAGCTTTTCAGGTTTGTCGAGATACAGCGCCGTGACCACTTCATCGCTCTTGGTCAGCTCTGCATGCCGGCGGGCGTGAACGACGGCACAGAATTTGCAGCCATTGACGATCGAGGCACCCAGTGCGCCAAGCTCGCGGTCGGGACGGGCAAGCCCGCCCTCGACGTACATGATCGCGTTGAACAACACCGTGCGGGCAAGATAGCTCTCGGGATCATGCACAAGGGTGCGCACATATTCCGAAACTTTCTTGGCCGACGGCGTAACCTTCATTGCTTCGAGCTGTTCCGGCGTTGCCTCCGATAGCTCGACCGGTGCGATATAGGGATGCCAATTCAGCGGCTTCAGGCGCACCGAGGAAATCATGCCCGCCTCATCAATCGCAAGCCGGTCGCGACCCGGGTCTGGAAGTTGATGAAGGCAATCAATTCGGAGAGTGCAACAATCTGGGGGTTGTCCAATCCGGCTTGGGCGAGCAGGGCAATGTGGCTCGCCTCCGCCTTTTTCGGCGTCAGGGTGATCAGGTCAACATGTCGGGCGATGGTCGCCAGGGGTTCATTCAAACCCGTTTCCCCCCAGGCCAAGGACAGAAGCTGCTCCGTGGGACCAAGCTGAGCCAGTTGTACATCATATTCGGCCATCAGGACGGGATCGGCGTTCAGAGCTGCCATGCGACGGGCCAGAGCGACCCGCAAATTCGGTGCCAGCCCCTGATCGTTTGCCGGCTGCAGGACGGAGAGGCGACATTCCTCGGCCCCTCGCACAAATTCGGGCCGAAACCGCCGTGCAGCGAAAAGGGCATCGTCCGGTGAAAGACCTGCAGCCTTGTCCATTGCGTCGATCACAGTGCGGCCTCCTTATGCAACAAGGGTGTTGAATCGACCCATTCGTCGCCCAGAAGTTCCGGGGTGTCATAGGCGATCAGATTGGCGAAGTGGGTTTCGACGTCTTCGGCGAACAGCGACGCGGCAATGCCGCGGACCAGACGGTCGGCACCGGCGCTGACGGCCGGGATATCGCCGGAGACCTTACCATGGGTCAGCATGGCGGCGTCGTTGAAGCAGTGGACATGCGCCAGCATCGGGCAGGAACCGGGGACGCGCTCGCGGAATTCGAAGGCGGGGCCGAGATCCGGTGCCTCCAACATGCCTGCGCGCGGCGGCCCCATGTCCGGCGTATATCGACCATCCGACCAGGTGCGAATGTGTGGGGCGAGGGCAGCGAATTCCGGGCGACCACTGAAGTCATTTGAAAAGCCGGTCGCAGCGATCATGAAATCGTAGCGCATCGGTCCTTGCGTGGTTTCGACCAGAAGGCCTCCGGCAACTTCCTTTACCGCGACCACGCCGCAGTCGAGAAAGAAGCGGGCATTCGCATGACGAGACACGCGAAGCGTCGATGAACGCGGCGGCGGCGTCTGGGTCGAGGCGGTGTAGTCGAAGAATCTCCACTTCCAGGAATCGGGCAAATGATACATGCCGAGGATGACACCCTGGCTGCCGATCCCGGTCAGCTTGTTGATCCGCGGCATTTCCTTGCGCCGGATCAACATGTCGACTGAACCGGCGCCCGCCTCGAGCGCCGTCGCGGCATTGTCCATCGAAGAGGCGCCGGCGCCGATAACCGCAACACGCTTGCCCTTCAGTGCATCAAAATCGATGTCGTCGGCAGAATGGGCCCAATAGGAGCGATCGATGCCCCTGAGGAAATCGGGCACGGCAAAACCGCCGAGACCGGACCGACCGGTGGCTAGAACGAGACGACGGGTGAGAACCCGGCCGGTTTCCGCGCCCTCGACATCGATCGCAATCAGATCGCCAACGGCTGCAACGCCTGTCATGCGCACGCTGTTGCGTACTGGCAGACCAAGCACGTTCCGGTACCAGACCAGGTAGTCCATCCACTGGCCTTTGGGGATTTTGTCCAGCGACCGCCATGCCTCGACGCCCCATTGTGCCGTGAACCAGGCGCGGAATGTCAGTTGCGGCAGACCGAGCGACGGACCGTGCAGCGTTTTCGGCGACCGGAGCGTTTGCATGCGGGCAAACGTTATCCATGGCCCTTCGAAGCCGGCCGGAGCCGCGTCATAGGCGACGACATTGGTTATCCCCGTCAGCACCAGCTTTGCGGTGGCAGCAAGTCCGCACATGCCGGCGCCGATCACAACGACGTCACGGACCGGCACGCCATCGCGCGAACGTGCGGGAACCCATGGCTTGGCAGGCAGTTCGAGAAAATCGAGGTCCTGAGCAAGTTGTGCTTCAAGCGCGGCTAGACCTCTCGGGGGGAGCGAACTGGGCGTGTGCTTCATATTCCCGTTCCGTGATTTGTGCCGGAGGCAGGATCGGTCACCAATTGGCCGGCCAGGGTCGGATCGAGTTTCTTGAAGCCAACGATCGACCGTTCAGCCACCGCCTCGACCGCATCCACCAACGCCTGCGCGACTGGACGAAGGGGGCGTTTTTCGCCAGCCACAACACCCCAATAAAAGAGGACGGTTACATCGATCGGGCGAATGACGACCCCAGGCAGGCCCACGCCATAGGCGGTGAGGGGGTCGATGACAGCCGCAACACCAGTCCGGCGTACGATCTGCAACGCGCCGTAGGCGGTATTCGTGCGGATTACTGGCCCGGTGTCGATGCCCCTGGCCGCCAACGCCTTGGAGACATGCAGCTGGAAACGCAGCGGGTTGAGCAACGTGGCGACGCGGCGGCCGGCAAAAGCGGAAAGCGGTATGACATCTAGTTCGGCCAGCGGATCATCCTCCCGCACGGCAGCAACATCAGGCGCCGAATAGAGCCGCAGGACATCCAGACCGGGCGTATCGAGCGGCAGGCTTGAAAACCCGACCTCGGCACGTCCGCTACGCACTTCCTGAGCGACGGTCGAGGGAAGAAACTGCCCGAGATGCGTCTCGTGCGGAAGCTCGGCATCTTGGAGTTCAGCCAAGGCCGTAGGGATCAAGCCGGTGCCGATCGCGGAGGTGGTGACGATCTGCAGGATTCGCCCTCTGCCGGCGGCGATCATCTTGGCCCGCGCTGCGAGTTCGGTGAAGGACATCAGCAGGCGTCGTGCTTCCTCCTCGAACGCGACTCCTTCTTCAGACAACTGCACCCGTCGACCGATCCGATGCAGCAATTCGAAGCCAAGTTCGGCCTCAAGCTCCTGAATGGTGCGCGTCACCGCAGGCTGGGAACGCCCGAGCATGTCAGCCGCCCTGGTGATGCTGCCGCTGGCAGCAACCGCAAGGAAGGTCTGAAGGTCCCGGGTTTCCATGTTTCTCCTACATGCGTAATCCGTATGATTGACATCGTCTCATTCGTTTTTGATATATGTCAAGCGGAAACGAATGTTCGTTACGGGCTTTGTGCATATGCCGGCTTCAGCGCCAGAATCCGGATCGGAGGCGGACAGGGACGTCAGACGCGGCTCCAGCTTGCGAAACCTGCTGAAGAAAAAATTCAGGTGACGGCGGCAAGGATTCTCGAACCACAAAGCCTGCGGAGGAATGTTATGCGCGTGAGTATTCTGGGCGCCGGAGCAATTGCTTATGGCCTTGCCGCCTATTTGGCAGGATCGGGGCATTCGCCAACGCTTTGGTCACCGTCGGGACAGCGCACAAGGGCGTTGGCTACCGGCGAATTGTTGAAAGCGACGGGGGATATCGCGGCGACGGTACCCGTGCGCATCGCCAAGGATTGCAAGGATGCCATCGCCAACGCGGACGTGGTGGTGATTGCACTTCCGGCTTACGGCCACAGGATGGTGATGGATGCTGCCGCCCCCCATCTGATCGATGGAATTCCGGTCATCATCAGTTCGCATTGTTCGTTCGGGGCACTGTATCTCTCCAAGCGGTTGGCGGAGCGCAAGGTCAGCTTGCCGATCGTCCTTTGGGGCACAACACTGTTGACCGGGCGGCAACTCGGACCAACCGAAGTCCATGTCACCACCATTCGCCAGAAGCTTGACGTCGCGACGCTGCCTTTCAAAGCTCAGGATGAAGGATACGGACTTTGCACGAGCTTATTCGGTGATCGTTTCGTCAAGCGCGACGGCATGCTTGCGATCGCGCTCAGCAACCTCAATCCGCAAAACCACTTGGGAATTGCCCTTCTCAACCTGACACGCATGGAAAAAGCCGAGCAATGGAGCCAGGGGGGAAACGTCACCCCTGCCGCTGGCCGCCTTATCGAGGCTCTGGATGCCGAACGGCTAGCCATCGCGGCCCATTTTGGTATCGCGGTTCGCACCGTCCAGGAGCATTTTTCATTGTCGTTTCATGTTCCGAAGGGAACCGTTTCGGAGATGAACCAGGAGATGGATCGTCAAGGCCGTGGCGGCTTTGGTCCGACAACAATCGAAAGCCGCTACATTCTCGAGGATGTTCCGTTTGGACTGCTGCCGACCGTATTGTTGGGTAAGATCACCGAGAAACCGGCGACGCTCCACGAGTCTGGAGTTTCGATATTATCGGCGGCTTACGGTCGCGATCTCAGGGGGGATAACGATATTCTTCCCGCGCTCGGCCTCGAGGGAATAGCAAAGGCGGATCTTGAAAACCTTTGCCGCAGGGGGTTTTGAGTGCGCCCGCAGCCGATACGGCATGATCAAGTTTGAGGCGCACCGCGCTATATCATCGTCGGTTCATGTAACGGTGGCGCCCAGCGTCAGGGCGATGTCGCCGCACGAGTTCGAGGCGAGGCTCATCTAATCTCGAAGGGCAGGGAACAGATCCTGCCGTTCAAGACGGCCGAGCCGGAAGGCCACCATCATTAGGACGAGACCGGCTTTGACGCGGGTCGAAGACAGATCTCGCCGCTCACGCAGCTCTGTTCTTCTCAGCAAGGT
Source organism: Mesorhizobium sp. BR1-1-15 (assembly GCF_020165475.1). NCBI lineage: Bacteria > Pseudomonadati > Pseudomonadota > Alphaproteobacteria > Hyphomicrobiales > Phyllobacteriaceae > Mesorhizobium > Mesorhizobium sp. BR1-1-15. The sequence goes on along the minus strand of NZ_JAIUIF010000007.1, from coordinate 154,639 downwards.
CCGCCCCCGCTGGAGGTTGCCACAGGTTGGCCAAGTCCGAGCTCATTTAGGGTTGCGCCGCACAACGGTGCAGGAGCAGCACTGCCGGTTTGGCCAGCTAGGCTATTCGCAGACAGCGATCAAAGCCGCGCCTTGGTGCTCCGGGGTGTCGCCAACAACAGGCTGGTCTCGCTGCCGGTGATGCCGGGGATCAGGCGGATGCGCCGCAGCACGGCGTCGAATTCGGTCAGTGTCTGCGTCCCCAGCTCTATCACCAGGTCCCAGCGGCCGTTGGTGGTATGGATCGTCGAAACCTCCGAGAAGCCGCCAAGAGCGCGGATCACACGATCGGCGGCATGCCCTTCGATTTCCACCATCATGATGCCGCGTACACGCTGGTCGACGGCATCGGCTCGCAGGATGACGGTATAACCGATGATCGCACCGGCTTTTTCAAGGCGCTCTATGCGAGACCTGACCGTTGCCCGCGAGACGCTGACATCCATGGCAAGGTCCGAGATGCTGCGCCGCGCGTCATGCCGCAAAAGCGTGATGAGCTGTTCGTCAAGCTGATCCATGGCTCAGAATGCAATCAAATCATTCCATTTTGATAGCCCATTTCGACAAATTTGCCAATTTGATATGTTCATCCTGCCAGTTATCCGCGCTCCAATGAGGCCTAGAAAACGCGCGGGGAAATACGGATGCATTGTACGATCGTCGGGGCACCGATCCAGGTCGGCTCGGGCCGGATGGGTTGCGAGATGGGGCCTAGTGCGCTGCGTACCGCAGGCCTGGCGGCAGCGCTCACTGAACTCGGGCATACGCTGGCCGACCTTGGCACCGTCGCCTCTGCCGATCTGCGCCCGATCAGCCACGGCAATGCCGCCTTGAAGGCGCTGCCGGAAATCGTCGCATGGACGGCGGCGATTACCGAGGCGGCCTATGCAGCCAGCGCCGGCGCCATGCCGATCTTCCTTGGTGGCGACCACAGCATTTCCGCCGGCACGCTGGCCGGTATCGCCCGCCGGGCGGCGGAAGCCGGCCGCCCGCTGTTCGTGCTGTGGCTCGACGCACATCCTGATTTTCACACGCTCGACACCACGACCAGCGGGAATTTGCATGGCGTGCCGCTGGCTTATGCCAGCGGGCAACCCGGCTTCGAAGGCTACTTCCCCAGCCTGGCGGCTTGCGTGGATCCGGCCCGTATCTGCACACTGGGCATCCGCAGCGTCGATCCGGCGGAGCGCGAAGCGCTACGTAAGGCGGGCGTCACCGTGCACGACATGCGCATGATTGACGAATACGGCATGGCCCCGCTGCTTCGCGCCTTTCTCGAGCGGGTCAGTGCCGAAAACGGCATGCTGCATGTCAGCCTCGATGTCGATTTTCTCGACCCTTCGATCGCGCCTGCCGTGGGCACCACCGTGCCGGGCGGCGCCACCTTCCGCGAGGCTCATCTGGTGATGGAGATGTTGCACGACAGCCGTCTCGTCACCAGCCTCGACCTGGTCGAGCTCAATCCCGCACTCGACGAACGCAACCGCACCGCAACCCTTCTCGTGGACCTGACCGCGAGCCTGATGGGCCGGCGGATCATGGACCGTCCCACACGGAGTTATTGAACTGTGACCCCCCATCTCAACATCGTGCCCTTCGTCAGCGTCGATCACATGATGAAGCTGGTTCTTGCCGTCGGCATCGATCGCTTTCTCATCGATCTCGCTGCCTATATCGAAGAGGATTTCCGACGCTGGGAATTGTTCGACAAGACCCCGCGCATCGCTTCGCACAGCATCGACGGCGTCATCGAACTGATGCCTACGAGCGACGGACAGCTCTACGGCTTCAAGTATGTCAACGGTCATCCAAAAAACACGCGCGACGGGCGCCAGACCGTGACGGCGTTCGGCGTGATGGCCGATGTCGGCAATGGCTATCCGATGCTGCTTTCGGAAATGACCATCCTGACCGCGTTGCGCACGGCGGCGACGTCGGCCGTCGCGGCCAAATACCTTGCTCCCAATGCGGCGGACTGCATGGCAATCATCGGCAATGGCGCCCAGTCGGAATTCCAGGCCATCGCCTTCAAGGCCCTGCTCGGCATCGACAGGCTTCGCCTCTATGACATCGATCGGTCGGCATCCTTGAAGTGCGCGAAAAACCTTGCGGGGTTCGATTTCGACATCGCGATCTGCGCTTCGGCGCAGGAGGCGGTGGAAGGGGCTCACATCATCACGACGGTCACCGCCGACAAACGCTCCGCGACCATCCTGACGGACAACATGGTCGGATCGGGCGTGCACATAAATGCCGTCGGCGGCGATTGCCCCGGCAAGACGGAATTGCATCGCGATATTCTGCTGCGCTCCGACATATTCGTCGAATACCCGCCGCAGTCGCGCATCGAGGGTGAAGTCCAGCAACTCGAGCCGGACCATCCCGTGACGGAGTTGTGGCAAGTGATGACCGGCAAGGCCGCCGGCCGCCGGGATGCCAGCCAAATCACCTTGTTCGATTCCGTCGGCTTTGCGATCGAGGACTTTTCCGCGCTGCGCTACGTCCGCGACCAGCTTCAGCGCACCGGCCTCTACGAGGAGCTCGATCTGCTGGCGGACCCGGATGAGCCACGCGACCTCTTCGGCATGCTGCTGCGCGCCGACAAGGCCGCCCAGATCACGGCCGTATCCAGCTGAGTTTTCGCAGAACCTGCGGCCGAATGTCCGCCTCGCAATAGCTGCGGCGCCGAGCGGCGCGCGGCTCGATATCCTAAAGCGGTTCATCGTTCGATGGAAATGACGAAGCGCTCTATCACTTTTATGCAATTCTCCAGGGAAAGCGCTACACGCTTTTCCGGGAAGACCGCTCTACACTTTTCCTGGAATTGTTTTAGCTCTTCGGGCTCAAGCCCACTTCAAACCACTTCTTCGACATCTGCGCGAGCGTACCGTCCGCGGCCATCTCGCCGAGCGCCTTGTTGAGGATCGCCTGAAGCTCGGGCTCCTGCTTGCGGATGCCCAGGCAAACATTTGACGCCATGATGGCGCCGACGAGACGCGGACCGCTTGTGATCAGCGTGCCGTTGCTCTTTGCCGCGCGGTCCCTCGCGAAGACGACATTGTCGGTCAAGGCAGGCTGTTTCGTGGCTTGCGCGCCATTAGCAAGGCGGCGGGCGCTGGTGTGCGCCAGACGACTTGATAGGCTTCTACTACATTGCTGGCCGTGACACTGAGCCCGGGAAGCGCGATCCAGGCCGGCGGCTGGCGTTCGAGCAGGCCGAGAATTGTGGCAATGCCCGTAGCAACGCCCTGATCGTGAGGCAGTTGCGCGGCGATGCCCTTGATCAGGCCTCCACCAACGAGGTCCGTGGCGACGTCGTTGCCGAGGTCGACTGTCGTCACCGGAATAGCCTTGCCCGCATCGCGGATCGCCGCGACGGCAGCGATTGCCGGCACGTCCCAGACGGCAAACAGTCCGGCGAGCTCCGGATTGGCCTGCAGCAAGTCGGCGGTCGCGGCTCTCGCTTGCGACACGTCGGCAAACTTGCCGCGAACCAGCGTCAGGTCGGGACGTCGAGCAGCCATCCATTTTCGGAAAGCAATCTCGCGCTCATGCGTCGCGAAGAAATCGATGCCATAGGCCAGAACGCCGACCTTTCCGCCCTGTGGTATATGTGGCGCCAGGAGTTCTGCGCCGATCTGACCGAGACCGAAATTGTCGCTGGAAACAACGCTGACGTAATCCTTGCCGGGCAGCATGCCGGTTGGGGCATTGTCGAGCAGCAACAGCTTCTTTCCGGCCGCCGATATTGCACGATGCGCGTCGGCGGCACGGTTGCTGCCGATTGGAATGGAGACCACCGCATCCACGGCTTCGCCGGCCAGCCGTTTCAGTTCCGAAATTTGCCGCTCGATGTCGAAGCCGCAGTCGACGACCTCGACCACCGCCGCTCCGTAGCGGCCAAGCGTGGTGACGATCCCGGCCAATTCCTCCTTAGCCCAGTCGCTCTTGGTGGTGTGGAGAACGATGGCGACCGAGAAGCGCCGGTTGCGGGCGAGATCGGCGTCGGCATTCGACAACCCGACCTGGTCGGCTGGAACCGCCCGTTCGCCATGCGGCCCAAGGCCGGTGATCGCCATTCCTCAACCCTCCCCAGGTTCACGCGGCCCGGCCGACTTGGCGATGCTATGCAAGCGCTCCTCCCGGTGGCCGTGGCTTTGCCGGGCGAGCGCTGGTTCCGAGTGCGGCCCGCGCGAGAAAATCCTTGAATTCCGGATGCTCACGCGGTGAACCGAGCGTAATCCACCCCTGCAGAAATTTCGCATCGAACAGTGCTTCCGCAACGACTTGGGCGGCGCCGACCAGTCCGGCCGAGCCGCCCATCTGCGAACGGACGATGCGCAGGTCGCGGGTGACGATCGGATGCGACTGGCGATAGACCGCCTCGCGTACGGCTGCCAACAGTATGTCCCCGGTCTGGGCCACGCTGCCGCCGAGTACGATCAATGACGGGTTCAGCAGATTGGCCAATGGCGCCAGTACCTCGCCGACCGCACGGCCGCAACGCCCGAGAAGGTCGATACAGAACGGATCGCCCAATTGGGCGCCGTGGCCAGCGTCGGTGACCGTCACTTCGCCGGCGCGCGCAAGCATCTCGGCCAGATAGGGGCTGCTCCCGCTCTCGGCCGCCTGGCGGGCCTCGCGTCCGAGCGCTTCGCTGCCGGCAACAGCTTCGAGATTTCTGCCCTCGATGAAAGTATGACCGATCATGCCGGCAGCGCCCTGCGCGCCACGGTGCAACGCTCCCTCCGAAACCACGCCGGCGCTGATCGAGCGGCCGAGCTTGACGAAGATCATGTCGGCGAGGCCGCTGCCGGACTTCAGTTCGCCCATCGTCATCGTCTGGACGCCGCTTCGCACCCATACCGGCGCGCCGACAAGCGTGGCCAACTGCTCGACGAAAGGGAATCCATCCCAGTTCTGGAACGCATTCAGCGCCGGCGCGAACAGCCGCTGATCATCGCATTTCTCAACGGCTCCGGGCACCGCCAGCCCGATGCCCCAGATGCTGGCCTCACTGCCATGCTCTTCCAGCATCCAGGCAAACAGCGTTGCTAGCCGCTGGACCACCGGCTCGGGACCTGCGGCCAGTTCCACCGCTTCGTGATGTTCGGCCAGCAGGCGGCCGGACAGGTCTGATACACCGACTGCCAGCGAGGAATGATCGAGCACGGCGGCCAGGATCATGCCAATGCGCGGCCGGAAGCGGACATGGCGTGGTGCGCGTCCGCCGATCGCCGGGCCGAGTTCGCCTTCTTCTATCAGCCCTAGCCGAAGCAGCGTGGCGAGACGATCCGTGACGACGGCGCGCCCCAGTTCCGACTGGTTCTCTAGCTCCTGGCGGGTCGTTGCCGCCTCGGTCCGTATAAGGTTGAGCAGCGTGGCCAGGCTGCCATGCGCGGATTCGCTGGCACGCGGCCGGCCGGCGGCGCGGCGCGGTTGGTCCGACTGTACGGGGTCTGTGGCGCTGCGCTCGTCCATAGTCTTGCCGAGGCTCATCTCCCGATCTCTATCGCTGCCGGCTCAGGGTCATCACGCCGTTAGCCATGGGTACCGTGGCCTCATTTACGGATCAAGCAGGAACTTATGTATTTTACAAACAAAAGTATGCCGACTTTTGCATTTTAATGATTGACGAGCGGCGAAAGGCGGGCATAAGTATCAGCCAGGCTCGGAGGAGGGCTCCTAACGTCGACAGCCCTCGCGAAGGCGAAGGATGTCGCACGTCCGTTGTCCGAATTCTTCTCCAGCCAAAGATGCCGGCCCGCGCTGCGCGCGGTGATGCATCGGCTACAGGCAGGGAGGATACGAGATGTCGGTGAAACTGGCCTATCACGCCAATTGCTGGGGTGCGCTCGGTGGCAACGCCGTCGGCGTCACTTCGATCACCCAGCTTACCTATCGCACCTTCGGTGACATGGAGCAGGCGATCCGCGACATTGGATCGGCCGGATATACCGGAACAGAACTCTTCGACGGCAATCTCCTCGACTATCAAGGACGCAATGGCGCGCTGCGCGCTGCCTTGGACCAGTCCGGCGTCGTGCTCGTGGCCGGCTACTCCGGTGCCAACTTTATCTTCGACGATATCCTTGGCGAGGAGTTGGCGCGGATCGAACGCGGAGCGGCTGCCGTGGCCGAACTCGGCGGCGAGCATCTGGTCGTCGGCGGTGGCGCCAAGCGAGCCAAAGGCCGGCAGCCAGATGATTTCAAGCGCCTCGGCGCGGCGCTCGACAAGGTCATCGACATCGCAGCCAAGGCGGGCTTGCGCGCGCACTATCACCCGCATCTGTCGACCATCGTCGAAGGTCCCGACGAAGTTCGCGAGATTTTCAAACATACCGCGATCGATTTCTGTCCGGACACCGCGCATCTGGCAGCCGCTGGCGGTGATCCGGCCGCGCAGATTCGCGAATTCAGCAAGCGCATCAGCTATGTGCATTTGAAGGGCTGGCAGCGCGATCCCTTCGCCTTCACGCCGCTCGACCGCGGCGACCTTGATATGGAGCCGATCATCCAGGCGCTCGAGGACACCGGATTTTCCGGCTGGATCGCAACCGAGCTGGATGCCTGGCCAGACCCCAAGCAAGGGGCGGAACTCAGCATGAAATATCTGAAGAGCGCTTTGAAGCAGAGTTGAACCGACAGGTACCAAGCCTGTCATCAGGGAGGAGACCCAAATGACACGTTTCAACACAATAGCCGGGACGTTCACGGCGGCATTGCTGGCCGCCAGCCTCTATACCGCAGCTCCCGCTTTCGCCGACCCCGATTCAGCACTCGCCGAACTGCAGAAGACAGTGCTCTCCAAGGGGCCGAACGGCGAAGCTCCAGCGTCGGCGGCGTCCGTCAATCTGACGCAGGAGGAACTGGCCAAGATCAAGGACATGAAGGCGACGGCGGCGATCGTCATGCACTATGGCGGCAATGACTGGTCACGCGCGCAGATCGCCGGCCTCAAAGACCAGTTTGGCAAGATGGGCATCGAGGTGATCGCCACGACCGATGCCGGATTCAAGCCGGAAAAGCAGGTCGCCGACCTCGAAACTGTGATGGCCCAGAACCCCAAGATCATCGTTTCGATCCCCACCGACCCGTCGGCGACGGCGTCCGCGTACAGGGCAGTTGCCGATAAGGGCGTGAAGCTGGTGTTCATGGACAACGTGCCGGCCGGCTTCGTCGCGGGCAAGGATTACGTCTCCGTAGTCTCGGCCGACAATTATGGCAACGGCGTCGCCGCAGCGCATCTGATGGCCAAGGCGCTGGGGGGCAAGGGCGACATTGGTCTGGTCTTCCACGCCGCCGACTTCTTTGTCACCAAACAGCGTTATGATGGCTTTAAGAAGACGATCGCCGACAACTACCCCGATATCAAGATTGTCGCCGAACAAGGCATTGGCGGCCCGGACTTCACCGGCGACGCCGAAAAGGCGGCATCGGCCATCCTCACTTCCAACCCTGCCATCAACGGCATCTGGGCGGTGTGGGACGTGCCGGCCGAAGGCGTCATCTCGGCGGCCCGCACCGCTGGTCGCGACGACCTTGTCATCACCACCTGCGACCTCGGCGAGAACGTCGCAATCAATATGGCGGGCGGGGGCTTCGTGAAGGGCCTGGGCGCCCAGCGTCCGTTTGACCAGGGCGTCACCGAAGCCCTGCTCGCAGGCTACGGTCTGCTCGGCAAGGAGGCTCCGGCCTTCGTCGCCTTGCCGGCGCTGCCCGTCACCAAGGACACGCTGCTCGAGGGTTGGAAAGCCGTCTATCACGCCGAGGCGACCGACAAGATCAAGGGCAGCATGTAGCGCGCCCTGCGGCCGGCGCACTCCCAGCCGGCCGCACCTCTTCTCAATTCGACAGGAGACCATCATGACCAAGACGCTCAACGTGGCGATGATCGGCGGCGGCTTTATGGGTAAAGCCCATGCGCTCGCTTATGCGACGATGCCGATGTTCTTCTGGCCCGCCCCCGCCATCCCCGTGCGCAAGGTGGTGGTCGACATCACCGAGGCACTGGCCGACGGAGGCCGCCGTCGCTACGGATTCGAGGAATCATCCGCTGACTGGCGTTCGGTGGTGACGCGATCCGACATCGACGTCATTGACATCGTCACCCCGAACGACAGCCATGCCGCGATCGCGATCGCGGCCGCTGAAGCCGGCAAGCACATCATCTGCGAAAAGCCGCTGGCGCGCGGCGGCGACGAGGCAAAGACCATGCTCGACGCGGTGAACAAAGCCGGCGTCATCCACATGGTTGCCTTCAACTATCGTCGCACGCCGGCAGTGGCGCTTGCCCGCCAGTACATAGAGGAAGGCCGCATCGGTAAGATTCTCAACTTCCGCGGCACCTATCTGCAGGACTGGTCGGCCGATCCGGATTCGCCTCTGTCCTGGCGCTTTCAGAGGAAGATCGCCGGGTCCGGCTCGATCGGCGACATCGGCACCCATGTCGTCGACCTTGCCCGTTATCTGGTCGGCGAGATCGCCGAGGTCAGCGCGTTGGTGCGCACCTACAACAAAACGCGACCGATCCAACGCGGCAATCTCGACAGGCTCGGCGCGGCAGAGAGGAATACCGATACCGAGCGGGCTGAGGTCGACGTCGACGACGAGGTGATGACGCTGCTGAAATTCGCCGACGGCGCGATCGGTTCGCTGGAGGCGACCCGCAACGCCTATGGCCGCAACAATTTCATCACTTTCGAGATCCACGGCACCAAAGGCTCCATTGCTTTCAACTACGAACGGCGCGACGAATTGCAGGTGATGTTTGCCGATGATCCTGCGGATGCACGCGGCTTCAGGTCCGTCTATTCCGGTCCGGCGCACCCCTATGGGTCGGGTCTGTGGCCAATCCCGGCGCTCGGCATCGGCTATTCCGAAACCAAGATCGTGGAGTGTTTCGATTTCTTCTCGGCTATTGTTTCGGGCAAGCAGCCCTTGCCCAATTTCGAGGATGGCTACAAGACCGAGCGGGTGGCCGACGCGCTGATCGAATCCGGCCAATCCGGCCAGTGGACCAAGGTCCGACCATGACAATCGCGGCGCCTGTTCATGCGGTGGAAATGAAAGGCGTCACCAAATCCTTCGGCGGCGTCAAGGCGCTGGTCGATGTCGACCTGCGGGTAGAGAAAGGCGAAATCCACGCATTGCTCGGTGGCAATGGTGCCGGTAAGTCGACCATCCTGAAAGTGTTGAACGGCGTTCATGTGCCGGACACCGGTACCATTCTAGTCGATGGCAAGCCACTCGCCGAAATCTCGCCCGAAGCTTCAAGGCGGGCGGGCATCGCCATGATCTTCCAGGAAATGAGCCTCATCCCCACGCTGACCGTGGCGCAGAATGTTTTCCTGACCCGCGAAGCCAAGGTCGCGTTCGGCCTGATCGACGATCGCACCGCCGAAAAGCGCGCCAAGGACCTGTTCGACATGCTGCAGGTCGAGGTCGATCCGAAAGCGACGGTCGGCAATCTCGGCGCCGGCCAACGGCAGTTGACGGAGATCGTCAAGGCGATCTCGCAGAATGCGAAAGTGCTGGTCCTGGATGAACCGTCGACGGCGCTGGCGGTATCCGATGTCGAGCGGCTGTTTGCCTTCCTGCGCAAACTGAGATCGGAAGGCGTCGCCATCATCTATGTCTCGCACCGCATGGACGAGATAGCCCGCATCGCCGACCGCGCCACGATCTTGCGCGATGGCCGCAACGTCATCACCGCGCCGATGTCGGAACTGCCGATCGAAACGATGATTGAGCATATTGTCGGCAAACGCTCGCGTGGTCTGTCCGACGTGGTACGCGGCGAATCGAATGTCGGGGCGCCGCTGCTTGAGCTCGACGGTGTTTCAGGGGTGGAGAAACCGAAGAACGTCAGCTTCGTCGTCCACAGCGGCGAAGTGGTCGGCCTAGCCGGGCTGCTGGGCTCCGGGCGGTCGGCGATCGCGCGCGTCATCGCCGGCATAGATCCGATCGTCGAAGGCGAGATCCGCATTGCCGGCGAGCCGGTGGCGATCGCCAGACCAAGTGACGCCATCGAGGCCGGTGTGGCGCTGGTGCCGGAGGATCGGCTACGGCAGGGCGTCATCGCGGAGCATTCGGTCGCCTCCAACATGACGCTCGCCGTGCTCGACCAGTTGAGCAGCAAGGCCTTTGTGTCGACGAAAAAGATGCGCGAGCTGACTGATCGCCAGATCGCCCAGCTGCGGATCAAGACTGCATCGCGCGACAGCCCGGTGCGCACACTTTCGGGCGGCAACCAGCAGAAGGTCGTCATCGGCAAATGGCTTTCGAGGAATCCGGAGATCCTGGTCCTCGACGAGCCGACCTCCGGCATCGATATCGGTTCGAAGTCGGAAATCATCCTGCTGGTTCGCCAGCTCGCCAACGCCGGCAAGGCAATCATCATGATCTCGTCGGAGCTGTCCGAGATGCTGTCGGCCTGCGACCGTATCATCGTCGTCTCCGAGGGGCGCGTCGTGAACGATGTCAGCCGCGCCGATCTCGACGATCCCTCGGCGCCAAAGAACGATCCGGTTGCGCGACTCCAGGCGGCCGAGCGCAAGCTGCAGATCGTCATCCAGAAAGCGCTGAGCAAGAGCCAGGGAGGAATACATGTCCACTAGTCAGGCTGCCGCGTCCCAGTCCTCGCTGGCAGCGAGGCTTGGGCTCACCAACTGGCGGCAGAACATCATCTACATCGGTTTCGTCGTCATCTTCATCATTTTCGCGATAACGTTGTTCGACAAGGGCTTCCTCAACCTCAACAACCTGCTCAACATCGTGCGGCAGACGGCGATGATCGCGGTGATGGCGATCGCCATGACCTATGTTCTGTCGGCAGGCGAGATCGACCTGTCCGTTGGTGCCGTCGCGGGTCTCGCCTCGGTGACGACGGCGATGGCGATCGACGCCGGCGGACCGATCACCGGTGTGATGGCGGGGCTCGCCACAGGCGCCGTCGTCGGCACCTTCAACGGCCTGTTGACGACGCGGGTCGGAATTCCATCCTTCCTTACCACGTTGGCTATGATGGGCATCGCTACCGGCACCGCAATGTGGATCAGCGATACGGCTGCGGTGCCGATCATCTCGAAGAGCTACTCCTGGATCTTCGGCGGCGGCAATGTCGGGCCGGTGCCGGTGCTGCTGATCTGGATGCTGGTGCTGGGAGCCGTCGGCCACGTCGTTTTGAGGCGAACGAGCTTTGGCCGCCGCGTGCTGGCCACCGGCGGCGGCGAGATCGCGGCGCGTTATTCCGGCATCGACACCAAGTCGGTCAAGTTCCGCGTGCTTACCATCTCGGCCATGGCGGCGGCGCTGGCCGGAATGCTTTACGCCGGCCGGCTGCAATCGGGGCGCTTCCAACTCGGCCAAGGCGACGAACTGTCGGTGATAGCCGCGGCGGTGCTTGGCGGCACCAGCCTGTTCGGCGGCTCCGGCACGGTGATCGGGACAATTGTCGGCGCGCTGATGATCGGCCTCATCAATAACGGCCTGATTCTGATGGGGTTGGAGTTCAGCCAGCAGCTAATCGCGCGCGGCGCCATCATCATCCTTGCCGTTGCACTCAGCCAGGGGAGGAAATGAGATGACGGTTCCCTATACGGTCATCGGCACCGTGGTTGCCAAACCCGAAACCCGCGATGAACTGCAAAGAATCCTGTCGGGCCTCGTCGAACCGACACGTGCCGAGGAGGGCTGCATCAACTACGACTTCCATGTCGACCCGGCTGACCCCTGCGTATTCATGTTTTACGAGAACTGGCGTTCGAAGGACGATCTCGACAGGCACCTCTCCATGCCACATCTGATGCCGCTGTTCGGGAAGCTCGACGACCTCGTTGCGCGGCCGGTGGATGTCCGTCAATTCGTTATGCTCAGCCAGCTGGCGCTGGCATCGCATGAGCGATCGTTTCCAACCCCGCGCGGTGAGAGCAGATCCGATGGAGACAGGTAAAGCGCTCGGGACGCGGGTGACAGCTGAAAGTGCCAGCTTTTGACGGAACGCCAATGGCCTCAGCCGGAAACCAGGTTTGTCAGCATGGTTGCCGCCTCGGTGCCGGCCAAGCCGAGGTCGAGAACGCTGCTCATGTGATTGGCTCCAGGAAGGGCGGTCTGCGAGACCTGTAGTCCCTGCTCCTTCAGATGCCGCGCAAACACCTCGGCCTGCCTGTGGAATGGCGGCGTTTCGTCGGCGCCGACAGCGATCTCGACCGACACTGACGGATCGAAACGGCGGGTGAGCGGCGAGAACCTGGCTGCATCCTCGTCCGTGATCGCGATCTCGGCGGCAAGGAAGGAGGTCTGAAGCGGCTTCAGGTCGTAGAGCCCGCCAAGCAGCAACGCGCCTTTGATTGTCGATGTCCGGCCGTCGTCATTGAAAAGCATCGTCGCAAGTTGGGCGCCGGCTGAATGTCCGCTCACGGTCAGGCGCTCGGTATCGCCGCCGTGATCGCCGATATGGTCGAGCACCCAGCTTTTGGCGCGCCGCACCTGGTCGACGATCGTGGCCATCCTCACAGCCGGCATCAGCGCATAATCGACGATGACCGCGATTGCGCCGGCGCGCGTCACCGTCTCGGCGACATAGGAATAGTCGCGCTTGGAGAACATGCGCCAGTAGCCGCCATGGATGAACACATGGACCGGCAGGCGGTCGCGTTTGCCCTCCGGAAAGAACAGGTCGATGGTCTCGGTGGCATCCGCTCCATAGGCGATGTCGGCAACCATCGGTATTGTTGCGCGCACCTCCGTGCTGCGACGAACGATCTCGGCGACGATGTCGTCGAACTCGGCGACGTGGTCGCGGATGCGGAAAGGATCATTCTGCATGGGGTGCCCGTTCACATGGTCACGGCGATGTACTTCGCCTCCATGAACTCGGCAATGCCGTGCTTCTGTCCGCCTTCGCGGCCAAGGCCGCTCTGCTTGACGCCGCCGAAAGGTGCCGCCGGATCCGACATCAGGCCGCGATTGAGCGCGACCATGCCCGTTTCGATCTTCGATGCCACGTGCATGCCCCTGGCCAGATCACGCGTGTAGATGTAGGCGGCAAGGCCGTATTCCGTGTCGTTGGCGCGCGCGATGACTTCGTCCTCGTTCTCGAAGCGGCTGATCGGGGCCACCGGACCGAATATCTCCTCCTGCGCCATCTCGGCATTGGCGGGCACGTCCCGAAGGACGGTCGGCGGATAGAAATAGCCCTTGTCGTCGGCGACCGCGCCGCCGCACAGGATCGTGGCCCCACGGGCGACCGCGTCCTTGACCAGCCGATCGATCTTGTCGACGGCCTTCCTGGTAATCATCGGACCGCATTCGGTGTCCGGGTCGGTGCCTGAACCGAGCTTGAGCGCGGCCATGCGTTGGCGCAGACCTTCGGCAAAAGCGTCATGGATGCCGGCCTGCGCGTAGATGCGGTTGGCTGCCGTGCAGGCCTCGCCGGCGTTTCGCATCTTGGCGACCATCGCGCCGTCGAGGGCCGCGTCCAGATCGGCGTCATCGAAGACGATGAACGGGGCGTTGCCGCCGAGTTCCATCGAGCATGAGATGACGTGCTTGGCGGCTTCGGCCAGCAGAACACGACCCACGCCGGTCGAACCGGTGAAGGATAGCTTCCGGACGCGCGGGTCGGCGAGCATGGCGGAGGTCACTGGTCCGGGGTTCGAAGTGGTGAGCACATTGACGACGCCGGGAGGCACACCCGCCTCCTCGTACAGCGCGGCGAGCGCGTAGGCGGTCAGGGGCGTCTCGCTGGCGGGCTTCAGAATGACGGTGCAGCCGGCGGCCAGCGCCGGCGCGATCTTGCGTGTCGCCATGGCGGCGGGGAAATTCCAGGGCGTTATGAGCACGCAGATGCCGATCGGATGATAATCGACGACGATCCGGTTGGCGCCTGACGGCGCCAGGCCGAACTCGCCGCTGATGCGCACCGCTTCCTCGGCATTCCAGCGGAAGAATTCAGCCGCATAGGCGACCTCGCCGCGCGCGTCGCGCAGCGCCTTGCCGTTCTCCAGCGAGATCAGCGCCGCCAGCGTATCGGACCGTTCGACCATCAATTCGAAACAACGCCGCAGTATTTCCGAACGCTTGCGCGGCGCGGTTGCGCGCCAGCCTGCCGCCGCCTTCGCAGCCGCCTCGACGGCAGCGGCGGCATCGGCAATCGTGGCGTCCGGGACAGCCGCAATCACGGCCTCCGTGGAAGGATCGATCACCTCAATGAGACGACCGTCGGAAGACGGTCGCCAGTGTCCGTCGATATAGAGGCCGTGCGAGAATGTGGTGTAATCGAACATGTCGGGATCTTCGTTGAGTTGCCCTTGGGGTACGTTCATCTCATCACCTCTGGTCAGACTGAGCTTGCGGCCATGTCGCCGTCATAGGCGGCCCTCACCAGCCGCCGCATCGCGGCGATGTCGAAAGGACGAGGGTTGTTCTTGATCAGCCGATCGATGCCGAGCGCCTGCTCGGCGGTCCAGTCGATCTTGTCGTGTGGAAGACCCAGATCGGCCAGCGTGCGGGTGATGCCGATCGCCGCGAACAGCCGGGCCACCTCATCGATGGTGGCGCGCGCGGTCGCCTCGGCGCTCTTTGTCTCCGTCACCCCCAGAGCGGCGCCGACCGCCGCTATTTCGTCGGTCGCGGCGGGCAGATTGTAGCTCATCACGTAGGGAAGCATCGTCGCCACGCCTAATCCGTGCGGCGTGTGGGTAAGCGCGCCGACGGGATATTGCACGGCGTGGGCAGCCGCCGTTCCGGCCGTGCCGAAAGCGCAGCCGGCCGCCAGCGCTCCCATCATGACATCGGCGCGTGCGTCTTCGTCCGAGCCGTCCCGGTAAGCCTTTTCGAGACTGCGGCCCAGGAGTTGGATGGCCAGCAGCGCGAAATGATCGGTCAGCGCGCTCTTGCCGACAAAGACATGCCGCTGCGGCAAGTGCGGATCGGAGCCGCGTTTGGCGGACGTGAAGGCTTCGATCGCGTGGGTGAGCGCGTCGGCTCCGGCGATTGCCGTGAGGGAGGGCGGGCATGTCGCGGTGAGTTCCGGATCGCAGAGCGCGACCGCGGCAATGAGATGGGGACTGGAAATGCCGACCTTCAGTGTTCGCTCCGGATCGGAGATCACCGCTACCGGCGTCACTTCCGAACCGGTGCCGGCGGTGGTCGGGACCGCGATTACCGGGAGCGTGGGGCCGGCCACCTTGAACTCCCCGTAGTAGTCCTGAAGCCGCCCGCCGTGGCTAATCAGCAACGCGGCGCTTTTGGCCATGTCCAGGCAGCTGCCGCCACCGATCCCGATCACCATGTCCGGCTTGAAGTCCTTCGCATGGGCGGCGCAGACGGCAACGCTGTCACGGGGGACATCCGGGAGGATGCGATCGTACACGAGCGTTTCGATCGAGCCAGCTCTCAGTGCCGCGCTGATTTGCGCGAACATTGGCGTTCCGGCGAAACGCTCATCCGTGCAGATGAATGCGCGCCGGCCATATTTGGCGGCAATATCAGGCAGCGCATGGCGCTGGCCTTTGCCGAAAAGAATCTCACGCGGCAACCGGACTGCTGCAAATAGCGTCATGAACTGTGTCCTTCGAATATGGATTGGGGAGCGGGGGATCGGAGATCACCGCTTGCCCAGCGTGCGTGGCGTGGTTCGGGCAAGGCACGGGCCAGAGCCGTCGTCGAGTTTTCCTGCCTCACGAAATATCCTCTATAAAATCGTATAGGATATAGGATTGAATTGCGCGGAGCATCGTGTTAGAGGTCGCCCCTGTCAAGAGGCAAAACATGCAGAATCCAGACCTTACTGCCGACAACGACGCTCGGTTGACGGGCCGCATCCAGCGCGCCAACAGCCTGTCGGGCGACGTCTACGAGGCGATCTTCCAGCAGCTGATGTCGCTGAAGATAGCTCCGGGATCGCGGATCACCGTCGACAACCTCGTCAAGGAGTTCAACGTCTCGCATACGCCGATCCGCGAAGCTCTTGGGCGGCTGGAAGGCGAGGGCCTGGTGGTGAAAACCCATCTGATCGGGTACCGGGCCGCGCCCCAGATCACACGGCGCCGTTTCGACGAACTCTATGAACTGCGCCTGCTGCTCGAACCTGCAGCCGCCGCCAAGGCAGCCGCTGCGCTCGACGAAGCCCGGCTGATGATTTTGCAGGAGGCGGCTGGCGTGATGGCCAGGCGCGTGGGCAAGGACGAACGCCTGCGTTATTCGAACTTCGCCCGCCAGGATGCCATCTTCCACGACAAGGTCATGGAGTTCGCGCAGAACGAGCTCATCCGCGAAACGCTGAACCACCAGCACACCCACTTCCACATTTTCCGCCTGATGTATCACTCGCGGGTCACCGAGGAGGCGCTCGACGAGCACGAAGCCATCCTCGCCGCTTTCGCGGCCAGCGATCCGGTTGCCGCCGAAAAGGCGATGCGCGTGCACATAGAGAATTCGCGGGACAGGCTCCTGCCTGCATTCGAGTAGGCCGCGATGTCAGTTGCCACTCGCATCGACGGAAGCGTCACCGCTTTGCCGCCGGAGCCCACACAGGCTGTGGCTCCGGTGCTGCGCGCGGAAGGGCTTTGCAAACAATACGGCCCGGTGACCGTGTTGTCGGACATCACGCTGGATATTTTCCCTGGCGAGATCCATGCCGTCATCGGCGAGAATGGCGCCGGCAAGTCGACGTTCATGCGCTTGCTTTCCGGTTACATCGAGCCAACCGCCGGCAGCCTGTCCATGGCCGGTGACCGCGTGAGTTTCAGGACACCTCACCAGGCGCAGGCGGCAGGCATCGCGCTGGTGCATCAGGAAATCCTCCTGGCCGAAGCGCTCACGGTGACTGACAATCTCTTTCTCGGCCGCGAGCTCTCCAGGCGCGGAATCGTCGATGATGGCGCCATGCGCCGCATAGCGGCCGCGAAACTGGCCGAGATCGGTTGCGAGGTGTCGCCGACCGCGCTGGTCCGGGACATTTCGCTGGCGGATCGCCAGCTCGTGCAAATCGCCCGCGCGTTGCTCGACGACCACAGGGTCGTCATCTTCGATGAGCCGACAGCGGTGCTGACCGGTGGGGAGGTCGAGCGTTTGCTCGCCATTATCTTCGGGCTCAGGGCGCGGGGCATCGCCGTTCTCTACATCAGCCACCGCCTCGACGAGGTGCAGCGGCTGGCGGACAAGGTCACGGTCCTGCGCGACGGCAAGATGATCGGCACCTATCCCGGCCATGCGTTGAGCCAGGCCGACATGGCGCAGCTTATGGTCGGGCGCGAACTCGCCGCGCTTTATCCTCACAAGCGCGAGGTCCAGACGAGCCGGCCCATGCTGACCGTCAGAAACGCGACTGTTCCAGGTTATGCACGGGACGTGTCCTTTACCGTTCACAAAGGCGAGATTCTTGGCTTCGCCGGCATGATCGGGGCGGGGCGAACCGAGTTGTTCGAAGGCATTGTGGGGCTTAGGCCGGCGACGGCTACGATCGAGCTCAACGGTTCGCCGATACAGATACGTTCACAGCGCGAGGCCATAGACGCGGGCATCGGCTATCTGACGGAAGATCGCAAGGGCAAGGGCCTGCTTTTGCAGGAGCGGCTGGCGCCGAACCTGACCCTCTCGTCGCTTGGCCTTCTGCATCCGGGGCTGCTGGTTCTGCGCGGTCGCGAATCCGAGGCGCTCGCCCGGGCCGTCTCCAGCTACGACATCCGGGTGAAGAGCCACAACGCCAGGGCAGGGCAGCTTTCGGGCGGAAACCAGCAGAAACTTCTGCTGGCCAAGGTGCTCCTGACCAATCCTTCGGTCGTGATCATCGATGAGCCGACGCGCGGGATCGACATCGCCAACAAGGCGCAGATCTACGCCTTCATCCAGGAACTCGTGGGCCAAGGCAAAGCCTGCATCGTCATCTCGTCGGAGATGCAGGAACTGGTCGGCATCTGCGACCGCGTCCTGGTCATGCGCGAAGGCAGGATCAGCGGCGAGGTCTCGGGCGAAACGATGATCGAAAGCAACATCGCGCTGCTGGCGACCAGTGACAAAGGCCATGGCACGGCCCAAGGAGGAAGACAGTGACGGCGCTTACCCATTCCATGTCTGCCCGAAGCGACAGGCAGCACCATTTCTCGTGGACGGATGCCGGCCCTTTCCTCGCATTGTTCGCACTGCTGGTGGCGGGATTCCTCATCAATCCGGATTTTCTTTCCGCGACAAACCTAGGCAACGTGATCACGCGCAGCGCTTATGTCGCCATCATAGCCGTCGGCGCCACATTCGTGATCTCATCAGGCGGGCTCGACCTTTCGGTCGGCTCGATGGTCGCCTTCATCGCCGGCGTCACGATCATGTTCATGAACATGATGGCCCCCAGCCTCGGCCTTTGGGCCATCCCGGCAGGCATGGTGATAGCAGTCGTCGCGGGGCTTCTATGCGGCCTCGCGAACGGTCTCATCGTCACGGTCGGAAGGATCGAGCCGTTCATCGCCACGCTCGGCACAATGGGTATCTTCCGCGCACTGATCACCTATATGACCGATGGCGGCACGATCCCGATCGATCGCTCGCTGCGGGACGCGTACCGGCCGGTCTATTTCGGCGCCGTCGCGGGCATTCCGGTGCCGATCCTTCTGTCGGCGCTCGTTGCGGTGGTCGGCGCATTTGTCCTCTACAAGACCAAATATGGCCGCAAATGCGCGGCGGTGGGCGCGAACGAGGACGTCGCCCGCTATTCGGGCATCTCGGTCGTCAAGACGCGCACCATTGCCTATGTCATCCAGGGTGCATGCGTGGCGGTCGCCGCCATCTGTTACGTGCCTCGTCTGGGAGCCGCCACCCCGACCACCGGACAGCTTTGGGAGCTGCAGGTGATAACGGCCGTTGTCATTGGCGGAACGGCGCTGCGGGGCGGCAAGGGCCGCATCTGGGGCACCATCGCCGGTGCGGTGATCCTGGAGCTGATCGCCAACCTGATGGTGTTGTCGGATTTCGTTTCCGAATACCTCGTCGCCGCGGTGCAGGGCGTCATCATCATCATCGCCATGCTCGTGCAAAGATTTTCGAAATAGCTCGTCTTCGGACCGGACGGGCGCCTGTTGTGTGGTCCATATCTCTGGGAGGTATTTATGTTTAGCAGGAAATGGGTTGCCGTTGCGGCAGTCGGCGCACTGATGGTGGCCGGCCAGGCGCTTGCAGCCGACAAGAAGGTGGTCGCGGTGTCGATCCCGGCGGCGGATCATGGCTGGACGGCCGGCATCGTCTATCACGCGCAGGCCGCCGCAAAGGAAATCAACGCGGCCTTCCCGGATGTCGAAGTCGTCGTGAAGACGTCGCCCTCGGCGGCCGACCAGGTAAGCGCGCTGGAGGATCTGTCGGCCAGCCGCAAGTTGGATGCGCTGGTGATCCTGCCCTACACCTCCGAGGAACTGACCCAGCCGGTGAAAGCCATCAAGGAGATGGGTACGTTCATCACCGTCGTCGACAGGGGATTGACCGACCCTTCCATTCAGGACCTGTATCTTGCCGGCGACAACATCGCGGTTGGCACCAATACGGCGAAGTTCATGATCGACAAACTGGGCGGCAAAGGTGACGTCGTCGTGCTGCGCGGCATTCCCACCGTCATCGACGACGAGCGCATCAAGGGCTTCGAGGATACCATCAAGGGCACCGGCCTGAAGGTGCTCGACATGCAGTATGCCCACTGGAACAGCGACGAGGCCTTCAAGCTCATGCAGGATTACCTGGCCAAGCACCCGCACATCGATGCGGTCTGGGCCAATGACGACGACATGCTTCTCGGTGTGCTCGAGGCCGTCAAGCAGTCCGGCCGAACCGATATCAAGCTAGCGCTCGGCGGCAACGGCATGAAGGACATCGTGAAGAAGGTGATAGACGGGGATGCGATGACACCGGTCGAGACGCCGTATCCGCCGGCGATGATCAAGACCGCTATCTACATGACCGTGGCCAACTTGATCGGTCAGGCTCCGGTTCGCGGTGCCGTCAAACTCGACGCCCCGCTCATAACCCAGGCCAACGCCAAGGAATATTACTTCCCCGCCTCCCCGTTCTGAGGCCCGCATCCGAATGAGGCAAGGCGCGTGATGCGCCTTGCATGCCAACAACAGAGAGGAAGAGCTATGCCAGGCAAGAAGATATTGATGCTGACCGGTGAGTTCACCGAGGAATACGAGATTTTCGTTTACCAGCAAGCGATGGAAGCCGTTGGTCACACGGTCCATGTCGTCTGCCCCGACAAGAATGCGGGCGACCTGATCAAGACCTCGCTGCACGATTTCGAAGGGGACCAGACCTACACCGAAAAGCTCGGGCACTACGCGCTGATCAACAAGACGTTCTCGGATGCGGAAAAGCAGCTCGACCAGTACCACGCGGTCTACTGCGCGGGCGGACGCGGACCGGAATACATCCGCACCGACAAGCGGGTGCAGACGATCGTTCGACACTTTCACGAGACCAAGAAGCCGATCTTCACGATCTGCCATGGCGTGCAGATCCTGATTGCGGTCGACGGCGTCGTGCGCGGCAAGAAGGTCGGGGCGCTGGGCGCCTGCGAGCCGGAAGTCACTCTCGCGGGCGGTACCTATATCGACCTCTCGCCGACGGAAGCCTATGTCGATGGTACGATGGTGTCGGCCAAGGGATGGACGGCGCTGGCCGCCTTCATCCGTGAGTGCCTGAAAGTGCTCGGCACGGAAATCCGCCACAACTGAGCCGCTAACCAAGGCGGAGGCCGGCGCGCTGCCGTGGCGTGTCGGCCTCCACCAGTGATGCCGAGACCTTCGCCGATGCGGACGACTGTATCGAGCGTCGTGCAAAAGGTATGCGCGCGGTGAGTCCTGCCGGTTTAGCGGCCGACAGGATCGCCGGACAGGTCCAGCTTTTTCCTTACGCAATCGCGAGCGGAAAAACGTTACGCACTTTTCCTGGGGTTGCTTTAACGCGCGGCGGCAATCCAGTCGGCAAGGCTGCGGGCGAAGCTTCGCGGCACGATCAGGTCGCAGCTGCTCTCGCCCGTTCGCAGATAGAGCGCCGGCACGTGATGGACGGACGTCTGTACGGCACGGCCGGGAGCCGAAGCGGCGGACGACCAGTCGACCGGCATGCAGGCAGAGAGAATGTCCTGAAGACGCGCACCCTCCATCCTGAATCGCACCCGGCCTTCGCCGAGCAGAACCGAGCAGCCCAATTCAGGATCGATCGCAATGGCCGGCGGTTCCGCACCTGTCTCGACGATCAGCCAAAGACGGCGGGGCGCGATCCTGACGATGAGGGCGCCAGCATGCCGAACCGTCTCGCCGACGTCGGCAGGAAGCGTCGCGCCCAAGGCCTGCGAGACGCTCGTTTCGAATCTTGTCAGCGTTTCTTCCCAGCCCTCGATCTGAACGATCGGGCAATCGGAGGCCCACAGGTTGAAGTCCTTCGACAGCACAGGTTCAACCATGCATGCGCTCTCCCTTGGGGTCTAGGAAGACAGAAGGCACGACGCGGGCGCGAACCGTCTCTGTCCGCATCGGGTAGACCGCGATGACCTCGTCTCCTTCGGCCGCGGCATTGCCCGCGAACAGCGCCAGTCCGACATAGTGGCCGAGTTCCGGGCTGAAGGTAACCGAGGTGATCCGACCGCGCCCGTGGCCGGTGACGGCATCGCCAGGCAGGAACACTATGGCGCCTCCGCGCAGCCGCTTGCCGTCCTCGATGCATTCCAGCCCGATGAGGCGCTGGCGGTCGGGTGCCTGAAAGGCCGGACGACGACGCAGGACGTCGCCGACGAATCCGCCGCGTTTGCCGGCCATGCGCCCGAGGCCGAGATCGTCGAGCGTGGTGCGGCCATCGATCTCGGGCCCGGCGACGTGGCCCTTTTCGACGCGCAGCGCACCAAGCGCCTCGACGCCATAAGGTTTGAGGCCGAACGGCGCGCCTGCTTCGATGAGACGGCTCCAGGCCTGTTCGCCGGCGCTGGCGCCGACATAGATCTCGTAGGCGCGCTCGCCGGAATAGCTGAGGCGGATAACGCGCAGGGCCCGTCCGTCGAACCCGGCTTCGATGACGCCCATATGCGGCAGCGTCTCGTTGGAGACATCGAGCGTGGGAAAGGCGGCGGCAAGGACATCGCGGCTTCGTGGCCCGGCGATCGACATCGCCGCCCACTCGTCGCTTACCGAAGAGACCGCGACACGCAAATCCGGCCAGGCGGTGTCGAGCAGGAATTCCAGCCGCGACAGGACATCGGCGGCCCTGGCGGTAGAGGTGGTCATGAAGAAGCGATTTTGCGACAAGCGCGTGGTGGTGCCGTCGTCGAAGACGACGCCGTCGTCGCGCAGCATGACGCCGTAGCGCGCGCGGCCAACGGGAAGCTTGGCGAAACCGTTGGCGTAGACACGGTCGAGGAATATGGCCGCGTCCGGCCCCTGCACGTCGATCTTGCCGAGGGTGGAAATGTCCATCAGCCCGGCGCCGCCGCGCACGATCCGCATCTCCGCGACATAGGCTTCATTCACGTCGCGTCCGGCATCGCGATAGAAATACGGACGCATCCAGAGACCGACCTCGAGCATCTCGGCACCGTTTGCCAGGTGCCAGTCGTGCATCGGCGTGCGACGGACCGGCTTGAAGTGATGACCGACGGCGCGACCGGCCAGCGCGCCGATCGCGACCGCCGCGTAGGGCGGGCGAAAGGTCGTGGTTCCGGTTTGCGCAATCGTTGCCCGGCGCAGCGCCGCCATGGCCGAAAGTGCTGCGAAATTGCTGGTTTTGCCCTGGTCGGTCCCCATGCCGAGCGTGGTGTAGCGCTTCAGGTGTTCTACCGATTCATAGCCCTCGCGATGGGCGAGCTCGACGTCCTTGGTGGTCACATCCATCTGTAGATCGACGAAGGCCTTGCCGCGCCCCGCGGAAGAGATCGCACGAAAGGGAGCGGCCGGGGCCCCTTCGAGATCGAGTTCATCCGGCGCCGGCATGGCCGCCGGTTTTCCACAGAAGCATGCCGCTTCGACGCCGGCGCGGTGGCCGTCCTCGATCGCGTCGGCGGTCGAGAAGCGCCCCATCATCGCGCCGGCGCCGAACTGGCCTGCCGGAAAGCCGCCCGGAACGAAGCCGTCGATGTCGTCGCGATAGACGGGCCTGGCGCCAAGATGCGAGGTGAGATGCACGGTCGGCGACCAGCCGCCGGAGACGCAGACGAAATCGCAGGCGATTTCCGATTTGGCGCTCGGGCCGGCAAGCCGTACGGCCTTCACCGCATGGCTGCCGCGCAGATCGGCGATCCGGGTTCCGGAGCGGATCTCTACGTTCAGGCGTCCGGCTTCCGCCGCCAGACCGGCGGGCGGAGCGCCGCGCTGGTCCGCGACCGTCACTCGCGCGCCGGCGGCGGCGAGGTCGAAAGCAGCGCGATAGGCGCCGTTGTTCATCGTGGCCACGAGGATATTCTTTCCCGGCAGCACGGCGAAGCGGTTGAGATAGGTGCGGGCGGCGGACGCCAGCATGATGCCTGGCCGGTCGTTGTTGGAGAACACCAGCGGCCGTTCGATAGCACCGGCGGCAAAGATGATCGAGCCGGCGCGAAGCACGGTGAAAACCTGCCGCGCAGCGCCTTGCGCGACTTGGCCGTCATGCCGCTCGATCAGCCCCAGCGTGTTGCCGTCATAGGTGCCGAAGGCCATCGTCTTGCGCATCAGGGTGACGTTGGGCTGGCCTGCAAGCTCCGCCTCGATCTTTGTCAGCCAGGCTGCCGCCTTGCCATCGGTGCGCTCGGCAAGAAGCTGGCCACCGAGCAGAAAGTCCTGTTCGACGAGGACGACCCTGGCGCCGCTGGCTGCCGCGGCGCGCGCCGCCGACAGGCCGGCAGGGCCGCCGCCGACGACTGCAACATCGGCAAATGCATGCCCGGTCTCGTAACGGTCGGGATCGGGTTCGGTGCCGGCACGGCCCAATCCCGCGGCTTTGCGGATGAAATGCTCGTAAAACATCCAGGCGCGGCGGGTCGGACCCATGAAGGTCTTGTAGTAGAAGCCGGCGGAAAGGAGGGGCGCAAACAGGCCGTTGACGCTCTGCACGTCGAAGGCAAGGGACGGCCAGCGATTCTGGCTTTCGGCAGTCATACCTTCAGCCAGTTCCAGTGTCGTGGCCGGAAGGTTCGGTTCGCGCCGTCCGCCGCTTCCGAGCGTAACCAGCGCGTTGGGTTCTTCCGGGCCGGCCGAGAAGATGCCGCGCGGCCGATGGTATTTGAAGCTGCGGGCTGTCAGCATGAGCCGATTGGCAAGCAGCGCGGAAGCAAGCGTATCGCCTCGATAGCCGCCCAGCTCGCGGCCGTCGAATGTGAAGCGGAGCGGCTGCGTGCGGTCGATACGGCCGCCGGCGGCCAGACGATTTCCAATCATTTTCATGCTGGCATGTTCCTGGCGAAGCCGACCGATGCGATAGCGTGGTTCCTCGTGTCGCGCTCGATGACCAGCCATTGCCGGCAGCCGGTCACGTGCTGCCAGAATTCCCGGTGCGGCCCCGCCGGGTTCTTGCGCACGTAGACATAGCGGTACCACGCCTCCGGATCGGGATCGTCATGCGCCGGGCGCACCGCGGAAGCGTCGCCGCCATAGCGGAACTCGTCATGGTCGCGCGGGCCGCAGCATGGGCAGTCGATGCGAAGCATTTCTCTCGTTCTCTATTGCAGCCAGGCCGAGGGGCCTGCGCCGGCCTCGTCGAGCGTGTGGCCGGTCCGGAAACGGTCGAGCGTGTAGGCGGCGGTCAGCGGATGCGGCTTGCCGGTGGCCAGCATATGGGCAAAGCACCAGCCGGAGGCCGGCGTCGCCTTGAAGCCGCCATAGCACCAGCCGCCATTGAGATAGAGCCCTTCTATCGGGGTCGGGCAGATGATCGGACTGGCGTCCGGCGTCATGTCCATGACGCCGCCCCAATGGCGCAGCAGCCTGACACGCGAGATGCAGGGCATCAGGGCTATCGCCGCCTCCGCCACTTCGCGCACGACGCCGAGATTGCCGCGCTGGGCGTAGGAATTGTAGCCGTCGAGATTGCCGCCGAAGACCAGCCCGCCCTTGTCGGACTGGCTGACATAGAAATGGTCTGCGCCATAAGCGACGACGTGATCTACCAGCGGCTTGAGCGGCTCGGTGACGAAAGCCTGGAGCACGTGGCTTTCGATCGGCAGTTCCAGGCCGGCCTTGGCGGCAAGGAGCGAAGTATGGCCTGCGACGGCGAGGCCGACCTTGCCGGCGCCGATGCGGCCCTTGCTGGTCTCGACGCCGACGATCCTTTCGCCGTTGCGGACAAAGCCGGTCACCTCGCAATTCTGGATGATGTCGACCCCGTGGCCGTCGGCAGCGCGCGCATAGCCCCAGGCGACGGCATCATGGCGGGCGGTGCCTGCGCGGCCTTGCAAGATCGCACCATGGATCGGAAATCGCGCGGTTTCGGAGAAATCGAGATAGGGTACCAGCCGGCGCACAGCGTCGCGGTCGAGTATGTCGGCGTCGATGCCGTTCAGACGCATGATGTTGGTGCGATGGCTGAATGTGTCGAGTTGATCGGCCGAATGGGCAGTGACGATCTGGCCGCGCTGCGAAAACATCACGTTGAAGTTCAGCGCCCGCGACAAGCCTTCCCACAGCTTGACCGAGAATTCGTAGAACTGGGTGTTGCCGTCGAGCAGGTAGTTGGAGCGGATGACGGTGGTGTTGCGGCCGACATTGCCGCCGCCGACATAGCCCTTTTCCAGAACGGCGACATTGCGGATGCCGTGGTTCTCGGCGAGGTAGAAAGCCGTCGCAAGGCCATGCCCGCCCCCACCGACGACGATCACGTCATAGGCGGGCTTCGGCTCGGCCGCGCGCCAGGCGCGCCGCCAGTTCTTCTGGCCGGAAAGGGCATTGCGGAAAATCGAAAACGCCGAATAGCGCGCCATGTTCATGGTCTAGCGGACGATCGGGCCGGCCGGGGTGCGGGTCAGCACTTCGGCCCCCGCATCGGTCAGCAGCACGGTGTTGGAGATGAAATGGTCGCCGCGGCCGGTGCCCATCAGCCAGGACAGGATGTGGAAGCTCATCCCGGTCTCGATTTCGAGATCGGAATCGTGCCTGAGGCCCGTCACCGAATTGCCGCCGGTCCATGAGGGCGGCTGGCCGATGCCGACGAGATAGCCGCAATGATGGCGGCGATAATGCGACAGGCCGGCCTCGTCGGCGACGCCTTGCCAGGCGGCGTAGACATCGCGCGCCCTGGCACCTGGCTCGAGCGCCCTGACGACGGCCTCGAATGCCTTGGCCGTGACCTCGGCCATGGCGGCATCTTCGTCCTTGATGTTGCCGATGCGGATCAGCCGGCCAAGCGGCGCGTGATAGCGCGAGACACAGCCCGACAGTTCGACGAAGACCGGCTCGCCGCTGCGATAGATGCCGTCGCCCCAGGTCGTGTGCTCCTCGCCGAGCCGGGCGGCGGGCCGGATGAACGGGCCGAAGCCCGGCGCGTGGCCGCCGGCGCGCACCATCGCCGCCACGCATTGGGCGGCAACCTCCTGCTCGGCGGCGCCGTCGGAGATGGCAGCGATGGCGGCACCTGCCGCAGCATCCGTGACCTTGGCGGCGCGGCGCATCAGCACCTGTTCCTCGGCGCTCTTCACCAACCGCATCTTGTCGACCAGTCCCGAGACGTCGCTCCACTTGGCGTCGGCCTGCGCCTCAAGCTTCAGGGCGAGGCCGTGGCTGAGGCCGGACGTCCAGTTTTCGATGCCGATCCGTTTGCCGGCCAGGCCGAGTTCGGAAATGACGCGCGCGGCGAGGTCGGCCGCGGTCTCGCTGTCGGAGTGACCGCGGAATTCTGCTGCCTTCACCTGATTCTCGATCGTCACCTTCTCCATCGACCGGGTGACCAGGATAGGACGCCGGTCGAGCGTGACGATCAGGAGGTGCGGCGCGAAATAACCCCAATGGTCGAGGCCGGTGAGGTAGAAAACAGTCTCCGGCGAGGCGAAGACGGCGGCGTCGAGCTTGCGCTCTGCCAATGCCGTGCGAACTTTCGACAAGCGGCCGGCGATCTCGGCTTCGGAAAAGGGATTGCGGTCCATTGAGGTGTCCTTGAGTTGCCGGTCCTGGGCTGATGGTCAGTCGATGAAGATGGGATCGCGGGTCACGTCGCAGAGCCGCTCGCCGCCGCCTTCGCTGGCGCTGGGATCCTGGCAGATGATTGAGATCGAAGCCGGCCTTTGCCATGCGTTGCTTCACGTCGGCCAGGCGCCGCGCGTATTCCGCCTTGGTGGGCCCGCCCGACGCGTCCAAAGCCGTTTTCCTTCCTGCCCTCATCCAAAGGCGGTTCGTATCGCATCGAGAAAGCACACCTTAATTGTGCACAACTTGCGCATCACAAAGCCGCACAATCAAGCCCAATGGCGATTTTTCCAGATTCGTACAGTGCGTCTTGCGATATGTCCAGATGAGTTGTATACGTCTTAGTGCGCTTGACGCGATGGTGGAGAAACATCGTTCGAGCCCGATAATTATCGAAGAAGAAAAGGGGAAAGCATGTTCACGTCACAGATATCCCGCCGCGCGCTCGTGAAGGCCGCCGCCTGTCTTGCGCTCGCCGCGACCGCATTCACGTCACTGCCGGCCCATGCCGAAACGACGCTCGAACGCGCCAAGAAGGACGGCTATATCCGCGTCGGCTTCGCCAATGAGGCGCCGTTCGGTTTCGCCACGCCTGACGGCAAATTGACCGGCGAAGCGCCGGAAGTCGCCAAGGCGGTGCTCGCCAAGATGGGCATTGCGCAGGTCGACGGCGTGCTGACCGAATTCGGCTCGCTCATTCCGGGTCTCAAGGCCGGCCGCTTCGACATCATCGCCGCCGGCATGTTCATCAATCCCAAGCGCTGCGCCGAGATCAATTTTTCCGAACCGTCCTATGGCATCGGCCAGGCCATGCTGGTCGCGAAGGGCAATCCGAAAGGCGTGAAGGACTATTCGAGCATCAAGGACAATCCCGATCTCAAGCTCGCCGTGATGGCGGGCGCCGTCGAGGGGGGATATGCGAAGGACGCCGGCGTTGCCCAAGGACAAGTCGTTTCCTTGCCCGACCAATCCAGCCTGGTCGCGGCGGTCCAGTCTGGCCGTGCCGATGCTGCCGCGCTAACCGCGCTCTCGATCGCCGACATGGCCAAGAAGGCCGATGGCGTCGAATCGACCAAGCCCTTCGGTGAAGTTGCCGGCAAGTCGGTGAAGGGCCATGGCGGCTTCGGCTTCCGCAAGGAGGACACCGATCTGCAGGAAGCGTTCAACGCCGAACTGAAGAAGTTCCTCGGTACGCCGGAGCATATCGCGCTGGTCGAGCCGCTCGGCTTCGGCAAGGACTATCTGCCGAACAAGACGACTGCAGAGCTCTGCAAGGGCGAATAAATTCCCAACTGCTGGGCGGCGTGAAAACGCCGCCCTCTTTTTTCCTCGGAGAAGCAGATGGGTATCCGCACGCTCGTTGCCATGCTGGTCGTTTCGCTGGCCGTGATCGCGGCGCTGGCGACGCAGGAGACATACAGGCTGTTCCTACCGGGACTATTGCAGGGTGCCGTCCTGACGATCGAGATCGCCGTCCTCGGCAGCCTGCTGGCGGTCGTCATGGGGGTGCTCGCCGCGCTGGCGCGCATGTATGGTCCAGCGCCGCTCAGATGGCTGGCTACGGTCTATGTCGAAATCTTTCGCGGCACCTCGGCGCTGGTGCAATTGTTCTGGCTGTTTTTCGTGCTGCCGCAATTCGGGGTCACGCTCGACGCGTTTCCCGTCGCGGTGCTGGCGCTTGGCTTGAATGTCGGCGCCTATGGATCCGAATGCGTGCGCGGCGCAATCCAGTCGGTCGCGCGCGGCCAATGGGAGGCGGGAACGGCGCTCAACATGAGCCGCGCGCAAATGCTGCGCCGGATCATCCTGCCCCAAGCCTTCGTCGCCATGATCCCGCCCTGGGGCAATCTGTTCATCGAGCTTTTGAAATCGACGGCGCTGGTTTCGCTGATCACGCTCACGGACCTCGCCTTCAAGGCGCAGCAGATGAACCAGAACACCTTCAAGACCATTCCTATCTTCACGCTGGTGCTGTTGATGTATCTCGCCATGTCGCTCACCGTTTCTATCGGCATGCGGCTTCTCGAAAGGCGGGCCTCGCTCGGTCTGGCGCGGGGGAGGGCGGCGTGATCTGGGATTGGAGTTTTGCCGCTGAGATCCTGCCGGTGCTCGCACGCGCCGCCGTCGTCTCGATCGAGGCGACGCTGCTCGGCTTCGTCATCGCGGCTTTGCTCGGGCTGATCCTCGCGGTAATCCGTATCGCGGTGCCCTGGACCGGCTGGACGATCTCGGTGCTGGTCGAACTGATCCGCTCGACGCCGCTGCTCATCCAGATCTTCTTCCTCTATTTCGTCTTTCCGAAATTCGGCGTCGTGCTCGACGCATTCACGGCCGGCGTTCTGGCCATCGGCATTCACTACGCCGCCTATTGCTCGGAAGTCTACCGCGCGGGCTTCGACAACATCCATCGCGGCCAGTGGGAAGCCTCGATCGCACTCAACCTCTCCTCCTGGACGACCTTTCGCGACATCATCATCCCGCAGGCGATACCGCCGATCGTGCCGGCGCTCGGCAACTATCTCGTCGCGCTGTTCAAGGAGACGCCGCTGCTGTCGGCCATCGCCGTGCTGGAACTCATGCAGACGGCCAAGATCATCGGCTCCGAGACTTTCCGCTACACCGAACCGATCACGCTGGTCGGCCTGTTCTTCCTGGCCATGAGCCTGGTTTCGGCCGCGCTCATCCGTGCCCTCGAACGCCTGCTCAACCGAAGGACCGCGCGATGACCGAACAACCGATGGTCCGTTTCGACAATGTCTCGAAGCGTTATGGCGCGCTCACCGTGCTCGACGGGCTGAACCTCGAAATCGCGCGCGGCGAGAAGGTTTCCGTCATCGGACCGTCCGGTTCCGGCAAGACCACGGTCTTGCGCATGCTGATGACGCTGGAGACGATCAATGACGGCGTCATCTGGGTCGAAGGCGAGCCACTGACGCATATGAAGCAAGGCGGAAAGCTGGTGCCCGCCAATCTTGCCCACATCCGCCGCATCCGGGCGAAGATCGGCATGGTGTTCCAGTCTTTCAACCTGTTTCCACACATGACGGCGATGGCCAATTGCATCGAGGCGCCGATGACCGTGCTTGGCATGAAGCGGGCCGATGCCGAGGCACGGGCGGCCGAGCTCCTCGACATGGTCGGGCTGTCGCAAAAGAAGGATCATTATCCTTCCCAGCTTTCCGGCGGCCAGCAACAGCGCGTCGCCATTGCCAGGGCGCTGGCGATGCGGCCCAAGATAATGCTGTTCGACGAGGTGACGTCCGCGCTCGATCCGGAACTTGTCGGCGAAGTGCTGCAAGTGATAAGGCAAATCGGCCGCGAGCATGATCTGACGATGCTCATGGTCACCCACCAGATGGGCTTCGCCAAGGAATTCTCCGATCGCGTCTGCTTCTTCTACCAGGGCAAAATTTGCGAGCAGGGGCCGCCGGCAGAGCTTTTCGGCGCACCCAAGAATGAGCGGACGCGGCAGTTCCTGCACGCTGTCCTGGAGGCTGGATGACGCTTGATACGGATGCCTCGGCCAAGACCGTGCCGCCTTCGCGTCCGCTTTCGGCGCGCGAACGGTTCGAACGCATCTACCTGATCCTGCGCGACCGTATCTGCCTGCTCGATTATCCGCCGGGGAGCCGGCTCTCCGAGGAAGAACTCGCCCAGGAATTCGAGATCAGCCGCACACCGGTCCGACGCGTGCTGGCGCGGCTCGAGGCCGAAGGGCTTGTGCAATCGATCCACGGCGTCGGTACGATCGTTACCGACGTCGACATCGAGGAGTTGCAGCAGGTCTATCATCTGCGACTGGAACTCGCGCTGCTGGTCGGCAAGCTTTCGCCAATTCCCCGAACGGCGGTCGACCTCGATCGCATTCGAGCGCTCATCGCGCGCTGCGATTCCGATATGCTCAATCCGGATCAGCGTGCCTTCCTGCAGCTGAATATGGACTTCTTCACTGAACTATCCGGCATGACCGGGAACCAGCCCCTGCGCGAAATAAGCGAAAGGCTGTATTTTCAGGTTGCGCGCGTAGTCCTCAAGATGATGCCGCAGCTCGGCCTTGTGGAGGAGTTCACGGCCTTCCGGCGCGAAATGGAGGAAGTGCTGGCCGCCGCGGAAATCGGAGACTGGGAATCGATCGGGCACATCAGGCGAGCCCATATCTCGATGAGCTTTCGGCGCATGGTGCGCCATGCCGGCCGACATGATGAATTTGACGGCAAGACCTGACGGTCTTCCTTTGGCCCGGTGACGTAGCTTGCCATGCCGGCGGCGAGAAGCGCTGCTGTTCCCTTCTCTTTATTTGGGGCGCCGCTGTTCAGCCACGGCGTCGGGCACCACCACCAGCTTGCCGACGAAGTCCTTGGCGATGAAATCGGCTTGGGCGCGGTGGAAATCGGAAAGTCTGTAGACGCCGCCGACCAGCGGCCGGATCTTGTCTTCCTCGATATAGCGCACGATACGGCGGAAATCCGCGCGTGTGCCCTGGCTCGAGCCGTGGAGCTGAAGCTGCTTGAGATACATGGTCCTGAGATCGAGCTGGACGACCGGGCCGGCGATCGCGCCTGCGGTGGTGTAGCGGCCCTCGGGCCTCAGGATGCGCAACAGATCGTTGAAGATCGCGCCGCCGACAAGGTCGGCCACGACGTCGATGGGCTGGCCGCCGGTCGCCTTGATCACGGCTTGCGGCAGGTCGGCCACGCCACGGGTGATCACGGCTTCGGCGCCGATGTCGAGCACTGCCTGCTCCTTGCCCTTGCCGACGACGGCATAGGGAATGGCTCCGCGCGCCCGCGCCAATTGCACGATGCCGGAGCCGACGCCGCCCGAGGCGCCGGTGACCAGCACGCGTTCGCCGGCCTTGAGCCCTGCACGTTCCAGCATCTGCTCGCCGGTGAGATAGGCGCAGCAGAAGGTGGCGAGTTCGACATCGCTCAAGTCAGTGTCGACGACATGGGCGTTCTCGGCCGGTACAGCCTGGTATTCGGCGTAACCGCCGTCGCGGCCGTGACCCATATAGTCAATGTCGGCGAGCGAATCGTCGTCGCGATTGTAGATCGAGAAATCGACCATCACTCGTTCGCCGATGCGTTCCGGCGAGACCCCTGCGCCAACGGCAGCGACGGTGCCGACCGTGTCGGTGCCCTGGATACGCGGAAAGGTCAGGGTGTTGCCCTGGCGCCGCCATGTCGACACGGCCCCTGCGTCCTCCTCCGTGCCATAGGCGCCCTGGCGAACCCAGACGTCGGTGTTGTTCATGCCGCAGGCGCTGACCTTGACCAGCACTTCGCCGGCGGCGGGCACAGGCACTTTCACGTCGGTGCGGTAGACGAGCTTTTCCGGGCCGCCGTGGCCGGTAAGCTGCACGGCCGCCATGGTGGCGGGGAGGGTGGGATGAGAGGTCATCGCGTTCACTTCCGAATACTTGTAGGTGGCGCTGCCCCTCACCTTTACCCTCTCTCCGTGAACGACGAGAAGGTGCCGGCAGGCGGATGAGGGGCAGCGCCGATCTCGGCAATTAGAGATTGGCGAACACGCTCTTCACGGCATCGGCGGTCTTGGCCACCACGGTGTCAGCCTCCTCGCGCGTCAGGCAAAGCGGCGGGGCGAAGCCCAAAATGTCGCCCTGCGGCATGGCGCGGCCGATGACCCCGCTTGCGGCGAGGGTCGTGGCGATCTGCGGTCCGATCTTCTGCGCCGGATCGAAGAACACACGGTCGT
Source organism: Mesorhizobium sp. BR1-1-15 (assembly GCF_020165475.1). NCBI lineage: Bacteria > Pseudomonadati > Pseudomonadota > Alphaproteobacteria > Hyphomicrobiales > Phyllobacteriaceae > Mesorhizobium > Mesorhizobium sp. BR1-1-15. The sequence goes on along the minus strand of NZ_JAIUIF010000007.1, from coordinate 121,769 downwards.
CCTTGTCGGCGACGAACTCGACCGCCGCCAGCATGCCGTCGCCGCGCACCTCGCCGACGTTTTTGTGGCCGCCGACGGCCTTGGTCAATTCGGCGCGGAAATAGGCGCCGGTCTCGCCGGCATTCCTCACCAGATCCATCTCATCGATCAGTTCGAGGTTGGCCACACCCGCGGCGACGCAGATCGGATGCGCCGAATAGGTCCAGCCGTGCCCCAGCGAGCCGAGCTTGTCGGAGCCCTGCACCAGAACCTGCCACATCTTGTCGGCGACGATGACGCCCGACAGCGGCGCGTAGGCGGAGGTCAGGCCCTTGGCAATGGTGATCAGGTCCGGCTTGATGCCGTAATGGTCGGAGCCGAACATGGTGCCCAGCCGGCCGAAGCCCGTCACCACTTCGTCGGCGACCAGGAGCACGTCGTACTTCTTCAGCACCGCCTGGATTTTCTCCCAGTAGCCGGCGGGCGGCGGCACGATGCCGCCAGTGCCGAGGATCGGCTCGCCGATGAAGGCGGCGACGGTCTCGGGGCCTTCGGCCAGGATCATCTCTTCCAGCTTGTCGGCGCAATGCTGCGAGAACTGCTCCTCGCTCATCGAGCGGTCGGCGCGGCGGAAATAGTAGGGCGCCTCTGTGTGCAGGATCGGCGCGCGCGGCAAGTCGAAGGCATTGTGGAAAAGATCGAGCCCGGTCAGCGATCCCGTCATGATGCCGGAGCCGTGATAGCCGCGCCAGCGCGAGATGATCTTCTTCTTCTCCGGGCGGCCAAGCACGTTGTTGTAGTACCAGATCAGCTTGATGTTGGTTTCGTTGGCATCCGAACCGGAGAGGCCGAAATAGACCCTCGACATGCCCTTCGGCGCACGGTCGATGATCATCTTCGACAGCGTGATCGAGGCCTCGGTGCCGTGGCCGACATAGGCGTGGTAATAGGCGAGGTTCGTGGCCTGGGCGGCGATGGCGTCAGCGATCTTCTGGCGGCCATAGCCGACATTGACGCAGTAGAGGCCGGCGAAGGCATCGATACTTTTTCTGCCGTTGCTGTCCCAGACGGTGACGCCTTCACCGCCGGCCATGATGCGCGTCGGCGATTCACCGCGCGCGTGGGTGCCCATATGCGTCGAGGGATGGAAGAAGTGATCACGATCCCAGGCGGCGAGTTCGTTGGACTGGTCGAGCATTCTTTTGACTCCTTGAGGAACGTGGACGCGGCTTAAGCGACGTCCAGGCAAAGATATTTGAGATCGGTGAAAGCTTCGAGCCCCTGACGCGAACCCTCGCGGCCAATGCCGGACTGCTTGACGCCGCCGAACGGGATCGGCGCACCGGTGATCTTGACGCGGTTGATGGCGACCATGCCGTAGTCCAGCGCCCTGCCCAGGCGCTGCTGGCGGGCGCCGTTCTCGGTCACGACATAGGCGACCAGACCATATTCGGAGGCGTTGGCGCGCGCGGTCACCTCGTCCTCGCTGTCGAACGGCGTCACGGCTGCGACCGGACCAAACGTTTCTTCGCGCATGATCAGTGCCTCGTCAGATACGTCAGCCAGCAGCGTCGGCTGGTAAAACAACGGGCCGGCCTGGTGCCTTCTGCCGCCGGCGAGGCAGCGGGCGCCATGGGCGAGCGCGTCGGTGACCTGCTCCTCGACCTTCTTGACGGCGCGCTCATGCATCAGCGGGCCGATGTCGCTTTCGTCGGCAAGGCCATTGCCGGTCCGCAGCGCCTCGATGCGCTTGGCGAAGGCGGCGCAGAAACGATCGTAGATCGGCCGCTGGACATAGATGCGGTTGGCCGCGAGGCAGTCCTGGCCGGACGTGGCGAATTTGGCGTCGACGGCGATGCGCACGGCCTTGTCGAGATCGGCGTCGGCAAAGACGATCAGCGGCGCGTGGCCGCCAAGCTCCATAACCAGCCGCTTCATCGTCGGCGCGCTCTGGGCCGCGATCAGCCTGCCGATCTCGGTCGAACCGGTGAAGCTCATGGCGCGCACGCGCGGGTCCTCGCACATTCGCCCGACTATGATCGACGCCTTGCCAGTGACGACGTTGAAGACGCCGGCGGGCAGGCCGGCGCGCTCGCCGAGTTCGGCCAGCGCCAGCGCCGAGAGCGGCGTTTCCGAAGAGGGGTGCGCGACGATGGTGCAACCGGCGGCAAGGGCCGCAGCCGCCTTGCGGGTCAGCATGGCGGACGGGAAGTTCCACGGCGTCACGACGCCGACGACGCCGAGCGGCTCGCGCCGCACCGTCATTTCCGCCTTCGCCAGATGGCTAGTTACGCTTTCGGCGTTGAGGCGCTTTGCTTCCTCGGCATACCATTCGACGAAAGAGGCGGCATAATCGATCTCACCGAGCGATTCCTTCAAGGGCTTGCCCTGTTCCAGCGTCATCAGCAGAGCGAGATCGTCTTTCGCGGCTATGATGAGGTCGAACCATTTGCGCAGGATTTTCGAGCGCTCCTGCGGCAACAGCGCCCGCCAGGCAGGGAAAGCGCGCGCCGCCGCGTCGATCGCACTTGCCGTCTGGCGGCCATCGAGCGCGGCGACAAAGGCCACCGTGGCGCCGGTCGCCGGGTCGGTGACCTCGAAGCTCTCCGCCGCCTCGCTTGCCGTCCAGTGCCCGTCGACATAGGCAAGCTCGCGCAGCAGCCGGCGGTCGGCGAGGCGGTCGAGCGCCTCATGGCGGTGCGAACGGGCAAAGTGCGCGGACATCATCGATTGCTCCCGATTGGGGTGATGCCGCAAGACTAGGGGCGTCGGCGCGAAGGATGAGGCTGTTTAGGTGCAGCTATATAGAGAGATTCTCTCTATATAGCTGGGGAGCAGGACGATCTGTCTAGCCGTAGGGGTGGGGCGGGTGCTTTCGCGCATTCTCCGAGCGTACGGTGCCAGATGAACGCTGGTTTCGATCTCAGGACTGCACCGGCAACAGATCGGCAAGCGGTAGCACGGTCTCGTCCTTCACCGTCTTGATGACGATGTAGGTGAAGTAACGATCGATGCCGATTTCGCGTTCGAGCAAGGCATCGACCAGCCGCTGATAGGTATCGATATCGCGCGCCATCACCTTCAGAACGTAGTCGACGCCGCCGCCCACCGACCAGCAGGCTACAATCTCAGGTATGTCGCGGATGACACGCTCGAAGCGGTCGAAATCGGCCTGGCGATGGCTGGCCAGCGTCACCTCCATCAGCACGGTGGCGACGGGTGCGACGACGCGCATAGCAATCGAGGCATGATAGCCGGAGACGATGCCGGCCTTTTCCAGCTTGCGCAGCCGCATCCAGCACGGCGTCGGTGACAGGCCGACCTTGTCGGCCAGCGCCAGCTTGGTGATGCGCCCGTCACGCTGGATCGCGTCGAGGATTCTGAGGTCGATCGGGTCGAGTTTCGCGGCGGCCATCTGTATCCACTTTTTGGTCCCGCCGTACCATGACGGCGCATTATTTCGATTGTCAATTGCACTGATTTCGATCTCTAATAAGTCATGACATTATGGCAACCTGATCCCGCGCTCATCCGGCGGCCCGCCTACCAGTCGCTGGCCGACCAGTTCGCACGCGCCATTCATGATGGGCGGCTCGCCAACGGCGCGCGGCTGCCGACGCATCGCCGGCTGGCCGACGAGTTGAAACTATCGGTGCAGACGGTCAGTCGCGCCTATGAGGAACTGATTCGCCGCGGCCTGATCTCGGGCGAGATCGGCCGCGGCAGCTTCGTCCAGACGCAGCGGCGCGAGCCTGAGCCGCCCTATCTGCCGGAGCGGCTGGGCGAAGTGATCGATCTCTCGATCCTGAAGCCGGTCTGCGAGCCGATGCATCTGGAGCGGCTGAAGCAGGCGCTGGGCTGGCTGGCCGACAACCTGCCGTCGAGTTCGGCGCTGTCGTTCCGGCCCAACATGGTGTTTCCCCGTCACCGCGCCGTGGCGGTCGAGTGGCTGAAGCTGTGCGGTCTCGATGCCTCGCCGCAGAATATCAGCCTGACCAATGGCGCTACCGCCGGCATGACGGTGGCGCTGATGAGCGTGGCGCCGCCCGGCTCGACCGTCGCCACCGAGGCGATCGGCCACCATACGCTGGTGCCGCTCGCCCGCTATCTCGGCTTCAACCTCGAAGGCCTGCCGATAGACGGCAATGGCCTTATCCCGGAAGCGCTGGACGAGGCCTGCCGGATCTCCGACATCCGCGCCGTGTTCGTGCAGCCTTCGGTGATCAACCCGACGGCGACGCTGATGGATGCGGCGCGGCGCGAGCAGATTGCGGCGGTTGCGCGCAGGCACGACATAGCCATCATCGAGAACGATGTGTTGGGGCCGCTGGTCGAGGACCGGCCGCCGCCGGTCGCCGCCTTCGCGCCTGAACGCACGCTCTACGTCACGTCCTTCACCAAGATCGTGGTGCCGGGCCTGCGCATCGGCTATCTCGCCGCCCCCGACCGCTATGTCGCCGCGGTCGCCAACCGGCATCTGGTTTCCAACTGGATGGCGACGCCGCTGGTGGCGGAGATCGCCACCAAATGGGTGACCGACGGCACCGCGATGGAACTGGTGCGCTGGCAGCGCACAGCATTGCGGCGACGCCAGGACATCGTCGCCGAGGTGCTGGCCGGCGTCGACTATCGCACCCGGCGCGACGGACTGCATGTCTGGTTGCAGCTGCCCGCCGACCGTGCCGAGGAGAGCTTCGTCGCCCAGGCGCGCCTGCAAGGCGTGGCGATCGCGCCCGGCGCCTCCTTCCGCATCTCGCAAGCGCCCTGGCAACCGGCGGTGCGCATCTCGCTGGGCTCGACCACCGAGGGGGAACTGCGCGCCGGCCTCGGCGTTGTCACCAAGCTGCTGCTAGGCGACCCCGAGCATCTGCTGCTCGCAATCTAGCGAGATGTGCCGCTATCCAGACGATGCCGACCGCCAAAGGCGTCCCCGGTGCTGTCATTTTCGGTTCGACTTGATTTCGATCTCGGCACATTGCTAGGCACTGAATGTCCAAGAATTGTGCGGGATCAGAATAATTGTCATGATATTATTTTCCCAATTGACATGATTTGGCGGGTTCCGCATCGTTAAGGGCATAGGCTTCTCCAGCACGGGAAATTCGTTTGTCCGCATCCGCGCCTATCATCAAGGTCGATGGCATTTCGAAAAGCTTCGGCACTTTCAAGGTGCTGGACGGCCTGTCCATGCAGGTCATGCCCGGCGAGAAGCTGGCGCTGATTGGCCCGTCCGGCTCGGGCAAGACGACGATCCTGCGCATCCTGATGACGCTGGAGCGCATCGATGGCGGCCACATCCAGATCGACGGCGAGCATCTTTATCACATGGAGCGAAACGGCCAGCTGCTGGCTGCCGACGAGCGGCATCTGGCCAGGATGCGCCAGAAGATCGGCATGGTCTTCCAGCTGTTCAATCTGTTCCCGCACAAATGCGTCATCGACAATGTCACGCTGGCGCCGATGCTGACCAAGGGCACGCCGCGCGCTGCCGCCGAGAAGCGGGCGATGGAATTGCTCGACATGGTCGGCATGGCCGACAAGGCCAAGGCCATGCCGGCACAGCTTTCGGGCGGCCAGAAGCAGCGCGTCGCGATTGCCCGCGCGCTGGCACTGTCGCCCCGGATCATGCTGTTCGACGAGGTCACCTCGGCGCTCGATCCCGAACTGGTCGAGGAGGTGCTCAACGTGATGCGCAAGCTCGCGGCCGAAACCGACATGACGATGCTGCTCGTCACCCATGAAATGGGCTTTGCCCACGACTTCGCCGACCGGGTGCTGTTCTTCGACCGCGGCCGCATCGTCGAGGAGGGCAAACCCGATGAGATTTTCCGCCATCCCAAACAGGAGCGCACGCAAGGTTTCCTGAAGAAGATCATCGCGGCCGGACATCGCGTCTGACCGCCATGCCAGAGGCGGCGACACCGTCCGCAAGGGCGGCATTGCCGTCCTGAAATGACTGCAACCAAGAACACAAACATGGAGTTGGGAACAATGAAAAAACTTGGCATTCTGGCCGGCGTCGCCGGTCTTGCGCTGACCGCGGTGCTCGCGGCCTCGAACATCGGATCGGCCGACGACAGCAAGCTCGAGCAGCTGAAGGCGCAAGGCTTCGCCCGCCTCGCCATCGCCAACGAGCCGCCCTACACGGCGGTCGCCGCCGACGGCAAGGTTTCGGGCGCCGCGCCCGACGTGGCGCGGGAAATCTTCAAGCGGCTGGGCGTCGCCGACGTCGCCGCCTCGATCTCGGAATATGGTGCCATGATCCCCGGCCTGCAGGCCGGCCGCTTCGACGTCGTCACCGCCGGCCTGTTCATGAAGCCGGAGCGTTGTGCGGCGGTTGCCTATTCCGAGCCGGTGCTGTGCGACGCCGAGGCGATGCTGGTGAAGAAGGGCAATCCGAAGGGCTTCAAGAGCTATGAGGATGTCGCCAAGGACACCTCCGCTACCATCGGCGCGCCCGGCGGCGGCACTGAGGAGAAGCTCGCGCTCAACGCCGGCGTGCCGCGTGACCGCGTCATCGTCGTGCCCGACGGCCAGAGCGGGCTGAAGATGGTGCAGGACGGCCGCATCGACGCCTATTCGCTCCCCGTCCTGTCGATCAACGATCTGATGAAGAAGGCCAATGACCCGAGCCTCGAAGTCATAGCACCCGTGCAGGGCGCGCCCGTCTATTGCGACGGCGCCGCTTTCAAGAAGGGTGACGAGGCGCTGCGCGACGCCTTCGACGTCGAGCTCGCCAAGATGAAGAAGTCGGGCGAGTTCGCCAAGATCATCGAGCCCTACGGCTTCTCGGCGGCGGCGGCGATGTCGACGACGCGCGACAAGCTCTGCGCGGCGAAATAAGCGCTTTTCCCTTCTCCCCGTCCACGGAGAGAAGGTGGCTGAAGGGCCGGATGAGGGGCAGCGCGCGTTTTTGCGAGCTTGGAGCCGCGCCTCATCCGCCTGCCCGTCCTTCGCGGCAGCGCGCTGCAGCTAAGGAGGGTGAACCGGCAACTTCTCCCCGTGAGAGAGGAGAAGTTGCTAAAACCAAACGTTGGAAGCCTCTGATACATGACCCAATGGTCCGGCTATCTCGGCCTGATATTGCAGGGAGCGCTTGTCACCATCGAGCTGACGCTGATGGGGTCGGTGCTGGCCCTCGTGATGGCCTTCCTGGCCGGCATGGGGCGGCTGTCGCGCTTCTTCGCGTTGCGGGCGCTCGCCACCGCTTATATCGAGTTCTTCCGCGGCACATCGATTTTCGTACAGCTGTTCTGGGCCTATTTCGTGTTGCCCCTGGCGGGCGTCGAACTCACTCCGCTGCAAGCCGGCGTGCTGGCGCTGGGCCTCAATGTCGGCGCCTATGCGGCGGAAGTGGTACGCGGTGCCATCCAGTCGGTCGGCGCCGAGCAGTACGAGGCCTGCACGGCTCTCAATCTCGGCCGCTGGCAGGGCATGCGCCATGTCATCCTGCCGCAGGCGCTTCTTGTGATGCTGCCGACCTTCGGCAACAACGCCATCGAACTGCTCAAGGCGACATCCGTCGTCTCGCTGATTTCGCTCGCCGATCTCACCTTCCAGGCGCAGGTGGTGCGCTCGCAGACCGGCAGCACGCTGATGCCGTTCACCACCATCCTGGTGATCTATTTCGCGCTCGCGCTCGTCATCTCCTGGGGCGTGCGGTCGCTGGAGCGGCGCATGGCGCGCGGCCTCGACGGAGTGCGCGTCTGATGGATTGGGCCCTGTAATGGATTGGGACTGGGATTTCGTCCGGCAGATCCTGCCGACGCTGATCGAGGGGGTGAAGATCACCATCCTGGCGACGGTGCTCGGCTCGGTGCTGGCGGCAATCGTCGGGCTGGGCATCGCACTGGCCCGCCGCTCGCCGAACAAGATGATGTCGCGCACGGTCGGCTGGGCGGCCGAATTCATCCGCGGCACGCCGCTGCTGGTGCAGCTCTACTTCATTTTCTACGTGCTGCCCGATTTCGGCATCCTGCTGCCGCCGCTGGTGGCCGGCGTTATCGGTCTTGGGCTGCACTACGGCACCTATACGGCGGAGGTCTATCGCGCCGGCATCGAGAACGTGCCGCGCGGCCAGTGGGAGGCGGCCAAAGCCTGCAATCTCAGCGCTCGCCAGACCTGGACCCACATCGTCATACCGCAGGCAATCCCGCCGATGATCCCGGCGCTGGCCAATTATTTCATCGCCATGTTCAAGGAGACGCCGCTGCTGTCGGCGATCACCGTGCTGGAGCTGATGAACCAGGCCAAGAGCGTCGCCAACACCTATTACCGCTATGTCGAGCCGATGACGCTGGTCGGCGCCTTCTTCCTGATCATCAGCCTTTTCTCGGTTATGCTGCTGCGCTGGCTGGAACATCGCTACGGCAAGATCGAAAGGTAGTTCCCATGAAGCCGCTTCCCGAAATCAGGCTGATGCCGACAAGGCCCGCACTCGAGGTGCGCCCGTTGGAAAAGCGCGTCGGCCTGATCATCCTGGCCACCGACCACACCAGCGAGCCGGACTTCCGTCGCATGGTGGCGAGTGAGAGGATCGGCATCTATGTCGCCCGCATCCCCTATAAGAATCCGACCACACCTCAGAATCTGCGCAAGATGCAGCCCGAACTGACGGCTGGCGCGGCGCTGATCCTGCCGGACGAACCGCTCGATGCCATCTGCTACTCCTGCACGTCGGCCTCCGTGGTGATCGGCGATGCCGAGATCGAGGCGGCGATCCAGGCGGCCAAGCCTGGCGTGCCCGTGGTCACGCCGCCGATGGCGGGCGTGCGCGGACTGAGGGCTCTGGGCGCGAAGAGGATCAGTATTCTCACCCCCTACACCGTCGAGACGAGCCGGCCGATGGCGGCCTATTTCGCCGAACGCGGCTTCGAGATCGCCAGCTTCACCTGTCTCGGCTTCGAGGATGACCGCGAGATGGCGCGCATTGCGCCGGCAGCCCTCGTCGATCTGGCGTGCGAGGCGACTGACCCGCAGGCCGAGGCGTTGTTCGTGTCCTGCACGGCGCTGCGCTCGGCGCTGGCGGTTGCCGCGATGGAACAGGCTATCGGCCGCCCGGTCGTCACCAGCAACCAGGCGAGCGCGTGGAATTGCCTGCGACTGTGTGGCGATGATGTGCCGCGTCCGGAGTTCGGGCGGCTGACGACCTTGCCGCTTGGACAGTAAGGTCATGTCCTGCATGCACGAGCGACCCATGACGCACGCCGTCGCCCTTTCAGACATCCGCGCCGCGCGCCAACGCATCACCAGCAAGGTCGAGCCGACACCGGTCGTGCCATCCGAGAGCCTGTCGGAGCGGCTCGGCCTTCCCGTTCACCTCAAGCTGGAGCACCGCCAGATCACGGGCAGCTTTAAGCTGCGTGGCGCCTCGAACGCCATTGCTTCGCTCAATGCCGAGCAGCGGGCACGCGGTGTTGTCGCGGCTTCGACCGGCAATCACGGCCGCGCACTCGCCCATGCCGCCAGGCTCGAAGGCATGCGCGCGGTTGTCTGCATGTCGCGGCTGGTGCCTCGGAACAAGGTCGATGCCATCCGCTGCCTCGGCGCGGAAATCCGCATTGTCGGCGACAGCCAGGACGACGCGCAGCAGGAGGTCGAGCGGCTGGTGGCGCAAGAGGGTCTCGTGATGCTGCCACCCTTCGACCATCCCGACATCATCGCCGGGCAGGGCACGCTCGGGCTGGAGATCATGGAGCAGGTTCCTGACGCCGCTCTGGTGTTGGTGCAGCTCTCCGGCGGCGGGTTGGCCTCCGGGATTGCCGCAGCGGTCAAGGGCGTCAGGCCGAGCACAAAGGTCGTCGGCATCTCGATGGCGCGCGGCGCGGCGATGAAAGCCAGCCTCGATGCGGGGCGCCCGGTGCAGGTGGAGGAGCTGCCGACGCTGGCGGATTCGCTCGGCGGCGGCATTGGCCTCGACAACCGGCTGACCTTTTCCATGTGCCGAGACCTGCTCGACGACGTCGTGCTGCTTTCCGAAGACGAGATCGCCGCCGGCATCCGCCATGCCTATGAACAGGAGCGCGAGATCGTCGAGGGCGCCGGCGCGGTCGGTATCGCTGCGCTGCTTGCCGGCAAGGTGAAGCCAAACGGACCGGTGGTCGTTCTGCTTTCCGGTCGTAATATCGATATGAGCCTGCACAGAAAGATCGTTTGCGGCGAAGTAGTTGCGGAGCGCGCCTGATGAACCGGATGACCATCCTTACCGAGAAAGAACTACGCGAGATCGTAGCTCTCGATCTCGACGCCGTCGCTTGCGTCGAAAACGCCTTCCGGGCGCTCGCTACCCTGCCGGTGGCGATGCCGCCGATCCTGCGGCTCGACATCCCCGAGCATCGCGGCGAGGTCGACGTGAAGACCGCCTATGTGCCTGGCATCGATGGCTTCGCCATCAAGATCAGCCCCGGCTTCTTCGACAATCCCAAGCTCGGCCTGCCCAGCGTCAACGGCATGATGGTGCTGCTGTCGGCAAAAACCGGTCTGGTCGAGGCGTTGCTGCTCGACAATGGCTATCTCACCGACGTCCGCACCGCAGCCGCCGGGGCGGTCGCCGCAAAACACCTGTCGCGGCCGGACTCATCCATTGCCGCCATCTTCGGCGCCGGCGTGCAGGCCGGATTGCAGCTTGAGGCGCTGCGCCTGGTGCGGCCGATCGAAGAAGCCCGCATCTGGGCGCGCGACGCGGCCAAGGCGCAAGCCGCGGCCGGCGCCTTGAGCGAAAAACTGGGCATCGTGGTGCGCGCAGAACCGGATGCGGCCAAGGCGGTCGCCGGCGCCGACATCATCGTCACCACCACGCCCTCGACAGAACCATTGATCAAGGCCGGCTTCGTCTCGGCCGGCCAGCACATCACCGCCATGGGCTCGGACGCCGAGCACAAGAACGAGATCGCACCGGCAATCCTGCGCATGGCCGATCTCTATGTCGCCGACAGCGCAAGGCAGACGCGCCGGCTCGGTGAATTGCACCATGCCATCTCCGCCGGCGTGATGGCGGCGGACACGGAGGTGGCCGAACTCGGTCAGATCATCGCCGGCGAACGGCATGGCCGGCGTGCGGCGGACGACATCACCATCGCCGACCTGACCGGCACCGGCGTGCAGGACACCGCGATCGCCACGCTAGCCCGTGACCGGGCCCGGGTCGCGAAAGCCGGAACCATTTTTGAAAGTTGATGCTGGCCGCAAGAGCATGATCCGGAAAAGTGGGAACCGGTTTTCCGAGGAGATCATGCTCAAACAAAAAATTACCTGGAGCCAGGTTCAACGGAAGTTGAAGCGGGTTCCAGGGCCCAACAAACGAGGACCAACAAAATGCAACCGAATTTGAAATTCTCGCGAAGCGAGTATGCGGATCGCCTCGCCAAAACGCGGAAAGCCATGGCGGCGAAAGGCGTCGATCTGCTTATTGTCAGCGACCCCTCCAACATGGCCTGGCTCACCGGCTATGACGGCTGGTCCTTCTACGTGCATCAGGCCGTCATCGTGCCGCCGTCGGGCGAGCCGGTCTGGTATGGCCGCGGTCAGGACGCCAACGGCGCCAAGCGCACCGCCTATCTCGCGCATGACAACATCGTCGGCTATGCCGATCACTATGTGCAGTCGACCGAGCGCCATCCGATGGATTTCCTGTCGAGCGTGCTTGCCGATCGCGGCTGGGGCAAGCTGACCGTCGGCGTCGAGATGGACAATTACTGGTTCTCGGCCGCCGCCTTCGCCTCTTTGCAGAAGCACCTGCCCAATGCCCGTTTCGTCGACGCCACCGCGCTGGTCAACTGGCAGCGCGCTGTGAAGAGCCCGACCGAGATCGACTATATGCGCAAGGCCGCCCGCATCGTCGAGGCGATGCACCAGCGCATCGTCGACAAGATAGAGGTCGGCATGCGCAAATGCGATCTCGTCGCCGAGATCTATGATGCCGGCACGCGTGGCGTCGACGGCATCGGCGGCGACTATCCAGCGATCGTGCCGCTGCTGCCGTCGGGCGCCGACGCCTCGGCGCCGCACCTGACCTGGGATGACAAGCCGATGAAGTCGGGCGAGGGCACGTTTTTCGAAATCGCCGGGTGCTACAACAGGTACCACTGCCCGTTGTCGCGAACAGTGTTCCTCGGCAAGCCGACACAGGAATTCCTCGATGCGGAGAAGGCGACGCTCGAAGGCATGGACGCGGGGCTCGCGGCAGCCAAGCCCGGCAACACGTGCGAAGACATCGCCAACGCCTTCTTCGCGGTGTTGAAGAAATATGGCATCGTCAAGGACAACCGCACCGGCTATCCGATCGGCCTTTCCTATCCGCCGGACTGGGGCGAACGCACGATGAGCCTGCGCCCCGGAGACCGCACCGAGCTGAAGCCCGGCATGACCTTCCATTTCATGACCGGCCTGTGGCTGGAGACGATGGGGCTGGAAATCACCGAATCCATCCTGATCACCGAGACGGGCGTCGAGTGCCTGGCCAATGTGCCGCGCAAGCTGGTGGTGAAGAATTGAAACCGATGTCCGACCTTCGTCCGTCGCCGGTCTCGCCCTCAGTCAATTTCGATCGCGACGGCGCACAGCACGGTTTCCTGCGCCTGCCCTACAGCCGCGACGATTCGGCGTGGGGCTCGGTGATGATCCCGATCTGCGTCCTGCGCAACGGCAAGGGGCCGACGGCCCTTCTGACCGGCGGCAATCATGGCGACGAATATGAAGGGCCGCTGGCGCTCTATGATCTGGCGCGCACGCTCGATCCCGCCCAAGTCAGCGGCACGGTCATCATCGTGCCGGCGATGAACTATCCGGCCTTCCGCGCCGGCACGCGCACCTCGCCGATCGACAAGGGCAACATGAACCGCAGCTTTCCAGGCCGGCCAGACGGTACGGTGACGGAAAAGATCGCCGATTATTTCCAGCGGGAGCTGCTTCCCCGCGCGGATATCGTGTTCGACTTCCATTCCGGCGGCAAGACGCTGGACTTCGTGCCGTTCTGCGCCGCCCATACGCTGCCGAACAAGGCCCTGGAGCAGAGGGCCTTCGCGGCGGTCGAAGCCTTCGCGGCGCCGTTCTCGATGCGCATGATCGAAATCGATGCCGTCGGCATGTACGATACCGCCGCCGAGGACATGGGCAAGGTGTTCGTCACCACCGAGCTCGGCGGTGGAGGCACGTCGAGAGCCGAGACGGTGCGGATCGCCCGGCGCGGCATGCTCAACGTGCTGAGGCATGCCGGCATCGTTGCCGGTGCGGTCGAAAAGACGCCAACCCAATGGCTCGACATGCCGTCCGGCGATTGCTTTGCCTTCGCGGAGGAAGACGGCATGGTCGAGACGATGGTCGATCTCGGCGAGCCTGTCGAGAAGGGCGCGGTGCTGGCGCGCATCCATTCCACCGGCCGAACCGGCATCGCCCCCCAGGAGATCCGGGCAAAAATGTCGGGCATGTTGGCGGCGCGGCATTTCCCCGGCCTGGTCAAGGCCGGGGACTGCGTCTCGGTGGTTGCCGCATTGGTCGACTAACGGAAGGGTCGGCCTGCACGGCGGGCAGGCTTGGACCTATCTCGCATTCTTCCACCCTGGATCCAGATAGCGGCCGGCGAGCCAGCCCGGCCGCGCTCACGGCTCCGGCCGGCGCGTCGCGGCGGCACGTGCCTTGCCATCGCCTCAGACATCCAAAGCCACCGTCATCGAAGAGGCGCCGGCGCGACGACTTGTTCCGGCGCGAACTCGGGTATCAAAGAGTATGACTTTGCTGCCATACTCGCGATAAAGAGGGTGTCGGAATGCAACAAAAATGGGATTTCTGGATCGACCGCGGCGGCACGTTCACCGATGTCATCGGCCGTGATCCCGAGGGCGGCCTGCATCCGCGCAAGCTTCTGTCCGAAAATCCCGAGGCCTATGTCGACGCGGCCATCCAGGGCATTCGCGACCTTCTCGGCCTGCGCCCCGGCGAGCCTATACCCGCCGGGCTGATAGGCGACGTAAAGATGGGCACAACGGTCGCCACCAATGCGCTGCTGGAGCGCAAGGGCGACCGCGTGCTTTTGCTCATCACCAAGGGATTTCGCGATGCGCTGAGGATCGCCTATCAGGCGCGGCCTGACATCTTCGCCAAGGAGATCATCCTCCCCGAACAGCTCTACGAGCGCGTCATCGAGGTCAACGAGCGCGTGCTTGCCGACGGCTGTGTCGAACGGCTGCTCGACATCGCTGCCTGTCGCCCGGCAATCGAACAGGCAAAGGCGGACGGCATCGACGCGGTCGCCATTGTCTTCATGCACGCCTGGAAATATCCCGATCACGAAAAGGCCGTCGCAAAGGTCTGCCGCAAGCTCGGTTTCGGCCAGGTTTCGGTCAGCCACGAGGTGTCGCCGCTGATCAAGCTGGTCGGCCGCGGGGACACCACCGTGGTCGACGCCTATCTGTCTCCGATCCTGTCGAGATATGTGCAAAGGGTAGGCCAGGAACTCGGCGTTCTCTCCCCCCTCGAGGGGGAGATGTCGGCGAAGCCGGCAGAGGGGATCGCCGCAGAAGGCACCACCAAGACGTCGAACCCCGTCGACCCGACCCGACCCGGCAGCTTCGCCGCCACTCTCCCCTCGAGGGGAAGGGAAAATCCCCGCCTGATGTTCATGATGTCTTCTGGCGGGCTGACCGCCGCGGACCTGTTCCAGGGCAAGGATGCGCTGCTGTCTGGCCCGGCCGGCGGGGTCGTCGGCATGGTCGAGACGGCCAGGCTCGCCGGCTTCGAAAAGGTGATCGGTTTCGACATGGGCGGCACCTCCACCGATGTCGCCCATTATGACGGCGAATATGAGCGCGCCTTCGATACCGAGGTCGCAGGCGTGCGCGTGCGCGCGCCGATGATGCGCATCCACACCGTCGCGGCCGGCGGCGGCTCGGTCCTGCACTACGAAGCAGGCCGCTTTCGCACCGGCCCGGACTCCGCCGGCGCCAATCCAGGCCCCGCCGCCTACAGGCGCGGCGGCCCGCTCGCCGTCACCGACGCCAACGTCATGCTCGGCAAGCTGCAGCCGGATTTTTTCCCTGCCATCTTGGGCCCCGGCCAGAACGAGCCGCTCGACGCGGAGATCGTGCGCCAGAAATTCACCGCGCTCGCCGCTAAAATCGGCGACGGCCGCTCGGCCGAAGCGGTGGCCGAAGGGTTCGTCACAATCGCGGTGGAAAACATGGCCAACGCCATCAAGAAGATCTCGGTGCAGCGCGGCTACGACGTCACCGAATATCTTCTGAACTGTTTTGGCGGCGCAGGCGGCCAGCACGCCTGCTTGGTCGCCGACGCACTCGGCATGGAGGCGGTGCTGATCCATCCGTTTTCCGGCTTGCTGTCGGCCTACGGCATCGGCCTGTCTTCGGTCTTTGCCTCACGCCAGCAGGCCTTGCTTGCACCGCTCGCGGAAGAATCCAGGCCGGCGATCGAAGGCCTGATCGCGGCCTTGCAAACCGCCGTCGTCGCGGAACTCGCCGCGCAAGGCATCGCCGAGGACGCGGTGGCCGCCAGACCGGCGCTGCAGATCCGCTATGACAGCACCGACACCGCACTTCCGGTGCATTTCGACCATGGCTCGATGTTGCGGGCGAGGGCCGATTTCGAGGCTGCCCACAAGGCGCAATTCGGTTTCGTCTATGAGGACAAGCCGATGATCGTCGAAGCTGTGAGCGTCGAGGGGACGGAGGCGGGCGGCGAGCAGAATACCGAAGCCTATGCGCAGGCGGGCCAGCCATCAAAAGCCAGGGCCGAGGAGGTCCGACGGATCTATACGGAAGGAAAATGGCACCAAGCCGACGTCTGTCGGCGCGAGGCGTTGCGGCCGTCCGATCGGATCGCCGGCCCTGCACTGATCATCGAGCCCAACCAGACGATCGTCGTCGAGCCGGGCTGGCAGGCCGAGATCACGGCCAGGAATCATGTGCTGATGCGGCGCACCAGCAAGAAACGCCGGCAGGCGGCACTTGGCACCGAGGCCGATCCGGTGATGCTGGAAGTGTTCAACAATTTGTTCATGTCGATAGCCGAGCAGATGGGCGTGACGCTGCAGAACACCGCCTATTCCGTCAACATCAAGGAAAGGCTGGATTTCTCCTGCGCCGTTTTCGACCGGAACGGCGCGCTGGTCGCCAACGCGCCGCATATGCCGGTGCATCTGGGCTCGATGGACCGCTCGGTCGAGACCATCATCCGGCTGAACTCCGGCGACATTCATCCCGGCGACGTCTTTGCGCTCAATGCTCCCTATAATGGCGGCACGCATCTGCCCGATATCACGGTGGTGACGCCGGTTTTCGAGGAAGAGCAGCCGATTTCCCCGACAAGAGGGGAGATTGGCCAATCGCCCAAGATCCTCTTCTGGGTGGCCTCGCGCGGCCACCACGCAGACATCGGCGGCACCGCGCCGGGCTCGATGACGCCACTTGCCACCACGGTCGACGAGGAAGGCGTGCTGTTCGACAATTTCCGGATCGTCGATCGCGGAAAATTCCGCGAGACCGAGCTGCAGACGCTGCTCACCGATCACCGCTATCCGGCCCGCAATCCGCACCAGAATATCGCCGATCTCAAGGCGCAGCTCGCCGCCAACGAAAAAGGCGTGGCGGAGCTGCGCAAGATGGTGGCGCATTTCGGGCTCGACGTCGTCGAAGCCTATATGGGCCATGTGCAGGACAATGCGGCCGAAAGCGTGCGGCGCGTGATCGAGCGGCTGCCGGATACATCGGCCTATGAATATCCCACCGACACCGGCCAGGTGATCAAGGTGAAGATATCGGTCGACCGGCAAAAGCGTGAGGCGACGGTCGACTTCACCGGCACGTCGCCGATGATGAAGAACAATTTCAACGCGCCAGAGCCTGTCGCCCGGGCCGCGGTGCTCTATGCCTTCCGCGTCATGGTCGAGGACATGATCCCGATGAATGCCGGTTGCCTGAGGCCCATCAACATCATCATCCCGGACGGCTCGATGCTGAAACCCGCTTATCCCGCCGCCGTCGTCGCGGGCAACGTCGAGACCTCGCAGCACGTCACCAACGCGCTGTTCGGCGCCATGGGCGCCATGGCCAATGCGCAAGGCACCATGAACAATTTGACCTTCGGCAACAGCAAGTACCAGTATTACGAGACGATCTGTTCCGGTTCGCCCGCCGGCGAGATGAATTCCGGCCGCGGCTTTGCCGGCACGTCGGGCGTTCACACCCATATGACCAATTCGCGCCTTACCGATCCGGAAATACTGGAGCTGCGGTTTCCGGTGATGCTGGAGGATTTCCACATCCGCGAAGGCTCCGGCGGCAAGGGCAGGTGGAATGCCGGCGACGGCACGAAGCGCACCATCCGCTTCCTGGAGAAGATGGAATGCGCCATCCTGTCCTCGCATCGCAACCGGCCGCCGCAAGGGCTGGGCGGCGGTGGCGATGGCGAGGCTGGCTCGACCAAGGTGCGCCGCAAGGACGGCACGGTCGAGGTGCTGAAAGCCTGCGACCAGACGGTGCTTCAGGCCGGCGACGCCGTCATCGTGACAACGCCGACGCCCGGAGCGTTTGGAAGGCCGGAGCCAGAGCCGTCCAACGTTTGATAGAATCGCGGAACCGCTCTATCCGTTTTTCGGATCCGCATTTCCCTTGCCTTTCACACCGGGCCTTCGCCATGCCAAGCAAATCCCGATTGAAGACACTGGCGCCCGATGGACTCGGGCCGACCGTCACCGTCGGCGAGATCCTGGTGGAGATCATGGCCACAAGCCGTGGCAGCGGCTTTCTCGAGCCCATCGCGCTGACCGGACCCTATCCGAGCGGGGCGCCGGCGATCTTCATCGACCAATGCGCCAGGCTTGGCGGGCGGGCCGGTATCATCGCCTGCGTCGGCGACGATGATTTCGGCAGGATCAATGTCGAGCGCCTGCGCCGGGACGGTGCGGATGTCTCGGCCATCGCAGTCAGCCCCGATTATCCGACGGGCACCGCCTTCGTGCGTTACCGCGGGGACGGTTCGCGCGACTTCGTCTACAATATCGGCAAATCCGCCGCGGCGCTGGTCGAGTTGACCCCTGAGGCCAGGGTGCTGCTGGCGCGTTCAGGCCACCTGCACGTCATGGGCACCGCACTCAGCATTCCCGCCATTTGGCAGGTGCTCGACCATGCCATCGATGCCGTCAAGGCGCGTGGCGGAAGCATCTCGCTCGATCCCAATCTTCGCAAGGAACTGCTCGGCCATGGCCAGACGCGCGAGCGCTTCGCACGGCTTCTCGACATTGCGGATCTGATCCTGCCGTCGGGTGAGGAACTCCACACCGCTTCGGGCAACGACAATGAAGCCGACGCGCTCGCCTCGCTGTTTGCCCGCGGCGCCGGCGAGGTCGTCGTCAAGCGGGGCGCGTTGGGCGCGTCCCTGTTCGGCGCCGACGGCAGCCGCGTCGAGTCGCCCGGCTTCCTGGTCGAGGAGATCGATCCGACCGGCGCGGGCGACTGTTTTGGCGGCGCCTACATCGCCTGCCGCAGGCTCGGCATGCCTGCCGTGACCGCCCTCGATTACGCGAATGCGGCAGGCGCGCGCAACGTCACGCGGCAAGGCCCGATGGAAGGAGCCGGCACGCGCGCCGAACTCGATCTGTTCATTGCCAACACGCCAAGGCGACGCCCGTGACCGATCCATTGCTGAAACTTGCAAATTCCCGGCGTCAAGGCGCGGCGGAAGGCATCACCTCCGTCTGCTCGTCCCATCCAGTCGTGATCCGGGCCGCAGTGCGCGACGCCGCGTTGTTCTCCCGGCCGCTGCTGATCGAGGCGACCTGCAACCAGGTCAACCAGTTCGGCGGCTATACCGGCATGCAGCCCGCCGACTTCGTCGCGGCGGTGACCGCTATTGCCGGCTCCGAAGGCCTTGCGCCCGAGCGGGTCATCTTCGGCGGGGATCATCTCGGTCCCAATCCATGGCGAAAGGAAGATGCCGGCGCGGCCATGGCGAAGGCCGAGGACATGGTGTCCGCCTATGTCCGGGCCGGTTTCCGCAAGATCCATCTCGATGCCTCCATGGGATGCGCGGGCGAGCCGGCGGCGCTGGATGACGCTACGATTGCCAGGCGCGCCGCCCGCCTGGCGCGCAAGGCCGAGGACGCCGCCAGCGGGACCGACCGGCCACTCTACGTGATCGGCACCGAGGTTCCGCCGCCGGGCGGAGCGGATCATCTCATCGGCGAAATCAGCCCCACAAGCCTGTCCGCGGTCCAGCACACACTGGCGGTGCATCGGCAGATATTCCACGAGAACGGCCTCGCAGACGCCTTCTCGCGGGTCATCGCCGTGGTGGTGCAGCCGGGCGTGGAGTTCGGCAACGAGAACGTGGTCTTCTACGATCGCGCCAAGGCGCTGCATCTGCGCGAATTGCTCGACCAGGAAGCGGGCCTGGTCTACGAAGCCCATTCCACCGACTATCAGACGCAAGCGGCCCTGCGCGAACTGGTCGAGGACGGCTTTGCCATCCTCAAGGTGGGGCCGCAGCTGACCTTCGTCCTGCGCGAAGCGCTCTACGGGCTGGACCTGATCGCCTCCGATCTGTTGCCCGACTACGGCGCGCGCCCGCTTTATCAGACCATGGAAACGCTGATGACGGCCGATGCCAAGGACTGGCACAGCCACTACCACGGCTCTGCGGCGCAACAGCGCGTGCAGCGGCACTATTCGCTGTCGGACCGCATACGTTACTACTGGAACCATCAGGAGGCGATGGAAGCTGTCCAGCGATTGATGGCCGCTTTGTCCGGCAAGGCCGTGCCGGTGACGCTGTTCCATCAGCATCTGCCCGCGCTCGACCGCTTTGCCGGGCAGCCGCTCGATCCGGAGGCGGTGTTGGTGGCCGCGGTTCAGCAGGCGCTGGAGGGCTACCGCTTCGCCTCCAGCGGTTGAGGCGGACGATATCCGGGAGCGTGCAAACGGGGTCTGCGTCCGATCGTTCCGACGACTTGTCGGCTTCCTGCTTGAGGTGTGCCGGCGCCGGAGTAATAGTCGCGGCGGAATGGCGAGGAGGAGAAGATGACGCTGAACTTCGACCCGAGGGCGAAGGCCGCGACGCTCTACCATGGCGAATTCCGGCCGATGTTCATCGGCGGCAAGTGGGTCGCGGCGCAGTCCGGACAGGAGATGCAGGCGCTGAACCCGGCGACAGGGCAGGTGTTGGCGACGGTACCTCGCGGAGGCGTCGCCGACATCGACGCGGCGGTGGCGGCTGCGCGCACCGCTTTCGAAGGCCCGTGGTCGGGATTTTCTCCTTACGAGCGGCAGTGCGTACTGCTCAGGATTGCCGATCTCTTCGAGAAGAACTGGGAGGAGCTCTGCGTCTCCGACACGCTCGACATGGGCCTGCCGATCACGCGCACGCTCGCCAACCGGCGCCGCGTCATCGGCATGCTGCGCTTCTATGCCGGGATGGCGACCGTGCTGCATGGCGAATCAATCGACAATTCGATCCCGGGCGAGATCGTCACCTTCACAAGGCGCGAACCGGTGGGCGTGGTCGGCGCCATCATTCCCTGGAACGCGCCGACCGCCGCCTCGATCTGGAAGATCGCGCCGGCCCTCGCCACCGGCTGCACCATCGTGCTGAAGCCCTCGGAAGATGCGTCGCTGACGCCGCTCTTGATCGCGCGGCTGATGCAGGAAGCGGGCGTTCCCGACGGGGTCGTCAACATCGTCACCGGAACCGGGGCCGAAGCCGGCGCGCGGCTGGCCGAACATCCCGACGTCAACAAGATCGTCTTCACCGGCTCGACGCTCACCGGCCAGGTCATCGCCCGGGCGGGTGTGGCCAATCTCAAGCGCGTTTCGTTGGAGCTCGGCGGCAAGTCGCCGTTCATCGTGTGCCGCGACGCCGATATCGACAAGGCCGTTCCGATCGCGGCGATGGCCGTCTTCGTGCATTCGGGCCAGGTCTGCATCGCCGGTTCGCGACTGTTCGTGGCACGCGAAATCCATGACGAGTTCGTGCGCCGGCTCGCCGATTTCGCCGGCAGGCTGCGCATCGGCCACGGCATCGAGGCCGAAACCGAAATAGGGCCGCTTATCAATGCCAGGCAGGCCGGCAAGGTGGAGGGCTACATCAAGGCCGGCAGCGAGGAGGGCGCGGAACTGGTTGCCGGCGGATCGCGGCTGACCGGTGATCTCTATGACGGCGGCAACTTCATCGCGCCGACCGTCTTCGGCGCAGTGTCCGACCAAATGACCATCGCGCGCGAAGAGATCTTCGGGCCGGTTATCTCGGCAATGCCCTTCGATACGCTTGACGAAGCCGTCGCCCGCGCCAATGCGACGCCTTATGGGCTGGCCGCCGGCATCTTCACCAGCCATCTCGGCACGGCGCACAAGCTCGCTCGCCGGGTCAAGGCGGGTTCCGTCTGGGTCAACATGTACCACGCCATCGACCCCGCCGTGCCGTTCGGCGGCATGAAAATGTCGGGCTACGGCCGCGAGGGCGGCATCGAACATCTGCACGAGTATCTGGAGACCAAGTCGGTATGGATCCAGACCGACTAAGGCTTTTGTCGGTTGTCAGGCGAGCCGGCCTGCGCCGCCGGTTCCCAGGCTGCCGCTCATGCACGCCGGCTGCAAATCAACCGCCCGTTCTCAGGAACTTTTCTTTATCCGGCGATTTTTGGATATAAGATGAAATCCGGTTGGCCAGGAAGGTATTGTCGATGACGACGAAACGCTTCGCGATCTGCGCTCTCGCCCTTGTGATGGGCTGCGGCATCGTCTCTTCGGCGTCCGCCGGGGCCAGGCACCGCCACCACCAGGGCGAACCCGAACGCTATGTTCCTGCTGACGGCGATATTATCGACATACTGTTCGGCGGCCCGCGCTACTATGACCGGCAGCTTGTCACGACGGCCGCCGGCGCCTGTTCCTACCACCGGGTGGGGCCGGATGCGAATGCGCTGAACAAGATCAACGATCACCATTGCGGAAAATAGCGGGCCGACCGCTCCGCAAGCAGGCTCATGACGCTTCCCATCCGGGAAAGCGGTCCGGCCGCAGCCATGTCTGGGCTGGGCTGCCATTGCCGGAAAACACGGCGTCAACCAGCCAGCGCGCGGTGGCGGGGGCGGCATGCATGCCGATGGAACCCATGCCGCCATGCACGAACAGGCCCTCGATGGCCGTCCTGCCAGCGACCGGCAAGCCATCGGACAGCATCGGGCGGTTGCCGGGATAGACGTTCCTGACCTGCGGCGCGCCGAGGCCCGGCAGCATGCGCAGCGTGCGGCTGGCGATCCGGCTCGCCATGTCGGTGTTGCGGACGAGATCGCGGAAGGCCGGCTGGACGGAGGCGCCAAGCCTGGCATCGCCGCCGCCCATGGGGTTGAGGCAGATGGCTTCCACCGCCGGCTGGTCGTCGCGCTGCGCGGCGACATCGGCAAGGCTGTCGAGCCTCATGCGCCGGCCGAGCTCTTCCTGATCCGGCCAGGTCAATTCCTCGACGATCCAGGGCAGCTCGAAGTCGAGTTTTCCTAACTGGATCAACCAGCCGCGGCCGGCGGTGAAGGGCAGGCCGGGCAGCGGTCCGTCGCCGACGGTGCGGCGCAGAAGGTCCGACATCCACAATCCGTTGGCGATGAAGACGAGATCGGCGGGAACGATGCCCTGGTCGGTCAAGATACCCTGGACCTTGCCGCCCCTGGAGAAGATCTGGGCGACGCGCAGGCCAGTACGGATCGTCGCGCCGGCCTCACGGGCGGCGTGGGCGAAGGCATGTGTCGCGCCCATGGGTTCCAGCGTCCATGCACGGCCGACGGAATAGGCGCCTGCCACGTTGAAGCCGACACGCGGGTGGTCGCGCGCCAGTTCCTTGCCCGTGATCTTTTCCATTGCCACGCCGACTTCCCTGTAGCGGTCGGCCACGGCGGCAGCCGCCTCGAAACTCGCCTCGTCTTCGGAAATCAGCAGATGTGCGATGGCGGCGAATTCGAAGGGAACGGGTCCGTCGGCAAGCTCGGCATAGATCGCGACGCTGGCGTCCAGCAGTTCGACGACCTCTTTCTGCGGGCCGGTGAGCAAGGTGCCGGTGTTTCGTCCTGAGGACTCGGCGGCGATCATGCGCTGCTCGAGGATCGTCGTCTTGAGACCGTGGCGGGCCAGTTCATAGGCGAGCGTGCAGCCGGCGATGCCGCCGCCGATGACCACGGCATCCATTGGTGTCTGGACGCGAGTCGAGTTGAAGGACATGGAGCGCAGCCTCCTCCCAATGAAAGCATCTCGTATACTCGTATACGAGATGCTTTTCAAGTATGCCGCCCACGACTGCCGCAAGTGCCGCCACGATATCGTCTTCGGTCCGAGCCGGGCGCAGGCCAGTCGGCGATTTCCTCAGCAAAGGCGGGTAGCCTATTCAACGACTTGCGGCTGGATCCGCAAGTTCGGCACGAATCTCCGCACCATGTTCGTCGCGTGCCGGACTTTTCGCCGGTGCCTTTGCCGTCCGTTTGGAAAAACGGGGGGCGGAGGCAGCTTGGAGGGCGCCATTCTCGACCAACCAGGAGCCGCGTGCGGCCATGTGCGGATGCAGCGCCGCCTCATGCGGGCTGAGCACAGGCCCGACGCAGGCATCCGTTCCCTCGAACAATTTCATCCACTCGTCTCGGGATTTTTCGGCAAAGATCGCTTCCAGCCGGCTGCCGAGCTCGGGCCAGAGGCCGCGGTCGAACTGAGCGGCGAACTGCGGATCGCCGCCCAGGCCAAGCCTGTCGAGGAACAGCGCATAGAATTTCGGCTCGACGCACTGGACGCTGATGAAGCCGCCATCTGCCGTGCGGTACACGCGGCACCAATGCGGTCCGTCCAGAAGACTCCGGCCACGCTCGGCGGCAAGCACGCCGGATGGTGCGAGCGACATCAACAGGTTCATCATATGGGCCGAGCCGTCGACGATCGCCGCGTCGACGACCGTGCCTTCACCACCGGCGCGGGCGTTCATGATGGCGGCCAGCATGCCGATCACCAGATAGAGCGCGCCGCCGCCTATGTCGCCGACCAGCGTCGGCGGCGCCATTGGCGGCTCGCCCGGCAGGGAAGCATACCAGAGTGCGCCCGACACGCCGGTATAGTTCATGTCGTGGCCGGCGGTGCGGGCGAGCGGGCCTTCCTGCCCCCAGCCGGTCATGCGGCCATAGGCCAGGCGAGGGTTGGCGGCCAGACACACATCTGGACCAAGCCCGAGACGCTCCATCACGCCCGGCCGGAAGCCCTCGATCAGGCCGTCGGCGGTGGCGATCAGGCGCATCAGCACGGCAACGTCCTCGGCATCCCTGAGGTCGAGCGCGATAGAGCGCTTGCCGCGATCGAGCAGCGAGCGCTCGGGAAGGCCCGGCACGGATGCATGCTTGCGGTGGACGACGATCACGTCGGCGCCGAGATCGGCGAGCAGCATGCCGGCAAAGGGCGCCGGCCCCAACGCCTCGATCTCGACGATGCGGATTCCCCTGAGCATCCCACCCTCCACGGCATTCAAACTTTCGGTAAGGCACACTTTTGGTGTCACGCAGGGGCGACGGTGTGTAACCCTGCTCTTTTGGCATTGAAGCACGTGTCGCCGGTATATACGTCAGGGCCATGAAAAAAATCGGTTTCCTGTCATTCGGGCACTGGACGCCCTCGTCGCAATCGCAGGTGCGCTCGGCGTCGGACGCGCTGTTGCAATCCATTGATCTCGCCGTCGCGGCCGAGCAACTCGGCGCTGACGGCGCGTATTTCCGCGTCCACCATTTTGCCCGACAGCTCGCCTCGCCATTTCCGCTGCTGGCGGCGGTCGGCGCCAAGACCAGCCACATCGAGATCGGCACGGCGGTCATCGACATGCGCTACGAGAATCCGCTCTACATGGCGGAGGACGCGGGTGCCGCCGACATCATCGCAGGCGGGCGCCTGCAGCTCGGCATCAGCCGGGGCTCGCCCGAACAGGTGATCGATGGCTGGCGCTATTTCGGCTACGCGCCGCAGGAAGGCAAAAGCGACGCCGACATGGCGCGGCATCACGCCGAGGTCTTCCTCGACACGCTGCGCGGCGAGGGCTTCGCCCAGCCCAATCCGCGGCCGATGTTTCCCAACCCGCCCGGCTTGCTGCGCCTGGAGCCGCATTCTGAAGGCCTGCGCGAGCGCATCTGGTGGGGTGCCGCCACCAACGCCACTTCGGAGTGGGCGGCGAAGCTGGGCATGAATTTGCAGAGCTCGACCCTCAAATTCGACGAAAGCGGCAAGCCCTTCCATATCCAGCAGGCCGAGCAGATCCGGATCTATCGCGAGGCCTGGAAGGCGGCCGGCCATGAACGCGAACCGCGCGTCTCGGTCAGCCGCAGCATTTTCGCGCTGGTCGACGACCGGGACCGCGCCTATTTCGGGCGCGGCAATGAGGGCCGCGACCAGATCGGCTTCATCGAGGAAAACACGCGGGCGATCTTCGGGCGCAGCTATGCCGCCGAGCCGGACGTGCTGATCAAGGAGTTGGCCGAGGACGAGGCGATCGCCGAGGCCGACACGCTGCTGCTCACCGTGCCCAACCAACTCGGCGTCGACTACAACGCCCATGCCATCGAGGTGATCCTGACCCATGTCGCGCCGGCGCTGGGTTGGCGCTGACAGCCGAGCCGTGTAACCATCGCTGCTGCGGACAGTTCAGGAGATTCACTGCATGGCAAAGAAGGCCTTGATTGCCTGGGGTGGGTGGGAAGGCCATACGCCCCAGCGCAGCGCCACTGTGGTGCGCGACATGCTGGAGCGCAATGGATACACGGTCACGCTCGGCGAGGGCACGGCGATGTTTGCCGATCCGGAGCTGAGCTCATTCGATCTCATCGTGCCCGTCATCACCATGTCGAAGATCGAAAAGTCCGAGCTGCAGAATCTGACGCGCGCGGTTCGACAGGGAACGGGACTCGGCGGTTTCCACGGCACGATGGGCGACAGTTTCCGCAACGAGCCGGACTATCAGTTCATGACCGGCGGCCAATGGGTCGCGCATCCCGGCGACATCATCGACTATCGCGTGGTCATCACCAAACCGGACGATCCGATCACGAGAGGCATTAGCGACTTCGCCTACCGGTCGGAGCAGTACTACATGCATGTCGACCCGAGCAACGAGGTGCTGGCGACGACCACCTTCACCGACGAGCATTTCCCGGGCATCGGCGGCGTCGACATGCCGGTTGTCTGGAAGCGAAGATATGGCGCTGGCAAGGTCTTCTACAGTTCGCTCGGACACACGGCGGATGAGTTCGCGATGCCGGAAATGGCTGTCATCGTCGAGCGCGGTTTGCTGTGGGCCGCGCGTGGCTAATGCCCACTGAAACCGCGACAGCCTACCAATCGGCGACGCGATCGCCGCCTGTGAATTGCGCGCTCTTGCCGGTGTATTCGAACAGTTCGATCTTCACGCCGTTGGGATCGCGCAGCCAGGCCTGGTAGGTGTCGTCGCAGGCAAGTTTTTTCGCGGTGACCTCCACATCCCTGGACGCGATATGCGCGATCGCGGCGTCGATATCCTCCACCTCCAGGCAGAAATGGTTGATCTGGTTCGTCTCGCTGAACCGCGCACCCTCTTTGTGAAAAACCTCGATATGGCTGCGGCCGCCGCAATTAAGGTAGAAACCGAAAATCTTTCCGTCGCGCAGGAAATTGAACTGGATATCAATGCCCAGGACATCCTCGTAGAAGCGCCGTGTCTCGTCCAGATCGTTGGCGAAGATGCAGACATGGGCGAGTTGTTTGACCTTGATCAGGGCTGGCTCCTCATAATTTCGCAGGTTCACATAGCCCGGCGCGAAATTGGCCCGCGTGGGCTCATCGTCATTCAATCCCGCCGGTGACCACATAGGCGCCCGCGCTGCGTCCATCCCGCAGCCGCATCACCGCCGTGACGATCGAGCCGTAGGGGCCGCGCCAGACGCTGTGGATCCGTTGATGCTCCGCGGCCGGGACAAACGCCCGGCCGGTCAGACGCGCGCCGGCTCGGCGCATCGCGACGGCATCTCCGTTGACGTGCACCTTGATGCTGGCGTGCTCCGTCTCGGTTGCGTCGACGGGGAGGTCGAGCGTGATGACGATCTCGTCCTGATCGCCGCTGTCGCGCGTCTCGGCCGCAAGCTTGATCGCGAGCGTAGGCGCCTTGCCATTGCCGGCTTGATTGGCCCGGCGCGAAAACACATCGTCTGCCAGTTCCGGCGTGCGCGGCGGCTGGGTGCGGCGCTGCGTGGAGCGTTCGAAGTCGCCGGCCATGCGCAACAGCCTTTCATCGTCATAGGCCTTGCCGGCGAAGGTCAGGCCGACCGGCATGCCGATGTCGGCCATGGTGCCCATCGGCACGGTAACGGTTGGGATGCCGAAATGCCGCCACACCAGATTGCCGTTGGCGACCCAGGTGCCGTTGCGCCAGGCAAGCGCCGCGGAGGCCTCAGTGATGTCGGCATCGGCGGGCCCGACATCGGCGACGGCAGGCAGCACGACGGCATCAAGCCTGTTCGCGTCCAGCCAGTCCTCGAAATCGAGCCGCCGCGTCGTTTCCAGCCCTTTCAGCCCGTCCTCCATCGTCGGAATGGCCCGGAACGGCGTGACGCCTGATTTCGCGCGCTCGACATACTGTGCCAAGTCGAAACCGCCTTCATAACGGTCGGGCAGCGTGCCCGGTGGCTGCGGAAAGATTTTCGGGCCGTCGACCGAAACGAGATCGGGGATATTCAGATCGGCGTTCGCGCGCAAAAAATCATCCCAGGCTGAGATGCAGAGGTCCCAGATCTCGCGATCGGCGGCACCAGAGCGCGGTCGACCATGGTGCGCGCGCCGGGGCGATCGCGCTCGTAGTTGGAGACGACAGGAAAATCGACCTCCATCACCTCGGCTCCAAGCCGTCTCAGGTCCGCCGCCGCTTGCTCCCAGAGATCAAGCACGGAGGCGCGGGTTTCGATCGGCCGGTCGGCGCCGCTGTCGCGGCCGATATACATTTTGGGCACGCCAAGCCGCATGCCTTGCAGCGACCCCGCTAGCACCAGATCGGTATAGCGCGGCGGTCGGATTTCGGAACTCTTCGGCAGCGCGATCCAGGGCTGCGCGCGCCAGAAATCGCCTCGCGTCTCGGGATCGTCGGCGACGATCACATCCAGCAATTCGAGCATGTCGGGCACGCTGCGCGTGTGCGGCACGACGACATCCATGGTCGGCACCAGGGGCCAGTTGCCGCGCACCGAAATGACACCGCGCGACGGCGTGTAGGCTACCAGCGCGTTGTTGGTGGCCGGCGCACGGCCGGACGACCAGGTTTCTTCGCCAAGCCCGAAAGCGCAGAAGCTCGCCGCTGTCGCGGTGCCCGAGCCATTCGAGGAGCCGGACGCGAAGGCGGCGGTCAGGTAATCGGCATTGTAGGGGCTTTCGGCGCGGCCATAGACTCCGCGCTGCATGCCGCCATTGGCCATGGGCGGCATGTTGGTGAGGCCGATTAGCACCGCGCCGCCGGCGCGCAGCCGGGCGATGGTGAAGGCGTCCTCGTTGGCGATGAGATGCTCGAAGGCCGGCGAGCCGGCGGCAACAGTCAAGCCGGACACCTTGTAACTGTCCTTGGCGGTGTAGGGAATGCCATCGAGCGGGCCGAGCGTCTTGTCCTGGCTGCGGCGCCGGTCCGAAGCCGCGGCTTCCTCGAACATATCAGGATTGAGAACCGGCACCGCATTGAGGCTGATGCCGCGCCGGTCGAAATGCGCGATGCGCCTGAGATAAGCACCGACAAGTTCGACGCTGCTCACCGTGCCATCGTCGAGTGCGCGCCGCAACTGTTCGATCGTCGCTTCGACGATGTGAAAGCTGGAATCGGTCATCTTCTGGCCCCTGGCGATCGTTTCCAGGCATGGATGAGCGAGGCCGCCGGCTTCGGCAAGGGCCAATCGCGATTGACGGTGGTCCTGGCGCGGGTCAGGCGCGGTGCCGCGGTTGGATATCCTGGTTGGCAAAAAGCGGCTGACCGATGCAACCTCTAATAGAGACGGCGCGTCAGGTGCCCTCTGGAATGGCGAGGTCCGGATCCGGCAACGAGGAGTTGCGCCTCTGGTGTAGTCCTTGGGCAACTATTCGCCAAATAGTGAATATCCGTCCCTCAAGGCGACTTGCAAGCTTAAGCTGAAGCTCGCAGAAGTTGCGGCAGAAGCATGCATTGAAGAAAACTCATGCCGCCGCCCCAGCATGAAAGGGGGATCATGCCTGACCAGAATGCCCTAATCCGCGCTGCCATTGGGCGGCTGCTCTCCGAAAAAACCGGGGTTGCCGCCCTTTCAATGAAGGAAAGCATTGACGAATTGCTGGAGCGAACCGGCGAGACGGTGACCGAGGACAGCCTGCAGGACCTGCTGCTCGAGATGGCCGAGGTCCGTGGAATGACGGTCGTTCTCGACGTTTAGCGAGCCATGCCACCACAGCCCGCGCGTGGCGTGCCGGCTCGCCCCGATCGGCCATCCGGCCTATTTCACCCCAGCAAGTTGCGCGCCGTGCGCATGAAGATCTTCGACCCGATCGGGATCAAATCGTCGGGGAAATCATAGTCGGGATTGTGCAGGGCAGGGTGGCGCTCGCCGGCGCCGAGGAAGAACATGGCCGACGTCGCGCTGTGGCCGAACAAGCCGAAATCCTCCGAGGCGCGCATCGGCAGGGCTTCTTGCGTGTGCGCGACGCCCTCTTCGTCGAGGGCGCGTTGCAGATGCTCCACCGCGTCCGGCGCGTTGACGCTGGCGACGAAGATCTCGTGGTAGTCCCAGCTTGCGGACAGGCGATGCTGGCCCGCGATCTTCGTGACCAGCGCTTCCGCGGCGGCGCACAGATCCGCCATGCGCTCGTCGCGCCTGGTGCGCAGCGTCGCCCATACCTCGGCATGGGCGGGCGCGATGCCGAACACGGCCTCGCCCATCTCGGCGTGGGTCACGGTGACCATGCCGAAATCGTCGTCGGCGAACGTTCCGTGCCCGAGCGCGGGCAGGGCAGGCATCAACGCGCTGATCGCCGGCATCGGCGAAATTCCGGTCTCGGGCATGGAGGAATGCGCGGTCTTGCCCTCCAGCACGATGCGCATGCCGCGCGAGGCGCAGTTGACCACGCCGGGCTTGAGCCGCACCTCGCCGAACGGCACGCCGGGCAGATTGTGCAGCGAGAAGGCGAAATCGGGCGCGATCTCGCCGAAGCGGGGATCGGCCACCACCCCGGCGGCGCCATTGCCGGTTTCTTCCGCCGGCTGGAACATCAGCACGACGCGACCGCTTGCAGGCCGCTCGCGCCCGAGCTGGCGTCCGAGCGCCGCCAGGATCGCGGTGTGTCCGTCATGGCCGCACATATGCGACTTGCCCGGCACGCGCGAGGCATGCGGCACGCCGGACAGTTCCTCGATGGGCAGCGCGTCGAGTTCCGAACGAAACAGGACGGTTGGTCCGTTTTTGCCGCTGTCGTAGACGGCCGCGACACCATGTCCGCCCAATCCGGTCAGCATCTTGTCGGGACCCGTATCGGCGAGGAAGTCGACGACGGCTTTCGCCGTCTTTTCCTCCTCGTTCGAGATTTCCGGCTGCTGGTGCAACTTGCGCCGCCATTCGGTCAGCTCGACGATGTCCCGGTTGGTGAGAGTCATGATTTTGGCCTCCGCTGTATCGCTCACGACGCGCCCGATCGACCGGGCGCGCGTCGGAAGGATAGCTAGCGGCAAATGGCTGAAACCGCCACCGTCTGGCCTATTGATTTATCTCGGGCTCGACGAGCTTTGCCAGGTTCCGCAGCGACTCCTGCCAGCCGAGATAGCAGGCCTCGACCGGGATGACGTCGGGAATGCCGGCCTGGGTGATGTCGATCTCGGTGCCGACAGATACTTTTTTCAGGGTGACGGTCACCTGGATCTCGCCCGGCAGATTGGGGTCGTCGAACCTGTCGGTGTAGCGCAGGCGCTCACCAGGAACGAGTTCGAGATACTCGCCGCCGAAGGCATGGCTGTCGCCGGTGGTGAAGTTGCGGAACGACATCTTGAACGTGCCGCCCACCTTGCCCTCGAAGTGATGAACCGTGCAGGTGAAGCCGTTCGGCGGCAGCCACTTCGCCAGCGCGTCGGCCTCGACGAAGGCGCGATAGACTTTTTCCGGGCTGGTGGTGAGAACACGGTGCAAACGTACGGTGCCGGGCATATCATATCCTTTCATAATGCCTGTTCGATGCCCCAAGGACGAGCGGGGCCCGGCCAGTCCGACACCGGCTCCTGGGATTTTTTCCAGAGCCTCGGCCGCGGCCTGCGCGACTGGCCTACGCCAGTTCAGCCCGCTTTGGGACTCGATTTTGCGGCGGCTGGCCCAATCGTCGAAAATGACGAACCGGATAGCCATTATGAGGAGACTGTTTATAACGGTCGCTGAGATCGCTGTGACCAAGGGGAGACGATGCGCTACATACGTCCACTTTCAATCGAAGATGCCGTTGGCCAGTTGGCCGGATCGGCCGGAACGGCGGCCATTCTCGCCGGAGGCAGCGACCTGCTGGTGCGGATGAAGGGCGGCTTCATCGAACCCGAACTGATCGTCGACATCAAGGCGATCGCGGCCTTGAGCGAAATCAGGGAGACGGCCGACGGCTTCAGCATCGGTGCGGCGGTTCCTTGCGCGGTGCTGGGAGAGAACGCGGCCCTGAAGAAGGCCTGGCCCGGCGTCGTCGAGGCGGCCAAGCTGATCGGCTCGAAGCAGGTGCAGGGACGCTGCACCATCGTTGGCAATCTGTGCAACGCCTCGCCGGCGGCCGACAGCGTGCCGGCGCTGGTGGCGGCCGGCGCCAGGGCGGTGATCGTCGGGCCCGCGGGCCGGCGCACCATTGCGGTGGAGGCGGTGCCGACCGGACCGGGCAAGACGTCGCTCGCCAAGGGCGAGATCATCGAGGCGATCCTGCTCGACAGCCAAGCGCCGCGCTCGGGCGACGCGTATCTCAGGTTCATTCCCCGCACCGAGATGGATATCGCGGTGGTCAGCGCCGGCGTGAACCTGACGCTCGACGAGCAAGGTGTCGTCAAGGCTGCCCGCGTGGCGCTGGGTGCCGCCGCGCCCACGGTGCTTCTGGTGCAGGAGGCCGCCGAGGCCCTCATCGGCAGGACGCTGGACGAAGCCGCGCTCGAGCGGCTCGCCAAGGTCTGCTCCGGGGCCTGCCGGCCCATCGACGACAAGCGGGGCACGATCGAGTTCAGACGGAAAGTCGCGGGCGTGCTGGCCAGGCGGGCCGCCACGTCAGCCTACAAGCGTGCAGGAGGCAAGTGATGGCCGGTGTAGCAGTTTCAACCACGATCAACGGCGACAGTGTCGAGTATCTCTGCCAGCCCGATGAGACGCTGCTCGACGTGCTGCGCGACCGGCTCGGGCTGACCGGCGCCAAGGAAGGCTGCGGCACCGGCGACTGCGGCGCCTGCAGCATCATCCTCGACGACCGGCTGGTGTGCTCGTGCCTGGTGCTGGGCGCGGAGGCGCAAGGGCGCCGTGTGGAGACCGTCGAGGGCATGGCGCATGGCGAGCGGTTGCATCCGCTCCAGCAGAAGTTCCTGGAGCACGCCGCGCTGCAATGCGGCGTTTGCACGCCGGGCTTCCTGATCGCGGCGAAGGACCTTCTGGCCAAGAATCCCGACCCGACCGAGGAGGAGATCCGCTTCGGGCTGGCCGGGAATCTCTGCCGCTGCACCGGCTATGACAAGATCGTGCGCGCCGTCCAGGACGCGGCAAGCGTGATGAAGGGAGCCTGACGATGAATTTCGATCCGCGTTTTTCCAATCGCAATTTCGCTTCGGTCGGCACGCGTCCCATCCGTCCCGACGGCGTCGACAAGGTGACCGGCCGCGCCCGCTACGGCGCCGACTTCAACATGGCCGGCCAGCTGGTCGGGCGTGTGCTGCGCAGCCCGCACGCGCACGCCAAGATCAGGAAGATCGACACCTCGAAGGCGGAAAAGCTCGCCGGCGTGAAGGCGGTGATCACCGCGGCCGACCTGCCGGACCTCACCGACGGCGATGCCGCCATGTACGACATCCTCGACAATTGCATGGCGCGCACCAAGGCGCTCTATGACGGCCATGCGGTGGCCGCTGTCGCCGCGATCGACGCCCGCACCGCCAGGCAGGCGCTGAAGCTGATCGAGGTCGACTACGAGGTGCTGCCGCATGTCACCGATGTCGACGAGGCGATGCAGCACCACGCGCCGCTGATCAACGAGACCGTTTTCACCGAGGGGCTTGAGGAAAAGCCGGTCAAGCCGTCCAATGTCACCAAGCGCAGCCAGTTCGGCCATGGCGACGTGCATCAGGGCTTTGGCCAGGCCGACTTCATCGTCGAGCGCTCCTTCAAGACCGAGCAGACGCACCAGGGCTATATCGAGCCGCATGCCTGCGTGGCCAATGTCAGCTCCGACGGCACGGCGGACCTGTGGGTCTGCACGCAGGGCCATTTCGTCTACCGCCAGCATTGCGCCCAGTTGCTGGGCATGGAAGCCTCGAAGCTGCGCGTCACCTCCTCCGAGATCGGCGGCGGCTTCGGCGGCAAGACCCATGTCTGGGCCGAGCCGGTGGCGCTCGCTCTGTCGCGCAAGGCCGGCCGGCCGGTGAAGCTGGTGATGACCCGCGACGAGGTGTTCCGCGCCTCGGGCCCGACCAGCGCCACCTCGATCGACGTCAAGATCGGCGCCCGCAAGGACGGCACGATCACCGCCGCGGAAGCGACGCTGCGCTACACCAGCGGCCCCTATGCCGGCACCTGGGCCGAGATCGGCGCCATGACGGCGTTCGCCTGCTACCGGCTGGAGAACGTCAAGACCGTCGGCTTCGAAGTGCTGGTCAACCGGCCGAAGACCGCGGCTTACCGCGCGCCGTCGGCGCCGATGGCGGCCTTCGCGGTGGAAAGCGCCGTCGACGAGCTCGCCAAGGAGATCGGCATGGACCCGGTCGACTTCCGCATCAGGAACGCGGCGCAGGAAGGCACGCGATCGTCCTACGGCCCGGTCTATGGCCCGATCGGCATCGGCCCGACGCTGGAGGCGGTGAAGAACCATGCCCACATGAAGGCGCCGCTGGGTAAGAACCAGGGGCGCGGCATGGCTTGCGGCTTCTGGTTCAATTTCGGCGGCCAGACCTGCACCGACCTCAACATCGGCATGGACGGCTCTGTCTCGCTTGCCGTCGGCACGGTCGATGTCGGCGGTTCCCGCGCCTCGCTGTCGCTGGTGGCGGCGGAGGAGCTGGGCATCGATTATTCGCAGGTCAAGGCCGTCGTCGCCGACACGTCCAGCCTCGGCTACAACGACATGACCGACGGCAGCCGCGGCACCTTCTCCTCCTCCATGGCGACCATCTCGGCTGCCCGCAACGCCATCAAGGTGTTGCGCGAGCGCGCCGCGCAGATGTGGGACATTTCCGTCGACGACGTGGTCTGGGAACAGGGCCATGCGGTGGCCAAGGGCGAGAAGCACGGCAATCTCGGCAAGCTGTCGCTGAAGGAGATCGCGGCGCAATCCGGCAAGACCGGCGGGCCGATCGCCGGCCATAGCGAGCTCGTCGCGGACGGCGCCGGCGTCTCCTTCGCCACCCATATATGCGACATCGAGGTCGACCCCGACACCGGCTCGACCAGGGTGATCCGCTATACGGTGGTGCAGGATGCCGGCAAGGCGGTGCACCCGACCTATGTCGAGGGCCAGTACCAGGGCGGTGCCGCGCAAGGCATCGGCTGGGCGCTCAACGAGGAGTATATTTACGGCAAGGACGGGCGGCTGCAGAACGCCGGCTTCCTCGACTACCGCATCCCGGTCTGCTCCGACCTGCCGATGATCGACACGCAGATCCTGGAAATTCCCAACCCCAACCACCCCTATGGCGTGCGCGGCGTCGGCGAAACCTCGATCGTGCCGCCGCTGGCGGCGATCGCCAACGCGGTGTCGAACGCCGCCGGCGTGCGCATGACCCACATCCCGATGTCGCCGCCGCGTATCCTGGCGGCGATCGAGGCGGAACGGGAAGGCTGATGGTGCAAGTGACGCTCTGGGGGGCGCTTGCCGCGACCGCCGGAGGCCAGAGCAAGGTCGAGGTCGAGGCCAAGGACATAAGGGAACTGTTCAGGAAACTGGCTGAACAGTATCCCGGGCTTGAGCCGCTGATCGACCGGGGGATCGCGGTGGCGATCGACGGGGTGATTTACCGGGATACGTGGGGGAAGAAGCTGCCGCCGGGGGCGGAGATTTTTTTGTTGCCGCGGTTGGCTGGGGGGTGAGGGGAAGATTTTGCTATTTTTTGTCTGCCTTTCTGGTTGCGTTGAGCCGCAGACCTTGAATACAATCAAGCGGGACGGTATCGCCAGCGCGTTGCCTTTGGGGGGTGATTTGCCGAACGACTGGTCTGAGCGGATCCTAGAATTATGACCGAATTCTGGGAGTCGACGCTCGCTGAGACGGTCAGGATTTCCGAGCGCCTAACTGATAATCCGACGCGCTCTCAAGACGTTACAGAATGGTTAGGCCGCTATCTGGAGGGTGTCCCAACATCGTCCAACCAGGGCACGGCGAATCTCCCTTTTCAGAGATGGTTCCATTTCAAAGAGGCGTTCTCGCCAAAATTTGTCGCAGATACCCTCGGTTCTTTGCCTTACAAGGTAGAAAGCTGTGTTGATCCGTTCGGAGGTAGCGGAACGACCGCACTGACCTGCCGAATGCTCGGCATCGCGTCCACCTCGGTTGAAGTCAACCCCTTCCTTGCCGACCTTATCGAAGCGAAGTTAAGCACTGTGGCTCCGGCGGCGTTCTGTGCGTCATATGAAAGGCTCATCAAGAATCTTGAAACCAGAGAGGCGGACCAAGCGCTCGCCCCGGGGATGCCCCGGACCATGGTGGCTCCCGGGATGAACGACCGATATGTCTTCCCACGCGATGTCTATACAACTGCGCGGGCGATCGCGCGGCAGTCTAACGACCTACTGCCCGACTATGCGAGACTCGTGCGAGTTCTCTTAGGCTCAGTTTTGGTGTCAAACAGTAATGTCGTCATTAACGGTAAAGGGCGTCGGTATCGTAGAGGATGGCAGACGAAGCAGAGATCTTGCGCTGATCTTATAGAAAGCCTCGATGCTGCCATCGATGTCGCCGCTGCTGATATCACACGGTTCTCGGGTTTGCCGCGGGGACGACATTCCGTGATACGAGGTGACGCACGCGTCACGCTTGGAAGTATTCGAGAGAGCAGTGTAGACGTGGCGATTTTTTCTCCGCCCTATCCCAATTCTTTTGATTATACCGACGTTTACAATTTGGAACTTTGGATATTGGGCTATCTGAATTCTGGTGCAGCCAACCGTGACCTTCGACATGATACGCTACGATCGCATGTGCAAATGAAATGGCATTCTACCCCACGGTTTGCCGTATCGGAAGTTCTTGACAAAACGCTGGCTGCGCTCCGTCAAGTTAGGGCTGATCTTTGGAACCCCAATATTCCCGAAATGGTTGGCTTTTATTTTGACGACCTCTGCAAAATATTTCAACATCTTAAGCGAATTCTTAGACGGGGTCGGCATGCTGTTGTAGCGATTGGCGATAGCCAGTATGCTAGCATCCATGTGGACGTGGCCTCGATTCTGATTGAGAGTCTCTCGGGAATTGGGTTTAGACTAACCGAGCAGGGGGCGATCAGGTCGATGCGAAACAGTTCGCAGCACGGTGGATCGTTTGAGCTGTCTGAACACTGCCTAGTGTTCGAGAGGCTCTAGGTTAGTAGATGTAGGGGCCAGCCTATTGTCAGATACTTCAGCCACAAGGAAGGTATTTTTTCCGCGTATCACCCGCGTTGCGTTTGAGAACTTCGATCTTTACTCGAATGAACCGAATCCAAACGTGTCCTTTGAGCGCAACGTATTCTGCCTAATCGGCGCAAATGGATTGGGTAAATCGACGTTCCTAAATACCGTGAATTTTACAATTACTGGAGCGATCCCAGACCCCAACAGAAAGTTTCAGTCCGCTCTTGACTACTATCGAAATGCCGTCCGTGCGGAGCGTAGCGACGAATATTTTAGCGGACGCCTTAGCGAAGGCGCACGTCGTATTGCAACCGCGACAGTTGATCTTGCTTGGTCATCGACCATCGTCTCGGTGACGCGTGATCTCTTGGGTGGGACGGGTGTCACGCGCATGACTGTCCGCGACACCGTCTCCGGCGAAGAAATCGGTTACGCGCTAGCTGATAACCCGGACGACAGTTTGAATTCGATCTTCGAACGGGAGGTTCTGAGCCGCACCGGTCTGGAGGATTTCGCGCAGTTCGTGTTCGTCATGCATTTTATTGCGACGTTCGATGAGGGGCGGCATCTCCTCATGTGGGACGATAGTGCGTTAACCAATGCGCTGTATCTCGCCTTCGGGGCTGACCCCATCGCAGCTAAGGCGGCCGACAAGCTTCAGCGCGATATGGACCGCGAAAGTTCTCGGGGCAGGAACGTTCGTTTTTCGGCACGACATGTTGCCGAGCGTATCAAATTGCTTGCGGAGGTTATCAAAGGCGCCGAGGCAGAAGATCACGTGACAGAAGCCGAGCTCCATGCTCAGCACGAAAGCTTGATAGCAAATCGACAAGGCGCCGAGGAACGTGTCCGGCGCAAGCAGGCGGAACTTCGCGATGCAGATCTGAAATGGGCCGATCTAAGCGCAGCCCTAACCGAAAAGCAGCTGGAGTATCGGCGCATCTTTTCCAGCCGGCTACAAAAGTCGTCATCGGTGGATCATCACCCAATCATTCGTGCTTCGCTGTCCGAGGATCGGTGCGCGATCTGCGGGACATCTCACGTTGGTGCAGTAGTCAAGGCTTCGCTCGCCGCCAATGAGTGTCCGCTCTGCCACAGCCCAGTCGATCGATCTGCAAAGGATGATGGCGCGGTTGCGGAACTGCAACGTCTCGACAAGTCGATAGCCGCTATCAGAGACGACCTTGAAACGATCCTGCAGACTCGAGAGAGGGTGAGCGCCGAACTGCAGGCCGCTCACTCGGCCGAGGATGCGTCTGAAGGATCTCTGCGAGAGTTTGAGGAAAGAGAGGCGCAGGGCCTTGCCCGGCTAAATGTCGGCACCGATTACTCCGCGATCAGGGAACAGATTAAGAAGCTCGAGGACGAACGTCAGCAGTTCCTTACCCAAAGCGAAGAGCATTATCGCAAGAGGGACGAATATCGCGAAAAGCTGCGTGTCTACGAGAAGCAACTTAAGACACAGTATGATCTTGGTTCCAGAGATTTCGTTCCTCGCTTCAGGGAATTGGCCGAGGCTTTTATTGGACTGCCGATTGATATTGAACTTGAGCATCGACAAGGGGCAAATGATTCCGGATTTGGGCTGAGATTGCGAATGAATGATCAACTTCGAGCCCTGCCTGACAAAGTCTCTGAAAGCCAACGATTCTTTATCGATATCGCACTTCGAATGGCGCTCGCGGAATTCATGGCCAGCGGCCCTGCAACACTATTGATCGATACACCAGAGGGCTCTTTGGACATCGCTTACGAGGCGCAGGCTGGCGCAATGTTTTCGACGTTCGTTGCTAGCGGCAATGCTATTCTCATGACAGCAAATTTACGAAGTTCTGAACTCATCCTGCGGCTCGCCCATCTACAGAAAAGCCAAGGTATGCAGATCGTCCGAATGACTGATTGGACCGATCTCAGCGAAGTACAGCAACGCGAGGAGGCACTTTTCCGCGAAGCCTATGACAAAATCGAAGCGGCGCTGCATTGAGGCCGCTGTGAGCGAGATTGTTCCTGAAGCCTACTTTGATGCGCTTGTGATTGTAAACGATGCACCAGATGCGATTTTGCCTATGTCAGTTAACGAGATGCACCTCTACTCGTATCTTGGCTGTATCTTTGCGTTGTTTAAAGGGCACCCTGTGGCCGATTGGGGGTACGGGTATTCGATCACTTCGGAAGGATTCCCTTGGAGCATCGACCTAGATAGTGCACGTGACACGCTGTGGCGAACGGGTCTCATCGAAGTTGACCACAATGGCTTGATGTCACCAAAGGCTGTCGAGTCAGCAACCGAGTTGGAAATTGTCATGAGCCTGGGTCCGTGGACAGAGCGTCGACCATGGCTTCAGGCGGCTGTCGAATGCGCGCTTGCATTGCCGATGGGCGCTATTAAGCATGCAATCAGCCGATCGCCCGGCGTCGCGTCGTCCTTCTTTCTTGGCCAGCGTGCGAAGCTTCTGGAGCCCGCAGACGCGAGTCTTCTGTACCAGGAATATGAGATCGTAAACGCGGTCCTAGGTACCGACGCACATGATGTGCTTTCTCCGGCAGTAATCTGGCTTTCAGCTCGAATCCTCCGAAAGGAGGAGGAGCTTGCTTAATTTCAATATCGAGAACATTCAGGAGTTGGTTGAGCGAGCTTACATTCATCACGCGCATTCTGCGTTTGGTGCTGAAGGAGCAACGGCGATCCGGGCGTTGCTCAACTGCGTGAAGCTGATCTATCAGCGCTGCCCCCCTGAAAAAATACAGGGCACACTGGCAGTGGTAGTGGGTGTGCAAGCAAGTCCGGTTTCTCCGGCGACAGCGCCACTCGGCACACTGGTCAAAGTCTTAGACTATGCGACTGTCGGAAAAGCACTAGTCGCCAACCCACCCGGCTCACACGCTGTCGTTGAACGAGTATCGGATGGCACTTTCCGGGTGCTCTCACTTGCTGCGGATATTGATCTGAAGGGGCTCGCACAGAGCGCTCTGGTATATCGATTTGATGGGCATGCTGAGCGTTTCCTCGCGAAGGATTTTGAAGATTTTGTACCGCCAATCTCACCGTTGCTTAAAAGCAATTTTGCCACACCTACTCTTAATAGTCTTGAGGAGGCTTTCCATTACTACGGTGACTACGTCCTTGAGACGAACTGCCGGATTCTGAAGGAGGTTTGGGAGGGAGGTGTGGACGGACCCCGTCTCGTTCTCGTTAACAAGCCCGAGGCCAGAATGCGTGACTCCCTCGCTCAAGCACTTGAATTTCTCCTTCGAGATGTCACGGTTAAGCCGGAGCAGAACACCGATGAAACCAAGCCTGTCGACATTAGGGTGAGTTGGTTCGCATCGGGAGCGACCGCCCTAATCGAAGTAAAATGGCTAGGCAAATCGACCGCGAAGTCACAGAGTTCCAATGGGGTGCCTACCTACACCGAGTACGGTTCTCCGCGGGCGCAAGCAGGGGCAAACCAACTCGCCGACTACTTAGACCGAGAAGTGCGGCACTCTGGTGCCATAGCGCCGACCGGTTACTTGGTTGTTTTTGATGCCCGCCGGAAAGGGACCGAGGGACCGGCTGACTTGCTGACTGAATCCGATGCTATGGCATTCGCCAACGATGTCCTCACCTTCAATCCAGATCATTCTACCAGATCAGATTTCGAACCACCGGTTCGATTCTTTATGAAACCGAGAACGTCCTACTTCAAGGCGGCGTAGACAGGCCTCTGGCAGCGACCTTGATCTCTATACGAGACAGGCCGCTCTGCCCTGCAGCGCCGACAACGCGATGCCGCATTCAGATGTCTGCTTTTTGGGTAGGCAACGTCCTTGCGACCGACATGCGGCGCATCCTGTCCATCCAGCCTTCAAATGACAGGGCCAATCACCAGCGTTGGTCCCACTTAGCGTCGCAGCCATTGCGTGCCGCCGCTCGGTGCGCTTCTATCCGTGCCGCGCCATTGGGGGGAAGTCATTTGTCTGCCAGGAACCAAACGTCCACCGGCCACGAAGCGAGCGAGGCCGGTTGGCTCGATCTTCACTTCGAGTCGTCGCGCCCCGAATATGAGGCGGCCTTGCTCGATGCCGGCATCCGCCCGGGCTGGCGCGTGCTCGATGCCGGTTGCGGCAGCGGCGGCTTCCTGCTGCTCATCGCCAGCGCCGTCGGCCCATCCGGCTTCATCGCCGCGCTCGACCTCGCGCCCGAAAACATCGCCCGGGTCGAGGCGCTCGCGGGCACGCTGTCCGAGCCGCCGGAAATCGCCACGCATGTCGGTAACATCCTGTCGCTGCCCTTCGCCGACGCCTCGTTCGATTGCGTCTGGTCCGGCAATGTCATGCAGTATCTGACGCCGGCCGAGTTCGAGCTTGCCGTCGGCGAGGCCAGGCGCGTGCTGAAGCCGGGCGGCATCTTCGCCGTCAAGGATTTCGATTCGACCATCCTGCAGATCCTGCCCATGGACCGGGCGCTGCTGGCACGCTTCATGGCGGCCAGGCTCCAGGGTTTCCGCGACCGGGGCGTGCTCGGCACCGATTGCGGTTCGACGCTTCCGGCGCGCCTGCGCCAGGCTGGCCTGGAGGTCGTCAGCCGCAAGGGCTGGCTGGTCGAGCGCTGGGCGCCCGCGCCTCGCTTCACGCGCGACTATGTTCGCGACCTGCTGGCCTATTTTGCCAGCGTCGCGCCGAGCTATGCCTTGCCTGATGCCGACCAGGCCTATTGGCGGGAGCTGAAGGAGCGGCCGGATCGCCTGCTCGACGATCCGGATTTCTGCTACCGCGAATTCTTCGTCATGGCGGTCTGCCGGACATAGCGCTCCGCCGCGACGGCCGAAGCCGCGGGCGGGTGCGCGAGGCCGCAGGCAAACCCGATTCCGAGATCGAGACTGAGCCAAACCGCATTCGCCAGCCCTCCGCTCAAATGGCCGGCTTTCGAGCGAATTTCTTCGCGAACCGTTAATTCGGCCGTGCTGTTAATAAGCATCTGCTAATGAACTGGTTCGCGCGGGGGTACGCAATGACCAAGAATCTCGGCAATGCACGCTATGTGCCGCCAAAGGAGCAGCAAGGCTCGGTGCTCGGCAAGGTCGCGCCGGCCTTGTTTCCGCTGGCCGTGGTGGCGCTGGGCTATGTGATCGGCAGGCAGTTCTTCGGCCTATAGGCTCGGCCATCAGGCACCGGTTTCGGCCGCGGCCTCGGGCCTTGCTTCGGCGCGGATGCGGTCGCTTGCCACGAGCACGACCGGGCAGGGGACGGCGGCCAGCACCGCCATGGCGGTGTCGCCGAAGAACAGTTCCTCGCCCGGCCGCTGCGTGACGCCCATCACCACCATCGCCGCCCCCTTGGCCACTTCCCTGGCGATCGCCTTGTCGGGCGTGGCGCGGGCGCGGATGGCGGTGTCGACGGCGACGCCGTAGCGGTCGGCGAGGTCGACGACGTCCTTGAGCACCGCCTCCTCGCGGCGGTGCGAAACGGTGCCTTGCCGGGCGCCTTTGCGCGCCTGCGAGACATAGAGCACCTTGACCCGCGCCCGGTGCGGCCTTGCCAGCGCCAGGGCGAAATCGGCTGCGCGGCGCGACACTTCCGTGCCGTTGACGGGAACGAGGATGGTGGTTCCGGCGCGCAGCACCGGCATCTTGCCCCCGGCGCCGGCACCGTTCAGCACCAGGCAGAGCGGACCGTCGAAGCCGCTGGTCATGTCGTTGAGCGCCTCGGTGAAAGATCCCTTCTCGGTCAGCATGGCCTCGAGCCCGACCAGCAGCAGGCCGTAGCCCTTGCGCGCCTCCTCGGCGATCGTCCGTGCGGTCGCCTCGCGTTCGCTGCGG
This sequence comes from Mesorhizobium sp. BR1-1-15, assembly GCF_020165475.1. Taxonomy (NCBI): domain Bacteria; kingdom Pseudomonadati; phylum Pseudomonadota; class Alphaproteobacteria; order Hyphomicrobiales; family Phyllobacteriaceae; genus Mesorhizobium; species Mesorhizobium sp. BR1-1-15. The sequence goes on along the minus strand of NZ_JAIUIF010000007.1, from coordinate 79,196 downwards.
GCGGTCAGATGCACCTTCTCGACCGGCGTGTCCTCGGCCTTGCGAACCGCCCTGGCGCTCCTGGCGGCACCCTTCTTGACCTCCTTCAGGGCGCGCTCCGGGCCCTTGTCGCGGGCCGGGCCGGCAAGCCTGCCGTCCTTGAGGTGGAGAAGCGTGGTCGGCATGCCGCTGCCGCCGCCGACCAGGCCGGCGAGATAGGCGGTGAACTTGCCGACCGGGCTGTCGTCGACCAGCAGCAGCAGCCGCTCCAGCTTGGAGACGAAGCCGCGCTCGTCGAGCAGCTCGCGGTCGACGCGCTGCTTCTCGGCGTCTTCGACGGGCAGCCGGCCGAGCGCCCAGCGCAGCATGGGCGGCATGGCGAGCGTGGTGATGACAGCCATGGTGACGATCATGGTGAACAGATTGTGGGAGAGGATGTTCATCGACAGGCCGATCGAGGCGACGATCACCTCGGTCGAGCCGCGCGCGTTCATGGCGCTGCCGACGGCGGTCGCCTCCTTCAGCGTCATGCCGGCGAAGCGGCCGCCGATGAAGGCGCCGCCGAACTTGCCGATGCTGGCGATGAGCACCAGCGCCAGCGTCAGCAGCGCCAGCGTCGGGTCGGCAAGCACGGTGAGGTCGGCCGAAAGCCCGGCCATGCCGAAGAAGATCGGCATGAACAGCGCCGTGATGACGCCGCGCAACTGGCTCTCGATGTGGCTGGACAGGATCGGCGATTCGCCGACCAGTATGCCGGCGACGAAGGCGCCGAGCACGGTATGGACGCCGATCAGATTGGTGATCAGCGCCATCACGCCCATGATGATCAGGATGACCGATATGACGGCGTATTCGCTGCGGAAGGAATCGTTGCTCCAGCGGATCAGCGTGAACACCAGCCGGCGCCCGATGGTGAAGGAGAACACCATGAACAGCGCCACTTCGGCCACCGTTACCACCAGCGGCACGATTTGGAGGCTGCCGTTGGTGGCGATGCCGAAGGTGACGGCGATGATCAGCCAGCCGATCGTGTCCTCGATGATGGCCGAGGAGATGATGACCTGGCCGAGATTGCGGCGCATGAAGTTCATCTCGCGCACCACCATGGCGACGATCTTGACCGAGGAGATCGACAGGGCCGTGCCCAGGAAAAGCCCGGCGACGACGCGCTCGCTGGGGTCGGGCAGCAGCGTGTCTGGCAGGAACTGCGCCAGCGCGAAACCGCAGGCAAAGGGCACGACGACGCCGGTGACCGAGATCGAAAAACACGCCGCGCCCACCCGGCGCACCAGGCGCAGGTCCGTCTCCATGCCGGTGAGCAGCAGGAGCAGCAGGACGCCAAGCTGGGAGACCGCCTCGATCATGCTCTTCTGCGCGGGGTCGGTCGAGAAGATCAGCTGCTGTGCGCCGGGCCAGAGCCAGCCGAACAGGGAAGGCCCCAGCAGGATGCCGCCGATCAGCTGGCCCATGATCGCCGGCTGGCCGTAGCGCTGGAAGATTTCGCCCAGGCCACGGCCGACCAGCAGCAGAAGCACGATCTCGGCGACGAAAACGCCCTCCGCCGAGCCGCCCATGCCCGCGGCGTGGCTGCTTGCCTGGGCTGCCCAGGCCGGGCACGGCGAGGTAAAGGCGGCGAAAAGGATGAGAATGGCAGGAAGAAATCCCGTTTGCGGCCAGTGCCTAGTCATCCAACCCCTCAACGCGGATCAAGTCCGCTGCCCATAAACGTGCAATGCCGCGCAAGGTTGCGGCGGGTCGGGCCAATCTGTTCCGGCCGATCTGTTGGGTAAGTGCCGACATAAAAGACAGCCCTCTTCTCCCCGTCTCTATACGGGGAGAAGGTGCCGGCAGGCGGATGAGGGGCAGCGCCGACATGGGAGAAATACAGGATCCAGATGCTATTTGCCGAAACCTTGGCGCCGCCCCTCATTGTCCTGCCGGACATTTCTCCCCGTATAGGACGGGGAGAAAGGCCCATCTACCGGCTGGACGCCGCCCGCGGATTGCTTCGCCAATCGTCGCCGTCGCTGGCCGCGATCGGCGATCTAGCCCGACTTCTTGGCGCCGCCCGGCAAAGCACCTTCAGGCGGCGGCTCCGGGCCGAAGACGCTGCGGCCGCCGAGCAGGTGCGACTGGTCGAACTCGCCGGCGACGATCTCCTTCAGGCTCGGGCCGGTGACGTAGCGCTCCAGTCGCCGCGCCTGGCCGTCGAGCCGCTGCAAGGCGGCAAGCTCCTCCTCGCGGCCGAGCTTGGCCTTGGCGACCGCCGACTTCATGACGGCGATGGTTTCGTCATAGACCTTCAGCGGCACCGGGAAGGGATGCCGGTCCTTGCCGCCATGCGCCAGCGAGAAGCGCGCCGGGTCGGAAAAGCGGCACGGCGCGCCATGCACCACCTCCGCCACCATCGCCAGCGCCCGCACGGTGCGGGCGCCGACGCCCGGCACCAGCAGCAATTCGGGAAAATCCGTCGGACCGCTCTCGATGGCGGCGGAGATGTTGCCGTGGAGCCGGCGCATGACGATGTCGCTTTCACGCACGTCATGGTGCGCCGGCATGACCAGATTGGGCAGCATCGGCTGTGCGTTGTCGCGCTTTGCCGAAGCCGTCGCGGGCTGGATGGCGGCGAATTCGTGCACGATCCGGTCGGGACCGAGCTGGCGCAGAAGGTCGAGCTGGCCGCTGCGCGAGGCCTCGGCGCGACGGTCGGTGAGGTTGACGATCTCGCCCTGCCGCTCGCCCTCGATGGCCGCGTGCGGCTGGTCGACGAAACTCTTTAGCCCTTCCGACAGCCAGTGGTAACGGCGCGCCTGCCTTCTGTCGCCGTTCATGCCTTGCTGGACGACCACCCAGCGGCTGTCGTCAGTGACGATGAAGCCATGCAGATAGAGATCGAAACCGTCCTGCACGGCGGCGCTGTCGACCTTGGCGACCAGGCGGCTGGCGGTGGCAAGGGCCGCGCCGTCGAAGCCGACACGTTCGCCGATCATCTCCAGCTCGTGCGGCGTCTTGCGCGAATGGGCGCCGCGGCCGCCGCAGACATGGATGCCGAGCTCGCCCGACAGCGGCGTCAGCCCGCGCTTCAGCGCGCCGATGACGCTGGTGGTGATGCCGGACGAATGCCAGTCCATGCCCATCACCGCACCGAAGGACTGGAACCAGAAGGGATGCGCCAGCCGGCGCAGCAGCTCGTCGCGGCCGTAATGGTGGATGATCGCCTGACACAGCACCGCGCCGAGCCGCGTCATGCGGTCGCCCAGCCACTTCGGGACCCGTCCGCCATGCAGCGGCAGGTCGGCGCTGCCGCTTCGCTGCGTCACTTGTTTCGATGCTCCGTGGCCGGCCGGCCGAGGACCGGCTCTCTCTCCCTCTAAATGGCATCCATGCGGCTATTTTCCAAGCCGGCACACAGACGCTCATTCGCGGTTTGATTCAGGATGGCGTCTCACCCGGTTGTTCGCAAAGCGTTTTTGTCCATCGCGGACTAGACATGCACGTCGCCGAAGGAGAGTTCGCCGTTATCGTCGGGCGTCAGTAAGGCGACGGCCAGCAGGCCGGCAAAGAGGACGGCGACCAGCGTGACGATGACCAGGCCGGGCACGGGACCCAGGGCGGCGGCGCTGACGGCCTCGCGCAATGTGCCGACGAAACCCACCGGCGCGGCCCGATCGAGCAGGCTCGGCGTCGACAGTTTGAGGATCCAGGCGAGCAGCAGGATCAGCATCATATGGATGTAGTTGCGGCGCAAACGGCGCGCCAGCGCCACCCGCTGCGAGACTAGGAATTTCGGCGTGCGCAGGCTTTCGCCGACGATCAGCAGCCAGTCCGAGGCGAAGTCCGGCTGCGGCGAGAAGATCTGCGCGAAATAGTGGCGCTCGAACTGGCGCACGCGGGCGCGGTAGACGTCGAAGAAGCGGTAGCGCCGTGCCTCGATCCACAGCAACAGCAGCACCAGCAGCATGGCGAACAGCAGCACGCCGTGATGGGCACTGGCCGTCGACAGCGACACCGACAGCATCGCGGCCACGACGGTGATCGCCCAGTTGCTGGTCCTGTCGATACGGTCGCGCCATCCCGCCATGCGGGCAATCTCGGCGCGATGGAAATGCGACATCACGGTGACCATTTCGCTGGGCGAAAGCGTCCTGCCGATGGGCGTTGCCGGCGCATCGTTCATAGTTTCCTCCCAACCCAATGAAACGCGTGGAAGGCGATCTCGTTCCGCGGACGGCGGATGGCGCCGACCCAGGTGGACTCGCGGCCACTTCTGTCGCCACGGCGGTGCGCCGAGGCTTTTCAAACGCTTAGGCAGGTTCGCTCAGCTTCTGAGTCCGCGTCCGAGTGGCTCTGGCTCTTGAGAATCCCTTTGCCTTGGGCAACATGGCGGCAACGCTGGAGTACGAAGATGAACAGGCCGATATCCGCCGCACGTTCACAGTCCACGTCGCGAACCGCGGCGATGGCGCTGACGGAGGCGCTGGTCGCCCGCACCTTGCGCGCGGTCGAGGATGCCGGGCCGACGCCGGGCATGGTCTACATGACCGATGCCGACTATGCGCGTTTCAGCGACGAAATCCTGGCCGATGCGCCGGCCGGGCCGCTGAAACTGTTCGCCTATGGCTCGCTGCTGTGGAAGCCGGCGGGCGAGGTCACGGGAGGCGAGCGCGCGGTGGCGACTGGCTGGCACCGCTCTTTCTGCTTCACCGTGCAGCGGTTTCGCGGCACCGTCGAGCAGCCCGGCCTGATGATGGCGCTCGACCGTGGTGGCCAATGCCAGGGCATGGTGTTCGAGATCGCGGAGCCGGTTGCCGACAATCTCGAGGCGCTGCTGCGCCGCGAGATGACCATCCTGCCCGCCGTCAACGTGCCGCGCTGGCTGCGGGTCAGGACCGAGGGCGGCATGTGCCGCGCGCTCGGCTTCGTCGTCGATCCCGCCAATGCGCGCTATGTCGGCAGGCTGGACAAACGGGCGATCGCGGCGACGCTGGCCCGGGCCGCCGGCCATTGGGGCTCGGGCGCGCAATATCTGTTCGAGACCATCCGCCACCTTGACGCCTGCGGCATTCGCGATCGCAACCTTTGGCAGTTGCAGGCGCTGGTGGCCGAGGAGATCAACCGCGTCCACGCCACGGTTTAGCGATCGGCGTTCCCAGCGCAGCGCGACCCGAAAGTTTCCGGACGCTTTCCCGCCACTCCAAATCTTCCGCTTGACGAATACATATCCCGACGGTTATACGTCGATCAATAGCCAACGGGTTATCGATTAAATGCCGGATGCTCATGATGCGCTCTTCAGGACGCTCGCCGACCCGACGCGGCGCGCCATCTTCGAACGGCTGTGCCGCCAGGGAGAGCAGACGGTGGGAGCGCTGACGATCCAGTCAGGGGTCTCGCAGCCGGCCGTGTCGAAGCATCTGGGCGTGCTGAAGCAGGCCGGGCTGGTGCGCGACCGCCATGAAGGCCGCCAGACGCATTACAGCGCGCAGCTCGGCGCGCTGGCACCGCTGATGGACTGGACGCGTGAGATGGCCGGGTTCTGGGAAAGCCGGTTCGACGATCTCGAGGATCTGCTCAAAAGGATGGACCAGTGAACGACAGTGCCGCCGACACCCGCACTGTCGTCGTCGAGCGGCAGATTTCGCATCCGCCGGAAAAACTCTGGCGCGCACTGACGCAACCGCATCTGATTGAGGAGTGGCTGATGAAGAACGATTTAAATCCGGTCGTGGGCCATCGCTTCAACCTCAGCACCGCCTGGGGCGGCGTGCTGGATTGCGAGGTGCTTGCCGTCGAGCCGCACAAGACGCTGTCCTACACCTGGAACCTCGCGCACCAGGACCCGGCCTTCGATCTCAGGAGCGTGGTGACCTTTACGCTCACCCCGACGCCTGCCGGGACCCATCTGCGCATGGAGCAGTCCGGTTTCCGGCCCGAGCAGAGGCGGGCCTATGGCGGCGCCAAGATGGGATGGCCGAAATTCCTGGAGAAGCTGGAAGAGCTCCTGGCACGGACGGACTGAAATCCGCCGGCCGGGGTTCATGGCAAGGCTGTTCGAAGGCGGCCGCCGCAACAAAACCTATGGAGGATATGCGATGAAGATCAAGTTGACCCGCGTCTATGTGGACGACCAGGAGAAGGCACTTGCCTTCTACACCGACGTCTTGGGCTTCACCAAGAAGGCCGATTTCAGCAACGGTCCGTTTCGCTGGCTGACCGTGGCCTCGCCGGACGAGCCTGAGGGAACCGAGCTGCAGCTTGCGCTGAACGACAACCCCGCGGCCAAGGCCTACCAGCAGGCCCTGTTCAAGCAGGGCCAGCCGGCGCTGATGCTCTTCACCGACGACATCAAGGCCGATCACGAGCGCATCAAGGCGCGGGGCGGGGCCTTCGCCATGGCGCCGACCGAAGTGACCGGCTCGACCATTGCGCAGCTCAACGACAGCTGCGGCAACCTCATCCAGATCACGCAGCTGGCGCGCTGGTAAGCGGCGTTTCGTTCATTTTCCAGGAGGAGATAGCATGGATTGGAACAAATGGGTCCGGCAAACGCATCGCTGGCTGTCGATCATTTTCACGGGGACCGTCCTCGCCAACTTCGTCGCCATGGGCTTGGGGCAGCCGCCCGCCTGGGTGGTCTATTCGCCGCTGCTGCCGCTGTTCCTGCTGCTGTTCAGCGGCCTCTACATGTTCGTGCTGCCATACGCCGCCAAGCGGCTTGACGGGCGGCAGCGCGCGAGCCAGTAAGGACGGGATGGATGGCGAAGAGGCAGGGGCAATCAGCCAAAGGCGCCGCCAGGCCTGCAACCGCCGGTCCGGTCCTGCTTTCTGGCGGCAATCCGCAGATCGCCAAGGGCGAAGGCAACGCGCCCGTCCAGGCCTATATCGCGGCCATGCCGGGCTGGAAGAGCGAGGCCGGCGGCCGCCTCGACGCGCTCATCGAGCGTGCCGTGCCTGATGTGCGCAAGGCCGTCAAATGGAACTCGCCCTTCTATGGCGTGGAAGGCGAGGGCTGGTTCCTCAGCTTTCATTGCTTCACGAAATACATAAAGGTAGCCTTCTTCCGCGGCATGTCGCTGGACCCGGTGCCGCCTGGCCAGTCCAAAAGCAAGGACACGCGTTACCTTGACATTCATGAGGACGACCAGTTCGACGAGGCCCAGTTCACCGAGTGGGTGAAACAGGCGAGCCGATTGCCCGGCGAACGGATGTGAGATTTGTACGCCGGGCCCGGATTTGCCGCCCGCGACAGAGCGCCTATGATCGGGCGGACGGGGCGGTGACCGCCCTCAAGCCTGAAGGAGAACGGACATGACGAAGAGCGGGTCGCCAGAAGGCAGGTCTCCTTCGCAGCTCATAGACGGCAGGATCGAGGAACTCGGCGACTGGCGGGGCGAGATGCTGAGCCGGCTGCGCGGCCTGATCCGGCAGGCCGACCCCGAGATCGTGGAGGAGTGGAAATGGCGCGGGGTCCCGGTGTGGGAGCATGCCGGAATGATCTGCACCGGCGAGACCTACAAGAACGTCGTCAAGCTGACCTTCGCCAAGGGTGCGGCGCTGCCCGATCCGTCGCGCCTGTTCAACTCCAGCCTGGAAGGAAACACCAGGCGCGCCATCGATTTCCAAGAGGGCGAGGAGGTCGACGAGGAAGCGTTCAAGGCGCTTATCCACGCCGCCGCCGCTCTGAACAAGTCAAAGGCCCGGCGATAGGCTCCGTGTGACTGGCACCGAAGACGCGGCGGGCAGAACGAAGCCTGTCGCGCTCCTTCGCGCCCTTCTGGCCTCATCCGTCCCTCAGCCACACCAGCATCTCGCCGGGCTCGCGGTTGTCCCAGGCGAAATAGGGGATGGCGGTCAGCCGCGTCTGTCTGGCAGCGGGCGGGTCGGTGCGGTAAAGCCCGTTTTGCCAGCCCTCATCGGTGTCAGCCAGCGCTGTGGTCGAAAGCGCCACCACGCCGCCCAGCAGGTCCGGCTCGTCATGCGCCTCGATGCTTGCGGTGCGCGGCAATGCGATGCGGTGCAGGCTGCCGTCATTGTCGGTCGCCTCGACGCAGTAGATCAGCGGGCCACGCGACAGCGCGACGCGGCCGGCGTCCTGGCGCACCTGCGGGTTGGCGTAGAGCCGTTCGATCGGCATTTCGAGATCGAGGCGGACGCTATCGCCCTTCTTCCATGTGCGCCGGATCGCCGCGTAGCCATCGCTGGTGACGTCCTCGAGCTTCACCGTCTCGCCATTGACCTTGAGCGCCGCGCCGGCGCTCCATGCCGGCACGCGCAGATGCAGGGTGAACGCGACCGGCGCCTGCGGCTCGATGGTGATGGCGACCGCGCCGTCCCAGGGGTAGCGGCTCGCCTGCGTCAGTGCCACCGGCACGCCCGCTATGTCGAAACGAGCGGTGGAATCGCCATAGAGATGGACGGCAAGCGCGTCGTCCGCCAGGCTGTAGAAATAGCTGCCGATGGAGGCCACCATGCGCCCGATATTGGGCGGGCAGCACGGGCAGCGGTGCCATTTCCATCTGTTGTGCCGGCCCCGGCTTTCCAGCGGGTTTTCGTAGAAGAACAGCGAGCCGTCGAGCGACAGGCCCGAGATCGAGCCGTTGTAGAGCGCCCGCTCCATGATATCGGCGTAGCGGGCGTTCGGCCCCATGCCGAGCATGCGGCTGGCCCAGAACACCAGGCCGACGGCGGCACAGGTCTCGGCGTAGGCGCTCTCATTGGGCAGGTCGAAATCGCTGGTAAAGCCCTCATTGTGCGCCGACGGTCCGAGCCCGCCGGTGATGTAGAGGTTCTTGCTGGTGAGATCGTCCCACAGCCGGTCGAGCGCCACCCGCAAGCTGTCGTCGCCATATTCGGTGGCGATGTCGGCCATGCCGGAATAGAGATACATCGCCCTGACCGCATGACCGACGACCTTGTCCTGCTCGCGCACCGGAATGTGCGACTGGCTGTATTCATAGGTCTTGAAATGATAGGCCTTGGGATCGGTGCCGCGGGCGCGCGCCTCCTCGTCGAAATAATGCGGTTGCTGGCCGCGCTGCTCGATGAAGTATTTCGCCAGCTCCATGTATTTGTTCTCGCCAGTCACCCGCGCCAGCTTCACCAGCGCCAGCTCGATCTCCTCATGGCCGCAATAGCCCTTCTTCTTGCCCGGCTCGGGCCCGAGCACCGAGGCGATATGGTCGGCATAGCGGCACATGACGTCGAGCAGCTTGCGCTTGCCGGTCGCCTGGTGATAGGCGACGGCGCCCTCGATCAGGTGGCCGGCGCAATAGAGCTCGTGGCAATCGCGCAGATTGGTCCAGCGCAGGCCGGGCTGGATGCGCTGGTACCAGCTCGAGAGATAGCCGTCCGGCTGCTGCAGCTTTTCGTAGAGGTCGATGACGGCGTCGATCTTCTTCTCCAGCTCCGGGTTCTTGGCGCGGTAGAGCGAATAGGCCGCCGTCTCGATCGTCTTGCCCCAGTCGGAGTCCCAGAACATCTGCGTCGTCACCGTCGAGCCGGTGAAGCCGGGGGAGGCCGCCTCGTCGGGCGAAGGGGAATGGAACGGGATGACGACGCCGGGCGAGGGCCGGTCCGGATCGATCTGCTCCAGCATGCCCGCCTCGACGCAGCGGTCGTAGAGGATATCGGCGGTGCGCGCGGCGACGGCGTCGGCACGGTCGCCCCAGAAGCCGTGCACGTCGACCTGGGGCACCGGTAGCGGCCGGAAGGCGAGTTTGGGCCTGGAGGCGCTGGCAGGCCTGGCGGAAGACGATGCGGTCATGAACTTACTCCATTCGATCGATCACTTGACGGCCCCGGCCATCAGGCCGCGGATGTAGAAGCGCTGCAAAGCCAGGAACAGGATCAGGCACGGCACCATCATCACGGTGACGCCCGCCTGCACCGCGCCCCAGTCGATGGCGCCGAAGCGGCCGGACTGGAGTGCGGTCATCATCACCGGCAGCGTGAACTTGGACTGGTCGGTCATCAGCACCAAAGCGGCGAGGAACTCGTTCCAGGCGCCGAGAAAGGCGAACAGCGCGATGGTGACGACGCCCGGCCAGACCAGCGGCAGCATCACCTTCAACAGCATGGTGGGGTTTCCGGCGCCGTCCATGCGCGCGGCCTCCTCGATCTCGCGCGGCACCGCGTCGAAGGCGTTGCGCATCATGAAGATCGAGAACGGCAATTGCAGCGTCACATAGACGCCGACCAGCCCGGTCAGCGTGTTGTGCAGGCCAAGCTTGGTGAGCACCAGGAAGATCGGCGTCAGGATCGACTGGAATGGAATCATGATCGTCGACAGGATGAGGACGAAGAACAGGTCCTTGAGAGGAAATCGGAAGCGCGAGAAACCGTAGCCGGCGAGCACGGAGACAACGACGGAGACCAGCACCGTCATGACAGAGACGTAGATGCTGTTCTGCGCCGAGACCCAGAGCCCGTCGCCGAACGTGTTGAGCGTGGCGTAGTTCTCCAGCGAGAAGCCTGTCGTCGGCCAGGGCGGCAGCGGCGGCTGGCGCGCCTCCTGCGCCGGCTTGAAGGCCGACAGCGCGGCCCACACGATCGGCGCCACGAACAGCACCGAGGCGACGATGCCGGTGGAGTGCCTGACGACGCTGGCGGCGAGCTTGCCTTGAGCGGACATTGCCTGCGCCATCAGTCGAGGCCCTCGGGCTTCCTCAGCAGCCAGAGCTGGACGAGGCTGAGCGCCACAAGGATCACCAGCAGGACCATGGAGAGCGCCGCGCCATAGCCGAGCTTGAACGACACGAAGGACTGGTTGAAAATCCAGTACACCGCCGTCAGCGTCTGGTTGCGCGGGCCGCCGCGCAGGATGATGTAGAACTGGTCGAAGGCAAGGACCGAGCCGGCCACCGACAGGATCAGCGCCAGCGCCAGCGTGCGGCGCATCAGCGGCAAGGTGATGGCCCGGAACCTCGCGAACGGGCCGGCGCCGTCGATGACGGCGGCCTCCTGCAAATCCTGCGGGATCGATTGCAGGCCGGTCATCAGGATGATCATGGTGAAGCCGGCGACCTTCCACACCACCATGGCGATGATCGACCAGAAGGCCGGCTGGAAGGTGGCCAGAAGATTGAATTTCCTGTCGATCAGGCCGAGATTGTAGGCGGCCGGGCTGAACAGGCCGGAATCGACGTTGAGCAGCCATGACCAGAGCAGGCTCGCCGAGGCGAAACCGACCACCGCCGGCATGAAGAAGGCGGTGCGGTAGAGATTGGTCAGCGGGCGCGGCCGCTCGATGAAGATGGCCAGCGGAAAGGCGACGGCGAAGATGGCGATGGTGACGATCACCGTGTAATAGCCGGTGAATTTCAGCGCATTCCAGAACCTGGTGTCGCGCAGGATCGCGACGTAATTGTCGAGGCCGATGAAGGAGTGCCCGCCCATCAGGGGCCAGTTGTGCAGCGACATCCACGCCGTCATGCCGAGCGGGATGACGAAGAACACCATGACCAGCGCCACGGCCGGCGCGACGTAGATGAGACCGATCCATTGCCGGCGACCGGCACCGACGAGTTTTCGGGCGCGGGGCGGGGCGGTGGTTGCTGTGATGGTGGTCATGGCTGGCCCGCTTTTCCTTCTCCCCTTGTGGGGTGAGCGGCCGGTTCGCCGGAGGCGAATTCATCGTGCCAGTGGCACGATGAAAGGCCGGCGAACACCGGGACGCTGCGAAGCAGCGGGGACACGGCAGAGTGGGTCGGCCACCACCCGGCCCTTCGCAGGCTCAGGGCGTTCGAAGCTCGAAAAGCCAAGCAGTTGGCTTTTCGTCCGCTGCGCGGACCGCTTCTCACCCCACAAGGGGAGAAGGGGAGGCGAAGTGCGCTAGGTCCCAAGTTGTCGATGCTAGTGAGTCTTCTCAACGCGATAGCCCTGTATCTGAACCAAACAATATCCGGCCACCCGCTCAGGGAGACAGGCGGGCGGCCGGCAGGCGCCTATTTCTGCGGCGCCTGGTCTATGATCGACTGCATGGTCTCCTGCGCATTGGCGATGGCGCCGTCGACGTCGTCGCCGAAGAACACCTCGTTGACCATCTGCGTCCACGGGCCGTTGGCGGAGTTGATCAGGTCGTTGAACACCACCGAATAGGGCGTCTTGCCCTTGGCCATGGCCTCGGCTGCGACCTGGTAGCGCGGGTCGAGGTCCTTCAGCGCGTCCTTGGCGATGTCGCCGCGCACCGGCAGGCTGCCATATTTGGCCAGGATCGTCTGGCCTTCCAGCGAATAGGCGAAGTCGAGGAACTCCTTCACCACATCGATCTTCTTGGTGCCCTTGGTGACGACGAAATTATCGCCGCCGGCAAAGGACGACCAGCCGCCATCCTTGCCCGGCAGGAAGGTGATGCCGTAGTCGATATCGGGATACTGGGTGTTGAGCGCGCCGATAGCGAAGGCACCCGACGGCGAGATGCCGATGTTGCCGCCGGCGAAGGCGGCGAAGAAATTGGCGCCGGTGTCGGTCTGGGCGCCTTCCGGCACCAGGCCCTTCTTGACCATCGAACGATAGAGATCGATGGCGCCGCGCAGCTGCGGGCTGTCCAGCGTCGCCTTGGAGCCGTCCTGCGAGAGGATGTCGCCGCCCGAGGCCCAGACCAGCGGCGTGAAGGTGAAGATGTTGCAGCCGCCGCAATTGCCGGAGAAGTAGAAGCCCTTGATGTTGCCGCCGAGCGCGTTGACTTTTTCGGCGTCGGCTTCGATCTCGGCCCAATTGGCCGGGCCCTTTTCGGGGTCGAGGCCGGCCTGCTTGAACAGCTTCTTGTTCCAGATCAGCACCGAGGCGTCGGCGGAGAAGGGCAGGCCGTAGATGCGGTCCTTGTACGTGCCGGTCTTCACATGAGCCGGCGACAGGCTGGCGAAATAGGGGAGCGACTTGGCCCAGTCGGTGATGTCCTCCAACTGACCGGCGGCAGCAAAGGAGGGCGTGTAGATCAGGTCGAGCGACAGCGCGTCGGGCGCCGTGCCGCCGGCGGCGGCAGCACCGTATTTCGGAATGATCTCGGCGTTGGGGATGATGTCGAGCTTGATCTGGTTGGTGTGGCCCTTGTTGTAGGCATCGACGATGCGCGGCATGAAGTTCGAGCCGTCGGCGCGCACCCAGATGTTGGCGGTCTCGGCGGCGGCAAATTGCAGCCCGCCGCCGAGTACGGCGGCCGTCAAGGCCAGCTTGGCAATCAAAGTCCTCATGTTCTCCTCCTCCACGTTTTGGCCGCGATGCGCGGCTTGCCGCCGATTGCGGCGTTTGGTTCTTCAGCCGTCCGGCAGGCGGCCGCAGGACTGACGCACCACCAGCCGGCACGGCAGTTTCCGGATGCCTGGCGCGGCGGGCTTGCCGCCGACCAGGGAAAGCAAGGTCAGCCCCGCTTCGCGGCCGAGCGCAGCCAGGTTCATGTCGACCGAGGTCAGCGGCGGGCGCGTCGCTTCGGCCACGATCTCCCAATTGTCGAAACCGATGACGCCGACATCGCCGGGCACGTCGAGACCGCGTTCGCGCAAGGCATCGATGACGCCGCGCGCGATCTGGTCGTTGCCGCAGAAGACGGCGTCCGGTCTTTCGCTTGCGTCGTCGGCCGCGCCGTCGAACAGCCTCGCCACGGCTTCGTGTCCCCAGGCCTCCGACCACGAGCCGAGCAGCGGCTCGGTGACCGACAGGCCGTTCTCGGTCAGAACATCGCGATAGGCCTGCGCCCTGGCGTGCACCACGGCAAAGCTCGCCGGTCCCGAGACATGGGCGATGCGCCTGCGGCCGAGCCGACAGAAATGCTCCACTGCCAGCCGCGCGCCGCCAGCGTCGTCGGAGACGAAGGCGACGGCGTCGGGATCGGGCTGGGTGAAGGCATAGATCACCGGAATGCGCAGATTGGACAGGTCGACCGGCAGATGACGGTCGATGCGCTTGCCGGTGGCGATGATGCCGTCGACGCGCTTGTCGAGCATGGCCTCGACATGGAGCTGGCCGAGACGCGGATCCTCCTCGACATTGCACAGGAATACCGAGACGCCGGCGTCGACCAGCGCGTCGGAAATGCCCGACATCAGCGGCAGCGAGAAGCGGCCATAGGTATCGTTGGTGAGCAGGCCGACGGTGAAGGAGCGTCGCCGCAGCAGGCTCTGCGCCAGGCTGTTGGGCCGAAAGCCGAGGCGCTGCGCGGTCTCGCGAATGCGCTCGCGGGTCTCGGCGGTCATGCGGCCCTGATCGTTGAGCGCCTTCGAGGCGGTGGCGACGCTGACGCCAGCCTCGGCCGCCACGTCACGCAAGGTGACGGGCTTGGGAAAGGCTGGCTGATCGTCCAATGCCATTGCGGCGAAAATCCCGATTGGGAAAAGGTTTTCTCTTACAGGTCGGAATGAGACCCGGCCAATGGCCGAGCCCGCTTGGAAACGTTTGGAAAAACCTTTTCTCAAACCCAAACTAAGCCAGATCCAGAGGCTGTTCAAGAGGAAAAGTGGCTGGTCCTCCGGTGGCGCGAAGTGGCCGCCGGAGGGCGGGCTCACGGGCTCGGCGCCCGGCGAGTTCATCAGGCGAATTCCTGATCGGCAGCCGTCAGTGCTGCCCACGGCGCGAGCCAACCAAAGCAGCAATCGGCGACATGTCTACAAACGACTCTTCGGTCTTAACGCTTGCGCAAATATTATCGGTTAGTTCGCTAGTCATGGCCTCGTGGCGGAGCGGCTACGCTGGAGACGGCAAATCTCTGAAGCCTCGGTTCGATCCCGAGGCGAGGCCTCCAAAAAATCATATGACGTAGAGCCTGCGTCGGACCATCAAGGGCGATGGGTCTTGCCAGCTTGCATTTGCGGCCTGGGCCGGACAGGTCCTCGTCTTCGTTGTGACGCTGACGCGCCGGCAAGAAGACTGCTACCCAGCCGACTTGCGCGCTTTCAGCATCTGACGATCGGGGTCACGTGGCATGCGGCCGGCGTTAAAGAAGCCTATTTGCATTTGGCATGCAGGGCACTCGCCAAAAGAGTGCTATGGAAGGGCGAGAGCTTGCCCGCTCCGACTTTCCCCGACATTCGAGGCCATTTTCGTGCGTGAACCGTCGCTGTTGCCCGTCTTTGGAAAACTTGGCGCCAAGGGACCCCGTGTCGTCGCGGTGGAACCGGTCCCGTCGGCAGGTATCGCCCCGCGGCTGCGGGAGACTCTGGCCGCCCATGGCGGCATGGTGCTGAAACTGTCGGTCGTCGCCTGGACGATATCGGTCCTGGGCATGGTCTTCTTCATGTTGCAGGGCTGAGGCAAATGGCCAACCGCTACGCACTGCGCATGGACTTGCCCCAAAGCTGGGCCATCATCGACGTCTTTACCGGCCAGCCCGTCGTCGTCAGGCAAAGGGCGATGGTCGGCATGAGCCCGCGCGACGCCAACGCCATGGTCGATCAGATGAATGTCCGGGACGTCAAGCGCCGGGAGAAGGCGGAGCGTAAATCCTGATCCAGCGCCGCCCGCCTGTCGTCTCAGCGGAAGTCGTCGGCCGTCAGCACATACATGCTCTTGCGCGTGCGGTCATAGGCCTTTGACGCTACGTCGCGGATGACACTGCTCTCGGTGTCGAAGGTGGCGAGATAGCCGGCTTCATTGGCTGCCGTCGCCGGCTGCATCCTCGTCATGGCATCGGCGGCGACCGAGAAGGAAATCTGAAACATGCCGTCATAGCCGACGAACCGGATGCGCTTGCCGGCCTCGTCGTAGCTGCGGCTGCGGTTGGGGAAGGTCAGGCTCATGATTTTGCCTCCGTCGTTTTCTTCACCGCGCGTTTCTTCTTCGGCGTCGGGTTCAGGGCCTCGGCCACGCGGTCGGCTTCTTCCTTGGCCAGCCGCAATTGCCTCAGCCTTGCCGTCTTGATCTCCCTGGCCCTCGCTTCGGACATATATTCGGCTGTTGCCTTGTTGCGCTCCGCCGTCTTCTTCTGCTTGTCGACAAAGCGCGCTTCAGCTTTTTCCATGATCGTCTGGTTGCCGTCGGCCATCGAGGAAATCTCCCTTGCGTCTGAAATCGTGAAAATGAACTTGTCCGATAAATAGGCACTCTGCCGGAAAATTCAAATTTTTGAAATATTTGCTCGTCTTCCGACCCGATGAAACCGGGTGCCGAAATAATACTATGGTTATTCAATATCCGCTCGGAATAAATTTTGGCACTCCTATCTATCGAGTGCCAAAGAGCCTATAGAAGGGGGCGGCCGCCTATGCCGGCCCCAGAAAGAAGTTCTCATGAAATTTCGGCCACTCCACGACCGCGTCGTCATCCGGCGCGCCGAAGGCGATATCAAATCCAAGGGCGGCATCATCATTCCCGACAATGCCAAGGAAAAGCCGCAGGAAGGCGAAGTGATCGCGGTTGGTCCCGGCGCCCGCGACGAAAACGGCGCACTTGTTCCGCTCGACGTCAAGGCCGGCGACTTGATCCTGTTCGGCAAATGGTCGGGCACGGAGGTCAAGATCGACGGCGAGGATCTTCTGATCATGAAGGAAGCCGACATCATGGGCGTTATCGAAAAGAGCGTCGAAGCCAAGAAGGCCGCCTGACTGAAGCGCCGCGCCTCTGCGCGGTGACGGCTCCACTCCAAATGCGAACTGGATAAAATCATGTCTGCCAAGGAAATCAAATTCTCCACCGATGCGCGCGACCGTATGCTGCGCGGCGTCGAGATCCTCACCAATGCGGTCAAGGTCACGCTCGGCCCCAAGGGCCGCAACGTCATCATCGACAAGGCCTATGGGGCGCCGCGCATCACCAAGGACGGCGTCACCGTCGCCAAGGAAATCGAGCTTGCCGACAAGTTCGAGAACATGGGCGCGCAGATGGTGCGCGAAGTGGCCTCGAAGACCAACGACCTCGCCGGCGACGGCACCACCACTGCCACGGTGCTGGCCGCCTCGATCCTGCGCGAAGGCGCCAAGCTGGTTGCCGCCGGCATGAACCCGATGGACCTCAAGCGCGGCATCGACCAGGCCGTCGCGGCCGTCGTCGTGGAAATCAAGGCGAAGGCCAAGAAGGTCAAATCGTCGGCCGAGATCGCGCAGGTCGGCACAATCGCCGCCAATGGCGATACCAGCGTCGGCGAGATGATCGCCAAGGCGATGGACAAGGTCGGAAATGACGGCGTCATCACCGTCGAGGAAGCCAAGACCGCGAACACCGAACTCGACGTCGTCGAAGGCATGCAGTTCGACCGCGGCTATCTCTCGCCCTATTTCGTCACCAATGCCGACAAGATGCGCGCGGAGCTGGAAGAGCCCTATATTCTCATCCACGAGAAGAAGCTCGGCAATCTGCAGGCAATGCTGCCGATCCTCGAAGCGGTGGTGCAGAGCGGCAGGCCGCTGCTGATCATCTCCGAGGACGTCGAAGGCGAGGCTCTGGCGACGCTGGTCGTCAACAAGCTGCGCGGCGGCCTCAAGGTCGCGGCCGTCAAGGCGCCGGGCTTCGGCGACCGCCGCAAGGCGATGCTGGAAGACATCGCGGTGCTCACATCCGGCCAGATGATCTCCGAGGATCTCGGCATCAAGCTGGAGAACGTCACCATCGAGATGCTCGGCCGCGCCAAGCGCGTGCTGATCGAAAAGGACACCACCACGATCATCGACGGCGCCGGCACCAAGGCGACCATTCAGGCGCGTGTCGCCCAGATCAAGGGCCAGATCGAGGAAACCACCTCCGACTATGACAAGGAGAAGCTGCAGGAGCGGCTGGCCAAGCTCTCCGGCGGCGTTGCCGTCATCCGCGTCGGCGGCGCCACCGAGTCGGAAGTCAAGGAAAAGAAGGATCGCATCGACGACGCGCTGAACGCCACGCGCGCGGCGGTCGAGGAAGGCATCGTGCCGGGCGGCGGCGTGGCCCTGCTGCGTGCCAGGACGGCGCTTGCCGGCCTGAACGGCGCCAATGCCGATGTCACCGCCGGCATCTCGATCGTGCTCAGGGCACTCGAAGCGCCGCTCCGCCAGATCGCCGAGAATTCGGGCGTTGAAGGCTCCGTTGTCGTCGGCAAGCTCTCCGACAGCAAGGATCACAACCAGGGTTTCGATGCCCAGAACGAGGCGTATGTCGACATGATCAAGGCGGGCATCGTCGATCCGGCGAAAGTGGTGCGCACCGCGTTGCAGGATGCCGGCTCGATCGCCGCGCTTTTGATCACCGCCGAAGCGATGATCTCGGACATTCCGGCCAAGGATGCCGCGCCTGCGGGCGGCGGTGGCGGCATGGGCGGCTACTAGGATTCGGCCGGCTCGCGAAGGTGGTTTCATAAAAGCCGTCTTTCAGACCTGATCCGTATCTCGCCGAACCGGCCTTTGCCGCAGGCGAGACGACTATCGCCGGGGGATTCTCCCCCGGCGCGCAGGCCTCTGGCCCAGGAGATCGATCCATGATCGTGTTCGTGCAGAAGCCACAGACGGTCGTCACGACCGAAACGACAGAGGAAAGCCGCTTCGACCGCATCCGCAGGATTGCCGCCGACAAGCACAAGAAATCCGAGCCCGACCCGGCAACGCCACAAAAGGGCGACCCCAAGCGTCCGATGTAATAGCGGCGCCGCCGCCGCTACATTCCGCTCAACCTCAGCACCACATCGCGCGTCAGCGGCGCAAGTTCGACGGAATTGGTCGAGCCGGGCTCCAGCCAGATGATCTCCTCGATCTCGGCGGCGGCTATCGGCTGGCCGTCGATGGAGAGCGCGAACAATTCCGCCTCGACCGTGCTGTCCGGCTCGTTGGCGGCCGTGGCCGAGAACAGGCCGAGCCAGGAGGTGGTGGCGGGGTCGACCGCCAATCCGAGTTCCTCGCGCAATTCACGCACCAGAGCATCGAGCGGGGACTCGCGCGGCTCGATCTTGCCGCCGGGCTGCATGAAGGCGCTGGTGCCGCGCTTGCGCACCAAAAGCAGCCGGCCCGACGCATCCGCGATGACGCCGGCAGCGATCCTGATCTTGCGGCTTTCGTGGCGGGTAGGATTCACGGTAGACTGTTCCGGTGGTCGTTTGGTGCAGAGCGCCTGCGGAAAACGGAACCGCGATTCTCAGTTCGGAGACAAGCCATGTTCGCAGCCAAAGCCATCGACACTTCGGACAAGGCCGCGTTCTACCGCGATCTTGCCGCGCAACTGAAGGCGCTGCTCGAGGGCGAGGGCGACTCGATCGCCAATGCCGCCAACACCGCGGCGCTGATCTTCCAGATGGTGCCCGATCTCAACTGGGCGGGCTTCTATTTCCTGGCCTCGGACGAGGAATTGGTGCTGGGTCCGTTCCAGGGCAAGCCGGCCTGCGTGCGCATTGCCGTAGGCAAGGGCGTATGCGGCACGGCGGTCGAACTCGGCACCTCGATGCTTATCAAGGACGTGCACGATTTCCCCGGCCACATCGCCTGCGACGCCGATTCGCGTTCGGAACTGGTCGTGCTTCTCGAAGACGATGAAGGCGTCTTCGGCGTGCTCGATCTCGACAGCCCGCTGCCCGGCCGCTTCGACAAGGCGGACCAGGCCGGCATCGAAACACTGGCCGCGATCTATGTGGCGGCGAGTTCGTTCGAGGATTAGGCGCTTTCCTGCCGGACAGAAGGGGCGCCGTAGAGCGCTACCTTTGGGGCCTAGGCCAACTTCACCAGCATCAGACTGAAGCCGCCGATGAATAGGAAGGCCGAGAAGGCGAGCGCCAGCGGGCGCAGGCCGCGCGAGCGCAGCTGCGAGATATCGGCCTGCAGGCCCATGGCGGCCAGCCCCATGGTCAGCATGATGGTGGTGGCGAGCGCCATCGCCGATTTCACTTCGGCGGGTATCGCGACAAGGCTGTTCAGAGCCACGACGGCGACGAAGGCGGCGACGAACCATGGCATGGGCGGGCGCGCCGCCTGCTGGTCGCTGCTGCTCTTGCGGCGCGCCATCAGGCCCAGCGCGATGACCATCGGCGCCAGCATGGCGACGCGGGTGAGCTTGGCGACGGTGGCGATCTCGCCCGATTGGGTGCCGTTCTGGAAGCCGGCGCCGATGACCTGCGCCACCTCATGGATCGAGGCGCCCGCCCACAGGCCGAAAGCATGCTGGTCGAGGCCGAGCAGCGGCGCCAGCAGCGGGGAGCCGAGCATGGCGACGGTGCCGAACAAGGTGATCGAGGCGACGGCGTAGGTGACGTCCTCGTCGCGCGCGTCGGTGACGATGTTGGTGGCCACGATTGCCGAGGCACCGCAGATCGAGGTGCCGGCGGCGATCAGCTGCGCCAGTTTCGCGTCGACGCCAATCAGCCGGCCGAGCGTGATGGTGAAGACGAAGGTGGCACCAAGGGTGGCTGCCACGATGCCGACACCGCCGGCGCCGATCGACACCACCTGGCCGAGCGTCAGCTGGAAACCGAGCAGCACTATGGCGAAGCGCAGCAGCCGGCGCTGCGAAAACGCGATGCCGGCCTTGGCGTGCGTCGGCGTGCCGAGCACGTTGGAGTAGATCATGCCGGCGACGACGGCTATTATCATCGGGCTGAACAGGGCAAAGCCGGAGACGTTGCGAGCCGAGAAGGCCACCGCAGTGATCATCGCGACCAATATCATACCGGGCACGGGTCCGGCCTTGGTCGAGTCGAGCGCCTTGCGGCGCTGCGCGGGTTCGGCGGAAGTCAGGCTTTTTGGAATATCGTTCGCAATGTGGGATAAGGAAGACAACGTCATGCTCCAGGCGACTTCGCCCGGGAATGCCATTCCCCAACTAATCTTTCCAATGAATTATTTTCGTTAGAATGATCGATTTTTCAGGACGGTTTTCCGGCTTACGTGACCAAAATGCGGTCGTCGGCCAGGGCCGATACGGCATGCCTCTAATCAGGGTTGGTGAGGCAGCGCGGTAAAGAGGCTGGGGCACCGCCAGAAGGTGGCTTGGCGTTACCTTGACGGGCCACTCATGCTGCGCCAGCTTGGCGCCATGTTCGTTCTTCCCCGCGCCAATGTCATGCGACGCCGAACCTGTACACTGCGAGGCGGCATGATTGCGCGACGACGAGGAGTGGCCCGTTAATTCCGGTTCGTTCTTCCCAGCCCCGCCCGCGAAACCGCCGGCGGGCTTTTCATGTCTGGAGCCTCTCGATGAGCATCAATCCTTCCATCCAGTTCCGGCAGGCCGGGCCGGCGGACGCCACCGCCATCCGGGACATCGTGCGCTTGGCCTATGCCAAATGGGTGCCGCTGATCGGCCGCGAACCGCTGCCCATGCGTGCCGACTATGACATAGCCGTTGCCGAGCATGAGTTCGACCTTGCGATCGAGGAGGGCGAAATCGTCGGCGTGATCGAAACCATGCCGGCCGACGATCATGTCTGGATCGAGAATGTCTGCGTGGGGCCGCATGCGCAGGGAAGGGGGATCGGCCGGCTGTTGCTGGAGCGGGCTGAACGCAAGGCAGCCGAAGCGGGCCGCAACGAACTTCGCCTGCTGACCAATGGCGCCTTCGCGGCCAATGTGTCGCTTTACAAGAGGCACGGCTATAGGATCGACCGGGAGGAGCCGTTCATGAACGGTACGACTGTCTATATGAGCAAGAGGCTCGCTGGATAGACCGCAATCGGAGTTCGACAATGGCTGCCAAAATCAGGCTGAAGCAACTGCCCGGGCTGTACGCGATTTCGCGGCTCGAGCCTGGAGCGAGCGTTCCCGGTTGGGCGGACGGGCCAGGCTTCGTCAGCATCACCAGAACCGAGGATGAACTTTCGATCGTCTGTCTGCAGGATCGCGTTCCAGATGGCGTCAAGCGGGATGACGAGTGGGTCGCCTTCAAGCTCCAAGGACCTTTCGCTTTCGATGAAACCGGCATCGTGTTGTCGGTCATCAGGCCACTGTCGGAAAACGAGCTGGGCATTTTCGTGGTGTCGACTTTCGACGGCGATCACCTGCTGGTGAAAGCCGCCGATCGGGTCGCGGCGACACGGCTTCTGGGCGAAGCCGGGCATACTCTGCTTTAACTCGTTCTATTCCAGCTATCGCCCGCCCGGCTGGTTCAACCGCTCGCGGCTCGCTCACCAGTTCGGGGTTGCGTTTGACACCGCCATTCGCGCATCGTTATTTCTAACCAGATATCACACCGGACGGCTGTGCGGCGCCCCTCAGGAGAAATCATGTCACACAATCTGCAGTTCTACATCGATGGCGCGTGGGTCGATCCTGTCGTGCCCAACACGATCGATGTCATCGATCCGTCGAACGAAGATAGCTTCGCGCAGATTTCGCTTGGTTCCAAGGCCGACGTCGACAAGGCGGTGGTCGCCGCGAAGCGGGCCTTCGGCACATTCGGCTTCACCTCGGTCGAGGAACGGCTCGACATCCTCAACCGCGTCATCGAGGTCTACAAGAAGCGCAGCCAGGACCTTGCGCTCGCCGTGTCACGCGAGATGGGCGCGCCGCGCCGGATGGCGCTCGACAGCCAGGTCGGCATCGGGCTCGCGCATCTGGCCAAGATGGCGGAAGTGCTGAAGAGCTTCCAGTTCCGGCAGGTCAAGGGCTCCTCGCTGATCGTCAAGGAGCCGATCGGCGTCGTCGGCCTGATCACGCCATGGAACTGGCCGCTGAACCAGATCACCTGCAAGGTGGGTCCGGCGCTTGCCGCCGGTTGCACCATGGTGCTGAAGCCATCCGAGATCGCGCCGCTCGACGCCATCATCTTCGCCGAGATCTTCGACGAGGCCGGCGTGCCGAAGGGCGTGTTCAACCTCGTCAATGGCGACGGCCCCGGCGTCGGCCAGGCGCTGTCCAGCCATCCCGATATCGACATGATGTCGTTCACCGGCTCCACCCGGGCCGGCATATTGGTGGCCAAGGCCGCCGCCGACACCGTCAAGCGCGTGCACCAGGAACTTGGCGGCAAGTCGGCCAACATCCTGTTCCCGGATGTCGACCTCGCCACCGCCGTGACCAAGGGCGTCGCCGGCTGCTTCAGCAACAGCGGCCAGTCCTGCAACGCGCCAACCCGTATGTTCGTGCCACGCGACCGTCATGACGAGGCGACTTCCTACGCCAAGGCGGCGGCGGAAAAGTTCGTGGTCGGCCCGGCCGACGCTCCCGGCACCAAGCTCGGCCCTGTCGTCAGCCAGGCCCAGTTCGACAAGATCCAGGACATGATCCAGAGCGGCATCGACGAGGGCGCCACGCTGGTCACGGGCGGCCCCGGCCGTCCGGCCGAACTCAACCGTGGCTACTATGTCAGGCCGACCGTGTTCGCCGATGTCACCCACGACATGCGCATCGCGCGCGAGGAGATTTTCGGGCCGGTGCTGGCCATCATGCCCTACGACACGGTCGAGCAGGCGGTCGAGCAGGCCAACGACACCGTCTACGGCCTTGCCTCCTATATCCAGGCCAAGGATATCCAGAAGGCGCGCGACGTCGCGGCGCGCATGCGCTCCGGCAACGTCTACATCAACTATCCCCAATGGGACGCCGGCCTGCCCTTCGGCGGCTACAAGCAATCCGGCAACGGCCGCGAATACGCCGAATACGGGCTGGAGGATTTTCTGGAGATCAAGGGTATCGCGGGGTATGAGGCGGCGGAGTAGGCGGACAAGAGCCGCCCTCACAGAACGTGGGTTCCTCGGCCCCGCAAAGCGGGGGAGAGGTGGCGGCGAAGCGGTCGGAGAGGGGGCTGCGGCGCTGGAAGGTTTTCACGGCATATCCCCACGCCGCGCCATTCCCCCGCTCCGTCTCGGCTTCGCCGAGCCACCTCTCCCCCACCTTTGTGGGGGCGAGGAACCCTGGTCTGTTATGCCGCGCCACCTTTTTAGGTGGCCGCTCTGGTCCTGTTTCCTTGCCAATTGGCAAATACATGCTATATGTCTGCCAATAGCGGGAGCAGAAAATGCAGCTTCAGTCCATCGTCACCACGCCGGCCGCGGTCGGCAGCGCCATCTCGGATGAAGAGGCGGGCGCCCTGGCGCGCACCACGGTCAATCTGTTCAAGGCGTGGGGCCTCACCGACCTCGAGGCCTGCATCCTGCTCGGCGGCATGTCGGCGCGCACCTGGGCGCGCTGGAAGGAAGGCGGCATCAGCCGGATCGACCGTGACCTGCGCACCCGCATGGCGCATCTGATGGGCATCCACAAGGGTTTGCGCTATCTCTTCACCGAGCCGGCGCGCGGCTATGCCTGGATCCGCAAGCCCAATGCCACGTTCGGCGGCCAATCGGCGCTCGACCTGATGCTGCGCGGCGAAATCTCCGACCTTGCCGCGATGCGCGAATGGCTCGACGCGGAGCGTGGTGGATGGTGAGTGGGCTCGCGGTCCGGCGCCGCGTCCACTGGCCCCAGACCTTCCGCATCATCCGCTCCATCCATCCGCCTATCGACCTCTTCGAGGACATTGCCGACCCGCGCGATTGGGAAGCGCTGGCCGCCGTCGAGGAGAAGACCAATCCGCGCATCCGGCTGGAGCTCGGCGATCTCGGCAAGGTGCCGGCCGAAAGGCGGGTGTCCGGACCCGGCGCAAGTTTCGTGATGGCGCCCTTCGTGCATTGCTCGACCTTGCGGCCCGGGCGGTTTTCCGATGGCAGCTACGGCATCTACTATGCCGGCGACAGCGAGGAGGTGGCGCTGGCCGAAACCATCCACCACCACCAGAATTTTATGCGCGCCACCAAGGAGGAGCCGGGCTGGACCGCGGATTTCCGCGTGCTGATCGGCAGCGTCGATCGCGACCTCGATGACGTCAACGCGGTGCCCGGCGCGCTCGACCCGGACGACTACACCGCCTCGCAGGCCGAAGGCCGCGCCTTGCGTGCGGCCGGCAGCGACGGGCTGGTGTGGAACAGCGTGCGCATGCCAAGCGGGCAGTGCATCGGCATCTTCTGGCCGGATGCAATCACCGTTCCCGTCCAGGGGAGGCACTACAGCTACCACTGGGACGGCCGCCGCGTGGATTTCGTGCGCCAGCACGATACGGGCAAGGTGCTGGCGGTCACTTGAAGGCGGCGGCGCCGGTCAGTGCCGCAGGATCTTGCTCAGGAATGCGCGGCTGCGATCGGTCCTGGGGTGCGAGAAGAACTCGTCGGGCGTGCCGCTTTCGACGATGGCGCCGGCATCCATGAACACCACGCGCTGGGCGACCTTGCGGGCAAAGCCCATCTCATGCGTCACCACCATCATGGTCATGCCTTCCTCGGCAACCGCGACCATGACGTCGAGCACTTCCGAAATCATCTCGGGGTCGAGGGCGGAGGTCGGCTCGTCGAACAGCATGATCTTTGGGCGCATGCCGAGGCAGCGGGCGATCGCCACACGCTGTTGCTGGCCGCCTGAAAGCTGCGCAGGATAGGCGTTGACCTTGTCGGCAAGCCCGACCTTGGCCAGCAGTTCGCGGCCGGCCTGCTCGGCCTCGGCGCGCGGGATCTTGCGGACATGGATCGGCGCCAGCGTGACGTTTTCGAGCGCGGTCTTGTGCGGGTAGAGGTTGAAGGACTGGAAGACGAAGCCGATCTCGGTGCGCAGCTTCGTCATGTTGGTGGCGGGGTCGCCGAGCCGCTGGCCGTCGACGACAAGGTCGCCGTCCTTGATCGTCTCCAGCCCGTTGATGCAGCGGATAAGCGTGCTCTTGCCCGACCCGCTCGGGCCGCAGACGACGACCACTTCGCGCGGCTCGACGCTGAGCGTGATGTCCCTCAGCACGTTGAGCGGGCCGAACCATTTGTTGACGCCGCGAAAATCGATCATGCCCGTTTTGGTCATGTGGTCAGAACCTTTGGGTTCGATGTCATATCTGCACCTCGCCATGGGCGGCACCCATGCGCCGCTCGAGCCGGCGGGCGAGCATGATCAGCGGATAGCAGACGATGAAATAGCCGACGCCGACGAGGAAGAACACCAGCAGGCCGTTCGGCACGCGCTGCACCACCAGCCAGCCGACGCGGGTGAGGTCGGTCAGGCCAATCGCCGAGACGACCGAAGAGTCCTTGATCAGCAGCACATATTGCCCGACCAGCGGCGGCAGCACGATGCGCATCGCCTGCGGCAGCACCACCTGGCGCATGCGCTGCCAGCGCGACAGGCCGGACGCCAGTGCCGCCTCGACCTGGCCCGTCGGAACCGAACGGATGCCGGCGGCGACGATCTCGCAGATGAAGCAGGCGGCGAGGTTGGTCAGCGCGATGATGCCGGCGGTGAAGGCGTCGAGCTCGATGCCCAGCTCCGGCAAGATGAAGAAGATCAGGAATATCTGCACCAGAAACGGCGTGCCCCGGATGAGGTCTACCCAGGCACCGATCACGCCGGAGATCAACCGGTTGCCGCCGGTCCGCAAGATGCCCAGGCCGAAGCCGAGCAGGGTGCCCAGCACCAGGCTGATCAGCGACAGCACCACGGTCATACCGAGGCCGCGCAGCGCCAGCGGATAGCTGCCCGCAAGGCTTTGCAACTGTTGCCAGATCATATGCGCGCTCCCGCCGAGCCGAGCCAGCGGCCGGAGAGAACCGCCAGCCCTTTGAGGCCGTAATAGAGCAGGAGGTAGAAGGCGGCGATGGTGAGAAATCCTTCCGCCGGCATGAAACGGTCGGAGGCGAGCAACTGACCGGCGCGCGTCAGCTCGGCAACCGAGATCAGCGACAGGAGCGCCGAATCCTTGACCAGCACGATCGCTTGTCCCAGCAGCGGCGGGATCGTCACCTTGAACGCCTGCGGCAAGACCACCAGGCGCATGCGCTGGACATAGGTCATGCCCGAAGCAACACTGGCCTCAACCTGGCCGCGCGGGATCGACAGGATGCCGGCGCGAATGATTTCAGCGACATAGGCGCCGCTGTTCAGTGACAACGCGAGGATGCCGACGATGAGTTCGGGCAGCACGAAACCGAGGCGCGGCAGGCCGAAATAGAGAAAATAGAGCTGCGCCAGCAAGGGCGTGGCGCGTACGGCGTCGATATAGGCCTTGGCCGGCACCCGAAACAGCCAGCCGCGCTGCAGGTTCATCGCGCACAACAGGATGCCGACCGCGAGCGCGCCGAAAAAGGACAGCGCCGACAGCCACACGGTCGTGACCAGGCCCTGCCCGAACAGGGGCAGGTATTCGACGATGGTGCGGAAGCTGAAATTCTCGAGCATGGCCGTGAATGGTGGGTAGGGAATAGTGAGTAGTGAGTAGTGAGTAGGCAGGCGGATCCGGAATTCCCTATCCACTGCTCACTAATTCGCTACTCACTAATCCCTAATCCCTAATCCCTAATCAGTGATCTTTCTTCCAGTCTTCCGAATTGACCCAGTAGTCGAGGTTCTTCTGCAGGCGGCCGTCGATGGTGACCTGGTTGAGGAACAGGTTCATCCAGATCAGGAGATCCGGCTCGTCATAGCGGGTGGCGAAGGCAAGCGGCTCCTTCGAGAGGAGGTCCGGCATGATTGTGAAGGTCCCGGCCGGATAAGCCGTCGACTGGCCCTTGACCGCCGAGACGTCGTTGACGCCGCAATCGGCCTGGCCGTTGTTGACGGCGTCGAGCAGCAGCGGACCGCCGCCCTTGTAGCTCTTGATGTCGGCATCGGGGAAGGCTGCCTTGGCTTCCTTCTCGCCGGTGGCGCCGAGCAGCACGGCGATCTTGGTGCCCTTGGCCTTGCAGTCGTCGGCGGTCTTGAACTTGCCGTCGGCCTTGGTGAAGACGGTGCTGCCCGTATACATGTAAGGCGTGGTGAAGGCGACCTTCATGCCGCGTGCCAGCGTCGGCGTCATGTCGGCGACCAGAAGGTCGGCCTTGCCCGAAAGCAGCGCCGGGATCAGGCCGTCCCAGTCGAAGTCGAGGAAGGTGATCTTGACGCCCATTTCCTTGGCCATCAGTTCGGCCAGTTCCACCGAGCTGCCGGTGCGTTCGCCATTGGCGCCGACCAGCGAGAAGGGCGGTCCCTGTGTCTGCACGGCGACACGCAGTTCGCCGCGCTTGGTGATGTCGTCGAGCGATCCGGCGCTGGCGGCGGCGGTGAGGCCGGCCAGTGCGAGGCCGGCGATGAAAAGCTTGGCAATGTTCATTGGTTTCATTGGGCATTCCTCCTTTTGTCGTCTTGTTGTCCACCCTACAGGGTGCTTTTTGAGCGGCGGCGCCGTTGCCGGCGGCGGCCACCGTTCGAAAATCCGTCTCCTTAGTGCCGGGCCGCCGTTTCGGCGACCGCGATGCCGCGGCTGGCCAACGCGTCGAAGAAAGGCGCGTCCGGCACATGCAGCAGCGGGTTGAGCAGGCCGAGGCCCCCGAGAACCGCTATCCTCATGCCGGCTCCTTGCGAATGCTGTCGTCGGACCAGCAGCCTTCCGGCAAGCTGACCCATTTGTTGCAGGACGCCATGACGACGAAGGTCTCGCTGCGCACGACCTCGCCCGGCTCGCCGGCGCCCGGGATCAACTCGCTGGTGACGCGGTAGAGATCGGCGACGTCGCCGGCCACCGTCACGTCGACGATGATGTCGAAGCGCCCGGTGACGACCGAGGCCGAGTTGACGAAGGGCAGTTCGGAAATGCGCTGCGCCAGCTCGCGGGCGCGGCCGCGCCCTTGCGCGTTGATGCCGACGATGGCCGAGATCAGTTCGGGCCGCTCCGTCAGGTTCAAGAGCCCCACGATCTTGAGCAGGTTGCGGTCGAGCAGGTTGCGCAGCCGCGTGCGCACCGTCGGCACCGAGATCGCCAGAATCTCGGCGAGGCGGTTGATGCCCGGCTGTGCGTCCTGCGACAGCTGTTTGACCAGCCGCCGATCGGTCAGATCGAGATGTTCCCGCAAGTCCCCCGTCTTTCATAAAACGAAAAAAGCTAGGCGATTTTTTTGCCTATGTGCAAACAAGCTATTTCATGGATTCCTTAAAGGCAAGGCATGATTCCACGCGAATTCAGCATGTGGCGGCGGCTTCACACCAGCGCGGCCACCAGCAGCTTGGCTTGCGGCGTCAACGTGTCGAAGCGGCGGGCGCAGAGATTGAGCTGGCGGGTTCCCCAGTCGTCCGTCAGCCGCAGGCTGCGCAGGCTGGGCGCCGAGCGGCGCACCGTGCTTTCCGGCACGATGGCGACGCCCGCGCCCTGCGCCACCAGCCTGCAGACATTGTCGAGGCCGGGCACGCGGATGCGAAAATGCAGATGACCGCCCAGGCGCGCGGCCTGGCGGGTGATGTGCTCCTGCAAGGGATGGCCGGCGCTCAGGCCGACAAAGGTTTCACCGAGAATGTCGGCGAGGCCGGTCGCGCGGCCTTCGAGGCCGGACCGGGTCCGCGAGGCGATCACCACCAGCCGGTCAACGAAGAACGGTTTCTGCTCGAGATGGGAAAGGCCGGCCCAGGTCGCGGCAATGCCAAGATCGGCGGCGCCGCTCGCCACCGCCTCGGCGATCTCGTGGCTGGGGCGCTCATCGAGGTCTATGTCGACGCCGGGATGCGCGACCAGAAAGGCCGGCAGCCTGTCGCGCAGAAGTTCGCTGGTGGCGGCCGTGTTGGCGAGCAGGCGGACCCGCGCGCGCAGGCCCGTGGCATAGGCGCCGAGCTCGCCGGCCATCGCCTCGATCTGGTTCTGCACCGCGCGCGCGTGGTGCAGCAGTGCCTGGCCGGCGGCGGTCGGCACCACGCCGCGCCGGCGGCGCTCCAGCAGCGGCGCGCCGAGCCTGTCCTCCATGCCCTTGATGCGGGCGCTGGCCGCGGCCAGCGCGAGGCCCGCGAGCTCGGCGCCATGGGTGATGCTGCCGCGCTCGGCAACCAGCAGGAACAGTCGGAGATCGACGAGGTCGAAGTGCATTTTTTTCCTCCCGCAAGACAGCCCGGGCGATGGCCGCTATCACGCGATCGATGGCGCAGCGGGCCGACCGGCTTGCGGCACCCGCGTGCCCCCCCGCCGACGGGGGGGGCCGCGATTTCCACATTGTGGGTGACGGCGAATTTCGTCAAACAGTTTCGGTGGAGGTCCATGATGAGAAAACCAGCATCGAACCGGCAAGGGCTCGGCATCGCTGAAAGCGCGGCGATGCTGCTGGCGGTTGCCGTCGCCCTTCTGGCCGTGGCGCGCTTGGATTCCGGCATGCCAGGATGCGCCATGACATCCGCCCCTGTCAGCAGCGCCGCCGCCGGACCGGGGCCGGCAGCGGGGATCGACGCCGCCGACATGCTGCTCCATGATTGAGCCGCTGAGCGCCGCCGCCGTTGCCTGGATCTGCGCCGTCTTCCTTGCCGCCGGCTTCGTCAAGGGCGTGGTCGGGATGGGCCTGCCGACGGTGGCGATGGGCCTGCTGGCGGTGACCATGGCGCCGGCCGAGGCGGCCACGCTTCTGCTGATCCCGTCGCTGGTTACCAATCTGTGGCAATTATTCACCGGTCCTTCGTTCGGCGGGCTCGTCAGGCGGCTATGGACGATGATGGCCGGCGTGGTGATCGGCACCGTTGCTGGCGCCGGCCTGCTCACCGGCGCGCATACGGCGGCCGCGTCCGGCGCGCTCGGCGTGGCACTGATGCTCTATGCCGTTCTCGGCCTCGCAAAGGCCGGCTTCTCAACGCCGCCACGCCACGAGGCCTTGCTATCGCCGCTGGTCGGGGTGGCGACCGGTCTGGTCACCGGCGCCACCGGCGTCTTCGTCATTCCGGCGGTGCCCTACCTGCAATCGCTGCGGCTGGGCAGGGAAGAGCTGATCCAGGCGCTCGGCCTGTCCTTCACCGTGTCGACGGCGGCGCTGGCCATCGGGCTGTTCAGGGCCGGCGCCCTGGCCTCGCCCACGGCCGGGCTGGCGGGTTCGATCGCGGCGCTGGCGCCTGCGCTCGCCGGCATGGCTGTCGGCCAGGCGCTGCGCCGGCGCATGAGCGTCGAGACTTTTCGCAAAGTGTTCTTCGCCGGGCTCTTGGCGCTTGGATTTTATCTCATGGCCGAGGCGGCGTTCTGAGCGCCGCTTGCAGAGCGCCGACTGGCCGGACCCGGCCTACCGCACCACCAGGACCGGGATTTCGCTGTAGGATACGACTTCCGCCGTCTGGCTTCCCAGAAGCAGCCTGCCCAATCCGCGGCGGCCGTGCGAGGCCATGACGATCAGGTCGCAGCGTTCGGTCTGCGACAGTTCCAGGATCGCCTCGGCGGGCCTTCTGTCCTCGATGTGCACGACCTTGGCCGACACGCCCAGCCCCTCGGCGGAAGCCTTGCATTTGTCGAGCACCTCCTTGCCGTATTTGCGGGCTTCTTCCTGATAGGCGGCCAGCTCATCGCCCGCGGCGTAGCCGGCCATGGCGCCGCCCCAGGCGAAGATCGGGAATTGTTCCGAGACGGTGACGAAGGTCACGGCGGCGCCGAGGCCCTTTGCCAGCCCGAGGCCGTGGGCAACGCCCTTGTCGGCCAGTTCCGACCCGTCGGTGGCGATGAGCAGATGTTTGTACATGATGATCGTGACCTATCGTGCTTGGTGAACTATGGACCACACATAGTTATGCCCGGCGCCCAGTCATTGTGCCAATGCGGCGGGGATCAGGGCCAGGGAATGTGGTGGGCATTTCATGGACCGCACCCAAACGTTCCACCCCGGACTTTCGCGCCAGCTGGATTCCCCTTCGCCGCATCGTCCTCTAAGGTGCGGCAACTTCGAAAGGCCCGTCATGAGCAGTGCGTTTCCTCAAATCCATCTGGTCCGACATGGCGAGACGGCGTGGAGCCTGTCGGGCCAGCACACCGGCCGCACCGACATGCCGCTGACGGCAGCCGGCGAGGCGGCCGCGCGGGGTGTGGCGGATCGGCTGAAAGGCCTGCCGTTTTCGGCCGTGTGGTCGAGCCCCTCGCAACGCGCCTACAACACCAGCGTGCTTGCCGGCTTCGGGGCGCAAAGCGTCAAGATGGACGACCTGCAGGAATGGGACTACGGCGCCTATGAGGGGCGTACCACCAGGGAAATCCTGGCCGAACGGCCGGGCTGGAACGTCTTTCGCGATGGCTGCCCGCAAGGCGAAACGGCGGCCGATGTGGGCGCCCGCGCCGACAGGATCATCGATCGCCTGCGCGAGGCCAACGCCGACACGCTGATCTTTTCCAGCGCGCACTTCCTGCGCGTGCTCACCGCCCGCTGGCTCGACTTGCCGCCGCAGGACGGCGCGCTGTTCGTGCTCGATACGGCCAGCATCAGCGTGCTCGGCTACGAGCATGACCTCGGCGAGCCGGTGGTGCGCAAGTGGAACGGGAAGTAGGGCGGCCTAGCTGTCGAACTTCCGGATCGCCTCGGCGGTTACCGGCGTGAAGAAATTCACCAGATTGCAGTCGGGGTCGCGGAACAGCAGCGAGCGGTTGCCCCAGGGCATGGTGGTAGGCTCCTGGACAATTGCGCCCTTGATTGTTTCCGCCAACTTGGCAAATTCGGCATCGACGTCGCCGACTCGGAATTCGATGATGGCCGTGCGGTTGTCGGCTGGGCGGGCGATGTCGCTGCCGAACAGCATCAGGGTGCGCGTGCTGCCGATCGCCAGCGTGCAGGCCGGCGTCGCCAGTTCGGCGAAATCCTCCGTGTACATCGTCACCGGCATGCCGGTGATCTCGCCATAGAAGCGCACGAGGCGCTGGACATCGGACGTGATGATGCGGACAGAGACGAAATTCATCGCATTGGCTCCCTGATCGTCGAAGCCGCGGCTGGGCTCCCGGCCTTCTATATGCCGGGGCTCCTGACAGCTTTCCGTCAGGAGACGGAAGTGCCGGCGCGATTTTCAGATATGTCGAACGACAGTGCCAACCCTGCGCCTATTCACCCCGCCAGCAGCGCCAATTCATCGGGCGTCAAATGCCTCGCCATACCCTTGGCGAGATCGCCGAGCGGCAAGCGGCCAATGGCCACGCGGATCAGGCGCTTGACCTCGATGCCGTGGGCGGCGAGCAGGCGCCGGATGTGGCGATTACGGCCCTCGTCGAGCACGATCTCCAGCCAGGCGGTGCGGCCGCCGCTGCGCAGCAGCTCGATCGAGTTGGCGCTCAAGGTCTCGCCGTCGATACGCGCGCCGGCGCGCAACGCTTCCAGCACCGCCGCGTCGGGCACCGTGGCGATCTGAACATGATAGGTCTTGGGCAGGTGCGAGGCCGGGTCCATCAGCCGGTTGGCGAAGCGCGTGTCGTTGGTCATCAGCAGCAGGCCTTCGCTCGCCTTGTCCAGCCGGCCGACCGGCGAGACGAAAGGCAGGTCAAGCCCTTCAAGACAGGCATAGACGGTGTCGCGCTCGATCGGGTCGTCGCGGGTCGTGACCAGCCCGCGCGGCTTGTTAAGCATGAGATAGACCTTGCGCTCGGCAACGATTTTTTCGCCGTCGACGGCGATGCGGTCGCGATTCATATCGACGCGCAGGGAAGCATCGCGCGCGACCTTACCACCGATGCGCACGCGGCCCTCGGCGATCAGCCGCTCGGCCTGCGTGCGCGAGCACAGGCCGAGCTTCGACAGCGCGCGGTTGAGGCTGACGCCGGGTCGTGGTGGTCGTGGAGCCATGCTGCTTCGGATCGATCCGTTGTACCGGACCAGATGCCATGGCCGGCGACGGCTGCGCAAGCCGCCGCCGAGGTCGGGATCTTGCCGGACAGCGGTGCCGCCCGGCAAGCGCTAGTCGCGCCGGCTTAGGCTGCTTGCTCGGTCTCGTCCGCGATCCCGTTCAGCACGGAAAGCGCGTCGGCTGGCAGCTCCAACTCCGCCGCCGCCATGTTTTGCCTGAGATGCGCAATGGACGAGGTGCCGGGGATGAGCAGGATGTTGGGCGCGCGACGCAGGAGCCAGGCGAGCGCCACCTGCATGGGCGTGGCGCCGAGTTTTTGCGCGACATCGGCCAGCGTGCTGGATTGCAGCGGCGTGAAGCCGCCGAGCGGGAAGAACGGCACATAGGCGATGCCGGCCGCGGCAAGCTCGTCGATCAGTGCGTCATCCTCGCGATGCGCGATGTTGTACTGGTTCTGCACGCAAACGATGTCGACGATGCCGCGCCCCTGCGCGATCTGGGTTGATGTGACATTGCTCAAGCCGATATGGCGCACCAGACCCTGACGCTGCAGTTCGGCGAGCGTATTCAGTTGGGGTTCGAGCGAGCCTTCGGCCGGGCCGTGTATGCCGTGCATGGAGCGCAGGTTGACGACCTCCATCGTGTCCAGTCCCAGATTGCGGAGATTGTCGTGCACGGCCTGCGTCAGTTCCTGCGGCGACATTGCGGGGATCCACGATGCATCGGCGCCGCGCCGGGCACTGACCTTGGTGACGATGGTGAGGTTGGCGGGGTAGGGGTGCAGCGCCTCGCGGATGATCAGGTTGGTGACGTGCGGACCGTAGAAATCGCTGGTGTCGATATGGTCGATGCCGCTCGCCACCGCCTCGCGCAGCACGGCGAGTGCAGCGTCATGGTCTTTCGGCGGGCCGAACACGCCGGGTCCGGCCAGTTGCATGGCGCCGTAGCCCATGCGCTTCACGGTGCGGTCGCCGAGCTTGAAGGTTCCGGCCTTGCAGATGTCGGTCATGGTCTCAATCTCCTTTGCATCGGCCAGATATAGACAATGCACGCCTGCGCGATAATATGGCGCAATCGGCACAGGCTGTGCGGAAAGGCGTACAATGACGGATCTGGGCGACCTCCAGGCATTCATGGCGGTGGCGCGCGCCGGCGGCTTTCGCGAGGCGGCCAGGGTCAGCGGCGTCAGCGCCTCCAGCCTCAGCGAAACGGTGCGGCGGCTGGAGGCGGGGCTCGGCGTGCGGCTCCTCAACCGCACCACGCGCAGCGTCGCTCCGACCGAGGCCGGCGCGCGACTGCTGGAGCGGCTGGGCCCCGCGCTCGGCGAGGTCGAGGCAGCGCTCGATGTCGTCAACGGCTTTCGCGGCCGCCCGGCCGGCACGCTGCGGCTCAACGTGCCTGTCGTGGCGGCGAAACTGGTGCTGCCGCGCCTTCTGCCGCCCTTCCTTGCCGCCTATCCCGACATAAGACTGGAGGTGACCGCCGAGGACAGTTTCGTCGACATACTGGCGAGCGGCTGCGATGCCGGCATCCGCTATGACGAGCGGCTGGAGCAGGACATGATCGCCATACCGATCGGCCCGCGCCGGCAGCGCTTCGCCACCGCTGCCGCAACGGCCTATCTCGACAGGCGTGGCCGGCCCGACCATCCGCGCGACCTCCTCGATCACGCATGCCTGCGCGGCCGCTTCGCCAGCGGCCTGACGCCGCCCTGGGAGTTCGAGCGCGACGGCGAGATAGTGAGCGTCGAGCCGACCGGGCCGCTGCTGGTCAGCACCGGCACGGCTATGGCGCTTGCGCTCGATGTGGCGGTCGCCGGCGGCGGCATCGTCTCGCTGTTCGAGGACTGGCTGCGCCCCTATTTCGACGATGGCCGGCTCGAGCCGGTGCTGGAGCCCTGGTGGCAGGAGTTTTCCGGCCCGTTCCTCTATTACCCGGGCCGCCGGCTCATCCCGGCGCCGCTGCGGGCATTCATCGACTTTGTCGGCGGGATGCGGTGGTAAGGCGCCGCGATGACGGTTTCATGGGACGCATGGCAGGACGCAACCCGCTGCGCATTTCTGGAATGTTCCAGGAAGGAGCAGGGATCATCGCGGCGGGTCCAATGACACCTTGGCGCGCTTCGCCAGCTCGCGAATCCGCTCCGCGACCGCGCTGTCGACCGGATTGTAGACGGTCAGGCTCAGATCCGGGCGGCCGTCGACCGCGAATCCCGAATATTCCAGCTCGATGTCGCCGAGCACGGGGTGTTTCAGCCGCTTGGTTCCGTCGCCATGGCTGAGCACGTCGTTCTCGCGCCACAGGGCGGCGAATTCGGGGCTGGCGCTGCACAGTTCGTCGACGAGTTCGCGTACCTCGGACACCGCGCCGGCACGCGCCGCGTCGGCGCGGAAGGCGCCCACCACGAAACGGGCGAGGCTTTCCCAGTCGTGCTGCTTTTCGCGGATGGCCGGGCTGCGGAACATGAAGCGCAAAATGTTGCGCTGGTCTGCGGGCAGGGCGCTGTAATCGGTCAGCACGACCTGGGCGGCGCGGTTCCAGGCAACGACATCCCAGGTAGCGGTCCTGACCAAGGCGGGGCTCGCTTCAAGCGTGTCGAGGAGGCGCTGCAGCCGGGGGCTGATGCCTTCCGCGCCGATATAGCGGACCTCGGGCGGGCGTCCGAGCCCGAGCATGAAAAGGTGCTCGCGCTCGGCCTCGGTCAGCATCAGCCCCTTGGCGATGCGGTTCAGCACATCGGCCGAAGGCGCGCCGCCACGACCCTGCTCCAGCCATGTGTACCAGGTCGGGCTGATGTTGGCGCGCTGGGCCACTTCCTCCCGGCGCAGCCCCGGCGTGCGCCGGCGCCCTGAAAATCCGAACGAGGCCGGATCGAGCCGGGTGCGCCGGTCTCTCAGAAACGCCGCGAGCGAACCGGCGGAATTGGCGGGCATCCTGTTAGCCATTATACCACGATAAGATCACTACTTTAATGGAATAATAGACCGGCGATACTGCGCAGGCAATCGTGCAGGAGAATTCGCATGCGTATCTTTTTGACCGGCGCGACCGGTTTCATCGGCTCGGCGCTCGTTGCCGAGCTCATCAAGGCGGGCCATCAGGTGGTCGGCGTCACTCGCTCCGAAGCGGGGGCCGAAGCGCTGACGGCGGCGGGCGCCGAAGTGCATCGGGGAACGCTCGAGGATCCCGAGGGCCTGCGCGACGGCGCGGCAAAGGCGGAAGCGGTGATCCACACGGCGTTCGACCATGATTTTTCGCGGTTTGCCGAGAATTGCGAGAAGGATAGCCGTGTCATCGCGGCACTCGGCCAGGCATTGGCCGGATCCGACCGGCCGCTGGTGATCACTTCCGGCGTCGGCGTGGGCAGCCCCGGACATGGCGAGCTTGCCAGCGAGGACGTCTTCAACGCCAGCCATCCCAATCCACGCATCGCCTCGGAGCTCGCCGGCAATGCCTTGCTGGAAGCCGGCGTCAACGTCTCGGTGGTGCGGCTGCCGCAGGTTCACAACCCGGTCAAGCAAGGGCTCATCACGCCGCTCATCGAAATCGTGCGCCAGAAAGGCGTTTCGGCCTATGTCGGCGAGGGCCGTAACCGCTATGCGGCGGGCCATCTCGTGGACGCGGCGCGCCTCTACCGGCTGGCGGTGGAAAAGCGGCAGCCGGGCGCGCGCTATCACGCGGTCGGCGAGGAAGGCGTGGAAGTACGCGCTATCGCCGAGGTGATCGGGCGGGGCCTCAACGTGCCGGTGGTTTCGATCGCGCCGGAACAGGCGGCGGAGCATTTCGGCTGGATGGCGATGTTCGCCCCGATGGATCTGCCGGCCTCCAGCGCGCTGACCCAGGCGCGGCTCGGCTGGCAACCGACCGGCCCGACGCTGATCGCCGATCTCGAGGCCATGCGGTACGACGCTTGACGCGCCGATAAAGCGTCGTCAGCCGACGGCGTAGCACAAATGGACGAGCCCGTGGGCAAGGGCTTCGCAGCTTTTGAGCGACAGTTGCATCTTGCCCGCGAGGCCGGTCTCGCCGAATTCGACGAAACCCTGGTTCGCCGCCCGCCCGTCAAGGGCGGGAGCCACGAGAAGGCTGAGCTCATCGACAAGGCCGGCCGCGAAGAAGGAACCGTTGATGCCGGCGCCGCCCTCGAGCAGCAGCCGGCGAATGGTGAATTCGCGGTTGAGAACTTCGAGCATCCGGCCGAGATCCATGTCGGCCGTCTCCGCCACGATATAGGACACGCCGTCGGCAGCGAGCTCGGCCAGGTGGCTGTCGGCGACATCGTGCCCAAGCAGCACCACGACATGGTCGCCGCCAATGTCGGGTTTGGAAAAGTGGAGCTTGCCCGATGGATCGAGCGCCACCGCGTAGCTTCCCGTACCGGTTTGCGCGACATGATAGGGTCGGTCGACCTTGCCCGCATCGGCCGGCGGGTGCGCGCCGGCCTTGCTCATCTCGGCCATGGTGACGCGGCCGACGATCCAGCCGTCGCCCGCAAAATCATTATGGATATACTCGTAGAGGCTCGACCATTCGGCCCGGGTTCCGTCCGGGCTGGCCGTGTAGCGGCTCGGGTGGAGACTGCCGTCCAGCGACGCGATCATATGGCAGATGATGTGCGGTTTCATGCGGGTGTCTCCAGGGAATGGGCTCAGGCGCGGTTCAAACTAGGGCCAGCGCCGGAGAATGGAAGCTGGGCACCCGGCTCATCCAAATTCCGACCATTGCCGACTGGGCCTGTTATATCGATGTTGCACAAATGGTTGAGCCTGAGCTAGCATCCGTTTGCTGGTGCCGACGGGAGGCAGTTTTTGCAACGGCGATCAGCTGGAGCGGCATGCGTTAGCAAACGCAAGGAGGATGCTCCAACACTTTGAACCGACGCATGATCCTTCCTGAAACCGTCCCGGTTTCCGGGGCCGTGCGTTCTTGTGGAGGAGGATCCCATGAACAGACGTGAATTCCTGATGACGTCCGTGGCCGCGGGCGCGATGGTGCTTGCCGCGCCCTCGGTATTTGCGCAGGACAAGCTCACCATTCTCGGCTCGGTGCCCAGTCTCGGCTTTCCGTTCTTCGTGCACATGCTGAACGAGATCAAGGCGGAAGCCGCCACGCAAGGCGTCAACCTGACCGAGAGCGATGGCCAGAACTCGGCCACCAAGCAGACCGCCGACATCGAGGCGGCCCTGGTGCAGAAGGTCAACGCCATCGTGATCTCGCCGCTCGACGTCAACGCGCTGGCGCCGGCCATCGAGGAAGCGGTCAAGGCCGGCGTTCCCGTGGTGACGATCGACCGCCGCGTCGACGGCGTCGAGGGCATCCTCGCCCATGTCGGCGCCGACAACGTCAAGGGCGGCGAGGCGGAAGCGCAGGCCGTGGTGGCGGCGTTCCCCAACGGCGCGAAACTGTTCCACCTCCAGGGCCAACCCGGCGCCGGGCCGGCGATCGACCGCAACAAGGGCGTGCACAATGTGCTCGATCCCTTGAAGGACAAGTACCAGATCGTCTTCGAGCAGACCGCCAATTTCGCCCGCGCCGAGGCGCTGTCGGTGACGGAAGCCGGCCTTGCCGCCAACGGCAAGCCGGACGCGATCGTCTGTGCCAATGACGACATGGCGCTGGGCGCGCTCGAAGCCTGCGCGGCGCGCAACTTCACCGACGTCAAGATCTACGGCTTCGATGCGCTGCCGGAAGCGCTGGTCGCGGTCCGCGACGGCAAGCTCGCCGGCACGGTCGAACAGTTCCCCGGCCAGCAGTCGCGCACCGCCGTGCAGATCGCCGTCGCCTACGCCAGGGACAAGACGGAGCCGAAGGAGAAGCTGGTGCTGTTGACGCCGATCGTCATCGGCAAGGACAATCTCGACAAGGCCGAGAGGCTGAACGAGACGAAGTGAGCGCATGGAGAGGTCGGCGGGGCAGCACCCCCCTCTGGCCTGCCGGCGATCTCCCCCTCAAGGGGGGAGATTGGCAGTGTCGATGTCCGCATTCTCATTGCGGCGTTGAAAATTGGCGAATGCGGAACAGACAGCCAATCTCCCCCCTTGCGGGGGAGATGTCCGGCAGGACAGAGGGGGGTGTTCACGCGCCGACGGGTCCGGAAACTGCATCGAGGGAAGCACCCATTCCATGGCTGAAGCCGCACCCGTCCTGCTCGCCGTCGAGGGCGTCACCAAGCATTTCGCCGGCGTCACCGCGCTTCGCGATGTCTCGCTCGACATCAGGCCCGGCGAAATTCTCGGCCTGCTGGGCGAGAACGGCGCCGGCAAGTCGACGCTGCTCAAGATCCTGTCGGGCGTCATGCCGCCGTCGGGCGGGCGCATCAGCTTCGACGGCGCCGACTACCGGCCGTCGAGCCCGCAGGATGCCAAGCGGCTAGGTATCGTCACCATCTACCAGGAGCTCAGCCTGATCCCGACGCTGACGGTGGCGGAGAACATCTTCATCGGCCGCGCCCCGACCGGTCCGCTCGGCCTCGTCTCCTGGCGCAAGATGGAGCAGGACTCCCGCACCATCATCGCCCGCGTCGGCCTCACGATCGATCCGATGACGCCGGTCTCGGCGCTTTCGGTGGCCGAGCAGCAGCTCGTCGAGATTGCACGGGCGCTGTCGCTGAAGAGCCGGCTGATCATCATGGACGAGCCGACATCAGCGCTGACCGAGACAGAGGTGCAGCGGCTGCTGTCGATCATGGACAGGCTGCGCAAGGACCATGTCGCCATCATGTTCGTCACCCATCGGCTGGAGGAGGCCGCCGCCATCTGCGACCGCATGACGGTGCTCCGGGACGGCAGGTTGGCCGGCAATCTCGACCGCGAAGGCGGGCCGATCCGATTGCCGCGCATCATCGAGAAAATGGTCGGCCGCGCGGCGTCCGAGCTCTATGCGCGGCCGGCGCAGCGCACGGTGGCCGGCGACGTCGTGC
Organism: Mesorhizobium sp. BR1-1-15; assembly: GCF_020165475.1. Lineage (NCBI taxonomy): Bacteria > Pseudomonadati > Pseudomonadota > Alphaproteobacteria > Hyphomicrobiales > Phyllobacteriaceae > Mesorhizobium > Mesorhizobium sp. BR1-1-15. The sequence continues at coordinate 38,897 of NZ_JAIUIF010000007.1, read as the reverse complement.
TGTCGGTGCGCGGGTTGCGCACGGTGCGCGATCCCGAAGCGCCGCACGCCATCGTGCTCGACGGCGTCGATATCGACCTGAAGGCCGGCGAGATCCTGGGTGTCGCCGGCCTCGTCGGCTCGGGTCGCACGGAGCTGGCGCGCGCCATCTTCGGCGCCGACCGGATCGCGGGCGGCACGATCACGCTCGACGGCAGGCCCATCGCGCCGGCCTCGCCGGCGGATGCCATAGCGCTCGGCATCGGCCTGGTGCCTGAGGATCGCAAGCATCAGGCGATCTTCGCCGCGCTCGGCATCCTGCCGAATTTCTCCGTCGCCTCGCTCGGGCGGTTCAGCAATGGCTTCGGCTTCATGGCCGAGCGGCGCGAGCGCGATGCGCTGGCGGGGTTCCGGAAAATGCTATCGATCCGCATGGCGTCGGCCGAGCAGGCGATCGAGGGCCTGTCAGGCGGCAACCAGCAGAAGGTGATCCTGGCGCGCTGGCTGGCGCGCGACCCCAAGGTGCTGATCGTCGACGAGCCGACGCGCGGCGTCGATGTCGGCGCCAAGGCCGAGGTGCACCAGATCCTGGTGCAATTGGCAGCGCGCGGCATAGCGGTGATGATGATTTCGTCCGAGCTGCCCGAAGTGCTGGCTGTGTCCGACCGGATCGTGACCATGCGCAAGGGACGCATCACCGGGCAGATGCCGGGCATCGAGGCAAGCGAGGAAAAACTGATGGAACTGATGGCGCTCGACCAGCCGGGAGCGGTTGAGGAGGAGGCACGATGAGCGTGGCCGAGGAACAGAGCCGGCGTGGCGGCATCAGCATTGCGCGGCTCTTGATGAATTTCGGGCCGCTGCTATTCCTGGCGGCGCTGGTGGTCGTCTTCACCGTGCTGAAGCCGAGCTTCATCGATCCGATCAATCTGTTCAACATCACCCGCCAGATATCGATCACCGGGCTGATCGCGCTCGGCATGACCTTCGTCATCCTCACCGCCGGCATCGATCTTTCGGTCGGCTCGCTGCTCGCCTTCTGCGGCATGGTGGCGGCCGTGGTCGCCAAGGGCGGCACCGCCAACACGCTGTCGCTGTCGACGTCGGGAACGCAGGGCTATGGCTGGTTCGCGGCGCTGCTCGCTGCCGTGGTGGTGGGGGCGGTGGCCGGCGGTGTTCAGGGCTTTGCCATCACCAGGCTGAAAGTGCCGCCCTTCGTCGTCACGCTTGGCGGGCTCACCGTGTTTCGCGGCCTGACGCTGACCATCTCCAATGGCGGCCCGATCTCGGGCTTCGACGCTTCTATGCGCTGGTTCGGCACCGGGCTGATCGGCCCCGTGCCGGTGCCGGCGATCATCTTCGCGGCGGCCGCCATCCTGTGCCACATCGTGCTGCGCTACACGCGCTATGGACGCGCCGTCTACGCCGTCGGCGGCAATGCCGAGGCCGCACGGCTGTCGGGCTTGCGCGTCGACCGCATCCTGGTCTCGGTCTATGTCATCGTCGGCTTCTTCGCCGGGCTCGCCGCCTTCGTGCTGTCGGCCAGGCTGAATTCGTCCGAAGCGGTGGCCGGCATCGGCTACGAGCTGACGGTCATTTCGGCCGTCGTCATCGGCGGTACCTCGCTGTTCGGCGGCATCGGCTCGGTGGGCGGCACCGTGGTGGGCGCCGCCCTGATCGGCGTGCTGCAGAACGGGCTCCAGTTCAACAACGTCTCGTCCTACACGCAAAGCATCGTCATCGGCCTGATCCTGATCCTGGCGGTGGCGTTCGATCGCTGGCTGAAGTCGCGGGTGAGGCGCTAATTCCTTCTCCCTTGTCGTCGGAGAAGGGGAAATCGCCGCTCTGCCATAGGCAGGAGAGCTCGCTACCTTTCTTGCAAAACAACCCCCCTTTGCTAGAAGGATTTCGGGCGGGTGGCATTCTGAGAGAACCTCATGTTTGCCGATATCATCAGACCGATCAGCTTGAGTTTTTCGCTGCTGCGGCGGTTCTGGCCGCAGCTCGTCGTGCTGGTGCTGGCCGGTGTTCTGGCCGGCGATCTCTTGCTGCAACTGGCGGCCAAGGTGGCGCTCGCAAATCATTTCGCCGGGCTCGCCATGCTGACGCTGGTGGCACTGGCGCAACTGGTGGTGACGGTGGCGATGTTCCATGTGCTGCGTCCCGGCTTGCCCCATGTGCTGGCCGCGCAGCGTGGCGCGGAAAAGGCCACGGTCGCCGAGGGGCAGGGAACCGCGGACCGGCGCGGTTCGCGGCTGGTGCGCATGATCACCATCGCGCTGTTACCCTTCTTCGCCTATTACGCGGCCTGGGGGTTCCTCGGCGACATCGTGCGGCAATATTCGCGCGAAACGCTCGACCGGGCCGGCTTCGGCCAGAGCGCCAATGTTCTGGACGTGCTGGATTCGCGCTGGCTGCTGGTCTCGGTGGCGGTGTCCTGGCTGGTGCGCCGGCTGGCCAAGTTCATGCAGGCGAAAACGGGCGCCGCCTCGTTCTGGCAGATCGTGGTGGTGATCTGCGAGACCAACTGGATCTTCGTCGGCCTCTACGTCATCAGCCGCTGGAAGGACAGCGCGCTGCAATGGCTGATGAGCCGCAATTTCTGGTCGGTTCTGCAGGCGTCGGCCGACGGGCTGGCGAGCCCGGTGCCGGCGGCGACGGCCGCGCCGATGGTGCCGGTCGAGATCACCTCGATCGCGCCCTCGACGATCGCCGTCAACCTGTTCTTCTACATGCTCTTGCCGCTGATCTGGCTGGTGATGGCGGCGCTGATCTATGGCTATGATGTGCGCGACGACACGGCACTGATGCGCGTGCACGGCCGGCTGGAACGCGTCGGCAAGCGCTATGCCGGCCTGCCGAAATTCCTGCGCGATTTCGTCGAGCATTTCGTCGCCGGCTACCGCTCGCGCTATCTGCCGATCGCCAATGGCGTGCGGCTGACGGTGAGTTCCAGCCTCGTATTGCTGTGTACGCTGATCGTCGGCTATCGCCTGCTCGACTGGGGCGCGGCCTGGCTGTGGCTCGGCGCGACGCGGCTGATCGGCCCGCACGAGCTCGACGTCTGGCAGATCCTGTCGCATGGCGTGACGCTGTTGTTCGGCAGCCCGTTCCAGGATTCCTCCACCGGCATCCTGGTCGAGCCGCTGCGCATCTGCTTCCTCGCCGCCGTCCTGGAGACGGCGTTCTCGCTATCGAAGGGGGGCGGTCGTTCCCGGTAGCGACGGGAATGACCGTAGCGTATCCTTGTCGCGCCTTGCCATGTACGTGTGATGGGGCGAAAGTGCGATCTTTCCTGGTCTCGTAAACAGACCGCCTGTTTGCACTCGCAAGATCGAAGAGAATGCCATGACTTACTTCTTCCGCCGTCGAAGTGAGGCAATGACCTTCGGCCTGCCTGTGGTCTGCTGCGCGCTGGCGTTGATATTGCAATCGAACATAGAGCCGATCGAAGATCGGACGGCGATTGTGGTGATCGTTGCCGGCATATCGATCATCCTTACCTTGGCAACCGTCTTTGCCGTGGTGCGACATGCGGAGGCGATAGCCCGACGTGTTGGACAGCCGTACGGCACCCTGGTCCTTACCTTGGCCGTAACGACGATCGAAGTGTCGATCATCGTCTCGATGATGCGACATGGCGCCAACAATCCGACCCTGGCGCGAGAATCCGTGTTCTCCACGGTCATGATCGTTTGCACCGGCATCGTGGGGCTGTGCCTGACACTTGGCGGGTGGCGGCACCGCCACCAGGACATCCGAAGGCAAGGCACAAGTTCCTTTCTTTCGGTGCTGACCGCGATCACGGTGCTGACGATGGTGCTCCCGAACTATACGCTTGCCACCAGCCCCGGGACATTTTCTCCCACGCAACTGGCCTTCGTCGCGCTGCTGTCGCTCTTGCTCTACGGCAGTTTCGTTTTCGCCCAGAGCTACAGCCAGAAAGAGGACTTCCTGGAGGTGCAGGTCCGTGAAAGCGCTCCGGAAAGCCATTCTCCGCAGGTCCACGGCGTGCCAACGCATTTCGTCTTCCTGCTTCTGGGACTGGTCGGGATCGTCCTGCTGACGGAACGGGTCGCGGCTGGCGTTGAAGATGGCCTTACCTACCTGCAGATCCCGCAATCGGATGCGATCGTCGGCGCGATGATTGCGTTTGTCGTGCTGCTCCCCGAGGCGATCTCCGCCATCAAGGCATCGTGGGGGAATGAGCTCCAGCGCGCATTGAACGTCGCTTTGGGCTCGGCGTGCGCGACCATCGGACTGACGATCCCGGCAGTGGCGGCGGCCAGCCTCATCACCGGAAAGTCGCTCAACCTCGGTCTCGGTCCGAGCGACGTGATTTTGCTGGTTCTGGCCCTTGCGGTGAGTGTCGTAAGTTTCAGTACCGGACGCACGACGGTTCTCACCGGACTTGCTCACCTCGTCGTCTTTGTTGCCTACGTCCTGTTGATCGCCGTGCCGTGACTCCGGACTGCCGGCGCTGTCGCTACTTCGGCGGCCGTTGAAACCGCAGGTACCACGGCCGCCCGCTTCCCAGCCCAATGGCGGGACGGATGGTCTTGATGGCATCCTCCGGCACGATGAAGGTGTCGCCGATGGTGATGACGTCGCCTGTCTTGGCGCCGGAGAAGATCGCCGAGGTGCAGTTCATCACGCCGTCCGGCAGTCTGACGCCCGAAATCATGTCGGGGAGCCAGCGGCGGCCGGCGGCATCGGTCAGCATCAGCCTGCAGCCCAGCCATTGCTTCTGCAAGTCGGGATCGCCGACGGTGACGGAGAAGGTGGCGATGACGGCGAAGGCCTGATCGGGCAAGCGGCCGGCCTTGCCGCCGCGCAGGTCCGCCAGCTTCCAGTCGCTGCCGCCGAAGTGCGCGGACTGGCCAAACTCGACATCCCTGGCGATGAGGTCTTCGCCGCCCAGCCATTCGCGCAAGCTGTCATGGCTGGTTTCTGCCAGCGCCAGCGGCAGCAGGATGACAAGCGCCGCCAGGCTGCGCCTGCGCCATTTTTTCTCGACCTGCCGCTCGGCGGCCGGCCCCATGTCGGTCGCGACGGCGCTCATGGCTTGCCCTGCGGTGTCTGGCCCGGAGAAGTCTGGCCCGGTGGTGCATCCAGATCGTATTGCGGCAGGATGCCGGCCGGTTGTCCATCGGCGCCGGCAGACAACCCGTCGAAGCTGATGCGGGCCTGCGCGTCGAGCGCGCCGAATTGGCGTTCCGAGACCAGCAGCCTGGCGCCGCCGATCTGGTCGGGCGGTACTTCGAAGACGAACAGGCCGCGTTTTTGCAAGCCGGGATCGACGCCGTGCGGCGGCATGTCCTGGCGATAGCCCAGCCGCTCCGTCTGGCGGTAGCGCAGACCGGTCGGACCTTGCCAGGTGCCGTCCGCGACCGTGATGGAGGCGTCGGTCGCGGTGAGGCTGGTCGTCACCACCGCCCACACGCCGCTCGTCGTCAAAAGCTTTTGCTGCCCGAACTGGTTGGTCTTCAGCGCGCGGGCAAAGACAACCTCGTCAAGCCGCACGTCGAAGCTGCGTGCCCGCACCGTGTCGTGCATGGCGCCGTCGACCGGGATGGGCGCGGTGAGGTCGGCATAATGCGGCTTGGAAAGCTGCATACCGTAGCTCAGCGCCACGGTGGCGGCGAGAATCGCGAGATTGCCGAGGACCCGCATCTTCATGAGCCGGCTCCCGGCGTGTCCGTTGCCGGCATATCGGCGAGCGGCAAGGTCACGGTGCCGAGACGGTAGGGATTGTACCAGCCGGGCGTGCCGTAGAGATTGTCGCGCGGCTTGAAGATCTCCGCGGTGACGCCGAAGGCGAGCGTCGGCGGCACGGCGGCGTCGCCGGCCAGCGGCCAGACATAGGCCAGGCGCTCGGTCATGCCGGGGTGCAGTTCCGGCGCCAGGGTCGAATCGCGTATCAGGGCGATCATCGGCATCGAGTCCGGCAGGGTGATTCCCTCCGGCTTGAAGACAGCGAAGTAGGCCTTGTTGGATTCGGCCGTGCGGTTGGTCATGTCGGCCTCCAGCACCAGTGCCTTCTGGCCCGGTTTCAGCGGCACGCCATGGATGTCGGCATGGCTGACGTAGGCACGCACCGGTTTGATGCGCCAGCGGCCGGCATCGATGGCGGCATCGGACGGCAGTTGCGGCGGAGGGTGAGCGGGCAGGGCGCCAAAGGCGCCCATGAGGCCGGCCGCCAACAGCGCGGCGATGGTTCCCGCGCCTGCCGTCATCCAGGCCTGGACTCTTGAACGGGCAGTCTTGAACATTCCCTGATATGCACGTCGAACGATCAGCCACCCGCAGGCAATCTAGGAAGAAAACGCGCGGATGGGAACCCGCAAATGGCGGCATTGCCCAGCTCTTCTCGTGGCTGCGTCTCTCTCGTGGCGCAGTGTGGTCGCCGACGGCTTGGCGAGCCCGCCTATGCCGCCTGCAAGGCCCAAATGCGGTGGCCGTAGCGGCGGAAGAAGCGCGCCAGCAGGCGTTGTTGCCTCGCCCTGGCGAGGTCCGCCAGGCGCCGTTCCTGGCGCCAGCGCGGCATGTTGCGCCAGAAGGAGATGAAGCGGGCGGCGTCCTCGATGGCTTCTTGTGCCGATAGCGCCGGGCCGATCGCCGCCAGGAAAAGCGCTTCCGATTGTTTCAGCGCGTCGACGACCACCTTGCGCCTGAAATGGCCGAGGCGCGCCTGGCGGATGCCGTGTTCGCGGATTCTCGCGAAGGCCTCGATGAGAGCGTGACTGTCGCCGCCATAGCCGCAGGCATGAGCGAAATCGGCGGCAAGGGCGTCCATCGTCTCTCCCGGGGTGCTGCACGCGCGCCGACTCGGCTTTGCAAGCCGTATAGAAGCATAACTCAAAAATTGGCGAAAGAGAAACTTTTGCGGAGCCCTGAAAGATGCGACTCGACTCTCGTTTCAAAACACAGGAATATGCGAACAAACAAGGAACAAAAAGGCGAGCCGCGATGGCATTGACGGGCAAGGGATCAGTGATTGCGGATGTCGTTTCGATATCGGTCGAATGCGCCGATTGCGGCCGCAACAGGTGGTGGAAGCCCGATCAGCTGCGGCGCTTCGGCGTGACTGGCAATACGCCGCTGGCAGCGCTTTCGGGCCGGCTGGTCTGCTCGGCCTGCCGCGCCGACGGGCTGCCGGGCACGGCGATCCAGATCCGGGCGGCGTTTATCAACGAGCGCCAGCGCGTGCGCAGCGAGGCGCTGATGCTGAGCGAGCGCGAGATGCCGCTGGAGGGATCGGGGCGGGCGTGAGGGTGGCATCGACGCTGGGTTTTGCCTGCTCTCCTTGTGGGAGGAAGAATTGCCCCGTCGCCCTCAATAGCCCAGCAATTCCTTCAACGGAATGACCCGCCAGACCTGCTTGATGGCGTAGCGGTTGAAGGTCAACGTCTTCGGCGGATTGTACTGTTCGACCACCAGTTCGGCGGCGGTGCGCTTGACCAATTTCTTGATGAAGGCCTTGCCGTTGCGTTCGTTCTCTTCCGGGAAGGTTTCGATCACCACGTGATCGCCCGGGACGGCATCGCGGCCGCCGCAATAGATCAGGTCTCCGGGCTCGTAACGGGGTACCATGGAATCCGAGAGCACATGCAGCGCGAACACCTTGGCCAGGTTGCGGATGCCGGGTGGGCGCTGGACGTAGCCGGCGGGCTCGCCGTTGAAGGTGAAATCGCCGTCGTCGCCGCCAACGGCGGCGCCCAGCACCTGGATGTCCATCGGCCCGGCGGGGGGCGGCCCGGCGTCGGTGACGATCTCGGCGTCGTTGACCGGTCCGGCATCGTCGAGGAAAACCACCTCGCCCTTGCCGAGCGCGACCGGGTCGACACGCAGAAAGGCGGCAGTCTTCAGGAGGTTTTCCGTCTTGGGCAGGTTGCGACCGGTTTCCCAATTGCCGACGGCGGCGACGTCGGTGTCGTTGTGCTCGGCGATGTGGCGCATGACCAGGCCGCGCTGCTTGCGCGCCTGGCGGATTGCCGCCCCGACCTTGATCGACAGTTGCGTTTTCACCATGGCGCCCATGTGACCAACAAGCGCTGCTTTCGTCCATGAAAGAATGGCTTGCATAAATTTTTAAGTTATGCTTATATCCGTTCATGCAAAAGCTCAACCCCTTCCGAGTCGAAAGCGCCCTCAGGCCAGCTTCACGCGAGCCGGCCAGCGCTCATTCCCTTTCGCCCCGGCTGTCCTCCTCCCCGGCCAGGGCGAAGCGTGAGGCTGATTGCCCCGATGCATCAGCCGCACGTCCGGTCCGCCCGTCACCGGCGGCCGGAACGGCCGGAGCCGCCGCTCCCCGCGGCTCCGGCCCCCAATTCAGCGCGGTGCGGATCCGCTCCCTGATCCGGACCGAGGACGGCACCGTGATCCTGCTCGACAGGCTGACGGGCAGGGCGGTTTTCGCACCCGACCGGGTGACGGCAGAGGCGCGGCTGGCGCGCCTCGCCGCGCTGGGCGGCCGGCCGGGCTGAGGCCGCCAATCCAACGGCCGACAGGCCGGATCCAACCCAACAATGCCCACCGCCTGCGGCGGGCCGACACCGATACTCGCCGGCGGCGTCGCGCGCTGCCGCGGCCGCGCAATGGACGGAGACCAGATATGGCACTTTACGGCGACAAGGAATTGCAGGCGATCGCCGGCTGGCTGACGGACGGACTTTCCGCCTCGCGCATCGCGGCTCGGTTCAGCGCGTCGCGAGGCAGCCCGGTGTCGCGCGACGCCATCATCGGCATCGTTCACCGTAACGCCATGCTGAGTTCGATCGGTTTTGCCAACAGCAAGCGCATCGCGGCAGCCGAGAGGGCGAATGACAAGGCCGCCGACCGCGCCGCCAAGGCCGGACGCAAGCGCGTGCCGAAGGGTGAAGGTGCGGAACGCCTCGCAGCACGCGAGGCCGGCGTGCTGATGGCGGACGGGCAAGCCTACCGCCTGGAGGTGCCGGTGCCGCAGCGAAGCCCGATCGGCCGCCAGCCGCATGGCGTGGCAATGCGCTTCGTCGACTGCCTGTTCGGCCGCTGCCGCGCTCCGCTCGACCTGGCGCTGGAGCAAAATCCGGAAAACGACGCGCCCGGCGGCCGGCCGGGCGTCCACATGCTGTGCTGCGGCATGCGCACAAGGGCGATGAAAAGCTACTGCACCTATCATCAGGCGCGCTTCCGCCGGCGTGTCTGCGAGGCGGGGTGAGCTTCCTCCCGTTCTGGAGAGAAGCTAACGGCAGGCGGGCGGCGCCGGGTGCAGGATTGGGAACGGCATGAATTCGGGAGGGAGATTGGGTCAGATGCAAGGTATCGAAGCGGTGGCACCGCCCCTCATTGCCTTGCCGGGCATTTCTCCCCGTAAAACGGGGAGAAAGAGACTAGCTGCAACGCTGGCTTTTCTTTTGCAGTGTTGGCGATCTGGCGAGAACGGCGGCCACGCAACGCTTTTATTTTGGCAGATCGTGGCCCTGCTTTGGCATCCGCACGCTTATTGCATCAGGCATCGCTGGCCGGCCGTCATCGCCGGCCAATATACGGGTAACCCGGGCGAAGCCGGTGAACGCTTTCATCGCGTCGGCGTGCGAAATCTGCGCCGCGATGGCTGCGCTGCACGCGTTGAGCGCACTGCGGTAGACATGACCACGCCGTTCAATCGGCCAGCGCTGCAGGAAGTCGGCTGCCTCAGCGACGCCGTCGATCACCTCGACATGCCCGTCCAGGCATACTTTGAGCGGAGATCCTGTTTTCATGGTACCCACGGCGGTTACCTTGGCGTTGCGCGCGGCTCGGAAGCCAGCCCCTATCAACGTGCAAGGCGGCGGCGCGGTTGCATCACGTTTTCAGCCACCTCACGGGCCCGCGGCGGCGTCGAGCCATTCATGGGCGCGGCTACGCGGCTTAGCCACCAGCAGCCCCTGCTGCCCGGCCGCCTTGGTGAAAGCCTCGAAGGCGACGCGCTGGCGGCAGCTGCCGTCGATGGCGAGCCTGACCAGCCTTGCCGCATCCAGATAGGCGGTGGCCGTCTTGTCAGGCCATTGCCGGCGAAGCGCGGTCGCCGCCTGGGCGATGGAGCCCACCAGCATGGTCTTGTTGTCGCAGAAGCGCAAGGTCACCGGCATGAAGGCGGTCATGGGCATACCTCCTGTTGGTTTGGTGCGGCACAACGCCCAGCCTCGCCGCTGGTTCCGGCGCACGCAGCCAATTTCGCCAGGGATCGCTGCCGCGCCAGCCAGCACCTCAATCCACTCCCCACAAGGACGCAGCCATGAGCAAGAAAGCCGCCAGATCAGCCAAACCGCAGACGCCGAAGCTGCCGAAGGGCGAGGCCGAGCAGGTGCGCATCCGCCGCGAGGTCGGCCATGATTTCGCGTTGCGGGACGATGAGTTCGGCCGCAAGCGGCTCGCAACCGGGACATCGGAGGCGCGGCGCGTCTATGAGGTGTCCAATGACGGCCATACCTCCACCGGTGGTATCGTGCGGGTGCGCAGCATCGATCCGCTGCTGGGCATCACCTCGCTGTCGCGCCAGCAGCGCGAAGCCGGTCTGCGCTACCGCGAGGATTTCCGCGCCAGCCAGCAGGCTGATATCAAGCCGATGCGCTGGAGCGAACGCGTCGACGGCGACAGGACAAGCGGCGGCATCACCGACAGCGTGCTCAATGCCGGACGGTCGCACGCCGCCGCGACCCGCGCGCTCGGCCATTGGGAGGTGGTCGACGTGGTCCGGAAGATCGTGTGCCTGGAGCAGTCGGTCAGAGGCGTGGCGGGAGAGATGAGCGAGGGCAGGGACGTGGCGGCAAAGCTGTTGAGAATCGGGCTCGATCTGCTGGCGATGCACTACGGGATGATGATGCGACGATAGGGTTGGGCCCCGAGGAGTTGCGGCGCGCACGACAAGTGCTCCGCTCCAGGGCATGGCGCTGTGCATGACATCCGGCCGGCGCGATGCCGGCCGGATTGGTTGTCAGGTCAACGCCTGCAGACGCGGACTCTCTCGATGACCCGATGGTGATGACGCCAGTGCTTGATCACCTCGGTGTGGCAGCGACGATGACCGTAATAACGCGGACGGTAGCTCTCGTCATACATGCTGTAGCGGCGATAGTAGCCGTCATCGTCGGAATAATCGCGATAGTGGTGACGATATCTGGGAACATAATAATCGTCGTCATAGCCGTTGCCGATGCCAAGCGTGATGCTGGCGGCATTTGCCGGGGCGATCACGGCCACCGCCGAAGCGACGGCAATCACGGATGCGAGCAAGAGTTTCTTCATGGCAACCTCCTCTTTAAGGCTCATCTAATAAACGCTGCCCTCGCGGCCCTGTTCCCATAAAGCCGGTAAACCAATGTTTCGTGCCCGCGCGCGCTGTGAGGGGGCGGCGCCTTGGCAGCGCGCCTTTGAAGAAGGGACGTTAACCCCTTCTAAAACAGCGCCTTCTCCAGCGGCTTCTCCAGCGTCTCGGCGAAAGCGGTCGCCAGATGGTGGCGGTCGCGGAAGGCGATCTTGCCGCCGATGAAGACATGGCAGGTGGTCTGGTTGCAGAACTGGTCGGTCATATCGACATAGCGGGCGTTCGGAATGCTGCGCACGACGTCGCGCTCCACCGCGGCCATGGCGTCGTTGGCGGCATAGGCGCGCGTCTGATCACAGAGCGAGGGCGTGTCGCCGCGCCACAGCGCACGCGCCACGCAGGTGTCGACCTGCTCGTCGTTGAAGGGCACGTCGCGGATGAAGGCGACTTTCAGCCCGGCCTTGCTGAACGTCTCCAGCGTCGAACGCAGGCCAGCCTTCCACTCCGCGTCCTGACTGTCGGGCTCATCCTTGCCGGCGGCCATCTTGCGCGAACTGGTCAGGGCGATTTCCGAGATCACCACCAGGGCCGGCCTCAGCGCCAGGATCTCCTTGATCGACTGCTCGCGCCACTGGTCGCATTCGGCGTAGTCGCGCTTCAGCTTGCTCGACCATGTCGACAGCCGGGACGCCCGGCACGAGGATTTGAGCCAGGTAACCACCCGGTAATCGCGCTTTTCGGCCGCCTGGATCAGCGGCGTCGACCAGTGGTCGGCATGTGAATCGCCAAACAAGGCGATCGTGCCTTTCACATTCTTGGCGCCAAACACGCAGGGCTTCGGGGTGATGGTCTCGTAGTCGAGCACGCAGCCGCCCCTGGCGCGCGCGGTGGATGGACGCGCCGCACTTTGGGCGATGACGCGCTGCTCCGGATCGAGTTCGTGAACGGCAAACTTGGCATTGGCGTAGGCCGCGACCACGCCGGCGCCGGTCAGCAGCGCCGCGGGCACGAGCGCGCGGGCGGCGCTTGCCATCAGCCAGCCGTTGCGGCGCACGGGGTTTTCGATGACGTGATAGGTGAAGATGGAGAGCATCAGCGTCAGTGCCAGGCAGGCAAACCTGTCCAGCCCGGAAAGCTCCGCGGTGACCATTCCCGCATAGACGATGACCGGCCAGTGCCAGAGATAGAGCGAGTAGGAGAGCTTGCCGATCCATTGCATGGGCGGCAGCGACAGGAGAGCCGCGGGGCCGCCGGCCAGCTTGCCATCCGCTTGGCGCTCGCCTGCCCCGCTGACCAGCAGCAGCACCGTGCCGACGACCGGCAGCAGCGCCAGCAGGCCGGGGAAGGGCAGCGCCTCGTCCAGCAGCAGATAGGCGGGCACGATCAGCGCCAGGCCGAGCCAGCCTTGCGCGGCGCGCAGCCGCGGGTGGCACCGGAGAAAACTTGCCGGCACCATCGTGGCAAGCCCGCCGGCGGCGAACTCCCAGGCCCTCAGCGGCGAGAAATAGAAAGCCCAGGGCGGCGAAACGCTGGTCAGCCAGGCGCAGGCCACGAACGACACCAGGCCGGTGACACCGATGACCACGATGGCCGCGCGCCGTCCCGGCCGCAGCCATGCGGCGAGAACAAGCAGCGCCGGCCATGCGAGGTAGAACTGCTCCTCCACCGATAGCGACCAGAAATGGATGAACGGGTTGTTGGCGGCGTCTGAAGCGAAATAGTCGAACGACCAGCGGATCAGCCACAGGTTGATCATATAGGCCGAGGCAAACATCGCCCCCTTCGAATAGAGCGCCTGTTCCTCCGGCGACAGGATGAAGGCGCCGGCCAGCAGCGTGGCCAGGATGACGAACAGCGAGGCCGGCAGCAACCGCCGGGCGCGGCGGGCATAGAAGCGCCACAGGTTCAGCCGGCCGCTCTCGCCGATCTCCTGCAAAAGGTGTCTTGTGATCAGATAACCGGAGATGACGAAGAAGATGTCGACGCCGGCAAAGCCGCCGGGCAGGGCTGTGAGGCCGAAATGATAGGCGACGACACCGGCTACCGCCAGTGCGCGCATTCCCTCGATATCGGGTCGGAACGATGCTGCCACGACAAATCCTTCGTGCAAGCCCAACCCGCGGCCATTGTCGGCCGGGGCGGATCGTATCGCAATGCAACAAATCTTTCGCAACGCAACATGGCAGGAAAAAGGAAAAACGGCACAAACGGGCCTGGGCATGGATAGCGCCTGCACCGGAACCATCACAACTTGCGTTTCCGTAAATTTGCATCCGCCCTATTTACGACTAACATGTTAGCGTGATAGCACTACCTGCGCACTGCTCTTTGGGAGACTCGCTGGTGACATCGCGTTTTGGTCTTTCGGTTGCCCTGGCCACGCCTTTCGATGCGTCGGGGCAAATCCTCATTCCACCCATGGTGACGTTGGCCCGGAGCTGCCTGGCACAGGGCTGCACCAGCGTGACGCTTTTCGGCACCACCGGGGAGGGCGCTTCGGTCGGCACTGGGGAGCGGCGGGCCGTCACCGAGGCGATGCTGGCGGCCGGCATCGCGCCGCATCAGCTTGTCGCAGGCGTGCTGGTCGATGCGGCCGAGGATGCAGCCGAGCAGGCTCGCCATGCCTTGCAGCGCGGCGCCCGCAACATCCTCCTTGCCCCTCCCAGCTATTTCAAGAATATCGGCGACGATGGCCTTTTCGGCTGGTTTTCCGCTGTCTTTGCCGCTCTCGGTCCGCTGGCCCGCGGCGTGCTGCTCTACAACATCCCCTCGGTCACCACGGTGCAGCTTTCGCTGGGGCTGATCGGCCGGCTGCGCCAGGCGTTTCCGGACGTGGTCGCCGGCGTCAAGGATTCCGGCGGCGACTGGGCCTATAGCGAGGCGCTGCTCGGCGCCCATGGCGATCTGGTGATCCTGATCGGCGACGAGCGGCATCTGGCGCGGGCGGTCAGGATCGGTGGCCAGGGCGCGATTTCGGGCATGGCCAATTTCGCCGCTGGCGAGGTCCTCGCCATGGCCGAGAAAGGGCACGACGACGTGCGCGTCGAGCGTTTCGTGCTCGAGTTGCTCAAGCACCCGGTCCTTCCGGCGGTCAAGGTGATGGTGGCGCGCAAGACCGGCGACGAGCGCTGGCTGGCGGTGCGGCCGCCGCTCGAGCCGATCGCGGCGCCGGAGCGCCAGCAGCTTGGCGCTGCCTACGACACTCTTTTCGCGGCCGCGGCGGCCTGACGGGGAAGGAAGCACTGAAATGGCCAATGGCGGCGACCAGACAAATCTGCGGGAGCAGGCCTATGCCAGCTTCACGCGGCATTTGCTGGCCCGCGACCTCAAGCCGGGCCAGTTCGTGTCGCAGCGCGAACTCGTCGCGTTCACCGGCCTGCCGCTCGGCGCCATCCGCGAGATCGTGCCGCGCCTGGAAGCCGAGGGGTTGTTGACGACGATCCCGCAGCGCGGCATGCAGATTGCGCATATCGACATCAGCCTGATCCGCGAGGCCTTCCAGTTCCGCCTGTTCATGGAGCGCGAGGCGGTGGCGCTGTTCACCGTCAGCGCCTCCGACGACGAACTCGCGCGCTTGCGCCGCGAGCATGAGGACATGCTGGCGCAGGCGCTGGCGCAGACCCCGACGCCGGAGATGGAGGCCAGGGCTCAGACCATCGACTGGGCCATGCACGATACTTTCATCGATGCGCTCGGCAACGAGATCATTGCCAAGGCCTATCTGGTCAATTCGGTGAAGATCCGCCTGATCCACCAGGAACGGTTCCGCATCGACGGGCGCGTGGTGCCGGTGATGCGCGAGCATCTGAGCGTGATCGAAGCCCTCGAAAGCCGCAATCCACAAAAGGCGGTCGAGGCGATCAGCCAGCATATCGACAATGCGCGCCGGCTGGCGCTCCATATCTGAGGAAGCAGGCCGCGCCGTGCCTGTCGCGGCGCAATCGACAACGACAGCAACCGGGAGGAAGAAATGCCGTCCAATCCATTCAACCCAACCAGAAGACAGCTCCTTGCGGGCGCCGCCATGCTCGCCGGCGCCGGCTTTGCCGGTATCCGCCCGAGCCTTGCCGCCGGCGTCGACTGGAAGCGCTTCGCGGGCACGACGCTCGATGTCAATCTGGTGAAAAGCCCGCGCAGCGACACGCTGATCAAATATCTCGCCGAGTTCGAGGATCTGACGGGCATCAAGGTCAATGCCGAGGCGACGCCCGAGCAGCAGCAGCGCCAGAAGACGGTGATCGAGCTCAGCTCCGGCAAACCCAGCTTCGACGTCGTGCATCTGAGCTACCATGTGCAGAAGCGGCAGTTCGAGAAGGGGGGCTGGCTTGCCGACATATCGGGCTACCTTGCCGACCCGACGCTGACCGATCCGAGCCTGGTCGAAAAGGACTTTGCCGATGCCGGCATGCTGTTCGCCAAGGATGGCCAGGGCGTGCTGCGCTCGCTGCCGTTCTCGGTCGACTATTGGATAATCTACTGGAACAAGGAGCTGTTCGAGGCCAAGGGCCTCAAATACCCCGAAACCTTCGATCAGCTCGTTGCGGCCGCGGAGGCGCTGACCGACCCGTCGACCAACACCTACGGTTTCGTCGCGCGCGGCCTCAAGAATGCCAACACGCCGGTCTGGACCTCGCTGATGCTCGGCTACGACATGACGCCGCTCGACGACAAGGGCAAGCTGCGCACCACCGCGCCCGAGGCGGTAGAGGCCGCCGCCCTCTACCAGCGGCTGATGACCAAATCCGCGCCGCCCGGCGTCACCGGCTTCAACTGGGCCGAAGCGCAATCCGCCTTCCTGCAAGGCAAGATAGGCATGTGGTTCGACGGCGTCGGTTTCGCGCCGCCGATGGAAAATCCGGAGAAGTCGAGGGTGGTCCGCAAGGTCGGCTACGGCGTGATGCCCAAGGGCCCCAAGGCGCATGCCTCGGGTACGTTCGGCGACGGGCTCGGCGTGACCACGGCCAGCGAGAAGAAGGAAGCCGCCTACCTCTTCTGCCAATGGGCGGTGTCGGCCGGCATGGGCGCGCGGCTGCTGCAGGCAGGTGCCGGCGTGCCGTTCCGCAAATCGGTGCTGGAAGACCCCAAGGTGCGCGAAGGCGTGACCATGCCGGCGAGCTGGCTCGACGCCGTGGTCGGCTCCGGCAATGTCAGCCGGCTGGCGCTGCCGGTCATCATCCCGGTCACCGAGTTCCGCGATATCTATGGCGTGGCGCTCAGCAACCTGCTCGCCGGGGCCGACCCGGCGGAGGAACTGAAAAAGGCGACGGAACAGTTCCAGCCGGTCCTCGACAGGAGCGAGCAAGGCTGATGTCCGCAACTGCCCCAGAGCGCGCCGAGGCGACGACGAGTCGCGCCGGGGCGACGACGGATCGCGCCGGGGCGACGACCGATCGTACCGGGGTGACGAAACAGGCAAGCGAGGGGGGCCGGCCCGTCAAGCTGGCTCCCAGCTACTGGCCCTTCGTCGTCCCCGCGCTGGTCGTCGTCGGCGCCGTCATCGTCTTTCCCTGGGCCTTCACGCTGTGGATGAGCGTCAACCGCTGGACGCTTGGCCAGTCGCGAAGCTTCGCGGGGATGGAGAACTATCTGCGACTGGTCGGCGATGGGCGGTTCTGGGAATCGCTCGCGCACACTTTGTCCTACACTTTCCTTTCGGTGGCCGCGCCGATGCTGCTCGGCACGGTCGCGGCGCTGATCTTCGATGCCCGGTTCCCGCTGCGCGGCGTGCTGCGCGGTATTTTCGTGATGCCGATGATGGCCACGCCCGTCGCCGTGGCGCTGGTCTGGACGATGATGTTCCATCCGCAACTCGGCGTGCTCAACTACCTTCTGTCGCTGGTCGGCATTCCGGCGCAGGAATGGATATTCAACGCCAGGACGGTCATCCCCTCGCTGGTCGCTGTCGAGACCTGGCAGTGGACGCCGCTGGTGATGCTGATCGTGCTGGGCGGGCTGGCCTCGGTGCCGCGCGAACCCTTCGAGAGCGCCGAGATCGACGGCGCCAATGCTTGGCAGCAGTTCCGGTACCTGACCTTGCCGATGATCGCGCCGTTCCTGATGATCGCGGTGATCATCCGCACGATCGACGCGCTGAAGAGCTTCGACATCATCTATGCGATGACCCAGGGTGGACCGGGCACGGCCTCCGAGACCATCAACATCTATCTCTACAACATCGCCTTCTCCTATTACGACGTCGGCTACGGCTCCGCCATGGCGGTGGTGTTCTTCGTTCTTATCGTAGCGCTGTCCTTCGTCCTGCTGATGCTGCGCCAGCGCAGCCGCTGGACCGACGCGGAGGGCAAATAGATGCGTTCGCGACTGCTCAACCGGATCGGCCTGTTCTTCGCCGCCCTGGTCTTCGTCTCGCCGGCGATCCTGTTCTTCCTCTGGATGATCTCGCTGTCCCTGAAATTCGAGATCGACAACGGCGCCTCCCCGCCGGTCTTCATCCCCGAGCACGTGGCCTGGTCAAACTATGCCAAGGTGTTCGAGGAGAACAATTTCCTGCTCTACTTCTGGAACTCGGTGCTGGTGACCGGCACGGCGACGCTCTTGGCGCTGCTGATCGGCGTGCCTGCCGGCTACGGCATAGCGCGGCTCAAGGCCGAACGGTCGGCGGTCGTCATCATGATCGCGCGTATGACGCCGGGGCTGTCCTACCTCATCCCGCTGTTCCTGCTGTTCCAGTGGGCCGGCATATTGGGCACGCTGTGGCCGCAGATCATCATCCATCTCGTGGTCACGGTGCCGATCGTGGTCTGGGTAATGATCGGCTATTTCGAAACCACGCCGATGGAGCTGGAGGAGGCCGCCAGCATGGACGGCGCCTCCTCATGGCAGGTGTTCCGGCTGGTCGCGTTGCCCATCGCCAGGCCAGGCATCGTGGTGGCCTTCATCCTGTCCATCATCTTCTCCTGGAACAATTTCGTCTTTGGCGTGGTGCTGGCCAGCCGCGAGACGCGGACCTTGCCGGTCGCGGTCTACAACATGCTCTCCTACGAGCAGGTGAGCTGGGGGCCGCTGGCCGCCGCCGCACTGGTGGTGACGCTGCCGGTGCTGGTGCTGACCATGTTCGCGCAAAGGCAGATCGTCGCCGGGCTGACCGCCGGCGCGGTCAAGGGCGGCTGAAGCCGACGACACTCTTTCCAGGTGAGGACATGAAATGGCAGCGGTGACCATCAACAATGTGCAGAAGGCATTCGGAGCGACCAGGATCATTCACGACGTCAGCGTCGACATCGCCGATGGCGAGTTCGTGATCCTGGTCGGACCTTCGGGCTGCGGAAAGTCGACGCTGCTGCGCATGATCGCGGGGCTGGAGACGATCTCGGCCGGCAGGATCGCCATCGGCGAGCGGGTCGTCAACGATCTCAGGGCGCGAGACCGCAACATCGCCATGGTGTTCCAGAACTACGCGCTCTACCCGCATATGACGGTGGCCGACAATATGGGTTTCGCGCTCAAGATCAAGAAAGCCGATCCGGCCGATACCGCCGGCCGCGTCAACAGGGCGGCGAGTATCCTCGGCCTGGAAAAGCTGCTCGACCGCTTCCCGCGCCAGCTTTCGGGCGGCCAGCGCCAGCGTGTCGCCATGGGGCGCGCCATCGTGCGCGACCCGCAAGTCTTCCTGTTCGACGAACCGCTCTCCAACCTGGACGCCAAGCTGCGCGTGCAAATGCGAGGCGAGATCAAGGCGCTGCACCAGCGGCTGGGCACCACCACCATCTATGTCACGCATGACCAGATCGAGGCCATGACCATGGCCGACAAGATCGTGGTGCTGCATGACGGCCTGGTCGAGCAGGTCGGCGCGCCGCTCGACCTCTACGACCAGCCGGCCAATCTCTTCGTCGCCGGCTTCATCGGTTCGCCCGCCATGAATTTCATTCGCGGCCGCATCGAGGAAGGCGTCTTCCGCAGCGCAGGCGGGCTGACCTTGCCGCTGCCGGCGCCGCTTCATCCGGCACAGGTCCCGGGCGGAGAGCTGGTCTACGGCATCCGCCCCGAACACATCCGCGCCAGCAGCCAAGGCATACCCGGCAGCGTCACGCTGCTGGAAGCCACCGGTTCGGAGATCTTCGCCAAGGTCGACTGCGGCGGCGAGGAGATAGACTGCCTTTTCCGCGAGCGGCTGGCGCTCAAGCAGGGCCAGCCGGTGCGCATCGAGGTCGACCGCGCCTGCGCGCATCTGTTCGACGCCGAAACCGGCCGGCGCGTCGGCGCATGACAAACAGCCCCGCGAGACGGGGCTGTCTTCAGGGTGCGGGCTATAAAAGCCTGCTCTTGGCCGGTCTATTTGCTGCCGCCATTCGCCTTGACGCTGCTGCAGAACTCCGGATGGCTGTTGGCGGCGTTGGCGTCCTTGGCCTCATCGTCGCAGGCCGTCATCATCAGCTTCTGGTCTTCCGGAGTGAGCGCTTTCCACGCTTTCGTGAACTCGTCGCTGCTGCGCATCTTCTTCATGCTGGAGTCGGTGTAGAAGGGCTGCATCTTGGCCGGGTCGTCGAGTGCCGACGTGCCCTTGTTCGCGGCGGCGAGGGCCGAGCCCGCGAGCATCGAAAGCGTCATCGCGCCGACGCAGATCATCTTGATGTTCATGATAGGATCCTTCCCTGTTGCTCTTCGACCGTCGAAGCAACGATCTTCAAAGAAACGGAAGGTTTGGAGGAAAGTTCCGGTTCGCCATGCCAGCTGAGGCCCGGTCTGAATAAATATATTGTTCAGCGGCGGCGAAACTTCCGCTTTTTTCTTCGTTTGGCTGCCTGGTTAGATTTGCAGCCGGGGCGCATCGCGCGGGATAGCGCCTTCCTCTTCACCCTAGCGCGGCTGGACCAGAGTCCGCGCCGCCTCCGCTCCCGCCGTCAGCATGCGATCGGACAATTCAGTTCCCTCCACCGCGCGGGACAGTTGAAGGGCGCCGATGAGCGCCGCGAAAACGCCCAATGCAACGCCCTCCGGATCAGGGATTCCAGGCGGCAACTGCGCCGATAGCTGGCGCACCAGAGTCATTAATCGTTCGGTGTAGAGCGCGCGGGTCTCGGATGGCTGACGCGCGATTTCGGGCAACAGCGCCGCCGAAGCACAGCCGGTCTCCGGATGATCCCGGTGCTCGGGCGACAGATACATCCCCAGGGCCAACTCCAGCCCTCCCGAGGCCAACGCCCCCTGCAATTGCTGCGACTGAGCCTCCAGTGCCGCGACCATGCTCTCGCGGACGAGTTCGGCCTTGGATTGAAAGTGTGGATAGAAGGCGCCGTTCGTCATGCCGGCGTCGCTCATGATGCTTGCCAGCCCGGACGCGGCGATGCCGTCACTGCGAAACCGTTCGGCGGCGATCTCCATGATCCGGCTGCGTGATGCGTCCTTCCGGCCTTTTTCGTAGCGCATGGCGCTCCTTCCGCTTCCCTATTGCATTACACCCGTAATGTGATATTACGATCATAATTCAATCATCGCCGAGAGGCAAGACCTCTCGAGTTCGGAGTCACCAGATGAACCGGAATTCAGGAAAGACGGCGATCGTGACCGGCGCCTCCTCCGGCATCGGCCGCGCCAGCGCGGAGGCTTTGGCGCGGGCGGGTTTCACCGTCTTCGGCACCAGCCGCAAAATATCAGGCCAGGGCTCGGACGGGATATCGATGCTGGTTTGTGACGTGACCGATGACGCGTCGGTCGCAGCTCTGGTTTCAGATGTCCTCGCCAGGACCGGCCGGATAGACCTTCTGGTCAACAATGCCGGCGTCGGGCTGCTGGGAGGCGCGGAGGAATCCTCGGTTTCCCAGTCCAAGGCCCTGTTCGATGTCAATCTGTTCGGCGTCATGCGGATGATCAACGCGGTGCTGCCGTCGATGCGGCGGCGCGGCGGGGGGCGCATCGTCAATATCGGCTCGATCCTGGGATTGGTTCCCGCGCCGTATTCGGCCCACTATTCCGCCGTCAAGCACGCGCTCGAAGGCTATTCGGAATCGCTCGACCACGAGGTTCGCGCTTTCAACATCCGGGTTTCGGTCATCGAACCTGCCTTCGTGCGCACCGTGTTCGACCAGAACGGGCTCGAGCCCGATTCCGTCATGAAGGAATACGATCAGGCCCGCGCCGGTATCGACGCATTGCTTCGCGACGTGATGCCGAAAGCAGACCCTCCGGAAGCGGTGGCGAATGTGGTACTCAGGGCCGCCACCGAGAAGCGTCAGCGCCGACGCTACACCGCCGGCAAGACAGCCCGGCTGGTCAGCACGCTGCGGCGGTTCGCGCCCGCCGCGACGTTCGACAAGACCTTGCGCAAGCAGTTCCGCCTGCCTGCCTGAACGGAGCGTACCAAGTCGGTGCCCGCACAAGCAGTTTCGCTGCCCCGAAAGCCCAGCCTGTCCGATATCGGGATTCATTTCAAGAAAGCGAATATGATGAAAGCCTTTGTCGTCGACAAATATCAGAAGAAGGGCGCCCTGCGGCTTGCAGAGATGCCTGAGCCGGAACCGCGCGACAACGATGTCCTGATCGAGGTCCACGCCGCTGGCGTAAACCTTCTCGATTCCAAACTCCGGGACGGGGAGTTCAAACTCATATTGCCTTACCGCCCGCCATTCATCCTTGGCCATGACGTGGCCGGCATCGTCATTCGCGTCGGGTCGAAAGTACGCAAATTCAAGACCGGCGACGAAGTCTATGCGCGGGCGCGCGACGGACGGATCGGGACATTCGCCGAATTCATCGCCGTCGAAGAAGCCGACGTGGCCTTGAAGCCCGACAGTCTCAGCATGGAGGAGGCGGCCTCCATTCCGCTGGTCGGCCTGACCGCTTGGCAGGTGCTCGTCGACAGGGCAGGGCTGAAGAAAGGGCAGAAGGTGTTCATCCAGGCCGGCTCCGGCGGTGTGGGGACATTCGCCATCCAACTGGCAAAACATCTCGGCGCCACGGTTGCGACGACGGCCAGCGCCGCGAGCGCCGATCTGGTGAGACGTCTCGGAGCCGATGTCGTCATCGACTACAAGAAGGAGGACTTCGAGAAGGTCCTGCATGGCTACGACGTCGTCCTGAACAGCCAGGACCCCAAGACGCTCGAGAAATCCCTGCATGTGCTGAAGCCGGGCGGAAAGCTCATCTCCATCTCCGGTCCACCGGATCCCGAATTTGCCAGGGACAAAGGCCTCAACATTGTCCTGAAACTGGTCCTGCGCCTGCTGAGCCGCGGCATACGCCGCAAGGCCAGACGCGCCGGGGTCGGATATTCGTTCCTGTTCATGTGGGCGCAGGGCGATCAATTGAGCAGGATCACGTCGCTCATCCAATCCGGCGTCATACGCCCTGTCATGGATCAGGTATTCCCATTCGAAAAGACCAACGAGGCGCTGGCCTATGTCGAGACGGGGCGCGCCAAGGGCAAGGTGGTCGTGAAGGTGAGATAGAAGGCGCCGGCGCCGCTCGGCCTGTTGTCAGTCTTGCGCCTTTTAGCCAGGGCGGTCTCAGCCGCTCTCGATCTCCTGGAGATAGAACGCCTTGCTGGGCTGCAAATGGTCGACGCAGAGCTGCGCCAGCACCCAATTGTCCCGGCGCTTCAGCGCCTCGATCATCATCGCGTGGTGCTGGCGCGAGATGTCGAGCTTTTCCCTGTCGGCCAGCGAGTTAGCCCGCACCGGCAGGCTGAGGCGCATGTAATGCTCGATCGAGGCCACCAGATAGGCATTGCCGCAGGCCGAGAACATGGTGAGATGGAAACGATCATTGGCCTCGTGGATGCCGCGCAGGTAGCCGCTCTCGACATGGTCGTTATAGATGCGGAGGATCTGCGTCAGCTCTTCGATCAGCGCATCGCTCGCCGGCAGGCGGATCATCAGCGCCGCCTGGCGCTGCAGCATCTCTCGCACCTCGTAGATCTGCCGTACCTCGTCGGGCGACAGCCGCCGCACCATGGCGCCCTTGTTGCGCTCGCGCGTGACGACGCCTAGCCTTTCGAGCTGATAGAGCGCCTGTCGAATGGTATGGCGCGACACCGGGAAGCGGGCGAGCAGCACGTCCTCGACCAGGCGCGCGCCGGGCGCCAGCCTGCCGAAGATGATGTCTTCCTCCAGCGCGTGGACGATATCGGCTTCCTTGCCGCCATAATCGATCGTGTTGAGCATCGCGCTCCGTCGCGTTTTCGACAGCCTCATGGCGAGGGCCGCTCTTGCCGCCTTGCCATGGCGAAAAAAGAGAACCGGACCGCTTGGCCGGCCGGACCGATTGGCCTTGAGCCCGCCAGCTGCGCCATTACCGCCGACGGTCCCTGCCGCTTGCCGAGCCCCCAGATGGGCCGGGCGAGGGTCGTCGCTGGCCATGCTTTTGTCAAGCGACGCGAGGGACGTCGCCGCCCTGTCAGTTCCTGTCCACCGGCTTTGAGCGCATGCGCGAGACCGTTTCGCGCTCGGCGCGCTTGGAGCGCAGCGGCGGCAGGCCGCGGTCGATCAGGTCCATGTCCTCCAGCACCATGTCGCCCATGCGCTTGAAGGCGATGTCGAGCGCCCCGGCGCGGTGGGCCGAGCGCAGGAAGCCGGGCAAGGCGCGCACCGGGTGGTCCCGCGCCAGCGGCTCCTCGGGGAAGACGTCGCTGGCGGCGAGGATGTGGCCGCCCTTCACCGCCGCCATCAAAGCGGGGAAGTCGACCACGCCGGCGCGGCTGAGCAGGATGAAGGCCGCGCCTTTGCGCATCCTGGCGAAGGCGTCGGCGCCGAGGAAGCCCTGGTTCTCGCTGGTCACCGAGGCGACGACGAAGACGAAGTCGCTGGCGGACAGCACCTCGTCCATCGAGGCCGGCTCGACGCCATTGTCGATCAGGATCGACGGCGGCAGCCAGGGATCGAAGACTTTTGTCCTGGTGCGGAAACCCGACAGCAGCCGGTTCAGCGCGCGGCCGAGATCGCCGAAGCCGATGATGCCGACATCGGCGCCTGACAACAGCCGCGCCGTCCGGTTGCCGTCGCCGCCCCACAATTCCTCGCCCTTGCGGAAGGCAAGGTCGGCATCGACGATGCCGCGGGCGAGGTTGAGCGCCATGGCAAGGCCGAGCTCGGCCACCGGCTCGGCGAAGACCAGGCCCGTTGTGACGACATGGATGCCGCGCGCGAACAGCGTTTCATAGGGCATGTTGTCGATGAGGTTGCTCTCGACATTGAAGACGCAGCGCAGCGCCTTCATCTTCTCCAGCGTCTCGGCCGCGATCGGCGGCTGGCCGACGATGTAGCGGGCCTCGGCCAGCACATCGGCCGGCAGTTTCGCCACGCCGTCCGGCGTCGTCTCGACGATGCGATATTTCGCCTTGAAGCGCGCCAGCTGCGGCGGCGTGAAGATGAGGTCGAGCGTGCGCGGTTCGGGCGCGCTGATGACCAGCGGCAGGGCGCTGTCGGACATGGCGAATTCCTCCCGGCGCGATCGTTTTGGCGCCCTTCTGGATGCAATCTATCCCGGATTAAACGACTTACAACATGCATACGGAGGAGGAAAATTTCGCGACAAGAAAGGCGGGATTGCGGCTGGGGCGAGGGGCCGTTCTTGCACAAGGGCCCAAAAAAGGGAAAGGGAATGCGCTTCTGGCGCCGCAACCAACCACCGCTCCATACGTTGATCCATGCCGGACCGATTCCGGCTTACTCCAGAGCCTCACCCCGCCGGCCATGACTGGCGGGGGCTTTTTGCGGGAGGGCCGTATCGACCTTATGCGCAGGCCGTCGTCAGCGCCTGCCGCTCGTTTGCTTCCAGCGCGGCGCGATCGCGGAACCGTCGATGAATTCAAGGCCGCCCGCCTCGTTGAGCGTGTGCAGCTTGCGCCCGCTCCATAACGCGCCAGGCGTCAAGATGGTCTCGACAACCTGGCTCATGCCGTCCAAGTCCAGGTGAACAATGCTTGCGATGCCGAGCGCCGCGCCATAGCTCCTGCGGCAGTCCTGCACGGGGCGCAGCAATTGGCCCTCCCGTTCTACCATGCGGCCCGCCGGTCGCGCCGAGGCGATGTCGATCAGGACGGGGTTTTTGGGGTGCGGCGTCCACGGTCCGCGAAAGTCCGGCGCCGACCACAGATGCAGCGCGTCGGAAAAGGCGCCGCCGCCGTCCCTGACGGTGGCGAACAGCCACCATCGTCCGCCATGCTCGACCAGGGTGGCGTCGCTGGCGACGATGTCTGACAGCAGCGTCGCTTCCTTGACCCAGCCGCCAGGGAAGGCGGTGGCGCGGTAGAGGTCGACCGTGCGGTTGGCGCAGCTCTCCGGCACCATCCAGACTTCGCCGTCGCGCTCGAAGACGAACGGATAGGACAGGTGATAGGGCAGGTCGAGCACCGGTTCCGGGCGGCCGATCGGCCCCGACGGGCCGAACGGCACGGCGGAGATGATGGCCCGGCCCAAACGGTGGATATAGTCCTCGACGAACAGGGTCACCTTGCCCTGATGCAGGATCGGGAACGGGTCGGCGTAGAAGCGGCTGCCGTCGTCGGGCAGCACCTGCCAGCCCGTTGCCGGATGCGCCCGCAGGTCGAGCAGGTCCTGCCCCTGCGTTTGCCGCCAGCCGACCTTCCAGTGCGGGGCGTTGTAGCAGAGATGGTAGATCTTCTGGACGACGCGCCGCGCCAGCGCCTTGCCAGCCCTGACGCCAAGCTTGGCGGCGGACGGCATGGCGGGCGCGGCATTGCCGTGCGCCGGCTCCGGCAGGACGGGGAGAGCGTGCCGCGCCGCGCCGGTCATCGCCGCCAGGATCAGGCTCGCGGTGCGCGCCAGCATATCCTGGAACGAGGCAAGCGCGATGCCGCCATATTCGGTGCCCAAGCGGCCTTCGGCGAGGTACGTACCGTTTTCCTCTATACGGCCAATCGGCGTTCGCCCATCGAGGATCAGCGCCAGCAGGGCAGCTTCGCCCGCGGCGCCATCATAGGTCACGCGCCAGACGCGGGTTCCTTCGCGCTGCACGTCGCCGCAGAGGTCGATCACCAGATCGGGCGCTGCCGGCGGCCGCGCTTGATAGGGCGCCAGCGCCGAAAGCGGCAGGCGTTTCGCCAGCCCGTTCGCGGACAGGCCATGGATGGCCGTTTCCAGCTGAAACAGCGCCGCGGCGCTGGGTGGTATGCCGCCCTCGGCCGGCCCGAGATCGACAGAGACCTCGACATGCGCCAGCGCCGCCAGGCGCTCCAGCAGCGTCAGGTGAAAGGCACGCGGGCATTCGCTGTCCAGGCGCAGGCTCACCTGCATGTCGCATCCTCATCGTTGTGATGTTCGGTATTGGGCCGGTGTTTGGACGCGGGAAACGGCCGGACGGATGAAGTGTTGCCCCATTCCATGTCATTCCCCCGTTGCCCGCGCCGTATCAACACTCGCGCCTCTTCTAGGCAAACTCCGTGCCAAAATTCACAAGAGCTCTCAATATAATTAACAGTGTTTTAACAGTTGGAAGCATAGCTAAGACAAAGCCGCAATTTGATCTTTGCAGGCGCATGGAGTGTTGTCGGAGCGACCCTTGCAATCATCCCTGCTCTCGTTGCCGCAACAATACGCTCCGGAGGCGATGCAATACGCGCCCGAAGCGGTGCCGTTGGCGCCATCCTACCCGGCCTCGACCGTCGAGCTGGGCGACGTGAAGCGCATATTGATGCGCCGCCGTTCCCTCATCTTTGCCATCACCGCGCTGCTGACCCTCGGCGCCCTGCTCTATGGGCTTTTGACGCCGGCGCTCTACAGCTCGGCGGCGGAAATCATCATCGATCCGCAAGACCTGCAGGTGGTCAGCAACGACGTCAATCCGAGCCAGGTGCCGCCCGACGGCGGCATAACCCGTGTGGAAAGCCAGGTCAGCGTCGTCCAGTCGACGGGGGTGCTGCTCAGGGCCATCAAGGCGACCAACCTGACTGAGGATCCTGAATTCAACGGGCAGGGCATGCTGGGACGCTTACTCGGCGGATTGCTGGGTTCGGGGTCGGGCGAAGCCGACAAGACGGCCAAGACACTCGATGCGTTGCGCGCACGCCTGGCGGTGCGGCGAGCGGACAAAGTGCTGGTCATCGAGGTGATCATCACCACCAAGAACGCCGAGAAGTCGGCGATGCTGGCCAATGCGATCGCGCAGGCCTATCTGGCGGATCAGGCGAGCTCACGCGCGCGGATGGCCAAGGACGCTTCGGACGCCATCGCCGCGCGACTGGATGAGCAGCGCAAGCGCGTCCAGCAGGCCGAGAATGCCGTCGAGGCCTACAGGTCCGCCAACAACATGGTGATGGCGGCAGGCAATCTGGTCAGCGACCAGGAACTGACCGAGCTGAATACGCAGCTTTCGGCAGCGCAAAGCCGTACCGCAGCGCTGAAGGCGCAGGTCGACCAGTTGCGCAGGTCGGGCGGGGCGCCGGACGCGACCTCGGAAGCGATGCGCTCCTCGGTGATTTCGAGCCTCAGGGCGCAGGAGGCGACGCTTGTCGACAAGGTATCGCAGTTCGGCACGGAACTTGGGCCACGCCATCCCTCGATGATCGCGGCGCAGCAGCAGCTGCGCGACACGCGTGCGCTGATCGGGCGAGAGCTCGGCCGCATCGGAGCGGCTGCCGAGACCGACTACGAGCGAGCGCTGGCCAACCAGCAGGCGCTGGAGGCCAAGGTCGCCGGCATGAAGACCAAGTCGCTCGATACGGACCAGGCTTCGGTCAAGCTGCGCGAGTTGCAGCGCGATCTCGAGGCCGTTCGCTCCGTCTATGCCAACTATCTGCAGCGTGTGCAGGAGACGCGCGAGCAGATCAACGTCGACAGCACCAATGCGCGGATCATCTCCAGCGCCATGCCGGCCCTGAAGAAGAGCTGGCCGCCGCTGTCGCTGCTTGTCCTGGGCGCGCTCTTCGGCGGCCTGGGGCTCGGCACCGGCCTGGCGCTGATCGCGGAATATTCCTCGCCCACGGTGCTTTCCAGCGCGCAGATGCAATCGGCCATCGACGCGCCGGTGCTTGGCGTGGTGCCGGCAAAATCGGGCAACACCCGTCGCTGGTGGCCTTTCGGCGGCACGGCCGCCGCGGCGAGCCAGAAGACGGACGCGGTTGTGGGGCTGGCGCTGAGGCGCATGTTCTCGTCGGGCCGGCGCCCGCCGGACTGGCCGCTGGTGCCGTCCATACTGGTGACGTCGCCGCCCGAGGACGCCGCGCATCGCGGCAGGGTGGCGCGCTTGCTGGCCAATGCCGCGGCCGCCCGGGGCGGCCGTATCCTGTTCATCGATACCAATGCCGGCGGCGGCCAGAAAGATCAGCAGCCGGGCGTGCTCGACGTGCTGCGCGGCGAATACGGCATCGAGGCGTTGAGCCAGTATACGCCCGGCAGCAATGTCGCGCTTTTGGGCAGGGGCCGGTCAAAGGCCGTCTTCCAGGAAGCGCAGGGCGTCTATTTTGCCCAGCAGATGTTGGCCCAGGCGGGCCGCAACTTCGAACTCGTCGTCATCGATGGCGGCGCGCTGGCCGACAACCTCAATGCCTCGCCGCTGGTAGCGATGGCCGACGAAATCCTGCTCGTCGCCACGCTGAACTCGACGCCGATGCGCGATGTCGCGGCGGCCTCGCAGGCCATTTCCGTCATGGGGCGGTTGCCGACCGGCGCCTTGCTGGTCGACGAGGCGGCCTGACATGGCCGCCGTCCGGCCCGCCAGCCCGGCAGCCGGCTGGGCCGCGCCGGGTCAAGCCGCCGCCGCATCCCGCGCCGGCAATTCCATCGACTGGGTGACCCGCTTCGGCCTGATCGTCGCGGTGGCGGTGCTGTTCGCCGTTTCCGGCGGCATGCTATGGCTGGTGGGCTACAATTACGACGGCCTGCTCGGCAGTCCGGCCACCAAGATCCATCCGTCGACCTATCTCCTGGTGCTGGTGTTTGCCTGGCGTTCATGCACGTTCGGCAATCCGGTCGGCTATATGGCTGCCGTTGCCGACCGGCGGCCGGCCAGCGCGCTGATGGCGGTCATCTCGGTCGTGCTCCTGGTGGTGGTCGTCGTCAGGCATCGCCCGGGCATGGCGGGCATGGTCGATACGTTCGTGACGGCGGCGCTGCTGGTGCTGATGCTGGCCGAGGACGACGACCGGACCTTCGCGCGGCTGCAGACGGTCGTTCACGCGGTGATGTCGGCGAATGCGGTGCTGGCGCTGTTCGAGTTCGCGACCAAGACGCTGGTGTTTCCCTACCGGCTCGACGGCGAGGTGTTCACGGACCTGCGCTCGACCGCGCTTCAGGGCCATCCGCTGGCCAATGCCACGATCACCGCGGTCTATGTGCTGGCGCTGCTCTCCGGCTCACGGTCGCTGTCGATGCCGCTGCGGCTTTCGCTGATCGGCCTGCAAACCGCGGCGCTGGTCGCCTTCGGCGGACGTTCGGCGATGGTGATCACGCTCGCGCTCGGCGGCATCTATCTGCTTTTCAGGGGCGTGGCCTATCTGCGGCATGGACGCGTCAGCCTGCTGGGCGCGGCCCTTGCGGTCCTGCTCGCCACGCTGCTGCCGGTGGCGGTCGCCCTTCTCTTTTCCTATGGCTTCTTCGACGCGCTGCTGGAGCGCTTCGTTTCCGACAGCGGCAGCGCCAATGCCCGCGTCGAAATGTTCGACCTCTTCAAGAATCTGGGGCTGGGCGACCTGATCGTGGGGCCTGATATCGATCTGATCGAAAGCATGCGCCGCATTAACGGCCTGGAACAAGGCATCGAGAACCCGATCATACGCATGGTGCTCTATCAGGGCGCCTTCTTTACCCTGCTGATGCTGTTCGGCTTCGTGCTGTTCATGCACGAGGTGGCACGCCGCTGCCATCCAGGCATCTGGCTGCCCATGCTGGGCTGGCTGATCCTGCTCAACACCTCCGAGACCCTCGCCTCCAAGACGACGCTGTTGACCAAATTCGTGGTGCTGGCGCTGGTGCTGTACCGGCCAGCGCGGGCGGTGGCGCGGCAAAAGACGCAAGCAGCGCGCGTAACTGGAGACGACCCGCGAAGAGGGCTGCCTCTCCACCGCTAGCGGCAGGTTCCCCCGCGTTTCGCCAAGACGCCGGCATGTGACATGGGGCTCAGCCAGGACGCCGGGAAAGCGCTTCTTAAGGCTTTCCACGCCCGAAAGCGGGTGCGGTCGTCACCTGCCAATATAGGCGGCCAGTTCGTCGGGCGTCCCGTTCGGGAAGGCCTGTTTTAGAAAGTCCATGAACGCCGACACTCGCGCGCTGAGTAGCCGTCGAGAGGGGTAGAGCGTCCATAGAGCGATCTCGGGGCCGTCGATCTCCCCCCAACTTACCAGTGTCCCGTCAGCCAGGTCGTGGCTCACCAACGAAATGGGAAGATGTGCCGCACCGACGCCGACCCGCACCGCGTCCCGGACCATGATGAGCGTCGACAAGGCGAGGACCGGCTCGATCCTGATCGTTGACCGGCCACCTTGTGTCTTCACGTGCAATGTCTGCAGATCGCCTGCCCCGCGCGCAACGCCAGGAGCGGCAAGTCCACCGGTCGGGCGAGGAAGGTCGGGGCGAGCCACCACGACCAGACGATCGCGCAGAAACGCCCGTCCGACCAGGCTTTCGTCGGGATCCGGATTGACCCGGATCACCAGGTCATAGCCTTCCTCGATCATGTCCACGGCCCGGTCCTCGGTCGTGACCTCCAGCCTCACCTCCGGATATTTGAGGGCAAACCCCGCGGCGATCCTCCCCATCGCGGTCTGAGAAAAATGCAAAGGCGCGCTGATCCGCAGCCTCCCCTTGGGTCTCTGACCGCCCGAGGCAATCGCCGAAGCGGTCTCGTCGAGTTCGGCGAGCAACGCTCCCGTCCGCTCGAAGAGCGCCCGTCCTTCTTCGGTGAGCTTGAGGTTACGCGCACCCCGTTCAAACAGGCGCAGATCAAGACTGCTTTCCAGTTCGCCAACGCGCCGGGACAGGGTTGCCTTGGGCCGGCCGGTGGCCCTTGCCGCTTTGCCGAAGCCGCCATGACGGGCAACGAGATTGAAATCGGCGAGGGCAAGGAGGTCCATGTGTGTTCCACCAGTGAGACGACGTGTCTAAAATTTCCGCCTGTTGGGCTATTAGTGAGCCACACATATTGGAGCTGTCAAGCAATCCAACAGGAGAAATTTCATGACCATTCTCGTTACCGGCGCCACGGGCAACATTGGCCGCCAAGTCGTCGAACATCTCGTCAAGCGCGACGCAGATGTGCGTGCTCTCGTCCGCGATCCGTCGAAAGCCAACTTCCCGGCAGGCGTCTCCGTCGTGCAAGGCGACTTTCTCGATGTCGATTCGCTGCGGAAAGCCACGTCCGGAGTCTCTACTCTGTTCCTCTTGAACGCCGTGGTACCGGACGAATTCACCCAAGCTTTGGTCGCGCTCAACGTCGCCCGATCTGCCGGCATCGAGCGGATCGTCTATCTGTCTGTGGTCCACGCTGACGTCTATGTGAACGTACCCCATTTCGCGGGCAAGTTCGGCGTCGAGCGGATGATCGAGGAGATGGACTTCAAGGCTACGATCTTGCGCCCGGCCTACTTCATC
This sequence comes from Mesorhizobium sp. BR1-1-15, assembly GCF_020165475.1. Classification (NCBI taxonomy): domain Bacteria; kingdom Pseudomonadati; phylum Pseudomonadota; class Alphaproteobacteria; order Hyphomicrobiales; family Phyllobacteriaceae; genus Mesorhizobium; species Mesorhizobium sp. BR1-1-15. Next base: position 7,131 of record NZ_JAIUIF010000007.1, on the reverse strand, counting down.
CAGAACGATCTGATGATCGAAGACGTCATCACCGGCTACGGCACCTACCCAATGCCGATCGGCGCCAAAGGGCTCGCCATGATCGACGTGCGTGATATCGCCGAGATCGCCGCCCTCGAGCTGCTGCGCCGCGAACAGTCTGCGGAGCCGCTTGTGCTCGACCGGATCAACCTCGTCGGCCCGGAGACACTGACCGGGACGGATATCGCCGCAATCTGGTCAGAGGTGCTTGGCCGCCCGATCAACTACGGCGGCGACAATACCGAAGGCTTCGAGCAAAATCTCAAGCAGCTCTTGCCCGCCTGGATGGCCTACGACATGCGCCTGATGGGCGAGCGATTCTTGACCGACGGGATGCTGCCTGAGGCCGGCGACGTCGAGCGCCTGACTGCCTTGCTCGGACGCCCACTGCGCCCATATCGCGACTTCGCCTCGGCGATCGCTGCTTCCGCTTGACGAAAGCAAGGAAACCAACGGGGATAGGCCGTCTAGCCCGGCATCTCCAGCCCAAGCGCCTCGAGCATCGCCGGGTCCACGGCGCGCGTGGTGTCGTCCATCATGCCCATGCCGTCGAAGAGGGCCCAGAAGGCCCAGGCAAAGCCGAACGACTCTGCGCTTTGCCTGACGTCGGCGATGTAGCGGGCGCGGTCGGGATCGGGCGCGGCGACGTAGCGGGCGTCGGTGCGCAGCGCGCCGAACTCGCCCATGATGATGCGTTCGGGCGCGATGTCATGGCTATCCGCCCAATCGCGCGCCTGGCTAAGGTATTTGTCGATGAACCAGCGGCCGGGCTGGGCGTCAAAATAGACCTTCAGCACGCGCTCGGTTTCCGCGTAGGCGGCTTTCTTGTCCGCTTCGGAGGTTTCGGCGTCCTCGGCCATGCGCGCCCGCACCGAAGCCAGCGTCGCCTCGAGCGAACCGGCCGAGGCGGGCCACGGCACGTTGTTGAGCGAACGGTAGACGGGTTCGCTCATCCACGGCGCGCCCTGGTGGCTGAACAGGTAGGGCTCGTAGAAGTGGAAGGTGAACAGGATCGGTTCGAAGGGCGAGAGCGGCGCCGGATCGAGCGCGGTCAGCCCGCTCACCATGGAGCCGCAGCCACCGGTCACGACCAGCGGCAGGGTAACGGACGATGCCCTGGCTTCGGTCAGGAGCGCGAACTGGACCTGCGACCAGACGTTGGACTCGCAGGATTGCTGCGGCTCGTTGACCGGCTCCAGCGCGACCTTGCCGGATGGAAACCGCGCCAGCCGGCCGGCAAGCTCGCCGATCAGCGTCCGATAGAGATCGAAGGCGGGCGCGGCGGTGCTGGAGACCATGCGGTCCGGATTCCAATAGTGGGTCGCGCTATTGGCCTGCACGTTGACGATGATGCCGAGGTCGGCGTCGAGGGCGGCGGTGACGGCCCGATCGAGCATCGCCAGCAAACGGCCGCGCGTGCCGGCATCGCCGGCCAGGAACGGGCCGGGATCGACCGGCAGGCGGATGAAATCGAGACCCGTCGCGCGCAGCCTGCGCAGATCGGCCGCCGTCGGCACCGGCCGCTGCTGGAATGGAGGCCAGTCGTAGTCGGTACGGGGTGCGGGGAATTCGCGCGTCAGCGAAAACCAGGGGAAGGCGTTGACGCCGCGCCGGAAGCGCCATTCGCCGGTGGCGGCCAGGCTGGACGACACGGGAGAAAGCGGCGCGAACAACGCCGCCGTGGACAGCGCCGCTCCGAGAACCCGCCGGCGCGACCACGTCGTCATGCGTGCGAGGGATGGTCGACCGGGATGGCCTCGCCGGCGACGACGCCGAGCAGCCGGAAGGCTTCATTCTCATAGGCCAGCAGCACGTCTTCCCACCGGAAGGCCTCGCGGGCGCGCGCCCTGGCGGCCTCACCGCAACTCTCGACCAGGGCGTCGTCTTCGATGGCCCGATCGATCCGGCCGGCGCAAGCGCCGGTATCGGTGAAATAGAGGGCGGCGGCGCCCGCGGTCCACCTGTTGTAGGGATTGTCGTGGGCGATCACCATGTTGCCGGCCGCCAGCGCCTCGACCAATGACGGGTTGGTGCCGCCGACCGTGTGGCCATGCATATAGGCGCGCGCGTGGTACCGCAGCGCCTTCACGGTCGCCTGGTCATAGATGGCCCCGGGCAGGACCACCGAGCCGTTCGCGGCCTTGCGGATGGCGGCGTGATAGGGGATTTCATCCGAGAGCGTTCCAAGCACCACCAGCTTCATGTCGCGCTTTTTGCTGCAAAAGGCTTCGACGATCGGCAGGATGTTGTTGTCGGGCTCGATGCGCGCGATCGAGATCAGGTACTTTCCAGGTTCGAGCCCGAGCGCCCTGACCGGTGCCTCCGGCGCCGTCGTCACCGGATCGCCGCCATAGGGGATGGTGACGATCGCGCTGCGCGGCCGGCGTGTCGCCAAATGATCGGCGATGACAGGATGATCGGCGACGAGGCGATGCGAGATCCAGGCGCCGATCCATTCGTTGAGCCAGAACCAGCTTCGCGCCGCCAGGCCCCATTTGGGGCGGCGCCATTCGATGCCGTCCATGTTGGTCATGATCTTGCGCCGCATCAGCCTGAGCCAGGTCAGGAAAAGCGCGCCATTGTAACCCAGCACGAGGCACACGCCGGGCCGCCGCACGGCATCGCGCACGCATTGCCAGTCGAATTCCAGCGTCGCGCGCGGACCTTTCGAGGCGACCTGGATGTGGATGAGTTCGATGCCGCGCCAGGTTTCGCTGCGCGCCCTGTGCTCGACACGCTCGACTTCGTCCTGGCAGTAAACGCCGACCCTCCAGCCGCGTCCGGCGAGGAAAAGCGCCAGCTTCTCGGCGAAGGTTTCAAAACCGCCATGGGCCGCGGGTATGCCGCGCGTTCCCAGGATCAGGATGGAGGGCTTTGATGTCATGGCCGACGGGACTTTCCGGAATGTTCATTGCACCAGAACCCACCCTGCGACTTCCAGCCGGGCAAGAGTGGGAGCAACTGTCGCAGAACGTCGTAAAAAATTCTTACCAAACGCCGGAGTTGTTTCATTATCGGTCAACTTTCCGGGCGTATCTGTACCGGAACGAGGCGTTGCCGGGGTTCCTCGGCCTAACCGCCTGGGAAAGCGGACCGGGCATGATCCTTGCTCCTGGACTTCGGCAGCCATCCGCCTCGCGCGATGCTGGATGGGGTATGAACCTGGCGGGATATTAAGATGCGGATTGCCTGCGTTCATCAGGGCTACGAACTCTATGGCTCCGACCGAAGCTTCGCGGAAAGCGTCGCAGCCCTGCGCGCCGCGTTTCCGTCCGCCGACATCGAAGTCGTGCTGCCGCGCAGCGGGCCGATCGTGCAGATCCTCGAACCGCATGCCAGCCGGATCGTCTTCGAGCCGCTCTGGGTGTTGCGGCGCCAAGCCATCCTGCGCCTCGCGACCGTCGAGATGGCGCGCCTGCCGCTGGCCCTATGGCGGGCATGGCGACGTCTGAGGCAATGCGATCTGGTCTATGTCAACACCTCGATCGTGGCCGACTATGCGCTGGCCGCCCGCCTGCTGCCTCACAAGGCTGTCCTGCATATCCACGAGATCCCCGAAGGTTTCATGCGCACGATCCTGGTCGCCTTGATGCGCTGGAGCCATGCCGACCTGATCTTCAATTCACGCGCCACGCGCGCCGCTTTCGGCATTGCCGGACGTTCACGCACGCATGTGGTCTATAATGGCGTTGCGGGCCCGCCGGCGGCCGAGCCGATGCGCTATGACGGCAGCCGGCCGTTGCGGGTACTGCTGCTCGGCCGCATCAACAGGATCAAGGGCCAGGAAGTGCTGCTCGAGGCGGTCGCCTCGATGCCGCCGGAGTTGCGCTCGCGCATCGAAGTGCGGCTGGTGGGCGGCGCTTTCGAAAGCACCGAGCGCGAACTGGCCTTGGCCGAGCTGGTGAACACCATGGGATTGGCCGATCGCGTCAGCGTGCTGCCGTTCATACCGGACCCCTCGCAACACTACCGCTGGGCCGACATCGTCACCGTTCCGTCGCGGCGCCCGGAATCGCTGGGCCGCGTCGCCATCGAGGCGATGGCCTATGGTCGGCCGCCACTGGTATCGGCGATCGGCGGGCTGGTCGAGGTGGTCAGCGACGGGGAGACCGGCTGGCATGTTCCGCCGAACAACGCCGCCGCCCTTGCCGCGAAATTGCAGGCGATCATCCTGCGGCCCGAGGCCTGGCGCGGTTTTATTGCCGCCGGCCGTGCGCGCTACGAGACAGTCTTCAGCGAACCGGTCGCAGCGGCCGCGATCGCGGCGATCGCCGCCGACAAGCTGAAAGTGACGATGGCGAGGCCGGGCAGGCCGGCAACCGCCCGCCAGGCGGAGACCCGGCCGTGAAATTCCCGGTCCATCTGCTGCGACGCCTCGTGCTGATGGTCGGCGGCGAGGCGATGCAGAGCGGCTTTCACTTTGCCCTCAACATCGCGCTGCTGCACATACTGTCGGCGCAAGGTTACGGTCTCTTCGCCATCGGCATGGTGATGGGCGGCGTCGGCCTGTCGTACATCCGCTCGCTCACTGCCGTCCCCGCCTCGATATGGATGGGCAAGAGCACCAACAGTGCCGGCGTCGATGCCCATGACGTGGCCTTCGGAACAGCGGCGCTTGTGGTGTCGCTGCTGATGGCGGTCGGCACGGCGATCCTGATGCATCTGCTGGGCGATCCGAGCGGCATCGCCGCCGGCTGCTTCGTCGGCGCATGGTCGCTGCGCAGCCACATGCGCACGGCACTGTTCGCTCGGCGCCAGCAGGTGATCGTCTCCATCAGCGACGCCGCTTTCACGATTACCGGCATCATCCTGACCGGACTGACCATGTGGTTGGCGAAGGACGCGCTGCAAACCGTGTTTTATGCGCTTGCGGCCGCAAATCTGCTCGGCATCGTCGTCCTGGTTCGGCTGGCGCGCCGCACACCTCGCATCAGCTTCCGCATGCCGACGCGCCGCCGCTATACAAGGCTCTGGCCGCAGCTGCGCTGGTCGGCGTTCAGCGCGACCACCACGAACATCCAGGGTCAATGCCTGGCCCTGCTGGTCGCGGGCATTGCCGGACCCGCCGCTTACGCACCGCTGGCGGCGGTCCTCGTGCTGTTTGCCCCACTGCGCATCATCAGCCTTGCTCTCTTCAACATGACGCAGCCGGAGCTGGCGAAGCTGATGCGCAACAACGAAACAGGTCGTGTCTGGGCGCAAGCGAAGATCTGGTCGCTGGTCATGGGGATCGGTGGCCTCGTCTATGGATGTGCCATCCTATTCGTCCTGCCGATGATAAAATCCCAGGCCCTCCAGGATGCCTCGGTCGGATTCATCGGACTTTTCGTGATCGCGAATTTCATCCCGGTCATGCTTTATGTCATGCCTCGCATCATCCTTGAGATCCTCGGCGATTTCCGGACCGTCGCCTTCATCACGACCGGTGGCGCAGTCGTCGGGCTGGCGCTGATCGCAATCCTGCTGGCAATCGCGCCTCCGCCGTGGTCGCTGTTGGGTTCCGCGGTCTCCGAAATCTTCGTCCTTGCGGCATCATGGTATTTCGCGCGTCACCGCATATGGAACATCGAGCACCCGGACCAACAGCGCGACAGATGGTTGGGCGGGTGGCGGCGGTCGGTCCCGTTCGCCCCGGTAAAACGGTAGCAGAGACCGGTGGCAGGCGAGGCAGTGAGGATGTAACGGACGCACGGCGGGAAGGCCCCGTTTGTCGTCGGCGTGGTCTCACGAATGGCCCCGACGTGGCACGACCGATCGGTGCAATTTCTGAGTGTCCATCAACGCACCGTTCATGCTTTGATGCTAGCGATCGACCTGAGCGCAAGTGCCCAACGTCTCACCGGGCCTCATGGCAGGTCGACGAGCTGGGCACGCGGGCAAAGGTTCGACTAGTTCGGCCATCGGCCGGTAGGCGAAAGCAACGAACATAATGGCGCCAAAGGTCTGGTCCTGACCGAACTTTGCCGTGGTTTACGATGCGGGGGTATCGCAAGCGCTGCCATTGGTCCGCAACCATGGCTTTCGTGCGCTCCAACGCACGGCTGCCCGGAGCGGTCCTGAGTTGGCGGGGTTTACACTGCTTGCGTGGACGATGTTTATGGCCGGCCGGGAGGACAGGAGAAGCATGTGGCAAGCCACGGGAACGGCTCCCAAGACGGATCTATCCGATGGGTTATTGTCCCCGACTGCCGCCAGCGCCGGTACAGCCGCGCGCTTCAAAGCCCGGCTGCACACCAGCCTCGACACTGTAAAGCCGCTCTGGCTGCGATTTCAGGCCGATGGCGTGTGCACCGCGCATCAGCATTATGCGTGGGTCGAGGGGATCGCCAAACGGCTGATGCCCAAAGGCGCGGAACTGCTTGTCGTCGAGGTCAACGACGCCGCCACGGGCGCGCCGGTCATGCTTTTGCCGCTGATGCGGCGCCGGGCGCTGGGCCACTCCGTGATCGAATGGTTGAGCTGCGGCGTCTGCGATTATTCGGCACCGCTGCTGGCGGATGATAGGGCATGGACCAGGCAAGGCGCCGACGCCGCATGGGCGGCAGTCCGCGCCGTGCTGCCACCGGCGGATCGCATCCATATCTTGGGAATCCCGCAACAGATCCAACGAGTCGCCAATCCTCTGGCGCTGCTTTCGGCGGCGCACGATTCTCTCCAGATCACCTCCGGCCTTGTCCTGCACGGCGAACCGGAAACGCTCATCAAGCGCATCTGCAGGCCCTCCTTCGCCAAGAGCTTTCACAAGCATTGCCGCCGCCTCGAAAAGCTCGGTGGCCTGAGCCTGGTCGAGGCCGACACGCCGGCGCTTACGGAAACGCTCTTTGACACGCTCCTTGAACTGCGACTGAAGCGGTTTCGCGAGCTCGGCCGTTTCGACCTCTTGACGCAGGAACCCGTCGTCGACTTCTACCGAGTTGCCGCGCTGCATGGCCTTTCCGACGGCTCGGTGCGCATCTTCGGATTGCGCGGAGGGGAAGCCTGGCTCGCCGTCATCTATGTGCTGGTCAGGAAAGGCACGCTGCATACCCTGTTGCTCGGGATCGACCAGAATGCCGTTGCCCCGCCGGGACTGACGACATTTGGCAAGCTAATGATGTGGGGGGGCGGGCA
>NZ_JAIUIF010000006.1:0-290231 GCF_020165475.1 Mesorhizobium sp. BR1-1-15 | reverse complement strand
TCCCGCATTTCTACCTGACGCTCGACTGCGAGCTCGATGCGCTGCTTTCGCTGCGCACGCAGCTCAATGCGGCCGCACCGGTCAAGAAGACCGACAAGGGCGAGGCGCCCGCCTACAAGCTCTCGGTCAACGACATGGTGATCAAGGCGATGGCCATGGCCTTGAAGGCGGTGCCGGATGCCAATGCCTCGTGGACCGAAAGCGCCATGGTCAAGCACAGGCATGCCGATGTCGGCGTCGCCGTGTCGATCCCCGGCGGCCTGATCACGCCGATCATTCGGCATGCGGACGAAAAGACGCTGTCGGTGATCTCCAACGAGATGAAGGACCTGGCCAGCCGCGCGCGCAGCCGCAAGCTGAAGCCGGAGGAATATCAAGGCGGCACCACGGCGGTGTCGAACCTTGGCATGTTCGGCATCAAGGATTTCGCCGCCGTCATCAACCCGCCGCATGCGACGATCCTGGCGGTGGGCGCCGGCGAGGAGCGGGCGGTGGCCAAGAACGGCGAGATCAGAATCGCCACCGTGATGTCGGTGACGCTGTCGACCGACCATCGCGCCGTCGACGGAGCGCTTGGCGCCGAACTGCTGGTCGCCTTCAAGAAGCTGATCGAGAACCCGATGGGCATGCTGGTGTAGGAAGAACAAGGCGGTGCGGAAATTCTTCACCGGCCTCTTCGCCGGCGGCTTGGAGGCGCAGGAATTCGCCGTCGTCACCAACGCCGAGGAAGAATACTCCCTCGCAAGGGCGGGTTGAGCAAGATGAAGACGGTTCTTTGCTACGGCGACTCACTGACCTGGGGCTACAATGCCGAGGGTGGCCGTCATGCGCTCGAGGATCGCTGGCCAAGCGTGCTGCAGACCGGACTAGGTGACGGCGTGCATGTCATTGCCGAGGGGCTGAATGGCCGCACAACGGCGTTCGACGATCACCTGGCAGGCGCCGACCGCAATGGCGCAAGAACGCTGCCGACGGTGCTGGCCACGCATGCGCCGATCGACGTCATCGTCATCATGCTCGGCGCCAACGACATGAAGCCCTGGATCCACGGCAATCCCGTTGCGGCCAAACAAGGCATCCAGCGCCTGATCGACATCGTGCGCGGCCACGACTATCCGTTCGACTGGCCGCCGCCGCAGATCCTCATTGTCTCGCCGCCTCTCGTCAGTCGCACCGAAGATGCCGAGTTCAAGGCGATGTTTGCCGGCGGTGACGATGCCTCCAAAGAGCTTGCGCCGCAATATTCCGCGCTTGCCGATGAGGCTGGCTGCGGCTTCTTCGATGCCGGCACTGTGGCCAAGACCACGCCGCTCGACGGCGTCCATCTCGATGCCGAAAATACGCGAAACATCGGCGAGGCGTTGACGCCGCTCGTGCGCCTCATGCTGGAATTGTGATTGAAGGAGAAAACCGTGGCTGAGAACTACGACGTCATCATCATCGGCTCCGGTCCCGGCGGCTATGTCACGGCAGTGCGTTCCGCGCAGCTCGGTTTCAAGACGGCGATCGTCGAGCGCGAGCATCTCGGCGGCATCTGCCTGAACTGGGGCTGCATTCCGACCAAGGCGTTGCTGCGTTCGGCTGAGATCATGCACTATTCGGATCATCTGAAGGACTATGGACTGAAGCTCGACGGCAAGGTCAGCGTCGACACGTCGGCCGTCGTCGACCGCTCGCGCAAGGTTTCGCTGCGGCTCAATGGCGGCGTCGCCTTCCTGATGAAGAAGAACAAGGTCGACGTCATCTGGGGCGAGGCCAAGCTGACAAAACCGGGCGAGATCGTCGTCTCCAAGACGGCCAAGAAGCCGATGGAGCCGCAGCCGCCGGTGCCGAAAGGCGTCAAGGGCGAGGGCACCTACACCGCCAAGCACATCATACTGGCGACCGGCGCCCGGCCGCGGGCGCTGCCGGGCATCGAGCCGGACGGCAAGCTGATCTGGACCTATTTCGAGGCCATGGTGCCCAAGGAAATGCCGAAGTCGCTGCTGGTGATGGGTTCGGGCGCCATCGGCATCGAATTCGCCTCGTTCTACCGCACCATGGGCGCCGACGTGACCGTCGTCGAGCTGCTGCCGGCCGTGATGCCGGTCGAGGACGCCGAGGTGTCGAAATTCGCCCAGAAGCAGTTCGAGAAGCAGGGCATGAAAATCATTCTCGAAGCCAAGGTAACCAAGGTCGAGAAAAGCGCCAATTCAATCACCGCGCATGTCGAGATGAAGGACGGCAAGGTGGAGAAGATCACGGCCGATCGCATGATCTCGGCCGTCGGCGTGCAAGGCAATATCGAGGGCCTCGGCCTGGAAACGCTTGGCGTGAAGACGGAGCGCGGCTGCGTGGTCGTCGACGGCTACGGTAAGACCAATGTGTCCGGCATCTACGCCATCGGCGATGTCGCCGGCCCGCCGATGCTCGCCCACAAGGCCGAGCATGAAGGCGTCGTCTGCGTCGAGAAGATCGCCAATTTCCCCGGCGTGCACGCCACCGATAAGCTGAAGATCCCTGGCTGCACCTATTGCAATCCGCAGGTCGCTTCGGTCGGCCTGACGGAAGCGAAAGCCAAGGCCGAGGGCAAGGACGTCAGGGTCGGCCGCTTCCAGTTCGCCGCCAATGGCAAGGCCATCGCGCTCGGCGAGGACCAGGGCTTCATCAAGACCATCTTCGACAAGAACACCGGCCAACTGCTTGGCGCCCATATGGTGGGCGCCGAAGTGACCGAACTGATCCAGGGTTTTGTCGTTGCGATGAACCTCGAGACGACCGAGGAAGAACTGATGCACACGATCTTCCCGCACCCGACGCTGTCGGAGATGATGAAGGAAAGCGTACTCGACGCCTATGGCCGTGCGCTGAACGCATGATAGATTGGCCGCACGAGACTCAGATGCGAAAGCCGCAGGAGCTCGACGGCAAGTTAGTTCGGTTCCGGATGCGTTTTTTCTCAAGCAAGGAGAAGGCATATGGACGTGAATGGCGTGGGCTGGATCGCAGCCATCATCATCGGCGGCCTGGCGGGCTGGTTTGCCGAAATGGTCATGAAGAGCAATACCGGCGTCTTGATGAACATCATCTTGGGCATTGCCGGCGCAGTGGTGCTGAACGCGATCTTGCGTGCCTTGAACATCGGCGTGTTTGGCGTCGGCTGGACCGCCTACCTGATCACCGGTTTCATCGGCGCCTGCCTGCTGATCTGGGCCGGACGTCTGGTGCGCCGTTAGTCGGTATCGTTTCCGCCATGCGAAAACGGTTGTGGCGGCATGTACCGCCGCAGCCTTTTTCTTTGTGCTGAAAAGTCCTAGATGACGTGTAAGTGACGATCGCCGGCGGCGATCGCAAAGAAAACCAGGGTTCCGATGGTCACCGTCCTCGACACGATCGCCAATGCGCCGCGGCTGCGGCATCCGGAGAAGGCGCACAAGCCCGACCAGGACGTGCTGCGCAAGCCTGACTGGATCCGCGTCAAGGCGCCTGTGTCGAAAGGCTATGCCGAAACCCGCGAGATCGTGAAATCGCACAAGCTGGTGACGGTCTGCGAGGAGGCCGGCTGCCCGAACATCGGCGAGTGCTGGGACAAGAAGCACGCCACCTTCATGATCATGGGCGAGATCTGCACACGTGCCTGCGCCTTCTGCAACGTCGCCACCGGCATCCCGACCGCGCTCGACCCGGAGGAGCCGGCACGGGTCGCCCACGCGGTCAAGCAGATGGGCCTCAGCCACGTCGTCATCACCTCTGTCGACCGCGACGATCTCGCCGATGGCGGCGCGCAGCATTTCGCGGAGGTTATCCGTGCGATCCGGGCGGCGACGCCTTCAACCACGATCGAGATCCTGACGCCCGACTTCCTGCGCAAGGACGGCGCACTGGAGGTCGTGGTTGCGGCAAAGCCCGATGTCTTCAACCACAATCTCGAAACGGTGCCGTCGAACTACTTGACGGTCCGGCCAGGCGCCCGCTATTTCCATTCGATCAGGCTTTTGCAGCGGGTCAAGGAGCTCGACCCTTCGATCTTTACCAAGTCCGGCATCATGGTTGGGCTGGGCGAGGAGCGAAACGAAATCCTGCAGCTGATGGACGATCTGCGTTCAGCCAATGTCGACTTCATGACCATAGGCCAGTATCTGCAGCCATCGAAAAAGCACCACCCGGTGATCCGCTTCGTCACCCCGGAGGAGTTCAAGTCCTTCGAGACGATCGGGAAGACCAAGGGCTTCCTGCTGGTGGCGTCGAGCCCGCTGACCCGCTCCTCGCACCATGCCGGCGACGACTTCGCCAGGCTGCGCGCCGCGCGCGAAGCGCAGCTCCAGAAATCGCTCTGATGCATGTCGCCCAAAAGTGGCCTCGGGTTTTGGGAGAACGACATGCACGAAAACAAAGACTCTAAAGCGCGTCGCATGAGTCTGTGTCGACGCGACGCGCTTTAGAGCCGGGTTCATGCCGAAATTCGAAGCCACCCGCCGCGTTTCCCACACACCGGAACAGATGTTCGCCTTGGTCGCCGACATCGAAGCTTATCCGCAATTCCTGCCGCTTTGCGAGGCACTGACGGTGCGCTCGCGCAAGGAGCGTGACGGGCGCACTATCCTCGTCGCCGATATGAGCATCGGCTACAAGGCGATTCGCGAGACCTTCACCACGCAGGTGCTGCTGAAGCCCGACGAGCGTGCGATCGACGTCAAATACATCGACGGTCCGTTCAAATATCTGACCAATGTCTGGCGATTCGACCCTGCCGACGGCGGCTGTGCCGTCTGCTTCTTCATCGATTACGAGTTCAAAAGCCGCATCCTCGGCGCCCTGATGGGCACGATGTTCGACCGTGCCTTCCGTATGTTTTCCGAGGCATTCGAGAAGCGTGCTGATGTCATCTACGGTGCAAAACCGGCGTGAGCATGCCCAAGCGCGTGCAATCCCAGCTTGAGTGCATGGCTGACGGTCTCCTGGCGAATGAAATCACGGCCTTCATCGGCGAACAGCACGCGCTCGGCCGTCACCGGCCGGCCGCTTAGGCCAATCCCGAACCAGACCAGGCCGACCGGTTTTTCCGGCGAGCCGCCGCCCGGTCCGGCAACGCCGGTAACGGCGAGGCTGAGCCCGGCACGGGAGCGCGCCAGCGCGCCGGTTGCCATTTCGATCGCTGTCTCGCGTGAAACCGCGCCATGAGCCTCCAGCGTGGCGGCGGAAACCCCGAGCATGTCCATCTTGGCTTCATTGGAATAGGTGATGAAGCCGCGATCGACCACGGCGGAAGAGCCGGCGATATCGGTCAGCGCGGCGATGATCATGCCGCCGGTGCAGCTTTCCGCCGTCGCAAGCATGATGCCGCGCTTCTGGCAGGCTTGCAGCAATGCATTTGCCAGTTCGCTGTTGCTCATTCCGGCACCTCGCCGGGAAATACCACGCTCGCCGTGGCGATCGCCGCAATGCCTTCCTCGCGGCCGACGAAACCGAGCTTCTCGTTGGTTGTCGCCTTGATGGAGATGCGGTCGGCAGAGATGGCCAGCATCTGCGACAGGGCAGCCGTCATCGCCTCGCGATGTGGGCCGACGCGTGGTGCCTCGCAGATCAGCGTGATGTCGGCATTGGCGATGCGGCCGCCGCGCGCGCGCACCAGCTTTGCCGCATGTTCTACGAATATCCGGGAGGCAGTACCCTTCCACTGCGGGTCGGAGGGTGGGAAATGCGTGCCGATGTCGCCGGCGCCGCAGGTCGCCAGCAGCGCATCGGTAAGGGCATGGAGCCCGACATCGGCATCGGAATGGCCGGACAGTTTCTTGTCATGCGGAATGGCGATGCCGCATAGCGTGACGTGGTCGCCGGGCTCGAACGCGTGGACGTCGTAGCCATTGCCGGTTCTAATATCGGGAAAGCGCATGCGCTCGCTGGAAAGTCGTTGGTCCGCCATGGCGATGTCCCGTGCCCAGGTGAGTTTGACGTTGTCCGGTGAGCCGGGAACGAGTTTGACCGGCATCTGCATCCACTCGGCGATCGCGGCGTCGTCGGTAAAGTCGGTTTTGCCGCTGTTATAGGCTTCCTCATGCATGGCCATAATCGCCAGGAATGGGAAACCCTGCGGCGTTTGCGCCGCGTGAAGCCCGCTCCGGGAAACCGTTTCGGCGACCATCCCGGCGGCGGATTCGCGTTTCAGCGTATCGGCGACGGGCAGCGCCGGGAGCGCGCCCTCGCGCTCGCCGATGGCTGCGATCGTGCGGTCGATCAGGTCCGCGTCGACGAAGGGGCGCGCCGCGTCGTGGATGAGAACCTTGTCCGGTGCGTGGCTTCTCAACGCCTGCAGTCCGAGTCGAACCGAGTCTTGCCTGGTGGGGCCACCCGCAATTGCCGTGACGCGATTGGAGTGTGCGCCGACGGCATGTCGAAAAAGTTCGTGATCCTCGGCGTGTATTGCCACGACGAGCGGGCCGATACGCGGATGCGCCAGGAAAATATCGATGACGTGGGCGATGACGGCGCGACCGCCGATCTGCTGATATTGCTTCGGGCCATCGGCCTGTCCGGCACGCGCGCCGCGGCCGGCCGCAACAATAACCACCGCGACCTTGCCGTTCGCCTCCAAAGCCCGGTTTTCGTTTCCGTCAGTCATGCCGATTGGCTTAGCGCACGATCCCCAAAAGTGTAATCGGTTTTCGGAGAGATTGTAGGCCGAACAGGAAGCCCTAAAACGTCCATTGCGTGTTCGTGCAAGGCGCGGCGCTTTGCTCGGGACTGCAGCCGAGCTCGGCATTTCCCAATTGCGCCGTAATGTGGCGTCATTCCGCGTTGCACATTGCGGCCGATATGGCTAGAGAATGTGCAGCAAATGAACATGCTTGGTTTTTGTGCATGCTTGACCTGACCAAATTGGCCGCACCTCTCGATGTCGGCGGCGTGAGTATCCGCAATCGCGTGTTCCTCGCGCCGATGTCGGGAATTACCGACGAGCCGTTCCGGCGACGCGCCCATGCGCACGGCGCCGGCATGGTCGTGTCCGAAATGGTGGCAAGCGGCGAGCTCGCCAAAGGCAGGGCCGGCTGCGACCTGCGCATACGTCATTCGGGCCTGCCCGTCCATATGGTGCAGCTTGCCGGCCGCGAGGCGGCACACATGGCCGAAGGCGCACGCATCGCCGTCGGCGAGGGCGCCGACGTCATCGACATCAATATGGGTTGCCCCGCCAAGAAGGTGACCGGCGGCTATGCCGGCTCGGCACTGATGCAAGATCTCGATCATGCGCTGTCGCTGGTCGACGCCGTGGTCGGCGCGGTCGGTGTGCCGGTGACGCTGAAGATGCGGCTCGGCTGGGACGAAACGGCGCTCAACGCGCCTGACCTGGCGCGCCGTGCCGAGCAGGCGGGCGTCAAGATGGTGACAGTGCACGGCCGCACGCGCTGCCAGTTCTATCAGGGCAAGGCTGATTGGCGCGCAATAGCCTGCGTCAAGGCTGCCGTGTCGATCCCGGTCGTCGCCAATGGCGATGTGTCTTCGCCTGCGCAAGCAGCCGCTGTTCTGGAGCAATCCGGCGCCGATGCGGTGATGGTGGGCCGCGCCCACTACGGCGCGCCCTGGACCGCCGGAACCATCGCGGCCGCGGCGGCAGGCGAGCTTGCCCGGCTACCGGAAAGCGCTGCGGAACTGACCGACTACATCATTGCCCATTACGAGGACATGCTTGCGCTCTACGGCGTCGAGAGCGGCCTGCGCCAGGCGCGCAAGCACCTCGGCTGGTATCTGGACCGCCATGCCGGCGCCGTTGCCGACGAAAAGCGCAAGGCCATTCTCACGTCTTTCGACCCCGCGCGGACGATTACCTTGCTTCGCGAGGTGTTTTCCGCCGCCGAGCAAACACCCATGCGGAGCGCCGCATGAACGCCTCCGTCGGCCAGGGCCCGAAAATGGCGGATGCCGCCCAGATCGTGCTCAACACCATCCGCCGTCCGGTCATCATGATCAGCCCGGAGGGGTTCATCACCTTCGCCAACGCCGATGCGGAGGACTTCTTCCGCTCGAGCGCGACGATGCTCGCCCGCAACACGCTGTCAAAGCTCATCCCCTTCGGCAGCCCATTGCTGACACTGGTCGACCAGGTGCGCGAGCGCCGGGCCCCCGTCAACGAGTACCGGGTCGACGTGTCGTCTCCGCGTCTCGGCATCGAGAAGGTGGTCGATCTCTATGTCGCCCCGGTGCCGGAGTTTCCAGGTTCCGTCGTGGTGATGTTCCAGGAACGGTCGATGGCCGACAAGATCGACCGGCAGATGACACATCGCGGCGCGGCGCGCTCGGTGACCGGCCTGGCGGCAATGCTGGCTCACGAGATCAAGAACCCGCTCTCGGGCATCAGGGGCGCTGCCCAGCTGCTTGAACTGTCCGCTTCCGACGAGGATCGCGCGCTGACGCGGCTGATCACCGACGAGACCGACCGCATCGTGTCGCTGGTCGATCGCATGGAGGTGTTTTCCGACGAGCGGCCGATTGACCGCTACCCCGTTAACATCCATGTCGTACTCGACCATGTGAAGGCGATCGCGAAGAACGGTTTCGCAAAAAAAATCAAGATATTGGAGGATTATGATCCTTCATTGCCTCCGGTTTTCGCCAACCGCGACCAGCTCATCCAGGTGTTCCTCAACCTGGTCAAGAACGCCGCCGAGGCGATCGGCGGCGATCCCCAAGGTGAAATCGTCCTGTCGACGGCCTTCCGGCCGGGCATTCGCGTTTCGGTTCCAGGCACTCAGGATCGCGTGTCGCTGCCGCTCGAGTTCTGCGTGCGCGACAACGGTTCCGGCGTCTCGGAGGATATCCTGCCGATCCTGTTCGATCCCTTCATCACCACCAAGCCGAACGGCTCGGGACTGGGCCTCGCGCTGGTGGCCAAGATCGTCGGTGAGCATGGCGGCATCATCGAATGCGAATCGACGCCGCGCGCGACAATGTTCCGCATCCTGATGCCGGCCTGGAAGGAAACGGCGCTCGGTGCCGATGAAGACGCTGAAGGAGACCGCAAATGACCGTTCGCGGCAATATTCTCGTCGCCGACGACGATGCGGCGATCCGTACGGTCCTCAACCAGGCCCTTTCGCGTGTCGGCCACGAGGTGCGCGTGACCTCCAATGCCTCGACGCTGTGGCGCTGGGTGGCGGCGGGCGAGGGAGATCTCGTCATCACCGACGTGGTGATGCCGGACGAGAACGCATTCGACATGCTGCCGCGCATCAAGAAAGCACGGCCGGAGCTGCCCGTCATCGTCATGAGCGCCCAGAATACGTTCATGACGGCGATCCGTGCCTCCGAGACCGGCGCCTACGAATATCTGCCGAAGCCGTTCGACCTCACCGAGCTCCTCAACATCGTCAACCGGGCGCTGTCGGAGCCTCGGCGCCCCAAGATCGACGCGCGGCCGGAAGAGCAGCCCGAGACCATGCCGCTGGTCGGCCGCTCGGCCGCCATGCAGGACATCTATCGCATGCTGGCGCGCATGATGCAGACCGACCTGACGGTGATGATTTCGGGCGAATCGGGCACCGGCAAGGAGCTGGTGGCGCGTGCGCTGCACGAATATGGACGCCGCCGTGGCGGCCCTTTCGTTGCCATCAACATGGCGGCTATCCCGCGCGACCTGATCGAATCGGAACTGTTCGGCCATGAGAAGGGCGCCTTCACCGGTGCGCAGAACCGCTCAACCGGCCGCTTCGAACAGGCCGAAGGTGGTACGCTGTTCCTTGACGAGATCGGCGACATGCCGATGGAAGCGCAGACGCGCCTGCTGCGCGTCCTCCAGCAAGGCGAATACACGACGGTCGGCGGCCGCACGCCGATCAAGACCGACGTGCGCATCGTCGCCGCCACCAACAAGGATTTGCGCACGCTGATCAACCAGGGGCTCTTCCGCGAGGATCTTTTCTATCGCCTCAATGTCGTGCCCCTCAGGCTGCCGGCACTGCGCGAGCGCTCCGAGGACGTGCCGGACCTCGTCCGGCACTTCTTCAAGCTCGGCGAGATGGAGGGTCTCCAGACCAAGCGTATCTCGTCGGGCGGCATCGAATTGATGAAGCGCTATCCCTGGCCGGGCAATGTGCGCGAACTGGAAAACCTGGTCCGCAGGCTCGCCGCGCTCTATTCGCAGGACGAGATTTCCGCCGAGATCATCGAGGCGGAACTCAAGACCGGCGAGCGTCCCGTGGTGCCGGGCGGCGGCAACCTCATTCCCGACGACCTGTCCATCGGCCAGGCGGTCGAGCATTTCCTGCAGCGCTATTTCACCTCGTTTGCCGGCGAATTGCCGCCTGCCGGCCTCTACCAGCGCATTCTCTCGGAGGTCGAGTATCCGCTGGTGCTGGCCTCGATGACCGCGACGCGCGGCAACCAGATCAAAGCCGCGGAACTGCTGGGGCTCAACCGCAACACGCTGCGCAAGAAGATTCGCGAACTGGGCGTCAACGTCTACAAATCGTCACGCCAGGCCTGAGCCGGGATAGAGCCGAAGCGCTTTTCCGGGGGACTGTCAGCGAAAGATTTCCGTCCAGGCCACACTTGTTGCATAATCGCCACAATGCGTTGCATAGATCCGACGCAATCACTGGCTCTAGACGGCGACATGGCTTCGCAGGCTCCGACACCGAACGAACCGCTTTTCAACGACCCCGGCACGCGTGACGGGCGCCGGCTGCTGGCGCTGCCCGGCGTGGTGGCGGTCGTCGGTGCGCTGGTGATGGCGGCCATTTCGTTCGCTATTCTGGTCGGCGCGACGCCCATTGCGCCCGACGCCAGGACAACCTGGGCGCTGATCGCGCTCAACGCCGTCTTCGTCCTGTTGCTGAGCGCACTGATCGGCCGGGAGGTGCATCGCATCGTCATGGCGCGCCGGCATGGTAAGGCAGCCTCGCGGCTGCATGTGCGCATCGTGGCCATGTTCGCGCTCGTCGCCGCCATCCCCGCCATCATGGTGGCGATCATTGCGTCCATCACGCTCGATATCGGTCTCGACCGCTGGTTTGAGATTCGCACCAAGACGATCGTCAATTCGTCGCTTTCCATCGCCGATGCCTATGTGCAGGAAAACGCGCGCAACCTGCAGGGCACGACGCTGTCGATGGCCTATGACCTCGACGCGTCGCGCACGCTTTACGGCCTCGACCGAATTGGCTTCCTCGATCTGATGAGCAAGGAGGCGGTGGGCCGCTCGCTGGCGCATGCCGCGCTGATCAAGCCCGACGGCTCCTTCGTGATGAGCGCCAAGACCGATGCCGACTTCGCCATGCCGGAACCGCCGGAGGGAGCGGTCGCCAGCGCCACCGACGGCAAGCCGGTTCTGATCGAGCCGCGCACGCGCAACATCATGGGCGCCATCGTCAAGCTGCGTGAGATCGAGGGGCTCTACCTCTACACGATCCGGCTGGTCGATCCCGAGGTGATAAAGGCGCGCCAGATCGTCAGATCGAACACCGACGAATATCGCAATCTCGAAGACAACAGGCGCACTTCGCAGGTGGCTTTCGCGTTGCCTTATCTGTCGTTGACTTTGATTATCATCCTGTCGGCAATCTGGACCGGCATTGCCGTGGCCGACCGGCTGGTGCGGCCGATTCGTCAGCTCATCGGCGCTGCCGACGAGGTCGCGACCGGCAATCTCGACGTCGCCGTGCCGGTGCGCCCGTCCGACGGCGACGTTGCCTCGCTCGGCAACACTTTCAACAAGATGCTGCAGGAATTGAAATCGCAGCGCAACGAGATCCTGTCGGCCAAGGATCTGATCGACGAGCGACGGCGCTTTTCGGAAGCGGTGCTGGCCGGTGTCACCGCCGGCGTCATCGGCGTCGATCCTTATGGCATCGTCACCATCGTGAACCGCTCGGCCGAGTCCATGCTGGCCATTTCGGCCAGTGCGGCGCTCGGGCAGAACCTTTCCGCCATTCTCCCGCATGTCGGCCGCGTCTTCGAGATCGGCCGCCAATCGGGCAAGCCCGTCTATCGCGAGCAGGTGACGTTTTTCCGCGCCGGCACGGAGCGGACTTTCAACGTGCAGATCACCATCGAGGCCGGCGATAACGGCACGGAGGAGAAATCCTACGTCGTGACGGTCGATGACATCACCGATCTGGTCCAGGCGCAGCGCTCCTCTGCCTGGGCCGACGTGGCGCGCCGCATAGCCCATGAGATCAAGAACCCGCTGACGCCGATCCAGCTTTCAGCCGAGCGCATCAAGCGCCGCTACGGCAAGGTCATCACCGAGGACCGCGAGGTGTTCGACCAGTGCACTGACACGATCATCCGGCAGGTCGAGGATATCGGTCGCATGGTCGACGAATTCTCCGCTTTCGCGCGCATGCCGAAGCCCGAGATGAAGTCCATAGACCTGCGCGAATCCCTGCGCGAGGCCTCCTTCCTGGTCGAGGTGAGCCGTTCCGACATCACGTTCGAGCGCATATTCGGCAACGAACCGCTCAAGGGTACTTTCGACAGCCGCCTGTTGGCGCAGGCTTTCGGCAACGTGATCAAGAACGCTGCCGAAGCGATCGACGGGCTGGAACAGAAGGACGGTTCGCACGGCATAATCCGGATTCAAGCCGGACGTCAGAATGGCGCGATTCGCATCGATGTCATCGACAATGGCAAAGGCCTGCCGCGGGAGAATCGTCAGCGGCTGCTGGAGCCCTACATGACCACGCGTGAGAAGGGCACGGGCCTTGGTCTCGCCATCGTCAAGAAGATCGTGGAGGACCATGGCGGTAGGCTGGAGCTCCACGATGCGCCTGCGGATTTCCACGGCGGGCGCGGCGCGATGATCAGCATCATCCTGCCACCTGCGGCCGTGGCGCCAGCGCGCGGCGAAAGCAGGACGGAACACGAAAGAGAAACTGAAAAGGTCGGTAATGGCGTCTGATATTCTGATCGTCGATGACGAGGAAGACATCCGTGAGCTCGTCGCAGGCATACTGAGCGACGAAGGTCACGAAACCCGCACGGCATCCGATGCCGACACCGCGCTGGCGGCCATCGCCGACCGAGCCCCGCGGCTGATTTTCCTCGACATCTGGTTGCAGGGTTCGCGCCTGGACGGCCTGGCTTTGCTGGACGAGATCAAGACCATGCACCCCAACCTGCCGGTGGTGATGATTTCGGGCCATGGCAACATCGAAACCGCGGTCTCCGCCATCAGACGCGGCGCTTATGACTTCATCGAGAAGCCCTTCAAGGCGGACAGGCTGATTCTGATTGCCGAGCGTGCGCTGGAAACCTCCAAGCTGAGGCGCGAGGTTTCCGATCTCAAGCTGCGCAGCGGCGAGACCTTCGACCTGATCGGCATGTCGTCGGCGATGAGCCAGTTGCGCCAGACCATCGAGCGCGTCGCGCCGACCAACAGCCGCGTCATGATCATTGGCCCCTCGGGATCTGGCAAGGAGCTGGCCGCGCGCGCCATCCACACGCTGTCGGCGCGCAAGAGCGCGCCTTTCGTGACGCTGAGCGCCGCCAACATCACGCCCGAACGCATGGAGATCGAACTGTTCGGCACCGAATCGAACGGCGTCGAGCGCAAGGTCGGCGCCCTGGAGGAAGCCCATCGCGGCATCCTCTACATCGATGAGGTGGCCGACATGCCGCGCGAGACGCAGAACAAGATCCTGCGTGTGCTGGTCGAACAGCAGTTCGAGCGCGTCGGCGGCACCAAACGGGTCAAGGTCGATGTCCGCATCATCTCCTCGACGTCGCAGAACCTGGAGGCGATGATCGCCGATGGCCGTTTCCGCGAGGATCTTTACCATCGCCTTGCGGTGGTACCGGTGACGGTGCCGGGACTTGCCGAGCGGCGCGAGGACATTCCTTATCTCGTTGACAATTTCATGAAGCAGATCGCCCGTCAGGCCGGAATCAAGCCGCGCCGCATCGGCGATGACGCCATGGCGGTGCTGCAGGCGCACAATTGGCCAGGCAATGTTCGCCAATTGCGCAACAATGTCGAACGGCTGATGATTCTGGCGCGCGGCGACAATGTCGATGCGCCGATCACCGCCGACCTGTTGCCGTCCGAAATCGGCGATGTCATGCCCCGCACGCCGAACCAGTCGGACCAGCACATCATGGCGCTGCCGCTGCGCGAGGCGCGCGAACAATTCGAGAAGGACTATCTGATCGCCCAGATCAACCGGTTCGGCGGCAACATCTCGAAAACGGCCGAGTTCATCGGCATGGAGCGTTCCGCGCTGCACCGCAAGCTGAAGTCGCTCGGCGTCTGACCTGATATCTTGAGCGGTTCGACGTTTGATGCATTGCCGGCCCGGTTCGATACCTTGCTCAAGCAGTTCCGGCCGGAAAATCGTTACACGCTTTCTGGAGTTGCTTCAGTGGCCCACGCGATTATCCATCACTGTTGAGGCGGAATCGCCTAAACAAGCCGAAGCAGATCCCCCGAGGTGACAAATGCCGCGTATTGCCTATGTGAACGGGCGCTACACCGCTCATGCCGATGCCGCTGTGCATATCGAAGACCGTGGCTACCAGTTCGCCGACGGCGTTTACGAGGTCTGCGAAGTGGCGCGCGGCTTCATCGTGGACATGCCGCGTCACCTCGCCCGGCTGAACCGTTCGCTGAGCGAGCTGTCGATCGGCTGGCCGGTCACCCCAGGCGTCCTGCCGCTCATCATGCGCGAAGTGGTCAATCGCAACCATGTCGTCAACGGCCTGGTTTACGTCCAGGTCACACGCGGCGTCGCCAGCCGCGACTTCGCCTTCCCCTCGGCTGATACCAGGCCGTCGCTGGTGATCACCGCCAGGAAGCTGGATCCCGCTGCTGGAGCCAAGCGGGCCGAGACCGGTATCGCCGTCATCACCGTGCCCGAGAATCGCTGGGATCGCGTCGACATCAAGAGCACCGGCCTGCTAGCCAATGTGTTAGCCAAGCAGAAGGCCAAGGAAGCTGGCGCGCAGGAAGCCTGGTTCGTGGATACGGACGGCAACGTCAAGGAAGGCGGGTCGTCGAATGCCTGGATCGTCACCAGGGACGGCGTTCTGGTCACCAGGCCCGCCGAGCACGGTATTCTGCGCGGCATAACCCGCACCACCATGTTTGAAGTGGCGGCCAAGCTCGGACTCAAGATCGAGGAACGCGGTTTTTCCGTCGCCGAGGCCAAGGCGGCGAGGGAGGCTTTCATCAGTTCCGCGACCACGATCGCCATGCCGGTCGTGGCCATAGACGGCGACCCGATCGCCAACGGCCACCCCGGCTCGATAACACTTTCGTTGCGGCAAGCCTTTTTTGACATTGCGGAAAAAAGTCCAGCCTGATAACCGCACAGGTGGAATGAACATCAATATATCTCGTTCTGCTTGTCGTTACTGACGACAAGACGGTGTTTGCGCGCTTGACATGTGCTGGTTAATTTGGCGCATTGGCCTGCAAACCGAAGGGGATCGGCGAAAGACAAGAACAATGGCGGAACGATCGCAAAACCTTCAGGACCTGTTCCTGAACTCTGTTCGCAAGAGCAAGAACCCGCTCACCATCTTTCTCATCAACGGCGTGAAGCTGACCGGCGTCGTCACTTCATTCGACAATTTCTGCGTCCTGCTGCGCCGCGACGGCCACTCCCAGCTCGTCTACAAGCACGCCATTTCCACGATCATGCCGAGCCAGCCGGTTCAGATGTTCGATGGCGAGGAAAGCCAGGGCGCCTGATTGGCACGTGAGAAGGACCCGGACCGCAGCGTTCGCGGAAAATCAGCACATCAGCCGGGGACGGAGGCCGAGGGTCCGACCCGGGCAGTTGTCATCGTGCCGGTGCTTACCCGCCAGCCGCGCGGCGAGGACGACACCAACCGTCCGCGGCTGACGCGCTCAGCCGAGGCCCGTCATGATGAGGCGGTCGGCCTTGCCCGCGCCATCGATCTTGATCTGATCCACACGGCCGTGGTTACCATCAACGATCCACGTCCGGCGACCTTGCTCGGCAGCGGCAAGGTCGAGGAGTTGGCGGAGATCGTCAAGGAAGGGCACGCGGAGGTGGTCATCGTCGATCATCCGCTGACGCCGGTGCAGCAACGCAACCTCGAGAAGGAATTCAACGCCAAGGTGCTGGACCGCACCGGGCTGATCCTCGAGATCTTCGGCGAGCGCGCCCGCACCAAGGAAGGCACGCTGCAGGTCGAGCTTGCCCATCTCAGCTACCAGAAGGGCCGGCTGGTGCGCAGCTGGACCCACCTCGAGCGCCAGCGCGGCGGTGCCGGCTTCCTCGGCGGCCCCGGCGAAACCCAGATCGAATCGGACCGGCGCGTCCTGCAGGACAAGATCGTCAAGCTGAAGCACGAGCTGGAGACGGTGCGCCGCACCCGCGACCTGCATCGTGCCAAGCGCAAGAAGGTGCCGTTTCCGGTGGTGGCCATCGTCGGCTACACCAATGCCGGAAAATCGACGCTATTCAACAAGCTGACCGGGGCAGGGGTGCTGGCGCAGGACATGCTGTTCGCCACGCTCGATCCGACGCTGCGCCGCGTGCGGCTGCCGCACGGCACGCCGATCATCCTCTCGGACACGGTCGGCTTCATCTCGGACCTGCCGACGCATCTCATCGCGGCTTTCCGCGCCACGCTTGAAGAGGTGGTCGAGGCGGATCTCATCATCCATTTGCGCGACATCTCCGATCCTGACACATCCGCCCAGGCCGAGGACGTCGAGCGCATCCTGGCCGATCTCGGCGTCGACGCCGGCGATACCAAGCGGGTCATCGAGGTCTGGAACAAGGTCGACCTGCTCGATGAAGGCAATCGCGCACGGCTGCTTGCCGAGAGTACGGATGCCAAGGCGCCTCCCGTCGCCATATCGGCTGTCACGGGCGAAGGCATCGACGCGCTGAACGCGATCATCGAGACACGCATGTCCGGCGAGCTTGAAGATCTGACGGTGACGATCGGGCCGGCGCAGTTCGGCCTTGTCGACTGGCTTTACCGCAATGGCGATGTCGTTTCGCGAACCGACAATGACGACGGCAGCGCCACCATCTCCCTCAAGGCCACGCAAAGTGCCCGCGAAGAGATCGAAAGCAGATTGCGTCGCAAGAATAACGGTTAACGCCAGTTATTTCGCGCTCTTCGCTTCCTGCCAGAGCGCTTCCATTTCGTCCAGATCAGCCTTTTCCAGCGAACTGCCGGATTTCTCCAGGGCCTGCTCGACATAGTGGAAGCGCGAACGGAATTTCTCGTTGGTGCCGCTTAGCGCTGCTTCCGAATCGAGCTTCAGGTGACGGCCGAGATTCACGACGGCAAACAGCATATCGCCGAATTCATCCTTGATCTCCGCGGTTTGGCCTTTGGCCAGCGCCTCGCGCAATTCGCGGATCTCTTCCTCGATCTTGTCGAGGATGGGGGCTGCCTCGCTCCAGTCGAAACCGACGCGGGCGGCCTTCTCCTGAAGCTTCAATGCCCGCGTCAGTGCGGGCAGGGCGACCGGCACGCTGTCCAGAAACCCCTTGCCGTTGTCTTCCGGGTCGAGTCCGCGCGCGAGACGGGCGCTACGCTTCTCGGCCTTCTCTTGTGCCTTGATCTTCTCCCACATGCCCTTGGCCATGCCGGCACTGCGGGCCTGTTCGTCGCCGAAGACGTGTGGATGGCGGCGGATCATCTTCGTGGTGATGGCCTGGACCACGTCGCCGAAAGCGAACTCGCCGGCTTCCTCAGCCATCCGCGCGTGGTACACGACCTGCAAAAGGAGATCGCCGAGTTCGTCGCGCAGATCGTCGAGATCGCCGCGCGCGATGGCGTCGGCCACCTCATAGGCCTCCTCGATCGTGTAAGGCGCGATGGTCGAGAAATCCTGTTCGATATCCCAGGGACAGCCGGTCTTTGGCGCACGCAGCGCCGCCATGATTTCGATCAGGCGCGAAATGTCTTTCGATGGCTTCATGCGGCGGATGCTATCGCGCGGTCCGCCGCGCGGCCAATGCTGTCGGCGAGCGAAGCGGGCTTGTCCACAGTTGCGCCGAACAAGTCCGGTCAGTCGAGCACGGAAACGATCGCCTTGGCGAGCTTGTCCATGCCGTCTTCCGGCAGGCCGGCGACATTGATGCGGCTGTCGCCGACCATGTAGACGCCATATTCCGCGCGCAGCCGTTCGACCTGCGCTTCCGTGAGCCCAAGCCGGGAAAACATGCCGCGATGGCTGGCGACGAAATCGAAGCGGTCGGAATTGGACTGCCGGCGCAGCGCCTCGGCGAATTGCACCCGAAGCCTGAGCATGCGCAGGCGCATCTCCTCGAGCTCGGCTTCCCAGTCCGCGCGCAAGACCGCGTCCTCGAGCACGATGCGCACTGCCGCTGCGCCGTGGTCCGGCGGCATCGAATACATGGCACGAGCCGCCGACAGCATCTGGCCCAGCGCCACGTCGGCCTGCGCGCTGTCCCTGGCCAGGATCATCGCCGCGCCGACACGGTCGCGGTAGACGGCGAAGTTCTTCGAGCAGCTGGACGCGACGACCATTTCCGGAACTTTTTCGGCCAGCAGCCGCAGTCCGCCGGCATCGGCCTCGAGGCCATCGCCAAAGCCCTGATAGGCAATGTCGACAAACGGCAGCAGGCCGCGCTCGACGACGAGATCGGTGACAGCGGCCCACTGCGCGATGTCCAGATTGGCGCCGGTCGGGTTGTGGCAGCAGCCATGCAGCAGCACCACGTCGCCGCCCTTCGCCGTGCGCAGTGCTGCCAGCATGTCGTCGAAGCGAACGGCGCCCGATGTCGCGTCGAAATAGGGATATTCACGGATTTGCAGCCCGGCGGCGCGCATCACTGGCATGTGGTTCGGCCAGGTGGGATCGGACAACCAGACCGTCGCATCGGCGCGGGTTCGCTTCAAAAGCTCGGCCACCAGCCGCAACGCGCCGGAGCCGCCCGGCGCCTGCGCGGCACGGATCCGCGTCATGTCTGCGTCCGCACCGAAGGCGAGCCTGGCCATCACGGTATTGAACCCGGTGTCGCCGGCGAGGCCGAGATAAGTCTTGGTGTCCTGACCCTGCAGCAGCCGCTTCTCCGCCTCGCGCACGGCCCGCATGACCGGCGTCTTGCCGTCGCGATCCTTGTAGACGCCGACACCGAGGTCGACCTTGTCGGGTCGAGGATCGGCACGATAGAGGCCGATTAGGGCAAGGATCTTGTCGGCGGCAGCCGGCTGAAGGTTTTCAAACATCTGCATGGTTCCGTTGGCGCGGCGGAGTGATACGCAAATCGAACCCCTTGCACCAGCGGTTTTAACTCGCGCCAGCCTGAATCGCATGGCCTGGCATCGCTGCGAGCTACCTCCGCGGCTGCATATCTGCGGCGTTTCGCGAAAAAATCTGCAGGGCCGGGATTAAAACCCCCACATGTTCCGTAAACAGGGCATGAAACGGTCGATGCCACGCTTCGATATCGTCGGACAACTCGGTTCGCTCAGGCGTTACGCGCGCTCGCTGACGCGCGACGGTGCCGATGCCGAGGATCTCGTGCACGACGCTCTTGTGCGCGCCTATGAGCGGCGCGGCACCTTCCGCTCGGGCGGAAATTTGCGCGCCTGGCTGCTGTCCATCGTCCACAACACGTTCGTCGACCGCATGCGCTCGCGACGCTCGGAGGCAGCGCGCCTCGAACAGGCTGGATACCTTGCGGACGGCAGCGCGCCGGCGCCGCAGGAGCATTCGGTGCGCCTGGGCCAGGTGCGCGATGCTTTTTTCAGCCTGCCCGAAGAACAGCGCTCGGCCCTGCATCTCGTCGCCATAGAGGGCCTTTCCTACAGCCAGGCGGCCGATGCCAGCGGCGTGCCACTTGGAACGCTGATGTCGCGCATTGGCAGGGCGCGCGCCGCGCTTCGCGAGATGGAGGAGGGGGCTCCGACGAAGGCGAAAAATCACCTCAGGATTGTTGGAGGCCCGTCATGACAGGAACTATCGACCCCGTGACGGACGCTGATCTCGACGCCTATGTCGACGATCAGCTCGACGTCTCGCGCCGTATCGAAGTCGAGGCCTTCCTCTCCGCCCGGCCGGAAGCGGCCGCGCGTGTGATGTCGGATCTCAGGATGCGGGACGAACTGCGCGTAGCGCTGGCCGGATCAGGCGGCATGGCGAGGCCGACGACGACCGATGCCGCGCGGCGCCTGGAGAGGGGACTTGCCCGGGGGCGCATCTTCGGCGTGTTGCAGCGTGCCGCGGCGGTGGCCGCTTTCGTCGCCGCCGGCTGGCTGGCCAACGGCATTGTCGGGCCGATGTCTGTGACCAGGGTCGTCGCCTCGCCGCAGCCGCCCGCCTATGTCGACGAGGCGGTGCGCGCGCACAGGACGACCCTTGTGCGCGAAAGCATGTCTTCGCAGGCCGAGGCGCCAAATTACAATGCCGGCGAAATCCGCGCGGCGACGGCCATCGTCATGCCGTCCTTGCCCAATGACTGGAAGGTCCGCGACGTGCAGGTCTATCCATCGCGCTTCGGCCCCAGCGTCGAGATGGCGGTCGAGACCAAGGAGATGGGCCTGGTGTCGCTGTTCGCGATACGGCCGGGAACCTTCGACGTGGTCAAGCCGACCGTCGCGCCCTCGGGCGACATTTCCTCGGCCTATTTCCAGATCGGCGAGGTCGCTTATGCGGTGGTCGCGCAAAGCCAGGTCCGCGACCTCGACCGCGCCGCCGAGACGCTTGCGAGAACGCTTTACTGATCCGTTCACAAAGGAGAATGCAAATGAACACGCCCAACCTGGGATACCGCGTCGGCACCGGCGCCCAAAGCGGCGCCCTCTACGACGAGGGCCTGCGCCAGCACATGCTGCGCGTCTACAACTATATGGGCCTCGGCCTCGTGGTCACCGGCCTCATCGCGTTCATGGTGTCGTCGACGCCCGCGCTCTACGTGCCAATCTTTTCCAGCCCGCTGAAATGGGTGGTGATGCTGGCGCCGCTCGCCTTCGTCCTGCTGTTCTCGTTCAAGATGCAGACGATGTCGGCGGCAAACGCGCAGGCGATGTTCTGGGCCTTCTGTGCGGTCATGGGTCTGTCGCTGGCCTCGGTCTTCCTGGTTTTCACCGGAACCAGCATCGCACGCACCTTCTTCATCGCCGCCACCATGTTCGGCGCCACCAGCCTCTACGGCTACACGACCCGGCGTGACCTGACCCAGTTCTCGTCCTTTCTGATCATGGGCCTGATCGGCGTGGTGATTGCCAGCATCGTCAACATCTTTCTCGGCTCGACCGCTTTGCAGTTCGCCATCTCGGTGATCGGCATCGCCGTGTTCATCGGCCTGACTGCCTGGGACACGCAGTCGATCAAGGAACAGTATGCGGAGAACTTCGACGCGGAGTCGCGGCAGAAGCTGGCCGTTTTCGGCGCCTTCTCGCTCTACCTCAACTTCGTCAACATCTTCCAGCTGTTGCTGAACTTCACCGGCGAGCGGGAATAGTCCGAACTGTAGCAGGCAACACCTTGCATCTTGCCGTGGCCGGAGGGAAATCTCCGGCCACTCTTCATTTGAGACGGCGCCTTGCCCGCTTGTGCCATCGCACGTTCATCGTGACTGTGTGAAACGCAATGCAAACCGCCGCCTTGAGTTCACGCCTGGCCATTTGCTAGCCTGCCGGCCAAGCAAAGACAAACCGCGAGAACATATGGCACAGGACAGCCAGACACTTCATGGCGACGACATCTCGGCCGTTATAGTCGGGCAGGGGGCCGAACTGGTCTCGCTGCGGGATGCGGATGGGCTGGAGCTTGTGTGGCAGGCCGGACCGGCCTGGCGCCGTCATTCCCCGGTGTTGTTTCCGATCGTCGGCCGGCTGAAGGGCGACCAACTGCGCCATCGCGGCCAGACCTATCCGATGACGCAGCACGGCTTCGCCCGCGATAAGTCGTTTGCCTGGGCGGAGAGGGGTTCTCGGTCCTGCATGCTGGTGCTCACCGACGACGCGGAGACCCGAACGCACTACCCCTTCGCCTTCCGTCTGGCGGTAACCTACACTCTCGACGGCCGGCAGCTTGGCGTCACGTTCGAGATCACCAACACCGGCGACGAGCCGCTACCGGCGTCGATCGGGGCGCACCCGGCATTCAACTGGCCGCTGCTGCCGGACCTGCCCAAGGAGGCCTACCGCCTGACCTTTGCAAAGCCCGAGCATGCGCCGATCCGCCGTCTCAAGGACGGGTTACTGCTGGCGGCAAGGCAGCCGACGCCCATCGAGGGCAACATTCTCGCTTTGTCGGATCGGCTGTTTGACGAGGATGCCTTGATCCTGGACCAGCCTTCCAGCACCGCTGTGCGTTACGGTGCCGATCGTGGTCCGGCGATCGAGATGCATTGGAACGGATTCCGGGAATTGGGCGTCTGGTCAAAGCCGGGCGGCGCGCCATTCCTCTGCATCGAACCCTGGCACGGCCTCGCCAGCCCGGTGGATTTCGATGGCGAATTCGCCGACAAGCCAGGAGTGATGCTGATCGAGCCGGCCGGAAGGTGCGTGCTCGGCTATCGGATCGAACTTCAACCGCAGACGCATTAGCTGAAAGGCTGGCGTCGCGTTCATGGATGGTGGAGTTGTTCGTAAACATCCAACTCGCTTGATTTGGAGGAATGCAGCATGGACCGATTCACCGGCGGTTGCCTGTGCGGCAACGTCCGAATTGTGGCGACTGGACGCCCATACCGGGTGGGCCTTTGTCACTGTCTCGACTGCCGCAAGCATCATGGGGCGCTTTTTCACGCTTCCGCGATTTTCCCTCAGGATGCGGTGACGATCGATGGCGAAACCCGTGACTACGCCGGGCGGTTCTTCTGTCCCCGTTGCGGCTCGACCATTTTTGGTCGCACCGCCGACGAAATCGAAGTGAACCTGGGATCCCTGGATGCCCCGGACCAACTGACGCCAACGTACGAAAGCTGGATCGTCCGTCGCGAAACCTGGTTGCCGCCGTTTCCGCTCACGAGACGATATGAGCGCGATCGTGACGCCACGGGTCGGTTCGAAGAGTAGGCGGCACGAACGGCGGGAAGGCGCCATGACCAAGGGACCGGCGGCGCTTCAATCCGGAAGGCCGGCCTTGCGGAAGCCATCGACGAAATGGTCGAGCATCGCCGGATCGCGGAAGGGCTCCGTCCAGACCCAATGGCTGGTGGTGAAATGCGGATTGCCGACGAGGAACAGTTCGACTTCCGCGCGCGCCTCGTCGAGCCGGCCGAGCTGCGCGAGGCTGGCCGCCAGGAAGCGGCGTGAGCTGGTGCGGTAAGTCTCGTCCCGGCGCAGTGTCTTGACGGCGGCTTCGTAGTCGCGCGCCGCATATTGCGCCGCGCCGAGCGTCAGATAGTACCAGCTTGCCGGAAACGGGTTGAGCCGGAACGCCTTGCGGATCTGTTCGAGTCCTTCCTCGACCCGCCCGGCCAGCACGGAGATGTCAGACAAAGTCGCCCAGGCATCGGCCTCGTTGGGGTCGAGCTCGAACGTTCTGGCGAACTCGGCATCCGCCTCGGCGAAGTTGCGTTCATAGGCAAGCAGGTTGCCGAGCACCCATCGGCAGCCGGCGTCGTTGGGATCGATCGCCACCGCCTTGCGCGCCAGCTCCAGGGCAATGTGGCGGTTGGGTTCCACCGGTTCGCCCCAATGCACCCATCCCATCCAGTGGTTCATGGCAAGCCAGCGATAGGCTTCGGCATAGTCGGGATCGAGCGCGACCGCGCGCGTCAGCATCAGATGCGCCTCCCGCGCCGTCTGCGGCGAATCGTCGATTAGCTTGCGCGCCCGCACGCACAGATCGTAGGCCTCGAGATTCTTGGGTCGATTGCGCGGCGGCGGCGCGCGCAGCCGGCCAAGCAGCGCCTCCACGATCTTGGCCGTCACCTCGTCCTGAACGGCAAAGATATCGTCCAGCCGGCGATCGAAGCGTTCCGCCCACAGGTGGTCGCCGCTCGCCGCGTCGACCAGCTGGGCGTTGATGCGCACGCGCCCCGCGGCACGTCTTGCGCTGCCCTCCAGGAGGTAACGCACGCCAAGCTCCCGGGCGATCTCGCGCACGTCCATGGCCTTTCCCTTGTAGGCGAACGTCGAGTTGCCCGCGATGACGAACAGACCCGAGGCTCTGGACAGGTCGGTGATCAGGTCTTCGGTCAATCCGTCGGCGAAGGGCTCCTGTTCGGGGTCGTTGCTGAGATTGACGAAGGGCAGCACGGCTATCGACGGCTTGTCGGGCAGCGGCAAAGCTTTTCGCTTCGCGCCATCAAGGGGTTCGACCATCCCCGTGAAGCGGTAGCCGACGCGCGGAACAGTGGTGATCCATTCACCGCCGTCGGCGGACGGACCAAGCAGCTTGCGCAACTGCGCGATCTGGACGGTGAGATTGCCTTCCTCGACGGCAGTACCCGGCCACGCCGCGTCCATCAGCTTGGCCTTATCGAGAATTTCGCCAGGCCGTCCGACGAGCGCCGCCAGCAGCTTCAGCCCGCGGTAGCCGACGGCAACAGGATCATCGTTCCGAAGCAGCGTTCCCGCATCCGGATCAAGCACGAACGGACCGAAGGCAAAGCGCGATCCCTGCATAAGGCGCATCTATAGCCCGTTTGGAACTTTTGAGAACTATTTGGGAGGGCTTAATTACGGCGCTGTTCGCATCCGGCACAATTCAACCTCTTTCAGGTCGAGGTCCCAAGTCGAGGACCCACCCTCAAACCATAGGAGGTTGCCATGAACGATACCCTTGCATCAACGCGGTGTCAGACGGTGCGGCCGAGAATGCCCGTAGTGCTGGCGGAAGCGTCGCGTCGGCACTTGGCGACCCTGCGAAGCATTGTCGCGGCCTGGCACGATCGGACCTGGCGCGAGCGGATACGCTTTCGCTGGGAGCTTGAGCGAATGTCGAAGGACAATCCCCATCTGATCGACGACATCGGATTGACGAGACAACAGGTCGAGGCGGAGCTGGCAAAGCCTTTTTGGCAACGGTAGGCCGAATGCTGCAACCAGAGCGAGCGGAGCTCATTGAAAGTTCTGGGGTAGGGAGGTTGCCTCGAGAAGCCGGGGGCAAACCAGCAGCGCGTCGCCAGATCCAAAGCACGAACTCGCCGAGGTCATCGACCAGGTGTATCCTTACGGCTGCATCATGGCCGGCGAAATGATCTGGTTGAGCGCAAGGACAGGAGTTCCAGACCGCGGCCTCGGCCCAGCTGGCGCCCCTCGTCAACAAAATGGTTGTGGCCCAATGTTTTCTGCGCCGCTACCTATGACTTTATCGCATTGCGAGGCTATTCGGACTTATTGCTATATGCTTGGCGTCTAAATATTCATATCCTAATAAGGCTTCGCGTTGCTCACCCACATTCTTGATTTGTTCCGGGCCACCAAACACAGGCACCGGGAAATGCTCGCTCCCTTCCCGATAAACCCACAGCCGTCCGGCAACCCGGACAAGGCCGGTGAAATCGTGGCGTTCTTTACGATCAACTCCTTCTATGAGACAGAAGCCGCTCGCATGACCGCGTCAGCGTGGCGTCTTGGCCTTTCTGTCCAAGCCCGGCCATTCGCCGACGCTGGATCCTGGGTGCGCAACGCGAGCCTGAAGCCGACATTCCTTGTCAATATGCGTAGGAGGCTTCAGGGACCGCTGCTGTATGTGGACGTCGACACGGTCTTCCATCATGATCCCTGGCCGGAGCTCGCCGGTTTTGATTGCGACATCGCGGTCTATCGCGAAAGTGGCCGGCTGATGGCTGGAACCATCCTCATCAACGATACGCCGGCTGCTCGCGAGATCCTCGCCTTGTGGAAGAAGCGCAGCGATGAAAACCCGGAAGTCTGGGATCAGGTCGTGCTGCAGGAAATCCTCGACGAAGATCAGGCCTCGGCAAGCCCGCGCTATCGCGAAGGCCAGCTCCCGGCGCCGTTCTGCTGGGTGTTCGACCGCCTTGAGAATGGGAAGCCCGATAAGGTGTATATCGAGCAGCTCCAGGCGAGCCGGGAAATCTATGAGCGGCACGCTCGCGGCAAAGCACGCAGAGGTCTCAACCGTCGGCAGGACCGAGTCCGGACCATTGAGCGCATTCTTGACGAACACAGAGAGCGGCTACGCAGGTAGCCGACGACAGCCATTGCTGCAGCTTCGATGCCCTCGCGGGCGGCGACGAAGCGGCTGCCATGTGGCCCGTGATCTGCAAAGCGTTCATTCCAATTCACCAGTTTAGCAGAACGGGCACCAAAAACCGTGTCAGGAGAGTTGAGGTGGGGAGATTGGCTGCGCACAAGCAGGAGCGACATTCCTACCTTGCCGAAAGTCGCATAAGATAGATTATGGAACTAAGCTTCCAGCTCGGGTCTCAGGATCGGCCGTCGGTTGCCGGTCGAATGCGATCTTACGTCCGCCGGTTCCGGTGTGGAGACAGGGTTCACAGACTGAACCCCGTTCAACAGAGCAGCCCGCCTTGGACGGGCTGCGTTGGCATCTTAGGCAGGTCTAGGCAGGTCTACTCGGCGGCGCCGATCGCCTTGAGCCCGGCGGCGGCGCATTTGGCGTCGATATCGCCCGAAGGAGCACCGCCGACGCCAATGCCGGCCACCAAGGCATCGCCGAACTTGACCGGCAAGCCGCCAGCCTGGATCACCATGCGACGATCCATGTCACGCATGCCGTCATTTGCCGGCTTGGAGGCTATGAATTCGGCGAGCCCCGCAGTGTCGCGACCCAAGGCTGCCGCGGTGAAGGCCTTGCCTTCGGCGCTGGATGCGGTGTGTGCGCCGGAATTATCGGCCTTGAGCAGCACTTGCGTCGCGCCGCTCCGCGCCACGATGGCGACGCTGACATTGCTGCCTTCGGCAGCGCAGGCCTCCAGCGCGGCTTGTGCTGCCTTGGTTGCCCGCTCAAGCGGCAAGTAAGGGACGGTTGGCAATTCCTGCGCTGTGGCAGCGATAGGAGCAAGAAGCGTCACTGTAAGTACGAGTTCGCGAATCATCGGGCCTCTCCTTTCCAACTAACGGGCAAAGGTTAGCGCCTCTTGCTCTCAATGTATATTTTAGGAAGCCATCACATAGACTGCCTGTCAGGCCTGCAATGCAGATCGACGAGCATCCACCGGCCTGACAATGCAATCCTCTTTTGGCATTTTGCAATCTTGAAGCGACAGCGAACTGGCGACGGCCGTGTGGCGATCCCAGGTGCAAGATCTCGACATCGGACCTGTATCGGCGGCTCGCTGCCAGGCGATCAGTGCCATCAGCTATGAAGAGAATATTCTATCCGTCTGATCTATAAGGAATTTCAAGCGCCATGCCATCAAATGCCGGCTCGACATTTGCCGGAGTCTCAGCCATCACGGTAGCGTAGTCCAGCGGCCCATGCATATGGGTCAGCACAGCCTGTTTCGGGGCCAGCCGCTCGATCCACTCAAGCGCCTCGCCAAGCGACAGATGGCTCGGGTGCGTCCTGTACTGCAGCGCGTCGATGATCAGGACATCGAGATTACGCAGCCGTTCGGCAGTGGCAGCCGGAAAATCGCTGATGTCGGGGCAATAGGCTAGTCCGCCGATACGGAAGCCGAGCGATATGATGTCGCCATGGACCTGCGGCAGCGGCTCGAGGGTGAGGGCACCGCCCTCGCCTTCGATCACGACGGGCTTTGCGTGATCGATGATATGGGCGTCGACGATCGGCGGATAGGAACTGCCTTGCGGCGTCTCGAAACAGTAGCCGAAGGCCTGGCGCAGCCGCAGCATCGTTGGCTGATCGGCATGGATATCGATCCGCTGCCGCTGGTCGAGCACGAAGCCGCGCAGGTCGTCGATGCCGTGGATGTGGTCGGCATGTGGATGGGTGTAGACGACGGCATCGATGCGTTTGACCGAGGCCATCAGCATCTGCTGGCGGAAATCCGGTCCTGTGTCGATGACGACGGTGGTGCGGGCGCCGCTCTCGGCAATCCGCTCGACAAGGGCTGCCGTGCGCATGCGCCGATTTTTCGGATTTTGCGGATCGCAATTGCCCCAGTCGCCGGTGATGCGCGGCGTGCCCGGTGACGAGCCGCAGCCGAGAATGGTGAGGCGCAGCCGGTCTGTCATCGTTCAGGCGCTTTGCTCTGCGGGGGCGGCATCTTGCCGAACAGCCGGAAGAAATTATCGGTCGTCAAAGCTGCGATTTCACCTTCGCTGACGCCGATCGTCTCGGCCAGAACCCTGGCCGTGTGCGCGACATAAGCGGGTTCGTTGCGCTTGCCGCGAAATGGGATCGGCGCGAGATATGGCGCATCGGTCTCCACCAGCAGCCGGTCGTGCGGCAGGTCGGCGGCTATGGCGCGTATTTCGGCCGAATTCTTGAAGGTCAGGATGCCGGAAAACGAAACATAGCCGCCCAGCGAGACGCCGACCTCGGCCAGCCTGCGTCCCGACGAAAAACAGTGCAGGACGAACGGGAAGGCGCCCTTCCCCGTTTCTTCCTCAAGGATATGAGCCATGTCGTCGTCGGCGTCGCGCGAATGGATGACCAGCGGCAGGCCCGTCTCGCGAGCAGCGGCGATGTGGTTGCGCAAACCCTGCGCCTGCGCATCGCGGGGCGCTTTGTCATAGAAATAGTCGAGCCCGGCTTCGCCGATCGCCACCACCTTGGGATGGGCGGACAGGCGCACGAGATCCGCCGTCGTCACGTCAAGCTCTTCGGCCGCATTGTGCGGATGGGTTCCGACGGAGCAGTATACTTCGTCGAAAGCGTCTGCGATTTCAAGTATTTGCTGAAATCGCTTCACGCGCGTCGAAATCGTCACCATGCGGCCGATCCCGGCGGCCAGGGCGCGAGCGACGATGGACGCCCGCTCCTCTGAGAAGTCCGGAAAATCCAGATGGCAGTGGCTGTCGACGAGCATCAGCCGTTCGCTTCCGGCTGATCGACATAACGCGGAAATACGCCTTCTGGCACAGGCAACGCTCTGCCCGGCACAAGCGCATGGTCGGCGTGGAGATGCACGAAATCGCGCTCGTCTGCCGGCACCGCCAGCAGGTCAAGCAGCTTCGCGGCCGATCCTGGAGTGAAGGGCTGGCACAGAATCGCCACGCGCCGGACCACTTCGGCCGTAGTCCACAATACCGTTTGCATGCGCTCGGGGTTGGTCTTCTTCAGCGCCCAGGGTTCCTGTCCGGCGAAATACCGGTCGGCTTCGGCCACCACGCCGAAGATCGATGCCAGCGCCAGATGGATGCCTTGCTCGGCCATTGCCTTGCGCGCGGCGGCAAGAGCGGCCGCCGCCTGATCGAGGATTGCCTTGTCCGCATCCGTCAGCTCGCCGCGCGTCGGCACCACGCCGCCGCAGTTCTTGGCGATCATCGACAGCGAGCGCTGCGCCAGATTGCCGATGCCGTTGGCAAGGTCGGCATTGGTGCGGTTGACGATCGCTTCGTGGCTGTAGCTGCCGTCCTGGCCGAACGGCACCTCGCGCAGGAAGAAATAGCGCACCTGGTCGAGCCCGTAATGCTCTATCATGGTGAAGGGGTCGATGACGTTGCCGACCGATTTCGACATCTTCTCGCCGCGGTTGAACAGAAAGCCGTGGCCAAAGACGCGCTTCGGCAGCGGAATGCCTGCCGACATCAGGAAGGCCGGCCAGTAGACGGCGTGGAAACGCACGATGTCCTTGCCGATGATGTGCGCATCGGCCGGCCAGAATTTCCAATCATCTGCTTTTTCATCGGGATAGCCGACGCCGGTAATGTAGTTTGTCAGCGCGTCGACCCAGACATACATCACGTGCTTTTCGTCGCCGGGCACCGGCACGCCCCAGTCGAACGTCGTGCGCGAGATCGACAGGTCTTTCAGTCCCGATCTGACGAAGCTCATCACTTCGTTGCGCCGCTCGGCCGGGCCGATGAAATCCGGCTGGCCCTCATAGAGCGCCAGCAGTTTGTCCTGATAGGCCGAAAGCCGGAAGAAATAGCTTTCCTCCTCGACCCATTCGACCGGCGTTCCTTGCGGGCCATAGCGGATATTGTCGGGACGAACCTCGGTTTCCTCCTCGCCGTAATAAGCTTCGTCACGCACCGAGTACCAGCCGGCATAGCCGCCCCTGTAGATGTCTCCATTGGCAGCCATCGCCTTCCAGATCGCCTGAGAGGCCGCGTAGTGCCGCTCTTCGGTGGTGCGGATGAAATCGTCGTTGGAGGCGTTGAGCGCGGTCGCCATGCGCTTGAACTCAGCCGAATTGCGGTCGGCCAGTTCGCGCGCAGAAATGTCTTCCTTCTTCGCCGTCTGCAGCATCTTGATGCCGTGTTCGTCGGTGCCGGTGAGAAAGAAGACCTGCTTGCCGTCGAGCCGCTGAAAGCGGGCCAGCGCATCGGTGGCGATCAATTCGTAGGCATGGCCGATATGCGGCTTGCCATTGGGGTAAGAGATCGCGGTCGTGATGTAGAATGTATCGCGTGACATGAATGAACCGTCATGAATGTCTGAATGGAAGGCGTGGCGGTGGATATCGCATCGGGGTGGCGATTGCCATCCCGAGGGAACCATCACATTCGCATTGCAGACTTCAGGCGGTCGATCATGGTCAAGGCGTGCTGCTTCTTGTCGAGATTGTAGGTATCAGTCTCAGATATAGCGTCCAGCGCCTCATGCCAAGTGTCCGACAGCGTTTTGGCTCGTGCGAGATCGCCGGCCAGCGCCGCCCGGCTCGCCGCATCGGACAACAGATCGAGCGCGCGGCGGTTGAAGATATCGAACTGGATCGCCTGGTCGCGCCCGGCCACGACTTCGGCAAGGCGATAGGCGCCGGCGATGTCGCTCTTGCCGGCGCTCACCAGGGCGTCCAGCGTTTCGGCGATCTCCAGTCCGCCATACTGCGTCAGAAGGATCGCATTGCGGGCGCTGCCGCCTGCCCGCGTGGCCAGCGCTGCCCGCGCGGCCGGATCGCCCGGCGGCGGCGGCTCGGCGGTTTCCAGCACCGCCATCAGTTCGTCGATATCGAGCGGCGACAGCCGCACCAATTGGCAGCGCGAGCGGATCGTCGGCAACAGGCTGCCCGGTGCATGGACGATGAGGATGAACAGCGTTCGCGCCGGCGGCTCCTCAAGATTCTTCAGCAAGGCATTGGCTGCATTGGTGTTCATGTCGTCGGCCGGGTCCACGATCACCACCCGGTAGCTGCCGTCATGCGAAGTCATCGACAGGAAGCGATTGACCTTGCGGATCTCGTCGACGGTGACGACCGTCTTGAAGTTCTTGGTCTTGTCGTTCAGCGGCCGCGTCAGGTGCAGCACGCCGGGATGCGCGCCGGTGGCGATCTGGCGAAACAGCGAGGACGCCGGATCGGGAACGGCGAGCGTCTCCGGCGCCTGCTCGAAGGCCGGATGCTTCAGGAGGTGATGCGCCAGATGGAAGGCGAGCGTCGCCTTGCCGATGCCGAGCGCTCCGGCGAAGATCAGCGCGTGCGGCAGCTTTCCAGCGCGATAGGCGGCGGCGAGCATGGCGGCGGCCTGCCCGTGCCCGACCAGGCGTGGCGTTTCGGACGGTTCGGGGACGCCGTCCAGCGTGTCATGCTGTTCCGGCGCGATGCGTTCGAAGATCATGCGGGTGCGGTCTGTCTGTTGCGCATGGGCGCCCTCGCCTCCAGTGCCGCGAACACCGTGGCGGTGACGACATTTTCTACCGCATCGGGAGCGGCGGATGCGTCGATCACGACGCAGCGCTCCGGCTCGGCCGCCGCGATCGCCAGGAATGCCTCGCGGCGCGCCTCGTGAATGGCAAGTGTTTCCTTTTCGAAGCGGTCGGGGCCGGCGCCGGCGCCGCGACGTACTGTTGCGCGTCTCAGGCCTTCGGTGGGATCGATGTCGAAGATCAGCGTCATGTCGGGCATCATGCCATTGATGGCCACCTGCTCCAGCGTCTCCATGAACACCGGGTCGAGGCCGCCGGTGACGCCCTGGTAGACGCGCGAGGAATCCAGGAAGCGGTCGCATAGGACAATGGAGCCGCGCTCGACCGCCGGGCGGATGACCTGCTCGACATGGTCGGAGCGCGCCGCGGCGAAAAGCAGCGCTTCCATCTTCGGCCCGAACGGCTCGGCGGCGCCCGAAAGCAGCACATGCCGGACCGCTTCCGCGCCCGGCGAGCCGCCGGGCTCGCGGGTGACGAGGACGTCGTATTTCTTGGCGCGCATCTTTCCCGCCAGCCGCTCGATCTGCGTCGACTTGCCTGCTCCTTCGCCGCCTTCGAAGGTGATGAAAAATCCGCGTGCCAATCGAAAGGCCTTTATCCCTTATTTGAATGGATTCTAGCGCTCTAGATAGTCCGCGTTCGGGGAAACGTCCATGCCGCCGGAGTTATCGCAGTCGCTCAAAAGTGAGCTCGGCTTTGAGAGAACGACATGCATAAACAAAGACGCTAAAGCGCATCGCGTGAATCCGGTTCAGCGCGACGCGCTTTAGCGGAGCCAGCCGACGGCCAGTTCCTTGACGGCGTCGAGGGCGCGTTGCGGCAGCGTGCCGATGCCGATCGATTCGGCGGCGAACAGCGGCGTCTCCTGGCTCAGCGTATCGCCGATCCAGACCCGCAGCACGCCTACCGGCTGCCCCTCCTCCACAGGTGCGGCAACCGGTCCGTCATAGACGATGCTCGCCGTCAGTTTGTCGCGGTTGGCTACCGGCAGGAAGATGGCGATCGGCCCTTTCGCCTTCAGCGTCACGCCGGCTTTAATGCCGCCGAAAACCTGAGCTTGGCCCACCACCTCGTCCTTGGCGAAGATTTGCGTCTTCTCGAAGGAACGGGCACCCCATTCGAGCAGCTTGCGCGCCTCCTCGGCGCGTTCCTTGTCGCTGGCGAGCCCGCTCATCGCCGCGATCACCCGCGCGCCATTGTGGCTGACCGAGCCGACTATGCCGAAACCGGACACCTCACTGCTGCCGACCGCCAGGCCGTCGGCGCCGATGTCCATCGCCAGCAGCGGGTTGCGATTCCTCTGTGAAATCTTGTTCCAGGTAAAGTCCTTCAGGCCGTAGTAGCGATAAAGATCCGGATAGTCGCGCCACAGATGCAAAGCCAGCATTGCCAGTTCGCGCACGCTCGTCTGCTGGCCCTCCGCCGGCAACCCGGTCGAATTGACGAAAGTCGATTTGGCCAGGCCGATCTGGCGGGCGCGTTCGGTCATCTGCGCGGCAAAATTGTCCTCGGACCCGGCGATGCCTTCGGCCAGCACGATACAGCCGTCATTGGCCGCCTGCACCGTCACGCCCTGGATCAGGTCCTCGACCCGGACCGCCGATTTGAGCTTGGCAAACATCGTCGACGTTCCCGAAGGGGCGCCGCCCTTGCGCCAGGCGTTTTCACTCACCACGAACGTGTCGTCGAGGGTCAGGCGTCCAGACTTGACGGCGTTGAACACCACTTCCATCGTCATCAGCTTGGCCATCGAGGCCGGCTGTATCGGCTTGTCGGCGTCCTTGGAAAACAACACCGTTCCAGTCTCGGCGTCGATCATGAAGGCCTGGGCTGCCTTGGTCTCGAAAAGCTGCGCGCTGGCGGGTGCGATACAAAACAGCAGCAGGGCCAATCCCAGAAATCCGGCCAAAGGCGGAAAGACGCGCAACTGCATGAAATCTCGACCCGTTTGCCGGTTCTGGCGCGGCTAGGCTATCAGGGTTTTTTCCGCAGGATCAACCGTGCCGGAAAATAGATCAGTTGCGCACGGCCAGAGCGTCCGGCGCACCGTGCGACCAGGCCGCCTGCAGCAGATCGTCGACGCCGCCATGGCCGTCCGGATAGAGGTTCACCGCATACCAGTCCTTGCCGTCGAATTCGGACCGCTGGATCTCGATCCTGCCGAAGGGCTCGAGCGCCGCGGCCACGCGTTTTGCCTCCGTGGCGTCATCAAAGGTGCCGGCCGCGACATAGGCCGGCGATGGCGCCTGGGGATTGGCGCTCTTCCATGAGCGCAGGATGTCGGCGGGCGACATGCCGTCGTCGTCAAGTGCGGCAAAGACATCGCCGCTCCGCACGCGCTCGTCGGCATAGGAGAGCGAGGCCACCGAAAACGGCGATTGCGGCGGCAGGCCGATATCCGGACGCTCCGGCACGATCGGACCGAAGTCGGGCAGCGCCAGGTCACCCAACGCCGGCGATTGTGCCGGCACCTGCCCTTGCTGAACCATATCGGAATTCGTCAGCTGACCCGGAAATGGCACGGCGGCAGCACCCACCGGCAGGCTGGGCGACGGTCCGTTCATGGCCACCATGACGCCGGTCGGCAGGCCGTCCGATGGATCCGGTATCCTGTTGCCTGGATGGTAGGAGGCCATCAGATACTGGTCGTCATTGCCGTCGAGCGGTGCGCGGCCAACATATTCCACCTTCACCTCGGCCGTGCCGACATTGGCATAGTCGAGCATCTGGGCGGCGCGTTCCGAGACATCGATGATGCGGCCCTGGTGGTAGGGACCGCGATCATTGACGCGCACAATGACCGAACTGCCGGTCTTGAGATTGGTGACGCGGGCGTAGCTCGGCAGGGGCATGGTCGGGTGCGCCGCCGTCAGATGGCTCATGTCGTAGACTTCGCCGTTGGCGGTCAGCCGTCCATGAAAGGCATCGCCGTACCACGACGCCAGGCCGACCTTGGCATAGTGCTTGTCTTCCTTC
Organism: Mesorhizobium sp. BR1-1-15; assembly: GCF_020165475.1. Taxonomy (NCBI): domain Bacteria; kingdom Pseudomonadati; phylum Pseudomonadota; class Alphaproteobacteria; order Hyphomicrobiales; family Phyllobacteriaceae; genus Mesorhizobium; species Mesorhizobium sp. BR1-1-15. Next base: position 255,664 of record NZ_JAIUIF010000006.1, on the reverse strand, counting down.
GGATAGTACCACTTGCCGCGAACCTGGTAGGGTTTACCAAGCTGGTCGCGGCCGCCGCCACGCCGCATGAAGGCGACGCGAGGGCTGGCCTTCACGCCATATTCGGTTTCGGCGAAATATTCCTTGGAACGGGTCTTCTTGTGGACCATCCCTTTTGGTTCAGGCTGCGACGCGCAGGCGGCAAGCAAGGCTGCCGACATGGTGAATAGCGCGAAAGCGCAAGCACGGCGTAGACGCGGGCGCGCCGTAGTTTGCATTTCCTGATGTCCCCTACAGTCTCGACCAAAAACGCCGCGGCTTGAACGTCGCAGGAGCCAAAGCTTACCTGACTAAGACCAACGACGCCTCGAACCCCTGTCCTTTGTGCGCAGGAATTGTTTATCACGCTATTAATCGATTGTGGCCGGAACCGGGCAAGATTGTGACGCCACCCTGCCCGGCGTCGGCTGCCGGGAAACATGCGGTCCGCGCATGCCGGTTGACAGATCTTTGCCGGGCACACTAGAGCATCAGCAAGATGGCTCTCTTCATTCGCCGCCAGGCTCGAATATCTGATCGAGTGACGCTGGGCGAAGAGATGTCGCTGGAGGGATGGCCGAGCGGTTTAAGGCACCGGTCTTGAAAACCGGCGTGGGCGCAAGTTCACCGTGGGTTCGAATCCCACTCCCTCCGCCAAACACCGCCGTGTACGGCCCGGAGACATAGGTAACAGAATGTACCTAAGACATGGGTGACAACCTCGTGCCGAACGGGTTGTCGATGGTCTGCAAGGTCCTCTGTTCCAAGTCGATATACCCCAGATCATAGTGCATGAAGGAGACGAGCCAAATGCCGTCGTCGACTTCGCTGATGCCGAGCCTTTGGCCGGCGAGCACGGTGGAGATGTTTATCTTCTTCCTGTGCATGCAGATGCGGCCGCAGGCGGTGACGAGGATGTCCTTGTCATGGAAGGGATATTCCAGCTCGGGTAGACCTTGATAGGCTCTTGAAGAGCCTCTGTAGAGCTCGGCTGGCACCTTCATGCCGATGGCCTCGTGGGGCCTCTCGTCATTGAATTCGCTCATGAAAGCATCGAACCTGGCCTGCTGCTGGAGGGTGTTCATGCCCGGCGGCCGGGTCGTTTCGGCCTTGAGCGTGCGGTGCATGCGCTCATGGCGAGCGTTCTCGTGCGGGTTGCCAGGCCGGATGCGCTCGATGGCGATGCCGAGCCTCAGCCAGAACACCGACAGCCTGGAGAGATTGTAGAGGCTGTTGGGTTTGCGAAAGGAAGGCCATTGTCGCTCTGATCGCTTCCGGCAGGCCGCGTTCCTTGAACAGCCGAGCACAAGCCGAAGCAACTTGTCATTTGGGCCGACTGCTTCTGGTACATTTGCTCTAATCTGAACAATGTACTACAAACCCCATCGGGCGTAGGGGGAACTATGGATAGCTTTTTTTGGTGGACGGGCGCGTTCGTGTGGGCGTCGACGTTAGTCGCTGCAATAGTGAGCGTAACGATAGGATACGTAGTACTTTTTGGAGGAGACGATCTAGAAGAGAGGCCACAGAAGCGGCCCGACAAGCGTGTCCCTCTCGACACGCTGGATATGTAGCGCGACGCATGCCGAGTTTCATCGTCGATTTGATGCGTGACAGCAAAAAGCGGTGGAACGGGCCGAGGTTCGGGCCAAGAACGATGTCGAGGCCGCAAAGAACCGTGGGCCAATAACGATACGGTATGCGGATAGACCCCAGACCGGCGAATGGATCAGGGTAACGCACCCTTACGGCATTACGACTTGGTTTGAGGCGGATCGTTAGCGTTGCGCAGGCCGAGTTAAGCCTGGAACATCTTTCGCCAGTGATCCAGCATCTTTAAAGCAAGCACATTTTCCGAGTGACGGATTTCTGCGGGCCGCTTGCTGCGGCAACGGCGACATCGGCGGCAAAATCGAATGCAGCGGAAATGGCCTGTTTCCCATCTTCCCGCTTTTTCAGCTCGCTCAGCAGGCCGGTCATCACCAACTGAATGGCCATCGATTTCGCTTCCATACTGACCATCTGATCATGGTGCGCGGTGAGCGCAGCCCCGACCCGGTCGTTGTCTGGCGCCTTGCCGCCGCCCTTCATTTCGCTTCCACGGACTTCATGAGGTCCAGATACTCTTCCGCCACTGTCGACCAAGTTCTAGCCGCTTGATCCTCAAACAGCGGGCGCTGCGCATCGAGAAGGGCCTGCCTGTTATCAAGGCCCCATAGGATCTTGCGCAACATGTCTTTCCGATTTCGTGGATCAAAAGTCATAAGGTCGAGCAGGTCTTCGTCTCGAATAACTTCGGTCACCGCCGGGATGCGGCTCATCACAGAAGGCGTGCCCACCGAGTACGCCTCGGAAAACGTAAATGGGAAGCCGCCTTCGAACATGGTTGGCGTCACCGCAAGTGCAGCGAGCCGGTATAACGCTGCCAGGACCTTGTTTGGTACCGAGTAAAGCGAGATTACATCTCTTTGCAAGCCGCGATCATTTATGAAATCCTTGATCCGGTCAGTGTCTTCAATCCCGGCAGTAAGGATGAGTTTGACTGGCCGGTAATGCTCTCTTAGTATCTTCTCGTACGCAACGATCAATCCCTCAATGTTCTTATGAGGTCTGACCTGCGATGAATAGAACAGAAAAGGCACATCATCGAACCGGAAGCCATCCAGATATCGAGGGAGCACATGCCTTTTGCTAAACAAGTACCGATGTAGTACGTCGAGAGCTCCCGCTCTATTCCCGTGGGCTCCCTCGACCTCTCCCATATCGACGATGCCGTGGCGGATGACAGAAACCCTGTCGGGCGGGATACCCTGCCTTTCCACCATGTGATGTTGCTTCACGTGGTCGCTATAGCTGATCAGGTGATCGGCTGCCGCCAGGCTCGCCGTGATGCGCTCCAGGGAACCTTCAAAGTCCTCCCCAGTATATTGGGCAGGGTGCTCATAGAAGACGATATCGGGTGCCGCCATAACCACCTTTCCGTCCAGTGCAGCGACCTCTGGCCAAAACATCGATGGAACATACCAAACGTCCACATCTTTGCGACGGTTGAGCTTCCGTATCAGCCGCGATAGCTCGCTCTCACGAACGCGGTCGACGATGCCCATGGCAACTCTCGCCCTTTTCCTCGTTGCCACGTACTTCCGCTTGATGCGCAATGCGAAAGGTTGCCTCATGGCGCGCCTAATGCCTCGCCTTGCCAGAAAAACAGCCGTCAAGGACAGCGCGACAAACAAGACCGGAACGGCGAGTGCTAAGGCCAAGATGGCGAGAAGAAAGGCGCCGCCAACAAACACGATTGTCGACGATGTCGAGAGCCATGAAACGACGAGGTACAGGATCTTTTTAAGAACGCGCTTGACGCGAAACTGCCGAGCGCGTGGCTTTTTAGCCGGCTTACGAAAGTATTCCGACAGTCTCCAGATGCGAACGATGTACGGCACGCTATTTGTTGTGACGATATTAACACTGCTACGGGCGATCCCGGCATCATCTAAGAGAGCATTAATGTCGCCTCTCAGCCAAGATGGTCCGGCGATGGTAACGGAGATGCCTTTTGACCGAACTGCACCCTTAGCTATAAATCCAATTAGGCGCGAAATGCCTTCATGGGGGGCAAGCTGCTTAGGCGTGAAACCGAGGAAAATGCCAAGTCTCTTCACGCAACAATCCTGTTCAGCATGCCCCAATACTCCGTGGCGTAGTGTTGCCAAGAATGCTTTGAAAGCGTCTCCCTGGTTGGTAGCTTGAGCCGGACTTCGTTGGCTCTGGTTTCCATATCCTTCAAAGCGCCTGCCATTCCTTCGACAGATACGGCGCTGAAAAACTCCATTGGAATAGCAAACCTTTCCCCAATGTATCGCATCTGAGGATAGCCACTTACCAGCGAGGGGCAGCCGCACCAGGCAGCTTCAGCAACGGCAAATGTTCCATTATCGATCAGCGTTGGATGCCATAGAAATGCCGCGCCTGCCAGGGATTCAGCGTAACGCTCGTCTGAAATCTCGCCCTCAAACCGCACCCGATTTCTAAGAACTCTCGACCCTGCAATCTTTGCCCTGGCTTCTAATACGTGATCGTTGCTTGAAAAATATGATTTGTCACCAAATTTTGGGTCAAGCCATCGGCTGTTTGGGCCTAAGATCTTGACGTCCAGGGAGCCCTCCTTCTCCTCATAGTAGCGGATCAGCGCATCAAACGCCCTGGGGTGATTTTTATGTGGAGCAGGATTGGTCGGCCAGACGATGTACGAACGCTTCTGCTCTTGGACAGTCTCCGTTACGGGCAACCATGTTGGGTCAAAATCCATTGGTGCCAAGTGCACCTTCGAAGCAGGAATGCCTGCATAACTGATAGCGTCGAGTCTAGTTTGGGGCGTTGTAGTGATCACGGCGCTGGCTAGCCGAGCCGCCAGCATGAACGAGTGGTCGATGTCGCCCCAACCTGACTTGGGGAAGATGCCTGGGATGTACCGCTGGATATAGTCGGTCGCGAACACGATGTGCGGTTTTACAGGAGCCAGCGGCATTGCAAGACGGTCAGAAACAATTAGCCAGCAATCAGAATCGCTGCAGTTGTCAATTCCGTCGTCTGGAATTTGATACTGATCGAAGTCCAATTCAGCACTTTCGCCTTGGTTGCGCTTGATGGCAGCCACTTCTTTTCGAGATATCGTTCGCCAAGAGAATTCTCGAACCTCGATGTCATCGTTCACGAGGTCCGCAAAGACGGTCTCCAGATCGTATTCGCCCGCCAGCACAGCCACTCTGACACGGCAAGGGGTGCCGTCTTGCTGGCTGCCTTTGCTGATCATGCGCGCAATGGTTTTGGTGACGCGCAGAGAGCCACCCCGATACGGTATCGGTAGGATGATCGTTATGTGCTTGAGCAATGTCTGCCGTCTCGCCCTGAAAGATGTGGCTCTATAGCGCGGGGAAGATTGCACACACAACCTGTATTGCTGTTTGCAATGACACAACGCGCCACACTGGCGGTTGCCAAGCCTGAACTCGCCCTTGAAGTCGGCGCACCATAGATCGTTGGGCCGCATCGCCTGTGACGTGCGGCGACCTGGAGCCCTGCGAGCCGACGTGCCAAACATAACGCTTTATGAACGCATCCGCCGTCAGGAAGTCCTTAGGGTTGTACCACGGGAATGGCGCCCTGGAATACCATTCCATTCAAGCCGACCGACAGCGAAATTGCCACGAGACGAGCGAATCGAATAAGGCATCGGGCGTTTCATCGGTTCAAGCCTGAGCGCCCATGATTCCGTTCTGCATCGGCCGCAATCCCGTCCGTTGCGGATCGCTCACCGCAACGCTATAGAGCCGGTGTCGGAAAAGGCAGACTTGGTTTGGTAAGCCCAAGTCCTTTCGGTAACGAAAGCTCTGGTCTTTGGCCTCCTGCAGGAGATCCCCACGACGAACATCGGACGCTTCTCTCGCGTCCAATCGTTCGTCCGTGGTTCTCAAATCCGAGGAACGCTCCGGTCGAACATCGACAAAGGAGCAGTTCATGCACAACCGCCATCTGGATTCCCATGACGTAATAATTGCTGGTGCAGGCCCTGTCGGCCTGTTCCTCGCTTGTGAGTTGCGCCTCGCCGACCTCTCGGTGCTGGTGCTGGAGCAAGCCGAAGATCCGCACTCCCCGTTGAAGCAGCTTCCGTTCGGGCTGCGCGGCCTCTCGGTGCCCACCATCGAAGCCCTCTACCGTCGCGGTCTGCTGGACGACATCGTCGCTCCACAAAGTGCGAGGGATGGGACGGGCAACGGTGGCGCTGCGACTGGCGCGCACTGGCTGGATCAACCGCGCCGTCCGGGCGGCCATTTCGCAGGTATCCAGTTCTTCCACGATGCCATCGACGCCGCGAAATGGCCCTACCGCCTGCCAGGTTCGGCCACCGCCGCAATCGCGGTCGAAATGGCGCATCTCGAATCAGTCTTGGCCGCGCGCGCAATCGCAATGGGAGTCGAGATCAGGCGCGGCTTCGGTGTCGAGGATTTCGATCAGACGGATGAAGGCGTGACCGTTCGCGCCGGCGGTGAGATTTTTCGGGGATTTTGGCTTGTCGGCTGTGACGGCGGGCGCAGCACGGTGCGCAAGGCCGGCGACTTCGCGTTCGTCGGTACCGATCCGGAATTCACAGGCTATTCCGTTCAGATCGAAATGGCCGAGCCGGACAGGCTCACGCCGGGCCGCCACTACACGCCGACCGGCATGTACACTTATCAAAGACCCGGTACCGTCGCGATGGTCGAGTTCGATGGCGGGGCTTTCCACCGAATCCGGCCAATCACCTGCGACCATGTGCAGGCGGTTTTGCGCCGAGTATCCGGCGCGGACATCACGCTGACGGCCCTCAAACTCGCCGCCACCTGGACGGATCGCGCCTATCAGGCAACGACCTACCGCAAGGGACGAGTGCTGCTTGCCGGCGACGCCGCGCATATCCATTCCCCCTTGGGCGGCCAGGGTCTCAACCTCGGGCTCGGCGACGCGATGAACCTTGGCTGGAAGCTGGCCGCCACCATCCGCGGCGACGCGCCGGACGGTCTGCTCGACAGTTATTTCAGCGAACGCCATCCGGTCGGGGCGCAAATCCTCGACTGGTCGCGCGCCCAGGTCGCGCTCATGCGGCCAAGCCCGGCAACGCGCGCGCTCGAAACCATCATCCGCGACCTGATCGACACGCGCGACGGCGCGACATACTTCGCCGAACGGATATGGGGTATTTCTCTTCGCTACGATCCTGGCGGCGGCCACGGGCTGGTCGGGCGCAGTGTTCCCGATTTCGAGCTGATCGGAGGAAGAAAAATCGGCGAGTTCCTCCGCACGGGCAAGGGCCTGTTCCTTGACTTTGACGCTTGCCCATCGCTTGAAGCGCTTGCAGGCCGCTGGGGCGACCGGATCACCTACGTCGCCGGAAAGGCCAGGGATCAGCTTGGCTTGAGCGCCGTGCTCGTGCGCCCCGACGGCTTCGTGGCCTGGGCTGGCGAGGATGACCCCAACCCGGAGGAAGCCGCTCAAGCCGCATCACGATGGTTCGGCGAACCCCGGAAAGGCATGTAGACCTGCTCCCGAGGCTTTTCGTGCCGAATCGGCTAAGCCTTGGGCCTATGAACGAAACCTCACTCTACGCGCCGGTGAAGCGGTTTCTCGAAAGCCTGGATTTTGCCGTGAAGGGCGAGATCGGCGGCTGCGACATTGTCGCGCTGCGTGAGGGGGAGCCGCCCGTCGTCGTCATTTGCGAGTTGAAGCTGGCGTTCAATCTCGAACTGGTGCTGCAAGGCGTCGACCGCGCGACCGCCTGCGACGAGGTGTGGCTGGCCGCGCGCATGTCGGCCAGGGGCAAGGGACGCGAGAGCGACGCCCGGTTCCGCAATCTTTGCCGCCGGCTTGGCTTCGGCCTGCTCGGCGTAACGGCGAGCGACCGGGTCGAGGTGCTTCTGAGCCCGGTCACCGTCACGCCGCGCAAGAACCCACGGCGCCGCTCGCGGCTGGTCGACGAACATCGTCGGCGCCGCGGCGATCCTGTCGCGGGCGGGGGATCGCGCAATCCCATCATGACAGCATACCGCCAAAGCGCCCTCGCCTGCGCCGCGGCATTGGCCGACGGGCCCAAGCGCCCGCGCGATCTCAAGGCGCTGACGCCGCTTGCGCCGAAAATCCTGCTGCATAATGTCTATGGCTGGTTCGCGCGCGTCGACCGCGGCGTCTACGATCTGACCGACGCCGGCCGTGCCTCGCTGATGCGTTGGCCGCAGCCATCGCACGATGAATCCCGACACGGGATTTTGAACGCGCCGAGTGCCTGAGCGCGGGACAACGCCCGGCCCTTTGGTTGATTTTTCAGACAAAATATGCTGCTTGTCCCGCCCATGAAGACACTCTGCACGACGGTCATGGCGTTCTTGACCCTGGCTTTTCCGGCCAACGCCATGGACAGCGCCTTGCGCGCAGGCCTCCTGAAACTCGACCCGCAAACCCGCCTCGAACAGCGCTGTGATGCTGAAGTCCTCGACCGGATCACCCATGACGACCGCAAGTACAAGGCGGATCGGGTGGTCGCTTACGCCTTTGCCACGCCGGTCATGAGCGACGACGCCATTAAGAGCCCAGGAGCCGCCTTCCGCAGCAAGGGGCAATGGTACCGGCTGAAATTCAAGTGCGAGACGGCGCCGGACCATATGGAGGTTTTACAGCTCCGCTACCGCATCGGCGACGAGATTCCAGAGACCGACTGGGCAAAATACAATCTCTACGATTAGGTTTTTCACTGCCGTTTCGACTCGCTCGGCCGTGATTGTCGAATCCCCTCAATGGCGCCGCTGCAACGAAAGCGGTTTTGCGGCGTTGCCCGAAGCGATGTCTTGACGGCAAGGAACCATGCCTTTAGGGCGGGCTGGGCGATCGACAACGAACACTCGGCGAACAGGCAAGGGCTTCCAGGTCGATGGAAATATTTACTGCCGCAGGCTTATCGGCCCTTTTTCAGGTAATCGCGATCGATCTTGCGCTGGCTGGGGACAACGCCATCGTCATCGGCCTTGCGGCGGCCGGCTTGCCGGCCAGTCAGCGCAAACGGGCCATTCTGGTCGGCATCATCGCGGCCACCGTCCTTCGCATTTTCTTCGCCCTGATCACGCAATGGCTGCTGACAATTGGCCCCATGCTCCTCATCGCCGGCGGCCTGCTGCTGCTTTGGGTATGCTGGAAGATGTGGCGGGAGCTGGGTGTCAGCCACGAGCAGGAGCGCGACGCGACCGAAGCGCTGTCGAATGGCGATTTCGACAAGGATGGGACCATCGCCGGCAAGTCGCCGCGCAAGACCTTCTCGCAGGCCGCGTGGCAGATCGTCATTGCCGACGTCTCGATGTCGCTCGACAATGTCCTGGCCGTCGCGGGTGCGGCCATGAACCATCCGACGGTGCTGATCATCGGCCTCGCTCTGTCGATTGCGCTGATGGGCTTCGCCGCGTCCTTCGTCGCGCGCCTGCTGCACAAATACCGCTGGATCGCCTATATCGGCCTGCTGATCATCCTTTACGTCGCCGTGAAGATGCTTCTCGACGGCGCCGTGCAGCAGTTTCCCGACCAATTCGCTTTCCTGGCGCCGTGGTTCGGGTCGAGCGGCCACTGAGCTGGAGCCCTTGCGCCCGCCGATGTTGGTCAGTTTGAAATTGCAGCATAGTGGTTCATTCTAATTGGAATTGAACCGGTGCCCATCGGCGCGAAGAAGCATGTCCACCTATATCGCTGGTAAGGATCAAACTTCATATGGGGAATGATCGTTCGATAAAACGTCATTAGACGCTCGCAGATGTGGTATCGATCATCGGGCGCAGCCTGGACACGTTCTCTCGGGATAAACCACTCTGCTTCTTGTGGCTCATTCAAGTAGGTAGGGTGCAGCCTGACAAAATAGCCGTCTTTGGTCATCCTGACATCGTTGGAATCGATGGGGCGGCAATCCTTGTTTCCGCAGCAGTCATAGTGAAGAACGGGATCGGTCTTGCCCGTATACCAACCGTGTGCGTCCGCATCGCCGGGCAGCACAAGCCACGCCAATGCAATGTGTCCTAGCAACTGTCTCATGGGACTAGCCCCTCACCATTCTGCCTATAGCATATTAGTGAGTCCTAATCATAGCGCTGAAAGTCGCGTTGACTGGCTGCCATTACCCGACAATTCGCTTTAAGAGCCGCGAACCAACGGCTTTCGGCTTCTTCGCTTCGATCCGCACAACGAGATCGCCGATGTCGGAGAGCTTGCCTGTTTGCCTGATGGGGCAAGCCGTGCTATTGCGCCGCCCGACTTGAGCTCCTGCCAGAGCCGTGCAAACCGTTATATGTCGAGACTTCGAGCCGGATCAGCGTTTCCGGTTCATGTCCATTGGAACCTTGCCCATGTCCGCCCCGCGCGTCAGCTTCGTCAGTCTCGGATGCCCCAAAGCCCTGGTGGATTCCGAACGCATCATCACGCGCCTGCGCGCCGAGGGTTATGAGATCGCCCGCAAGCATGACGGTGCCGATCTCGTCGTGGTCAACACCTGCGGCTTCCTCGATTCCGCCCGTGATGAATCGCTCAACGCCATTGGTTCGGCGCTTTCGGAGAACGGCAGGGTCATCGTCACCGGCTGCCTGGGCGCCGAGCCCGATGTCATTCGCGAGAAGCATCCCAACGTTCTCGCCATCACCGGTCCGCAGGCCTATGAGAGCGTCATGGCGGCCGTGCACGAGGCTGCGCCGCCGAGCCATGATCCCTATATCGATCTGCTGCCGCCTCAAGGCGTCAAGCTCACGCCGCGCCACTATGCCTATCTCAAGATTTCGGAAGGCTGCAACAATCGCTGCACCTTCTGCATCATCCCGGCGCTGCGCGGCGACCTTGTCTCGCGGCCGGCGGCCGATGTGCTGCGTGAAGCCGAGAAACTGGCCAAGGCCGGCGTTAAGGAACTCCTCGTCATCTCGCAGGACACCAGTGCCTACGGCATCGACATCAAATACCAGGCCAGCATGTTCGGTGATCGTGAAGTGCGGGCGAAGTTCCTCGACCTGTCCGAGGAATTGGGCAAGCTCGGCATCTGGGTGCGCATGCACTATGTCTACCCCTACCCGCACGTGGCCGACGTCATCCCGCTGATGGCCGAGGGAAAAATCCTTCCCTACCTCGACATCCCCTTCCAGCATGCGTCGCCGCAGGTGTTGAAGAACATGCGCCGGCCGGCACATGGCGAAAAGACGCTTGAGCGCATTCGCGGCTGGCGCGATGTGTGTCCCGACCTCGCCATCCGCTCGACCTTCATCGTCGGCTTTCCCGGCGAGACCGACGAGGATTTCGAGATGCTGCTCGACTGGCTGGATGAAGCGAAGATCGATCGCGCCGGATGCTTCAAATATGAACCTGTACGGGGCGCGCGCTCCAACGAACTCGGCCTTGAGCAGGTGCCGCAGGAAATCAAGGAGGCGCGCTGGCACCGCTTCATGCAGCGCCAGCAGAAGATCTCGGCGACGCAATTGGCCAAGAAGGTCGGCAAGCGCCTGCCGGTGCTGATCGACGAAGCACATGGCACGTCGGCCAAGGGCCGCACCAAATACGATGCGCCGGAGATCGATGGTTCCGTCCACATCCAGTCGCGACGCCCGCTGCGCGCCGGCGACATCGTCACCGTCAAGGTCGATCGCGCCGACGCCTATGATCTCTACGGTTCGGCCGTCTGAGGGCTGCGATTTACCACATTTCGCGATAGTTCCGGCCATTTACCCTGTGCGGCCGCCGTCTGCCTTATGGTTTCCGGACCGTAAACGCAGGGACTCAGGATGGACCCCAGACCTGTCCGCCAGGATTATATCGCGACGCTCGACCTGTTGAGGCTGGCGGCGGCGCTGGCCGTTGTGCTGTTTCACTATTTCTTCCGCGGCGCGGCTGCCGACGGCTTTCTCACGACGGGCTATCCTCATGCCGCTCCACTCGCTCTGTACGGCTATCTCGGCGTCAATCTTTTCTTTCTGATCAGCGGTTTCGTCATCGCATGGTCGGCGGAAGGCGGCGGCTGGGAAGAATTCGCCGTCGCGCGTTTCGCGCGTCTATATCCGGGCTTTCTGCTCTGCATGACGATAAGCTTCGCGGTTATCGCCTTTTCCGGCACGCCGCTGCTCCCAGCCTCCTTCAGCCAGTATCTCGCCAATCTCACAATGTTCGCGCCGGCCGTCGGCCAACCTTTCATGGACGGCGTCTACTGGTCGGTCGTGCTTGAAGTGGTTTTCTACGGCTGGGTGACGCTGGCCCTGATTGCCGGCGTTTTCCAGCGATGGAAATTGGGGCTGATCCTCGGCTGGCTGGCGATCTCGGCGGTCAATGAACTCTTGCTCGGCAGCGGCGCGGCGCGGCTTCTGTTTCTCACCGAGTTCGGGCCGTTCTTCGCCGCCGGCATGCTGGTCCATCATCTCCACGCGCATGGTCGCTCAGTGCCGGCCTTGCTGCTGCTGGCCGCCGCCTTCGTGCTCTCCAGCTATACGCTGTCTGTCACGCAACAGTGGATGATCGGGCACTACGGCATTGCGGTCTCGTCCGCCCATCTCGTGGCCGCCAACGTGGTGATGCACGCGGCGCTGATCGGCGCTGTCCTGCTGCGCCACCGGATCAGGCCGTCGGCGTTCACGCTGGCTCTCGGCGGGCTGACTTACCCGCTTTATCTCATTCACCAGAATGCCGGCTACCTCTTCATCAACGCCTTGACGCCGCTGGCCGGCAAATGGGTTGCAGCGTGGACCTGCGTGGCGCTCATGGTTTTGGTGTCGTGGGCGATCTGGCGCTATTTCGAGCGGCCGGTGCAGCGTTGGCTCAGGATCCGGCTCAGTCTCGTGGTGGACGCCGGCCTGGTGCGGTTTCGCCATGTCTCGGTGGCCGCGCAAGCCGCCGAATGAGAAAGGGCGCCGCGCGGCGCCCTTCCCTGACGAACGTACGTAGAGCTTATTGCGGCAGCTTGTCGTCGACGCCCTTGACGTAGAAATTCATGCCGAGCAGCGTGCCGTCATCGGCGACCTCGCCGTCCTTCAGCCATGGCGAGCCGTCCTGCTTGGCGATCGGTCCGGTGAAGGGATTCCAGCCGCCGGCAATTTTCTTTTCGGTCGCCTCGGCCATTGCCTTCACGTCGTCGGGCATATTGGTGTAAGGCGCGAGCTTCACCGCGCCGTCCTTGATGCCGAGCCAGACATTGTCGGGCTTCCAGGTGCCGTCGATCGCTGCCTGAACCCGGCTGATGTAATAAGGTCCCCATTCGTCGGTCAGCGAGGTCAACTGCGCGTTCGGCGCGAACTTGATCATGTCGGAGGACTGGCCGAAGCCGTGCAGCTTGCGCTCCTCGGCCACCTGCAGGGCCGCGGTCGAATCCGTGTGCTGGACGATGATATCGGCTCCCTGGTCGAACAGGGCCTTGGCCGCATCGGCTTCCTTGCCCGGATCGAACCAGGAATTCACCCAGACGATCTTGGCCTTGAAATTCGGATTGATCGACTGCGCGCCGAGCATGAAGGAGTTGATGCCCATCACCACTTCCGGGATCGGGAAGGAGACGATGTAGCCGGCGACGCCGGACTTCGATTCCTTGGCCGCGATCTGACCGAGCACATAGCGGCCTTCATAGAAGCGCGCATTGTAGATGCCGAGATTGTCCGCCGTCTTGTAGCCGGTGGCGTGCTCGAACATCACCTTGGGGAACTTCTTGGCGACCTTCACTTCGGCGTCCATGAAGCCGAAGGACGTGCCGAAGATGATCTTGCAGCCTTCGCGCGCCAGCCGCTCGAAAGCACGGTCGGCATCGGGGCCTTCGGAGACGTTTTCAAGATAGGCGGTCTCGACCTTGTCGCCGAGCGCCTTTTCGACTTCGAGGCGGCCCTGGTCGTGCTGGTAGGAATAGCCGAAGTCGCCGATAGGGCCGGTATAGACCCAGCATGCCTTCAGCTTGTCGGCGGCCTCCGCGGACGCGACCAGCGAAAATGCCGCTGTCGTCGTCATCAGGGCAATAAGCAGTTTTTTCATCGTGTTACCTCTCTGAGTTAAGCCTTGGAGCTTCCCGTCTTGTTATTGTTGTCAACGATCCGGAACGAATGGCTGCCCCAAGGAAGCCGGTGTGTTCATCATCGTCAGACGCTTGTTGCGCGAGATTAGAACGAGAACCACGACCGTCGCCAGATAGGGCAACGAAGAAAGCAGTTGCGAAGGCACCGGAATGCCAAAAGCCTGTGCATGAAGCTGGCCGATCCACACCGCGCCGAAGATATAGGCGCCCGCCAGCACCCGCCACGGCCGCCAGGACGCGAACACCACCAACGCAAGCGCGATCCAGCCGCGGCCCGCGCTCATGTTCTCGACCCATTGCGGGGTGTAGACCAGCGAGAGATGGCCGCCGGCAAGACCGGCGCAGGCGCCGCCGAAGATCACCGAGAGATAGCGGTAGCGGATGACCCTGATGCCGAGCGCATGCGCCGAGGCGTGGCTGTCGCCGATCGAGCGCAGCGTCAGCCCGGTGCGCGTCCGGAACAGGAACCACATCACCGCCGCCGTCAGCGCGATCGAGATGTAGAACAACGGATCCTGGCCGAACAGCAGTCTGCCCACCACCGGGATGGAGCTGAGCCCGGGAATATCGAGATTGGGCAACCTGACGCCGGGCTGGCCGACGAAACTGGTTCCCATCATGCCGGAGAGGCCGAGGCCGAGCAGTGTCAGCGACAGGCCGGTCGCCACCTGGTTGGTGGCCAGCGACAGCGTCATGACGGCAAACAGCAGCGAGAACAGCGCGCCCATGGCGATGGCCGCCAAGAGCCCGATCCAGGGCGAGCCGGTCAGATAGCCTGCGCCGAAACCGCCGACGGCGCCCATGATCATCATGCCTTCGACGCCAAGGTTGAGCACGCCGGAGCGTTCGACCACCAGTTCCCCGATCGCCGCAATGAGCAGCGGCGTCGCCGCCGTGGCGATGGTCAGGAGGATGTTGACGGTGATGTCCATCAGCGGGCTTCCTTCAACTTTGGCGCGGCCTCGAGCTTCGCGGCACTCTCCGATTTGGTCAGCGCCAGACCGATCAACCGGATGCGGTAATGGATGAGCGTGTCGCAGCCGAGCACGAAGAACAGCAGCATGCCCTGGAACACGCGCGCCACCTTGTCGGAGATGCCGAGCGCGCTTTGCACCGCCTCGCCGCCGAGATAGGTCAGGGCCAGCACCAGGCCCGCCGCGACGATGCCGAGCGGATTGAGCCGGCCAAGGAACGCCACGATGATGGCGGTGAAGCCGTAGCCGGGCGAAATGACGGGCTGAAGTTGCCCGATGGCGCCGGAAACTTCCGATATCCCGGCAAGCCCGGCCAGGGCGCCCGACAACAGGAAGGCGAAGAAGACCATGCGGTTGAGGCCGAAGCCGGCGAAGCGCCCTGCCCTCGGGCTGGAGCCGAGCACGCGAACCTCGAAACCCTTGAGCATGCGGCTCATCATCAGCCACACCAGCACCGCCGCGACCAGCGCGAACACGAAGCCCCAATTGGCGCGGCCGGCATCCGGCATCAGTTCCGGCAGGATGGCGGAATCGCCGAATTGGATGGTCTGCGGGAAGCCATGGCCCTGCGGGTCGCGCCAGGGTCCGCGCACCAGCCAGTCGAGGAAGAGCTGTGCGACGTAAACCAGCATCAGGCTGGTCAGGATCTCGTTGGTGCTGAAGCGGGTTTTCAGAAATGCGGGGATAGCCGCGTAGGCGGAACCGCCGACCATGCCCAGCAGAAGCATCAGCGGCAGCACCAATGGGCCCTCGAACCCAGGAAACAGCACCGGAACGGCCGAGCCGAAGATGGCGCCGAAGATGAACTGGCCTTCGGCGCCGATGTTCCAGATGTTGGCCTTGTAGCAGACCGACAGGCCGACCGCGATCAGGATCAGCGGCGCCGCCTTGATCGCCAGCTCGTGCAACTGCCAGACCTGGCTGACCGGCTCGATGAAATAGATGTTGAACGCGCTGAACGGGTTGACCCCGAGCAGCGCGAACATGATGCCGCCCGCGATGATCGTCAGCGCGAAGGCGATGAATGGCGACAGCATGGAAAACAGCGCCGAGCGCTGCGGCCGTTTGACGAGTTCGAGGCGCATCATGCCGTCTCCAGCGTGTGTTCGGCGTGGCCTGGTTCGGCGCCGCCCATCAGCAGGCCGATTTTTTCGAAGGTCGCCTCGGCGATCGCCAGCGGCCTGGACAGTTCGCCATTGTGCATCACCGCGATCGCATCCGATATCTCGAACAGCTCGTCGAGATCCTGGCTGATGACCAACACCGCCGATCCGCTGCGGGACAGTTCGATGAGTGCCTGGCGGATATGGGCGGCTGCGCCTGCATCGACACCCCAGGTCGGCTGGTTGACCACCATGACGTCAGGCCTGCGGTCGAGTTCACGGCCGACGATGAATTTCTGCAGATTGCCGCCGGACAGCGCTGCCGCCTCCGGATCGGGCGCGCTCTTGCGCACGTCCATCGCCTCGATGATGCGCTGGGCGGCGGCGTAGACGGTGCCGCTCTTGACCATTCCGCCCGTCCCGACGAAGGTCTTGCCGTCGGTGGCATGGCGCGACAGGAGCAGGTTTTCCGAAAGCCGCATGCGCGGGGCGGCACCATGGCCGAGGCGCTCCTCCGGCACGAAGGCTGCACCCAGCAGCCGGCGCCCGGTGATGCTGAGGCTGCCCGCATCCTTGCCGCGAATGCGCACCGAGGCGGCATCCGGCTGCAGGACTTCACCGGAAACGGATTCGAAGAACTCGCCCTGGCCGTTGCCCGCGACACCGGCGATGCCGATCACCTCGCCGGCGCGGACGGTGAGATTGATATTCTTGAGCGGGATCGAAAACGGCGTCGCCGGCTTGCGGCTGAGGCCGCGGATTTCGAGCAGGGACTGTGCCGTTTCGATGCCCGCGACCGGCGCGCGCACCACGGCCTGCACTTCGTTGCCGACCATCATGCGGGCCAAGGACGCGGCGGTCTCCTCGCGCGGATTGCAGTGGCCGACCACCTTGCCGTGCCGCAGCACGGTGGCGCGGTCGCAGATGCGTTTGACCTCCTCCAGCCGGTGCGAGATGTACAGGATCGATTTGCCTTCCGAGCGCAGACGTTCGAGCGTCTCGAACAGCTTGTCGGCCTCCTGCGGCGTCAGCACCGAAGTCGGCTCGTCGAGGATGATGAGCTGCGGCGTCTGCAGCAGGCAGCGGATGATCTCGATGCGCTGGCGCTCGCCCACCGACAGGTCGCCGACCAGCGATTCCGGATCGAGCGGCAGGCCATAGCTGTAGGAAAGCGCCCTCGCCTTGGCCGCGATGCTGCTGATCGGCGAACCGTCATCCAGGGAAAGCGCGATGTTCTCGGCCGCCGTCAGTGCCTCGAACAGCGAGAAGTGCTGGAATACCATGCCGATGCCGAGCTTTTTCGCGACGCCCGGGCTGGTAATTCGGACGGCCTGGCCATTCCAGAAGATCTCGCCGGAATTGGGTTCCAGCGAGCCGAACAGCATCTTGACCAGCGTCGACTTGCCGGCGCCGTTCTCGCCGAGCAGCGCGTGGATCTCACCCTTGGCGATGTCGAGGTCGACATGATCGCACGCCGTCAGCGTGCCGAAAATCTTGGTAAGGCCGCGAACCTCAAGCAGATTCGCTCCGTTATGATTTGCACTCACAGTGCCTCCCATCCGGGTTCCCGGATATGTTCTGTGTTCCCGCAAGCATCGTATGCGCGGCCAGCTCCCATGCGAAAGCAGCACTCGACTTGAAAGAGCTTCAAGAATTTCAGCGGAAACTCAAGGGCAAAGATCAGTCTTCTTCGCGCAACCACGCGGCGGGCCGGCTTTTCGTGCAAACCTTGCCGGCACCTGCGGCAGAGAGCTGAAAACCAGGGCAGTTTCCGTCAGGGAACCAGTATGGTCGTGCCTGTCGTGCGGCGCCCTTCAAGATCCGCGTGCGCCTTGCCCGCATCCTTGAGTGCATAACGCTGGTTGATCTTGATCTCGACGGCGCCGCTGAGCACGACCTCGAACAAGGCCGCGGCCGAGGCGTCCAGATCCTCGCGTTTTGCATTGTAGACGAACAACGTCGGCCTTGTGGCGAACAAGGATCCTTTCTGCGCCAGCAGCGACATCGAGAATGGCGGGATCGGTCCCGACGACTGGCCGAAGCTGACGAACATGCCGAGCGGCTTCAGGCAGTCGAGCGAGGCCGGGAATGTGTCGTTGCCGACGGAGTCGTAGACGACGTCGCATTTTTTGCCGCCGGTGATGGCCGCGACGCCGGCAACGAAATCCTGTTCCTTGTAGTTGATGACATGGTCGAAGCCGTGTGCCTTTGCGAGTTCGATCTTGTCGCTCGAACTTGCCGTGCCGATGACGGTCGCGCCCAGATGCTTCGCCCATTGGCCGAGAATGAGCCCGACGCCGCCGGCTGCCGCATGGAACAGGATGGTGTCGCCTGCCTTGACCTTGAAAGTCCGGCGCAAGAGATATTCGGCGGTCATGCCTTTCAGCATCATTGCTGCCGCCTGCTCGTCGCTGATGCCGTCCGGCACCTTGACGACCTTGCTGGCATCGATGACGCGCTCCTGCGCATAGGCGCCTGTGGTGACGGCATAGGCGATCCGGTCGCCGGGCTTCAGCCAGTCAACGCCCTCGCCCACAGTCAGGACCAAACCGGCGGCCTCGCTGCCGGGAATAAGCGGAAACCCGCCGGGCGGCGGATAGAGACCGGAGCGATGATAGACGTCGATGAAATTGAGGCCGATTGCCGTGTGCCTGACCAGGATCTGCCCTGATCCCGGTTGGCCGGGATCGGTGTCCTCATAGGTCAGGACTTCCGGACCGCCATGGGCGTGGATGCGGACTGCTTTGGGCATGGTGGGCTTCCTTGAGAAATTTGCCGATCAGGCTTTTTTGGCACCGAGATTTGGAAAGAACTGCATGATGCCGCCGATACAGGCGAGATAGAGCCCGGTAACGGTAATGCCAATCTTTATGAAGGTGCTGACCTGCGCGCCCAGCACGCCGATCTGGTCATAGAAGGCGGCGAGTGCCGCTTGCGCAAGCGCAAGCGCGCCGAAAGCGCACCACAAAAGAGTCATTGCGAGATTGATGCGCCGCAGCCGCACCACCCTAACCGGATGGATGAAGTTGATCGGAACGAATGTCAGGATGCCCGCCACCACGACCACCGCGAACGAGACCCATTGTCCCGGCTCGATGACGAAGAGCGTGAACACCACCATGTTCCAGACAACGGGGAATCCCTTGAAGAAATTCTCCTTCGTCTTCATGCCGGTGTCTGCATAGTAGATCGCGCTGGACACCACGATGATGGCCGCCGACAGGAACGACAGGCCCTCGCCCATGAAGCCGCGCTGATAGAGCGCGAAGGCCGGGATCAGCACATAGGTGACATAGTCGATGATGTTGTCGAGGAGCTCTCCCGACCATGTTGGCAGGATCTCCTTGACCTCGAGCTTGCGCGCGATCGGCCCGTCTATGCCGTCGACGAACAGCGCCAGCCCCAGCCACCAGAACATGGCCGTCCAGCGCTCCTCGCTCGCCGCCACCAGCGACAGGAAGGCCAGGAACGAACCGGAGGCGGTCAGGAGATGCACCGAAAAGGCGCGCGCCTGCGGCCAGGTGACTTTCTTCTTCGGCCGCGGAATCCGGTCGGCGATTTTCTTGGCGGCTTTCCTGGCCGTTGTGTTCTTGCTCACGGGCCCTGCCAGTCCAGCTTGCAGATTTCGGCTGAACGGCCGCCGAAATTCCAGTTGCGACCAAAGGCTCGCATCTTGCTCTTGTCGGACTTGGCCACGATGATCTCCGGCGCGATCCAATATTCCGAATTGCTGATCACCGTGTCCTTGTCGCGGTCCTTGCCGACAATTGGCGTGACCGCCCCATCGATGATCTTCGGTATCTGGAAGATACGCGTCTTGTCGCGTGTCTCATAGGTAATCGGCACTTGTTCGACACCGAGGAATTTGCCGACGAGGATCGAAAGCAGCGACGTCGTCCCGCCCGCCTTGCCGGTGAAAATCTTCGTCAACGCCTTGACCGCGTAGATCGAGGCTCTGACGTCGATGAACAGGCCGGCGGTCCAGTTGCCGCGGCTCATATAGCCGGGGATTTCCATGATCAGCCCGAGATTAAGCCCTGACAGGTCGACCTCTCCGAAATGACCGGCATCGATACGGAAACCCGCCCAGGTCTGGCAATAGCCTTCGGTCGGAGGATGGCTGCCCAGCGACAGCACGCAAGGGCAAAAAACCGTGCAATTGCAGGAGAGTACGAGCTCCCCCTTCATTGCCCAGCTCGGATCCGTCATCGAGTTTCCCCCACTCATAGCGAGACTACTAGCAGCGCGGCTGCCCAGACAAGCAGTATCGCACCGGCCAGCCGGGTTGGAAGCCTGCCCGCGGCTTGTTTTTCGATCAGGGTGAACAGGCCGATCAGCGCCATCCAGAAGACGTTCATCACGCCCACGGCGAACATCACCAGCATCAGTGCCCAGCAACAGCCAAGGCACCAGATGCCTTGCGCGACGCCGAGCCGGAAAATGGCTGCAGGCCGCGCGCTCCAGTTGGAAAACAGGATCGCGAAGGGGTTCCTGCATTTCTTCAGGCAGGCCTCCTTCAGACCACTGAACTGGTAGAGGCCGGCGACCAGCAAGGCGACAGCGCCGGCAATGCCCAGAACCGGATCGAACATCTGGCCTGACGAGGCGAGCGCATCGATGGCGAGCGTCAGCGCCGCAAACCCAGCCGACGCGGCCAGCCATGTCGAGAGATAGCCGGCGACCAGCACCAGCGGATGGACGACCGGCTCATGCCTGATCCTGGCCGTATCGGCGATCTCGCAATAGGTTCGGATCATCGGTGCCGCCGAGGGCAGCATCGTCGCGGTCGCCATCAGGAACCACATTGCCGTCAGCGCACCGGCGCGCGGGCCGATATCTCCGTCCAGGGGCGCGGCCGAGAGGCAGAGGGCGAAGAACCGGGCACGGAATCGGGCAACGGCAGCTGCGGCAGGGTTTTCAACAAGGCGTCGCCGGGCGCGCCGATACCCGCGGCGCGTCCCTCCGCGGCGCGGACCGCCATTGCGGCCAGGGACAGCCAGGCAAGCAGGATGCCGGCGCCGACAACGAGGTTCACCGTCAAACGCGGGTTGCGTGCGATATCGGCCGTCGCACGGCCTGCGCTGTCGAGATGGCTGAAGTCGTCCTGGCGGCCGGTCATGACCTTCGAATGGGCCGAATCGCCCCGTTGATCAAGCCGTATGACCTGACCTATATGCTCATCGAGTGGCGGGGCGCGTGCGCTGCCCCGCATCGCAAGCCGGAAGCCGATCTTGGAGCATCAGAAAACAACACGGATACTCATCGCCGGCACGGGGCCGGCAGGGCTGATCGCCGCGCTCGGTTTCGCCGATGCCGGCTTTCCGGTGACGCTCGTCGGGCCGGAGGCATCCGCTCCCGATGGCCGCACGACGGCACTGATGAACCCTGCCTTGAAGGTGCTTGAGCGGCTGGGCGTCCTCGCCGACATCAAGCCGCAGGCCGCGCCCCTCAAGGTGATGCGCATCGTCGACGCGACCAACCGATTGATCCGCAGTCCGGTCGTCACCTTCCGCGCCAGCGAGATCGACGAGGATCAGTTCGGGCTCAACCTGCCCAATAGCGTCCTCATTCCCGCGCTCGCCGGCAGGGTTGCCGCGCATTCCGGGATCGCGTGGCTGACATCCATGGTCGATGCCTGGCATCTCGGCGCCGATAAGGCTCGCGCGGCCCTTGCCGACGGCAGCGTGATCGAAGCATCCCTGGCGGTTGCCGCCGACGGACGCCTGTCGCCGGCGCGCCAGGCGGCGGGCATCTCGACCGCCGCCCGGACTTATCCCCAGGCAGCGCTGGTGCTCAACTTCTCCCACGGCCGCGATCATGCCTTCACCTCGACCGAACTCCATACCGAAACCGGTCCGTTCACGCAGGTTCCGCTGCCCGGCAACCGCTCGAGCCTGGTCTGGGTGGTCAAGCCGGAAACCGCCACGGAACTTGCCGCGCTGGACGATGCGACGTTGTCGCTGCGGGTCGAACAGCGGATGCAGTCCATGCTGGGCCGGGTGACGGTCGAGCCAGGCCGGCAGGTCTATCCGCTTGCAACGGCGACGCCGCTGCGTTTTGCGCGCGACCGGGTGGCGCTTGTCGGCGAAGCCGCCCACGTATTTCCGCCGATCGGCGCGCAAGGGCTCAATCTTGGCATCAGGGATATCGACGATCTTATTGGAATCGCGAATGAAAATTATGAGGACCCAGGGGCCGCGAAAGCCCTCGCCATCTATGACTTCAAGCGCCGGCCCGATATTCTGGCGCGCAGCAGCGCGGTCAATCTACTGAACATGTCGCTGCTTTCCGACCTGCTGCCGGCGCAGATGGCGCGCGGTGCCGGGCTCGGCGTGCTTGGTGGTTTTGCACCGCTTCGCGCTTTCTTCATGCGCGAAGGGCTTCGTCCCGGCAGCGGGTTTGCGGCGCTTGGCGGTGGCTTGGGAAAGCAAGCGCGCCAGCAGTGAGCTTGCGAACACATTTGCTGCCGGCAGGCATCGATGGCCGGCAACTCGCCCACAATCTTTGCTACGTATCACACGCAGCTTGAGGACGCTCAAAGCTTCGGGATTGAATTGATTCGGAGTCTGCGCCAAATAAAGCTAAGGAATTCAGTGGTGAGTACGATGAGAACAGCCAAATTCGCGATCGGACAGGTGGTTCGCCATCGGCTGTTTCCGTTCCGGGGCATCATTTTCGATGTCGATCCGCAATTCGCCAATACGGAGGAATGGTACGAGGCGATCCCCGTCGACGTGCGCCCGCGCAAGGACCAGCCGTTCTACCATCTGCTCGCCGAGAATTCGGAAACCGAGTACATCGCCTATGTGTCCGAGCAGAATCTGCTCGAGGACCAATCGGGAGAACCGGTCCGCCACCCGCAGATCAAGGAAATGTTCGACAAAAAGCCGGACGGACGCTACGAACCGAAACGGCAGTCCAGGCATTGATCACCTCAGGCACTGATCAGTGAGTCAGGTGCAGAAGCAAAAAAGCGGGGCATGACCCCGCTTTTTTGTGGCTTTGAGAATGCCCGAACCGATCAGTTCGCGGTCTTCGCCTTGTCCTGCTCTTCCTTGAGCTTCTTGGCGAAGTCCTGGTTGTTCTTGGCGACGAAATCCTGGAGCTTCTTCTGCCGGTCCTCGATGTCCGACTGCTGCAGCGGCGGGCCGTCATAGGCGCCGCTGAAGCCCTGCAGCGCGACCTTGATCGGATTGGGCTGGTTCTGGAAATTGATCGAGGTCAAGGTGAGCGCCTGGCCCTTCTTGAAGGAGGCGACGAGCTGGTCGGTCAGCGGCACTTCCGCCACGCAGCGGTCGGGGAAGCAGACCACATATTCAAGCTTCTGCGTTTTGCCGGTATCGATCTGGAGGCCAATGCCGGCACCAACCAGACGACCGGTCGGAACCGTCACCTGGAAGACCTTGCGGTTCACCTTGCCTTTCAGCTCGATCAGGCTCACGCCGGTGACCAACTGGCCGTTGCCGGCGGTGGTGATGTTCTGCACGTTGCAGATGTCGACGTCTTCCTGCTTTGTGCAAGCCTTGAACCAGCCCTGCGGGATCTGTTGTTGCTGCTGTGCGGAAGCAACGGGAATTGCCGCGCCCAGAAAGCCGATCACGCCAGCGGCCATGACCGACAGGCGGTACGCATTGCTGTTCAGGCTCGTCATGTCGTGCACTTCCTCTCAAATGATCCCGGGGACCCGCTTCTTCGCGCCGTGTGGTCCAGCTACCTGTTGCCGAAATGAGGCAACAGAATGACTTCGGACGGCGTGTTACACTGCAAGCGGTGCCGAATCCAGCCCGCAATCTGCGATTCTTGGCAACGAACATTGGCGGTGCCCCATGCTAGTGTGCGCACCGAATCATCAAGCCGACCCGGTAAGGAGACGGTCATGGGCCGCGTTCTCGTTTGGCTGATCACCGCGACATCATTTTTCGCCCTTTCGCCCCTGCCGGCGGCGTCGGAACCCAAATATGCAATTGCCATGCAGGGTGAGCCGGCCCTGCCGCCCGACTATGCGCATTTCGACTACGTCAATCCCGACGCGCCGAAGGGCGGCAGCATCACCTATTGCGTCGTCGGCAGTTTCGACAATCTCAACCCCTTCATCCTGAAGAGCCTGCGCACCACGGCGCGCGGCATGATGGACACGATCTTCGGCAATCTGGTCTTCGAGCCGCTGATGCAGCGCAATGCCGACGAGGCCTTCACGCTCTATGGCTTGCTTGCCGAGTCGGCTGACATGGATCCCGAGCGCAAGAGCATCGAATTCCATC
Organism: Mesorhizobium sp. BR1-1-15; assembly: GCF_020165475.1. Lineage (NCBI taxonomy): Bacteria > Pseudomonadati > Pseudomonadota > Alphaproteobacteria > Hyphomicrobiales > Phyllobacteriaceae > Mesorhizobium > Mesorhizobium sp. BR1-1-15. The sequence continues at coordinate 231,723 of NZ_JAIUIF010000006.1, read as the reverse complement.
TCAACCCGAATGCCAAATGGTCGGACGGCCAGCCGGTGACGCCGGAGGACGTGCTGTTCACCTATGATGCCTACACCCAGAAAGGCCGTCCGCCCTACAGCGACCGCATGGCCAGGATTGCCAAGCTTGAGAAGACCGGCGACCACAGCGTGCGGTTCACCTTCAACGACAAGGCCGATCGCGAATTTCCGCTGATCATCGCGCTGACGCCGATCATCCCCAAGCACGCCTTCGACATCGAGACTTTCGACAGGACGACGCTGAAGCCGTTGATCGGCAGCGGCCCCTACAGGATCGCACAGGTGACGCCCGGCCAGCGCATCGTTTTCAAGCGCAACCCGGACTATTGGGGCAAGGATATTCCGGCCAAGCGCGGCTTCGACAATTACGACCAGATCACCATCGAATATTTCCTCAACGCCAATGCCAAGCTCGAGGCGTTCAAGAAAGGCCTTTGCGCCATCGACGACGACAGCGATCCGGTGAAGCGCGAACGCGATCTGGATTTTCCCGCTTTCCATAGGGGAGAGGTGGTTGCCGAAACTTTCGACACCGGTATTCCACCCGTCGTGACCGGTTTCCTGTTCAACACGAGGCTGCCGAAATTCTCGAACCCCGTGGTGCGTCAGGCGCTCGGCATGCTCTACGACTTCGAATGGGCCAACAAGAACCTGTTTGGCGGCAAATACGCGCGAACGATGAGCTACTGGCAGAATTCCGAGCTTTCGGCGCTCGGCCATCCGGCCGACGACAGGGAAAAAGCGTTGCTGGCGCCCTACCCCGGCCGCGTGCCGGCCGACGTCATGGACGGAACCTGGCGGCCGCCGGTGACCGATGGCTCGGGCCAGGACCGAAAGGTGCTGAAAGCGGCTTTCGATCTCCTGAAAAGCATCGGCTACCACCTGCAGGGCGGCACGATGCTCGACCCCGAGGGCAAGCCCTTCGGCTTCGAGATCCTGACCGCCTCGCAGGACGAGGAGCGTCTCGCCGGCATCTACCAGCGCACGCTGGAAAAGATCGGCATCGATGTCTCCATCCGCAGCCTCGACGGCGACCAGATACAGTCGCGCAAGCAGCGTTTCGATTTCGAGGTGCTGATCGGCTCGAGCGGCTTCAACAATTCGCTCTCGCCCGGCATCGAGCAGATCGGGCGTTGGTCATCCTCCGCCGCCAAGGCTGAAGGTTCGTTCAACCTCGCCGGCGTCGCCGATCCCGCGGTGGACGCTGCGATCGAGGCCATGTTGCGCGCCCGCACCAAGGAGGATTACGTCGCCGCCGTGCGCGTTCTCGACCGGTTGCTGATCTCCGGCAACTACATGGTGCCGATGCAGCACAACACGCAGCAATGGATCGCTTACTGGAATTATCTGGACCATCCGCAAAAGACGCCCATATTCGGTTACCAGTTGCCGACCTGGTGGCGAAAGCCGAACTGAGCATAGGCCCAGGAGTGGAAGCCCGGTAAGTGCACGGCGCCCGAACGTTCAGGAGATCGAGATGAGCCAAGCGAATACGATCACCATAGACGTGGTGTCCGACGTCGTGTGCCCATGGTGCTTCATCGGCCAGAAGCGGCTGGATAAGGCGGTCGCCGCCGCCGGCGAGGTGGATGTGCATATACGCTGGCGGCCGTTCCAGCTCGATCCGACCATTCCGCCGGAAGGCAAGGATCGCCGCGAGTATATGCTGGCCAAGTTCGGCAGCGACGAACACATTCGCCAGATCCACGCCCGTATCGAGCCGCTCGGTGAAGCCGAAGGCATTTCCTTCGCTTTCGGCGCCATCAAGGTCGCGCCCAACACGCTTGATGCCCATCGCGTCATTCGCTGGGCCGGTGCGGCCGGCGAAGACGTGCAGAACCGGCTGGTGCGCCGCCTGTTCCAGCTGAACTTCGAAGAAGGCGCCAACATCGGCGATCACGCCGTGCTGGTCGAGGCGGCGCGCGAGACCGGAATGGACGCATCCGTTGTCGAGACGCTCTTGCCGACCGATGCCGATGTCGAGGCGGTTCGCACCGAGATCGCCACCGCGTCGCGCATGGGCATATCAGGCGTGCCATGCTTCCTGCTGGAGGGCAAATACGCGGTGATGGGCGCGCAGGACGTCGACACGCTCGCCGACGCCATCCGCCAGGTAGCCGCCGCCAAGGCGCGTGGCGAACTGGAAAAAGTCGACTGAACCCGATCTTCAACGCAGGATTTTCAAGCAGCCCTCCCCGGGCGTGAGGCAACGCCTGGCCCCGGTGGGTTCCGCGATCATTGGCTTTGCCGGCGTCGCGGCCTGCCTTGATGCCGCCGGTCCGGTCGATCGCTGGCTTGCCCAGCGTCTCAGGTCATTTCCGGACTTCCGGCGGGGACATGCCGGCGAGGAATCAGGCGTCCAGGGCGACGTGTTTTCCGGAATTTTGATTAGCCTGCAATGAAAAGCCGGCTTGCCGGGCAGCCCAAGCGGGTCACAAATTCGTGCGAACGCCTTCCCTAGGGGAAGGTAGAAACGTCGCGCTCTGATGCCGCGTAATTACCTGACATCACTAGCTTAAACCGGCTTTTCGTCGGCTTTGGCGCGACGCTCGGGAAGCCGAACCTGTTGCCCTGCAGCCACGGCATCCACCTCAATCCCGCTGCCCCCCTATAAAAATTAATGGAAAATGATCAATTGGTGTTACCATCCGTAACAATACAAAAAAGGTTTGGGCGGGATTGTGATTCGGGTCGACAGACCACCGCAACTGTCAGGAACAGATGGACTACACAGCGATGCCGCAAGGCGGTCGCTTCTGACCCCGGTTTCCTCGATGCGCAGCTTCTGGGGCCTGATGCGGGCCTACTGGGTCTCGGACCGGTGGAAGGAGGCCTGGACGCTGACGCTGGTGATCGCGCTGCTCACCGCTCTGTCCAGCAAGGCCGGCGTCTGGTTCGCAGAAGCATCCGGGGAACTGGTCAACTCGATCGCCTTCTTCCACGACGCCGCCAACACCACCCCTCTCCAGACGCTTTTGGCCAATGCCGGTATTTTGGTGCTGCTGGTCGTGCTCAAGGACGCCGGCTTCACGGGCATCCGCAATCTTGTCTCGGCAACCTTGCACCGCAAATGGCGCGGCTGGCTCGACAGCCGTTTCAACGAGGCGCTGCTGGACGGCAACCACACCCATTTCCACGCCCAGCATGCCTCGACCGGCAATGGCGCGCCGGCCCCCGACAACATCGACCAGCGCGTCCAGGAATCGATCAAGGACATGACCGGCGGCGCCATCGGCCTGGCCATGGGCGTGCTGGGTGTCGCCACCTCGCTCTATTTCGTCGGCCAGAAGCTGCTCGAGACCTCCGTCGAGGTAAAGGGGCTCGAATTCCTCGGCAGCTATGGCAGCGCCATCCTCGCCCTCCTTGCCGTCGCCATCTATGTGCCGCTCAACACTTGGATCGCGGTAAAGCTCGGTGGCATGCTCGAGCGTCTCAATGTCAGGATGCAGCAGGCCGAAGGCAGTTACCGTGGCGAGCTGACGACATTCCTGCGCCGCAGCTTCCATGTCGCGGCCTCGCGGGGCGAAAGCGTTCAGAGGACCATGCATGGCCGCCTCTATGGCGATATTGACGGCACATGGACGCGGCTCAACATCGTCAACACCGTCTACATGTCGTTCGAGCTGATCTACAATTTCATCGGCGCCCGCATTGTTGCCTATGGACCGGGCCTTGTGCCGTTCATCCACAACGGCTTCGACCTGAAGGGCTACATAACCGGCTCCGAACTGGTCAATTCGCTGATCGGCCAATGTTCGTGGTTCATCCATGTCATGCCCGCCATCGCCACCCTGCGCGCCAACAGCCAGCGTGTCACCGAGTTGGCCAATGCGATCGAGAACGTTCAGCACCCCCAGGAATTCTACAGCCAGAGCGGCCGTTCCGACTTCCGCTACGCCAGCCAGAACCCGGTTTTCGGCTTGACCATCCAGAAGCTCGAACTGGCGCATCAGGGTGAGGACGCAACGCCTTTCCTCGTAGCGGCGAACCTGCGCTTCCGGCGCGGCGAATGGACCTTCCTGAAAGGCGAATCCGGCTGCGGCAAGACCTCGCTGATCAAGGCCATCAACGGCCTGTGGCCCTACGGCCGCGGCACCATCGTCTTCCCCGAAGGGGTAAAGAGTTTCTATGCAGCCCAGGAGGTCAAGCTGCAGCAGGTGACCCTGAAGCAGCTGGTCTGCCTGCCGGGCTCCGAGCACGACCATGGCGACGCGCAGGTCGCGTCCGCGCTGCACAAGGCGGGTCTGGGCGACTTCATCGAGAATATGGGCGACGAAAGCCGCGAAGGCAAAAGCTGGGATCAGGTCCTGTCCGGCGGTCAGAAACAGAAGCTGGTGGTGGCCCGCATCGTGCTCCATCAACCCGGGCTGCTATTCCTGGACGAGGCGACCGGCGCACTCGATCCGGAGGGCAAGGTTGCCTTCCACCAGGCGATCAAGGACAACTGCCCGGATGTAACGGTGATCAGCGTCATGCATGAAGCGGTGGCGCCGCGATCGGTCACCGGCGCCGAGTTCTACCACTCGATCGTCGCGATCGCGGACGGCGTCGCCACCAAGAAGCCGCTGGTGCCGAGCCTGCCTCCCGAGCTCACCACCATTCTCGCACAGCCAGGGCCGGTGCCAAGGCCGGTCGACGACAAATGGCTGCGTTTTCCGCGCCGGCTGAAGCAGAAGTAGCCGGACTCGCCGCGGCATAGGCCGTCCAGCCATTTTACCGTTTCGGCGCGATACGCTTCAGCGATCACAGTCTCGCGACTGGGGCATGTTGCCCGCATTTTCCTCGATCACCTCGATTGACAGGGCAAGGCGAGCTCCTATGTTGCGCCCGCTCGCAGACATCAAACTCGAACCCGCGAGCGGAAAGGTCACCCCGCCATGCCTGGCGACAGTCACAGTCGAACGCAACCGCCGTCCGCCCTGACGTGACCTCGACGGTTCACGTCTTGCCGGACGGCAAGGAGTGAACCATGAACGATTTTTCCCCCGTAGCGGACGACGAGGCCGTCGCCATCGCCCGCATCCTTGCAAACGACCATGTCGCAGACGTGGTCGAAGCGCTCAACCGCGAGTCGCGCGAAACGGCGACCGAGCTGCTTTGCGAAGTGCCGTTCGAACGGCTGGTCGATATCTTCGACCAGCCGGAGCTCGAGGGCGCGCCAGAGCTGGCGGAGGCCTTGCCTCGCGCCAAGGCGGGCAAGCTGCTTACCGCCATGTCGGTCGATCGCGCTGCCGACATCCTGCGCGATCTTGACGAACCCGCCCGTTCCGAGCTGCTCGGCGTGCTGGCGCCGCCGCTGCGCGCAACCCTGCTCTCGATTCTCGGTTACCCCGAAGGCAGTGCCGCTTCGATCATGACGACGGAGTTCGTCAGCGTGCCCTCGGACTGGACCGTCGGCCGCACGCTCGACTACATCCGCAAGGTCGAGCGGACGCGCGAAACCGTCTACGCCATCTACATCGTCGATCCCGAGACGCATCTGCTCATGCGCTCGACCGGCCTGCGCCGGCTCATCACCGGCGAGCCTGGCGATTCGATCCTGTCGGTGGCGCCGGACCGCGTGCCGGTGACCGTCACGCCTTTGACCGATCGCGAAACCCTGGCGCAGACGATCTCCAAATACGATCTGCTCGCCGTTCCCGTCGTCGATCACGGCAAGATCCTCGGCATCGTCACCATCGACGACATCATCGACACGATGATCGAGGAGACGACGGAGGACGTGCATCGCTTCGGCGGCATGGAGGCTCTGGACGAGCCCTACATGAAGATGAGCTTCCTCGCCATGATCCAGAAGCGTGCCGGCTGGCTGTGCGCGCTGTTCATCAGCGAGATGCTGACGGCCAACGCCATGCAAAGCTACGAGAGCGAGCTGGAAAAAGCGATCGTGCTGACGCTCTTCATTCCGCTGATCATGAGTTCCGGCGGCAATTCCGGCTCGCAGGCGACCTCGCTGGTCATACGCGCGCTGGCGTTGCGCGAGATCGGCCTGCGCGACTGGTGGCGGGTGGCGTTGCGCGAATTGCTCACCGGCCTCCTGCTCGGGGCGATACTCGGCGTCGTCGGCATCTGCCGCATCGCGCTCTGGCAGTATTTCGACTTCTACAACTACGGCCCGCACTGGCCGTTGATCGCCGCGACGGTCGGAGCGGCATTGGTCGGCATCGTCACCTTCGGCTCGCTGTCGGGTTCGATGTTGCCGTTCGCCTTGAAACGCGTCGGCTTCGACCCGGCCAGCGCGTCGGCGCCGTTTGTCGCCACGCTGGTCGATGTCACCGGGCTTGTCATCTATTTCTCGGTGGCGCAGGTGATCCTGCGCGGCACGTTGCTGTAGCAGCTCTCCTAGCTGCGTCGCGGCAAGCACCTTGCCGCGGCGCGTTTGTCCGTCAGTCTACGCGCTCGCCATCCTTCACTCGGTAAGTCGGCTTGTACATGGTCACAAGCTCTTCCGCGGCCGTCGGATGCACGGCCATGGTGCGGTCGAAATCATCCTTGACCAGCCCGGCCTTCAGCGCAATGGCGAGAAGCTGCGCCATCTCGCCGGCATCCGGCCCCAATATGTGCGCGCCGAGTACCTTCTTAGACGCGCCATCGACCACCAGCTTCATCAGCATCTTTTCGTCGCGGCCGGACAAGGTGTGCCGCATCGGACGGAATGCCGCGCGATAGATCTCGATGTCGGGGAAGCGCTTGACCGCCTCGTCTTCCGACAGGCCGACCGTGCCGATCTCCGGCTGCGAGAACACGGCGGTGGCGATCGTGTCGTGGTCGGGCGCGGTCGGGTTGCCCTTGAAGGCGGTCTCGACGAAGCACATCGCCTCGTGGATCGCCACCGGCGTCAGTTGCACGCGATTGGTGACGTCGCCGATCGCCCAGATGTTTTCGACGTTGGTGCGGGAGTACGCGTCGACCTGGATCGCGCCGGTCGCGGTCATCTCGATGCCGATGCCTTCCAGTCCCATATTCTCGGTGTTGGGGATGCGGCCGATGGCGAGCATCACCTGGTCGACCGTCAGCGTCTGGCCGCCGGTGAGCAACGCGTCGAGCCGGCCGTCCGGCCGTTTGCGGATCCATTCCGAGACGGCATGGCAAAGGATCTTGATCCCCTTCTTCTCCATCGTTTCGTGCAGCATGCGCCGCAGGTCCATATCGAAGCGACTGAGGATCTCCTTGCCGCGATAGACCAGCGTGGTGTCGACGCCCAGGCCATGGAAGATGTTGGCGAATTCGACCGCGATATAGCCGCCGCCTTCGATCATGATCGACTTGGGCAACTGCTCGAGGTCGAAGGCCTCGTTGGAGAAGATGCAGTGTTCGTGGCCGGGCAGTGCCGGGTGCGGCGCCGGACGGCCGCCGGTGGCGATCAGGATCTGGTCGGCGGTGACGGTACGGTCCTCGTCCAGAAGATGCACCACATGCGGGTCGACGATCATGGCGCGCGTGTGAAAGGCCTCGCCGCCGGCGCCCTCGACGTTCCTCTTGTAGATCGCCTCCAGACGGCTGATCTCGCGGTCCTTGTTGGCGACCAGCGTGGGCCAGTCGAAACTGGCTTCCGGCACCGTCCAGCCATAGCCGGCGGCATCGGCGAAATGCTCGGGAAATTGCGAAGCATAGACATAGAGCTTCTTCGGTACGCAGCCTCTGATGACGCAGGTGCCGCCGAAGCGATATTCCTCGGCGATGCCGACGCGCTTGCCGAGCGCTGCGGCGACGCGCGCCGCCCTCACCCCGCCCGAACCGCCGCCGATAACGAAAAGATCGTAGTCGTAACCGGCCATTGCGCGGCTCCTTGAGCTTCGGAAAATGTGAGTGACAGGTAGGCCGCAAACCATCAAAAGAAAAGCCCGGACGAGCCGGGCTTCACAGATGGCCGCAGGGCCGTTTGGAATGGCAGGATCAGTTCTGCGTGTCGTCGGCAGGGGCCGATCCATCGGCAGGCGCGGCGCCATCGGCGGGCGCGGCCGCATTAGCAGGCGCTGCCGGCGCTTTCGCCTTGGCCGCCGCGGCCAGCGTTTCACCGACCTGCTGGGCGAGGTCACGAGCAAGCCCGTTCTGCCAGATATCGGCGGCCTTCACCAGGTCGCGCGTCACGGCCGGGCCGCTCTCGAGGAGCTTCTTGCCGGAGTCCGAATTGTAGAAGGTCGCGATGTCGTTGAGTTCCTGTTCGGAAAACACCTTCGCATAGGCAAGGGCCGCTTCCTTCTCCAGGTCGGCCCGGCGCGAGGCCAGCGCCAGCGCCTTCTCGCTGATCGTCTTGGCGATCAGCTCCTGCATGTCGGGGTTCTTCTGGATGAGCTGCGATTCGAGGGCGGCGGCGGCCTGCGGCAGGATGTTGTCGAACGGGTCGGTCGCATGGATCGCGGTGACCGCGGCGCGCGCCGCCTTCAGGTGCGCTTCCGTGACGTCCTGCGAGAACGCCGGCGAAGAGAAGGCGAAGACGGCCGATGCCGCCAGAAGGACGGACAAGCGGCGAACCCGGTTATGCAACATCATGGTCGATAGAACTCCCTGTTTTTCAGGCGGCATGGACGGTTTGGATGCCATCGCCCCCGGCGATGATGGCCGCTGACGCCAGCCCGATGAAAAGACCGTGCTCGACCACGCCGGGAATGGCGTGGAGAGCATTCGATAGCGCTCTTGTATCCGGAATGCGGCCAAAAGATGCATCGAGGATAAAGTGGCCGCCGTCTGTAACAAAAGCCTGGCCGCCCGTCATCCTCAATGTAACCGGACCGGAAAGGCCGAGCCTTGCAGCCGCCTTCCCGATCGCGATTTCGGTTGCGCGCAGGCCGAACGGGTTGACCTCGATGGGCAACGGAAAACGGCCGAGCGTCTCGACCATCTTGGAGCGATCGGCAATGACGATCATGCGAGCGGACGCCGCCGCGACGATCTTCTCGCGCAGCAATGCGCCGCCGCCGCCCTTGATGAGCGTTAGTGCGGGGTTGACTTCGTCGGCGCCGTCCACGGTGAGATCGAGTTCCGGCGTCTCCTCCAGTGTCGACAGCGGCACCCCAAGCTCGCGGCACAGCGAGGCGGTGCGCTCGGACGTCGGCACGCCGATGATGGTCAGGCCCGTGGCCACCTTGTCGGCAAGCAGCCGCACGAACTCGTCGGCGGTGGTGCCGGTGCCGATGCCGAGCCGCATGCCGTCGGTGACATGGGCAAGGGCCGCCCGCGCGGCTTCGACCTTCAACTGTCTTGCATCCATGCCGCTTTTACCGCCCCGGAACCTGGTGTTTGCGGCTCCTACCATTTTTGCCGGTCCGGTCAAAGCCCTTGCAGCGGTGTAGGTTGATGACGTTCGGCCTCCCGTCAATGGTGTGCCCGCGCGGCCAGCCAGCGATGAGCGGGTAACGTTAATAGGAATTTTTTCTTATATGCCATTGACTGGGTGAAGGCAGTTATGCTACATATTTGCCTATGGTGCAGATTTGCGCCGGGACCCGCCGCACTGGCGGGTTTTTTCATGGCTGGCGGTTCGTCGCGAATGCCCGGTCCGGGGAGCTTGCTTGCCTGAACGAGCCTGCCCGGCGCTTGCCTTGACGCGCCGCAGCCTTTATCGCCTGCCCATTGCATAAACTGCCCAGGATGGATCATGACCCGCCCGATCATCGTGTTTGATCTCGACGGTACGCTGATCGACACAGCGCCGGACCTGCTCGACAGCCTTAACCACAGCCTTGCCGCCAGCGCGCTCGCGGCCGTCGACGAAGCCGGCTTCAGGCGCTTCGTCGGCCATGGCGGCCGCGTGATGATCGAACGGGCACACGCCGCGCAGCAGCGGTCCCTCGATGTCGCGGAACACGACCGGCTGCTGAAACTGTTCCTCGATCATTACACCCTCAACATTCCCGGCAAGTCCCGCCCCTACCCCGGCGTCCTCGAGGCGATCGCCCGCTTCGAGAAGGCCGGCTACCTCCTGGCCGTCTGCACCAACAAATACGAGGCCAACTCGCTGGCGCTGATCGAGGCGCTCGGCCTGACCAAACACTTCGCGGCGATTGCCGGACAGGATACCTTCGCCTTCCGCAAACCCGATCCGCGCCACCTCACCGAAACCATCAAGCGCGCCGGCGGCGACCCGCACCGAGCTTTGATGGTCGGCGATTCGCAGACCGACATCGACACCGCGAAAGCCGCCGGCATCCCAGTGGTGGCCGTCGACTTCGGCTACACCGACCGCCACGTGCGCGAGTTCGAGCCCTCGGCGGTGATCTCGCATTTCGACGCGCTGACGCTGGACCTAGCTGAGCGGCTGATCGCCGCGGCGCAACATTGAACGGATAGCGGGCGGCCGGGACAGGTTCAATGACAGTTTCCTGTTTGCGGCGGATGCCTCTAATGATCGAAGTCGGCGCCGCCCCTCATCGCCCTGCCGGGCATTTCTCCCCGCACAGAGACGGGGAGAAGGGTCTGGCCGGAACGCTGGCGCCTCCATTGCAACGTTAAAAATTGGCGAAAACGGCGACACAGCCCCCTCTCCCCGTCTATACGGGGAGAGGATGCCGGCAGGCAGGTGAGGGGCGGCGCCGGCGCTTGAAAGAGTATGACGAAACCTGAAGCGATTGCCCCCTGTGAGAACGCCGGACACCGCCTTGACTTACCCGGCCGCCCTCCCTTATATCGCGGCTCGCTTGGCCTTCGGGCAACGAGCGGGCGATTAGCTCAGCGGGAGAGCACACCCTTCACACGGGTGGGGTCGCAGGTTCAATCCCTGCATCGCCCACCATCCAACTAAACTGATTTGTTGGATGACTAGGCCCCTCCACTTTGTCCAAAAAAGCTACTGGCGCGTAGGCCAAACAGCTTGGCGCCTCGCCCTTATTGATTTTGGGTTTCCGTCACCATCTGTCGGTTTGTTTGTATGCAAATCAGTTGGGCGACGCTATGGTAGCTTCCTCAACGTCAGATTCTCGGGGGAGAACATGGCAGAACACGCCGTTGAAATCGTCAGGGAAAAGTCGTGGTCGGTTCGCGTGACCGTCAATGGCGTCACCACCACCGTCCCATTCTCAGCCGAAAGCTATGCGCGCTCATACGCCGACGGTCAGGCGTTCCGGCTGGGTGTGCAGGTGGCAGAGCTTAAGCGGTCAGCCTGACGCGTGGGGGGTTGAGAAGCCCTCCGAAAAATTGCAGGTAGGCGACGAAAGCCGGATCATGTGGGGCGACGGCGAGCGGGCTCGGCCCGTGCGGCCGAGCAGGTATTCGAGAATCGCGATCGATTCGACCATGATCATTCGCCGTCTTGTAGCGCCGGGACAAAGCCGGCGGGGTTGATTGCAAGAAAATCGGGAATTGCTCGAGGGCAGTCACAAAGCCGATGCATAGCCTGGCCATCCATCCCGCCTGGGGAACAAACCTCCCCATCACTGAGTTTCCCCCTGTCGAAACTTGAGGGAAAACCATGACCAGATTTCTCGTGGCGACAAGCGTCGCCATTCTCCTCGGCGCCGGGCCGGCCTTCGCCGCGGACGACAAGCCTTTGCCGCCGCCCAATGCCAAGAAATTGTCCGACATCATCGCCAAGGTCGAGCAGCGCGATGGCTTCCGCTATGTCAAGGAGGTCGACTGGGATGATGGCGCCTATACCGTCACCTACTACACCGCCGACAAGGCGAAGGTCGAAATCACCTATGATCCGGTAACAGCCGAGCCCAGATAGCTTCGTCAGGAGAAAACCTGCGGGGGCGAGCAACCCGTATTGCGATCCCTCCCCGCAATGATCACCGGTCCCAATCTGAAAATGCCGAGCCTGCGGCGTGAGATGTGCCTGCCCTTGCGCCAATGCACCTTTGATGGCTGATTACAGCGGAGCTTCACGGGGGTATGCATGGCGACGGCCAGGCATGTGTTGAAACGTATCTTGATGGTGCTTGCCGGCTATCTCGTCGCCGTGCTGGTCGGTCTGATCGCCGTCGTCGCGATTTACGCCGTGCTGAGCTCCCTGCCCGATGCGCCCGGCTATTTCGACGTCATGGGCGTCTCGCCGATCGCGGTGCTGGTGGTGCCGCCGCTCGGCATGTTCATCTATTTCCTGACGATCGTGCTGACCGGGGTGCAGACATTGGTGTTCGCATTGATCGCCGAATGCTTCTCGTTGCGCGGCTTCTGGCTGCACATGCTCTTCGGCGGGGCGGCGGCGGTCGGCGGCTTTGCCCTGATCTGGCCGAGCGCGCTCGAGGACATGGCCTCGGAGCGCTGGGCCGACATCGGCATCATCGCCGCTGCAGGCCTGGTCGCCGGGCTTGTCTACTGGCTGATCGCAGGGCGCGACGCCGGTTTCCGGCGACCGCTCTCGGCCCGCTGAATTCTCAGCTCGACGGCGAGCGTGCTGCTTCGGTAGCGTCTAGGGCTTGCTTCAACCGCGTGTCCCGGTCGTAGACGTCGTTGAAGTATTCGACCTTGCCGGACATGTCGGGCCATGCGGTGAAATAGGCGACATAGACCGGAATCGTGCGCGTCACATTCTCGGTCGCGTGCCCGTGCTTCAGCTTCTCGGCGATGTAGTCGACCGACGTGCCCAGCACCGCAGCCGCCATGCCGCGCGGGTCCTGCAACCGCACGCAGCCGTGGCTGAGCGCACGCATATCGCGCTGGAAGAACGACTTCTGCGGCGTGTCGTGCATGTAGATGGCGTGCTTGTTGGGGAACAGGATCTTCAATTCGCCCAGCGCATTGGCCTCGCTCGGGAGTTGGCGCACGCTGTAGGGGATGTTCGCGCCATAGCCGCCCCAGTTGACCGCCGAGGACGGAATGCGCTTGCCGCGCGAATCGGTCACCTCATAGCCGGCGCGGTCGAGATAACCCGGATCGCCGCGCAATCTCGGCAGCATCTCGTTGACGATGATCGACTGCGGCACACCCCAATAGGGATGGAAGTCGACCTGCTTGATCTGGTCGTAGAAGAAGGCGGTCTGGTTGGTGGTCCTGCCGATGACCGCGCGGGTTTTCAGCTTTTCCTCGCCATTGTCGATGTAGCTCGCGGTGAAGGCCGGCTGGTTGATGAAGACACGCGGGCTGCCGAGGTCGGATGGCAGCCAGCGCAGTTCTTCCAGCGCCACCTGTACCTTGAGCAGCCGGTCGGCCTTGGACGTTCCGGCCAGCGACGCGACAGTGCGCGGTCCGATGACGCCGTCGCCCTTCATGCCTGCCTTTTGCTGCACCGCCTTGACGACCGGGACCAGCTCAGGGAGGTAGACGTCGCTGGTGGCGAGCCGCGACAGCACTTCGCCATAGGCGCCGCCCATCTCGTCGTCGAGATTGCGCGCGATCAGGCTCAGCAGCTTGGGAAGCTCGGGACTGGTTTCGCCCGGCTTCAGCAACAGGTTGGGATCGACGACGATCTCGTTTTCGGCGCTCGCTTGCAGCGACTCCAGCTCGACGCGCAGCGCCTGGTACTCCGGGTTCTGCGGATGCCGCGATTCGAGATAGGTGCGCACCTCCTGCGTGTGCGCCAGCGTCTTCAAAACGCCTTCCATGTCGAGCGGCTTGGCGGGAAAGTCATAGTAGCCGGTCATGCGGTTGGGTTCGACGCGGCCGCTTTGGGCATCATGGACATAGCGAAGCACGCGAGCCGACAGCGCCATTTCGAAGCGCACGAACTCCTTCAAACGTGCCGCGGCGTCACCAGTCGACGCAGCGGCGGTCGGCACGTCGACCGTGTAGTCGGACGGTGCCAGGCCGTAGCTCGCCGCCTCGCCAAGCACCCGCACCGCGTCCTGCGCGCGGCTGTTGGCGTTGGCTCCGGTCACCCAGATGAAATCCGGATTGGCCGAATAATAGGCGATCAGCGCCTTGGCGATATCCGGCTCCGCATAGAGCTCGTAGTCGCTCAGTCCGGCGATTGCCTCGCGAAAGGCGTTGCCGGTGGCTGAGGGCACGAAGGCGGCGTCCTGCGGCGTCGCCGGCTGCGGCGCTGCCGTAAGCGCCGAGAAGTCGACGCGCACGAGCTTGTCGGCTTTGTAGGTGTAGTAGGAAGGGCTGCTGATCTTCACGCTGCCGCCGCCACCACCGCCGGCGGATACGTTGGGGTTCGGCTTGCGCCTTGGTGGCGGAGGAGGAAACTCACCTCGCGGCTCGTGCCTTACGCCGCCGCCGAAAAGCATGTCGAAAAGCCCCTGCGCGCCTGCTTGCGGCGTTCCCAGGGCCAGCGTCGCCACGAGCGCTGCAAGCGGCAACGCGGTAGCTTTGTTTCCCGGCAATTTCATGGTCACCCGCTCCAGCCGCAACCGGCTCCGTTCCGCACGCTCGTGCGTCTTGCCCACCGCATGGCGGATGTAAGACGCGACTATACCGATTCATACCGATTTCGTTAAGCTTTCATAAATTTTGGGGCGGCTGTGGCAGAACGGTTTCACAACATCGTGACGGCCGGAGCGGACACAATCCGCTCCGGCCGTCGAAGCAGGCGGGCGACGTCAGGCGTTGGCGCCGCCATCGATGGTCAGCGCGGCGCCGGTCACGAAGCGCCCCTCGGGACCGGCGAGCCAGGCGACCATGCCGGCGACCTCATCGGCGTCGCCGAAACGCGGTGTGGCCATTTTTTCCCGCTGATGCTCGGCATGCGGACCGCTTGCCGGATTCATGTCGGTGTCCGTCGAGCCCGGATGGACGATATTGGCGGTAATGCCGCGCGCACCGAGGTCGCGTGCCAGGGCTTTGGTTAGTCCGACCAGCGCCGCCTTGCTCGCGGAATAGGCACTGAGGCTTGTGTCGGTCACACGCTCCGCCAGATTGCTGCCGATGGAGATAATCCTGCCGCCCTCGCCCATATGTGCCACCGCGGCCTTGGAGGCGACGAACGGCGCTCTCAGGTTGACCTCCATGGTTTCATCGAAGTCGGCGAGCGACAGGGTGTCGATGGGCGCGGCGCGCCAGATGCCCGCGCTGTTGACCAATATGTCGAGCCGTCCGAAGGCAGAAGCAACATCGTCGACCGCCCTCGCGACCGCCGCGGCGTCGCGGTTGTCGGCCTTGATGGCGATGGCGCGTCCGCCATTGGCCTCGATCTCGCCGACCACCGCACGGGCCTGCTCCTCGCCATTGACATAGGTCAGTGCCACGCTGGCGCCGTCTGCCGCCAGCTTGCGAGCGATCGCTGCGCCGATGCCGCGGCCGCCGCCGGTGACGAGCGCGGCCTTGCCGCTCAGACGGTTCGATGACATTGCATTCTCCTTTTTGTAACGATCGATACATAAATAGATGTCAGGCTTGTCCGGCCCCGTCAACTGAATTATGTATCGATCAGCACAGAAAGAGCATGATGCCGGAACGAGGCCGCCCCCGCACCTTCGACAGAACCGCCGCCCTGCGGCGCGCGATGGAGGTGTTCTGGGTCAAGGGCTATGAAGGCACGTCGATAAGCGACCTGACCGGGGCGATGGGCATCAATTCGCCAAGTCTCTACGCCGCCTTCGGCAGCAAGGAAGCGCTCTTCCTCGAGGCGACCGAGTTTTACACGCAGGCCGAAGGCACGGACATCTGGACCGCGCTGGACGAGGCGCCAACGGCACGTGAGGCGATCGAGGCTTTCCTGCGTCAGACCGCCAAGGCCTATTCGCAGACCGACCGCCCGCAAGGATGCCTGGTCACGCTCGGCGCGTTGCATCAGGACAGCTCGCGCGGCGCCATCTGCAACGACCTGCGCCGTCGGCGCGCCGAAAACCACGCAGCCTTGCAGAGGCGGTTGGAGCGTGGCGTGGCCGAGGGCGAATTGCCGAGGAGTTTCGACTGCGAAGCCGCCGCGACCTTTTTCGCGACGGTTCAACACGGCATGTCGATCCAGGCGCGCGACGGTGCTTCGCATGCGGCCCTGTTGGCAACCGTGGAGGGGGCAATGGCCGCCTGGAAGATGATAGCCGGTACCGACGCGGGATGACAAACGCCGGGCGTTGTGCTCGAAATCCGAACGGACGGAGCGCCAGTCTAAACGGGCCGGGAGGATCGGACGGTGAAAAAGGGTTATCGCGAACTGCTGGATGAGGCGAATGCCGAGATCGAAGTGCTTTCGCCCGAGGAAGCGGCAGCCCTGATCGAGGACGAAGGCACCATCTTTGTCGACCTGCGAGATCCTCGCGAGATTGAACGCGACGGCAGGATTCCCGGCGCCAAACATGTCACCCGTGGCATGCTGGAATTCTGGATCGATCCCGAGAGCCCTTACCACAAGCCGTTCTTCGCTTCGGGAAAGAGCTTCGTCTTCTTCTGCGCCGGCGGCTGGCGTTCGGCGCTCGCCACCAAGACCGCGCAGGACATGGGGCTGTCGCCGGTCAAGCATATCCTTGGCGGCTACACCGCCTGGAAGGCGGCCGGACTGCCGGTGGAACCCGGCGAGAAGAAGAAACAGCCCTGATTGCGGTTCAATGGAGCAGCGACGGCTCCCGGTGCGCGGCCACGAAGCTGACGGCGCGTTCCACCACGCCCTTGTCCGCCAGGATGCGGCGATGGCCGAGCCCTTCGGCCCAGTGGAGCAACACATGGTCACCGGCGCCGGCATAACGCCAGGCATGATCGGCCGAGACTTCGCGATCGTCGGGTGCGTGGATGACCAACGTCGGCACCGGCGCCTGGGCAAGCTGCCGATCGCCGGTGAATTCGTGCAGCGGCCGGCCGGAAAGATATTCGACACGGTCCGCCATGGCGGCCTGCGAGCGCGGACCGACATTGAGCATGCGGCTGAAGTCGGCGAAGATGGCCGGCAATGAACTGGGCGCGGCGATCAGCACCAGGCGCCCGGCCGCCAGCGGCGCAATGTTCCTGATCGATCCGGCGATTGCATTGGCGGCGACGGCGCCGCCGAAGGAATGACCGACCACCGCCGCGAACGGGCCGAACCATTCGCCCGCGATTCGCACCGCATCCACGGCATTGACCATGTTCAACCGCCGGCCATGCGATTGGCCGTGGCCGGGAAGGTCGAGCGAGACGACCCTGTAGCCGGCGGCGCGGTAGCCCTCGATCAGCATGCGCATATATTCGGTGCGCGAGCGCCACCCATGAACGACGAGAACCGTTCCGGCGGACGCCCTGCCCGGCTCCGGACGGAATTCATGCACCATGACGCAGCCGGATCCGGCTTTCAGCCGGTGATGCCGCGCTTCGGCCATGAAATCTGCCGCGCGGTCGACGGCACGGCGTTCGCCCTCGCTCAGCACCCTGGCGTTCGGCGTACGGCAGAACAGCTCGAATGCGGCGCGCCCGGTGAGGCGGGGGGCGACATGTTCGGCGGCCCCGAATACACCCCGGATGACCTTCAGTCCGAATGATGCCATAGTGGGAATCCATCCATACGTTCAAGCATGAACATAATAGTTCAAAGATGAACAATAAACAAGAGCTGCCCTGGGACAACCCGCGGTTTCGCAACTGGGTCGCGGTTGCGCGCGCCTGCCATGTGCTGGAGCGCACGCTTGCCGTGAAGCTCGCGCCGCTCGATCTGAAACCCGCGCAGCTCGATGTCTTGATGAATCTCTACCGCCATCCCGGCATGTCGCAGCACGATCTCGCCCGCAAGCTGCTCGTCGGCCGCTCCAACATCACCATGCTGTTGCCGCAGCTCGAGGCTCGCGGCCTGCTGCGCCGCGAAGGCGACGAGAAGGACAAGCGCATCCTGCGGCTGGCCCTCACCGAAGCTGGCGAGGCGCTGCTGATGCAGGCGCTGAAGGTGCACATGGCGCTGATCGAGAAAGCGATGAGCCAGTCGACGCCGGAGCAGTGCGACATGATCGGCGAGCAGATGCGCAAGATCTACGAGGTGTTGAAGGACGCCTGACCGCCATTGCGGTCCGGCGGATCACCACATCGTCTTTTTCGCCCGCTCCGGCCATTCCTTGTCATAGGCGACGCCGTCGATGTTCCTGCGGCTGGTGATCTCCAGGATTTTTCCTGGCGTCGGCAGGGACTTCGGATCGACATGCCTTGCCGGGTTCCATAGCTCCGACCGCACGATGGCGCGGGCGCATTGGAAATAGACCGTATCGACATCGATGACGCTCACCGAGCGTGCCGGCCTGCTGTCGACCGTGAACGACGCGCAAAGCGCGGCATCCGTGGTGATGCGCGCGCGGCCGTTGATGCGCAGCGTCGTTCCGGAGCCCGGCACCAGGAACAGCAGCCCGACGCGGGGATCGCGAATGATGTTTTTCAGCGAATCGGCGCGGTTGTTGCCGCGCCGGTCCGGCATCATCAGGGTTTTCGGATCGACGATGCGCACGAAGCCGGCGAGATCGCCGCGCGGCGAGCAATCCAGCCCTTCCGGCCCGCTGGTCGCCAGCGCGACGAAGGGCGAGGCCTCGATGAAGGCGGCGTATTCGGGAATGACGTGGTCGAGTTCCTTGACCACCGAGGCTTCGCCGGGCAGGCCATAGAACGCTTCAAGCTGTTCGACGGTGGTTATGATGGACATTGTCTTGTCTCCCGATCCGCCGCCCCTACTCCCGCTCCATGACATCTTGACGACGCCCGCCGGCTAACGGTCGCGGCTGAGACCCTTTTGTGCCAGCTCGGCAAGATAGGCATTCCAGCGCGCATCCTTCTCGTGGCCCAGCGTGTGCAGGTAATTCCAGGTGAAGATACCGGTGTTATGGAAATCATCGAAGGTGATGCGCACCGCGTAGTTGCCGACCGGTTCAATTTTGAGGATGGTGACATCGCGCTTGCCCGGAACGGTCACCCGCTGGTCCGGCGAATGGCCCTGCACCTCGGCCGACGGCGAGGCGACGCGCAGCAGCTCGGCCGGCAGCTCGAATGGCTGGTGGCCGGGAAAGGTCACGGAGAGCAGTTTGCGGTCTTTGGAGACCCGCAGTTCCTTCGGCGCCGTCATGGTGTTTTCCCGTTTCGAACCGCCCTTCCCTACGCCGCTTCGCCGGATTGGAAAAGCCCGTACCAGGCAGCCGACATCCGGTGTCGGTCGGGGAATGTTACCAAAGATCGAGAGCGGCTATCTTGAACGACAGGCCGGATCGTATCACATAGTGATATATAACGCCGTCGTTCACAGCCACGGGAAACGCTTCACGCATGGACATGATCGATCCTTTCGGCCGCACGATCAGCTACCTGCGGGTGTCGGTCACCGACCGCTGCGATTTCCGCTGCACCTATTGCATGGCCGAGGACATGGCTTTCCTGCCCAAGAAGGACCTGCTGTCGCTCGAGGAACTCGACCGGCTGTGCAGCGTCTTCATCGCAAAAGGCGTGCGCAAATTGCGTCTCACCGGCGGCGAGCCGCTGGTGCGCAAGAACATCATGCACCTGGTCCGTCAGCTGTCGCGTCATCTCGAAAGCGGCGCGCTGGAAGAACTGACGCTGACCACCAACGGCTCGCAGCTTTCGCGTTTTGCTGCCGAGCTCGCCGATTGCGGCGTCAAGCGCATCAATGTTTCGCTCGACACGCTTGATGCCGACAAGTTCCACGCAATCACCCGCTGGGGCCATCTCGGCAAGGTCATGGCCGGCATCGATGCGGCGCAGGCGGCGGGGCTGAAGATAAAGCTCAACGCCGTGGCGCTGAAGGATTTCAACGACGCCGAATTGCCTGAGATGATGCGCTGGGCGCATGGCCGCGGCATGGACCTGACCGTCATCGAAACCATGCCGATGGGCGAGATCGACGCCGACCGCACCGACCAGTACCTGCCGCTGTCGCTGCTGCGGGCCTCGCTGGAGCGCCAGTTCACGCTGACAGACGTCCCGTTCAAGACCGGCGGTCCGGCCCGCTATGTCCATGTCGCGGAAACCGGTGGCCGGCTCGGCTTCATCACGCCGATGACCCATAATTTTTGCGAGAGCTGCAACCGCGTCCGGCTGACCTGCACCGGCACGCTCTTTATGTGCCTCGGCCAGGAGGATGCCGCCGATCTCAGGGAACCGTTGCGCGCGTCCGAAGGCAACGAGCTGGTCAGCGCGGCGATCGACGAGGCGATCGGGCGCAAGCCGAAGGGGCATGATTTCATCATCGACCGCCGCACCAGCCGCCCC
Organism: Mesorhizobium sp. BR1-1-15; assembly: GCF_020165475.1. Taxonomy (NCBI): domain Bacteria; kingdom Pseudomonadati; phylum Pseudomonadota; class Alphaproteobacteria; order Hyphomicrobiales; family Phyllobacteriaceae; genus Mesorhizobium; species Mesorhizobium sp. BR1-1-15. The sequence goes on along the minus strand of NZ_JAIUIF010000006.1, from coordinate 211,723 downwards.
TCCGTGTCGCGGCATATGAGCGTCACCGGCGGCTGATTTTCCCACGGATCTGGTGCAGGATCGCTTCCGGCTGACTGCTGGAGGAATGGAATGAAGTGCGCGCGCTCGGTATTGGCATTCGTTGCGGCGATCGCGGCAATCCCGTCGGCTGCCGCTCCTTTCACCTACACCAACGAGCGATTCGGCACGGTCTGCACCTTTCCCGATGATGTTTTCACCGACCGCCAGCCCGAACCGGACAATGGCGACGGCCAGCAATGGCTCGCGCCCGACGGCGCCAGCCTGATCTGTTCCGGCATCCTGAATATCGACGACGACACGCCGAAGCGCTTCGTCGAGGCCGAGAAAGCCAGCATGGAGGCGGGTTACAAGGTTACCTACAGCAGGACGGGAAAGAACTGGGCCGTGCTTTCGGGACTGAAGGCCGGGAACATCTTTTATGAGCGCCGCCTGTTCGGCAAGAACGGCGTCATCCGCACCGTCTGGATCGAATATCCGCCGGCCGTGAAGTCGAAATACGACCCGCTGGTCGGCGCCATCGCCGCCAGTCTTGAGGAACCGTGACTATTGCGGCCATGCCGCAATAAATCCCCACCGGCGGATGCCGCCTGATTTACCCCAGCCGTTTTCGCGCCTAGCCTTCCATCCGGTAGCGGCTTTCGCTCCGTTGGGGGAAAACATTATGCGCAAATTCATCTTTTCTGTTGCCTTGCTCGGCCTCGCCGCCATGCCGGCGGCGGCGCAATCCATCGGCGGCACTTACGATGTCGCCGGCACCAATTTCGATGGTTCGGCCTATGGCGGCGAAGCAACCATCACGCTGACAAGCGGCACGACCTGCACGATCCATTGGGAAACCGGCGGCTCGTCCTCGGACGGCATCTGCATGCGCAACGACAACGCCTTCTCGGCCGGCTATGTCCTGGGCAAGGAGATCGGCCTTGTCGTCTACAAGATGGATGACGACGGCTCGCTGCACGGCCTGTGGACGATCGCCGGCAAAGACGGCAGCGGCACCGAGGTGCTGACGCCGAAGAAGTAAGGCCGGTCATCCGCGGTTGAAATTCTGGGCCGCGATCAAGGCCGTGGCCCAGCCCTTTGTCGTTGCTGTTTCGGTCCCGGCTGCTACAGGCTTTTTTCAAAGCAGAACCGGTAGAGATCTTGCCCCTTTCTCCCAATCTTCGCGGTGCGTTGTTCATGGTGGTGGCGATGGCCGGCTTCACCCTCAATGACGCGATCACCAAATATTCGTCGCAGTCGATGAACATGGCGCAGGTCATGCTGATCAGAGGCGCATTTGCCTCGCTCTTCGTCGGCCTGCTTGCCTGGCAGCGCGGCGCGCTGGTCCGGCCGCGCTCGATGCTGCAGCCGCTGGTGGCGCTGCGCGTCCTTGCCGAGGCCGGCGCGACGGTGACCTTCCTGGTCGCGCTTGCCCATTTGCCGATCGCCAGCGTCTCGGCCGTCCTGCAGGCACTGCCGCTGGCCGTGACAATGGGCGCGGCCCTTGTCTTCGGCGAGGCGGTCGGCTGGCGCCGCTGGCTGGCGATCGCCGTTGGATTTGCCGGCGTGCTGGTCGTGGTGCGCCCGGGCTTCGAGGGGTTCAGCATGTTTTCGCTCGTGGCGCTGGCCAGCGTCGCCTGCTGCGCAGTGCGCGACCTCGCCACCAAGCGGATTCCGCAGGCTATCCCCACGCTGCTGGTCTCCACCGCAACGGCATTGGCCATGACGGTGGTCGGCGCGCTGCTGCTGTCGCCGATGGGCGGCTGGACACCGATGACGGGAAAAGCCACTGCGCTGCTGGCGCTCGCAGCGGTGCTGGTGCTCATCGGCTACCAATTCATCATCATGGCGATGCGCTCGGGCGAGATTTCCTTCATAGCGCCGTTCCGCTATACGGCGCTGCTCTGGTCCATTGTGCTCGGCCTGCTGGTCTTCGGCGATGTCCCCGACATGACGATGATCATCGGCGCCAGCACAATCGTGGGCTCCGGCCTTTACGCGCTTTATCGTGAGCGGGTCGTCGGCCGGCGCAGGATCGTCGCGGAAAGCACTGGTCCTGCCATGGCCCCGGACGGCATATAAGAGGCTCGGGGAGAATCCCGTGATTTTCGCGACGGCGCACGGGCTCGATGATGGTGATGGATATTGCGGGATTGATGCTGGCCGGCGTTCAATCCAGACGCAGGGGCGGCGGCGACAAGACCTTGCTGCGGCTCGAAAGCGGCTGGCCACGGCGGCCGATCAACATCAACATGCCCGACGATCTTGCCAAGGCGGCGCGGTTGCTGCAGAGCATCTGAGATGAACAAGCGCCTCTTCGGCATCACCGGCTGGAAGAACTCCGGCAAGACGACCCTGACTGAGAAACTGGTCGCGGAACTCGTTGGGCGCGGCTGGACGGTTTCGACCGTAAAGCACGCCCATCATGATTTCGACATCGACAAGCCGGGCGCGGACAGCTTTCGCCACCGGCAGGCAGGAGCCATGGAAGTCGCCATCGTCTCCGCCAATCGCTGGGCGCTGATGCACGAATTGCGCGGCGAGGATGAGCCGGCGCTGGAAGCGATCCTGTCGCGGCTTGCGCCGTCCGACATCGTGCTGGTCGAAGGCTACAAGCGCGAAGCCCACCGCAAGATCGAAACCCGGCGCCTGGAGGCGAAGGACCGGACGCCGCTTTCGGCGGGTGACCCCGGGATCGTTGCCATTGCGGCCGACTTCGTCATCGAGGACAAAAGCCTGCCGGTGTTCGACCTCGACGACGTGAAATCGATAGCCGACTTCGTCGAGCGCGCGACCGGCCTCGTTGCTTGAGAAGTAACGTAACGGCAGAAGGACATTGCCGATTTTCGTGGTTTTGCAGTTGCTTTTTTCTTGGAAAGAGTGGGAGTATCGGGCCAGCGGGCGGTCAAAAGCACCGCCCCCACAGAGCCGTTTCGGAACGACGGCCGGGACCATAAAGAGAGGATCATTATGCGTATTGCACTGCGTATCGCGCTCGCCGCTTCGGCCGCGCTGCTGACGCTCGGCGTAGCCCAGGCCCAGGAAAAGACCCTGAGGATCGGCACCGAGGGCGCCTACCCGCCCTTCAACAACCTGACTTCCGATGGCAAGCTCGTCGGTTTCGACATCGACATCGCCCAGGCGCTCTGCGATGAGATGAAGGTCAAGTGCACCTTCGTTGCCCAGGATTGGGACGGCATCATCCCGGCGCTGCAGGCGGGCAAGTTCGACGCCATCGTGGCATCAATGTCGATCACGCCGGAGCGTGCCGAGAAGGTCGACTTCACTCACAAATACTACAACACGCCCTCGGCGCTCGCCGTGCCGAAGGATTCGACGCTGAAGGGCGTGACCAAGGAGGACCTCGCCGGCAAGAGTATCGGCGTGGCCACCACGACGACCCATTTCAACTATGCCTCGAAGACCTACACCGACAGCACGATCAAGGGTTATCCGAGCAGCCCCGAGGAACAGGCGGATCTGGCCAACGGCCGCCTCGACGCCATCGAGGATGATATCGTGGTGCTGCAGCAGTGGCTGGATTCGCCTGACGGTGCCTGCTGCAAGATCCTCGGCCAGCCCTCGCCGCAGCCGGTCGAGATTTTCGGACCTGGCGCGGGCATTGCGGTGCGCAAGGGCGAGACCGATCTGGTCAACAAGCTGAATTCCGCCATCGACGCCATCAGGGCCAACGGAAAATACAAGGAAATCAACGACAAGTACTTCAAGTTCGACGTCTACGGCGCCGAGTCCTGATAATCACCTCCAAGGGCGGCAGGGTCTCCCTGCCGCCTTACCCGATCTGGGAGCTCTGGAGATAACACCACTCGATGCCAGCCCAAAGCATATGGACACTTCTCAGTTGGGGACCCAATGGCTGGCTTGACGATATCGCCTATGGCGCGGTGGTCACCATCGCGCTGGCGCTCGCCACGCTTCCGATCGGCCTGACGATCGGCTTTTTCATTGCCTGGGCAAAGCAATCCGAAGAGCCTTCGCTGCGGCTGGCCGCGAACATTTACACCACCATGTTTCGCGGCCTTCCGGAGCTGGTGACGCTCTTCCTGTTCTTCTTCGGCATGCCCATCCTGCTGCAATACATCATCCGCTTCTTCAGGCCCGAGGCGACGATCGATGTCGACAGCTTCATCGCCGGCATGATCGTGCTCTCGCTGATCTTCTCTTCCTATGCCAGCGAGGTATTCCTTTCGGCCTTTCGCGCCATTCCGAAGGGCCAATATGAGGGCGGCTATGCGATCGGTCTGTCGAAGTGGCTGACCATGCGCAAGGTGATCCTGCCTCAATTGCTGCGCATCGCCTTCCCCGGTCTCGAGAATTGCTGGCTCAGCCTGCTCAAGGACACAGCCCTGGTCTCGGTCGTCAACCTCGCCGAGACCTTGCGCAATGCGGGCGTCGCGGCGCGCGTCACCAAACATTCGTTCCTGTTCTACAGCGTCGCGGCGCTGGTCTTTCTCATCCTGGCAATCCTGTCTTCGATCGCCACCGGCTTCATCTTGCGGTCGCTCGGACAGAGGGAAGCGCGATGAGCGTCACCGACACCATTGCCGTCGAACGGCCGCCGCCGCCGGCGCGCGGCTGGCCGCGTGCCCGTATCGTGGGATACGCACTCGTCGGCCTCTGGATCCTCTTCGGCTTCGGTATACTGGCCTATCTGGTCTCCGCGTGGAACGGCGAGTTCTTCGCACGATATGCGCCGGCCTATCTGCAGGGACTTGGAACCACCCTGTCGCTGGTGGCGGTGTCGATGGTGGCCGGCGCCATCCTGTCGCTGCCCGTCACCTATGGCCGCATGTCGAACAACCGGTTGCTGTCGTGGCCCGCCTATTGCTACGTCTATTTCTTCCGCGGCACGCCGCTGCTGGTTCAGGTCTATCTGGTCTATTACGGGGTCGGTTCTTTCCGCGTGCAGCTCGAATCGGTCGGGCTATGGTGGTTCTTCCGCGACGCCTTCAACTGCGGCGTGTTCGCCTTTGCGCTCAACACGGCCGCCTATCAGGCCGAAATCCTGCGCGGCGCCATAGAGAGCGTTCCAAGGGGCCAGTGGGAAGGCGCCGCTTCGCTCGGCCTGCACAAGCTGCAGACGCTGCGCAAGGTCATTCTGCCCCAGGCGATCATCGTGGCCTTGCGACCCTACGGCAATGAACTCGTTCTGATGATCAAGGCCTCCGCGATCGTTGCCATCATCACCGTCTACGACCTGATGGGCAATGCGAAACTCGCCTACGCCAAGTCCTTCGACTTCCAGGCCTATGTCTGGGTGGCGATCGTTTATCTGGTGATGGTCGAGATCCTGCGCCACGGCGTCGAATGGATCGAGCGCCGGATTACCATTCACCTGAAACGGTAAGCTTACCTGATCTGTGCCAGTCGATGGCTCGGCGCGCGCCTTGACGAATCCGCCGCATGGCCTAGACCTTCCGCAACTGCAATCTTTGCTCCCGTCGGAAGGAACAAGCCATGGCATCGGTGGCATTTCTCGGTCTTGGCGTCATGGGCTATCCCATGGCCGCGCATCTGAAGAACAAGGGCGGCCACGACGTCACCGTCTACAACCGCACCGGGGCAAAGGCCGAGCAATGGGTCGCCCAGCATGGCGGCGCTCTCGCCCTGACGCCGGCGCAGGCTGCCGAAGGCAAGGACTTTGTTTTCTCGTGCGTGGGCAATGATAACGATCTACGTTCGGTGACGACGGCAAAGGACGGTGCCTTTCAGGCCATGAAAAAGGGCGCCGTCTACATCGACAACACCACGGCATCGGCCGAGGTCGCGCGCGAATTGGCCGAGACCGCACAGGAGCGCGGCTTCTCGTTCCTCGACGCGCCGGTCTCCGGCGGCCAGGCCGGCGCCGAAAACGGCATTCTGACCGTCATGGTCGGCGGCGACCAGGCAGCCTTCGACAAAGCCAGGCCCGTCATCGACGCCTATGCCCGGATGGTCGGGCTTATGGGACCGGCAGGCGCCGGCCAGCTCACCAAGATGATCAACCAAATCTGCATCGCCGGGCTGGTGCAGGGACTGTCCGAAGGCATCCATTTCGGCAGGAAGGCCGGGCTCGACATCGAGAAGGTCATCGATGTGATCTCCAAGGGCGCAGCGGGCTCGTGGCAGATGGAGAACCGGCACAAGACGATGAATGCAGGCAAATACGACTTCGGCTTCGCGGTCGACTGGATGCGCAAGGATCTCGGCATCTGCCTTGATGAAGCCGACCGCAACGGGGCCAGACTGCCCGTGACGGCGCTCGTCGACCAGTTCTATAAGGACGTCCAGGCGATGGGCGGCAGGCGCTGGGACACATCCTCACTGCTGGCGAGGCTGGAAAAGTAGAACGCAGATGTCCCTGCCCGGCCCGAGCTGGAGCGCGGACGAGATCGTCGCTCACCTGCGCTCGATCGGCACGCAGGAAAACCGCGCCGGCATGGCTCGGTTCGGCATAAACACCGCGACGGCTCTTGGTGTAGCCAATTCGGATTTGCGGCCGCTGGCGCGCAAGCTGAAGCGCAATCACGAGCGGGCGCTTGCCCTGTGGGACAGCGGTGTTCGCGAGGCGCGGCTGATGGCGGCGTTCACCGGGGAGCCGAAAAAGATCACGGCCGAGCAGTGCCGCCGCTGGGCCGGCGATCTCGATTCCTGGGAGATCGTAGACAGCGTTTCGGATCTCTTTGCCGAAACGCCGTTCCGGCGTGAGTTGATCGAGGAGTTTGCTGCCGACGAACGCGAGTTCGTGCGCCGCGCCGGCTTTGCCATGGTGGCCTGGAGCGCGGTGCATCTGAAGCAGGAGCCGGACGCGACGTTTCTCGCCTATCTGCCGTTGATCGAGGCGCATGCCGGCGATCCGCGCAATTTCGTCAGGAAGGCGGTCAGCTGGGCGCTGCGGCAGATCGGCAAACGCTCGGCCGCGCTGCATGCCTCTGCCCTTGCGCTTGCGCAAAAGTTGGCCGGATCATCCGACAAGACGGCGCGCTGGATCGGCCGGGACGCCGTGAAGGAGTTAACGGATGCCACAACGCTGGAACGGCTCACCGCCAGAAAAAGCTGATCTTGCCGATATCCGGTTCACGGAGGTGACGCCGGCAACACGCGGCAACTTTGAGATATTGTTCGAGCAGCCGGGTGCGCCAAAATATTGCTGGTGCATGGCGTGGCGGCAGTCCGTCCGCGAGCACATCCCGAATGATGAGAAAAAGCGCCAGATGATGGCACTTATCGATGCCGGCAGGCCGGTCGGCATCCTCGCCCAGATCGACGGCAAGACCGTTGCCTGGTGTTCGGTCGCGCCGCGCGAAACCTACCGAAGGCTTTCAAAGCGGCAGGACGACAGGGAGACGGGGGTATGGTCAATCGTCTGCTTTTATGTGCCAAGGGCTTTGCGCGGCCGCGGTTTTGTTTCCGCATTGCTCGATGCGGCCATTGACCACGCGTTCGCCAAGGGGGCGCATATCATTGAGGCCTATCCGGTGGGCGAGGCATCGCCGAGCTACCGTTTCATGGGGTTTCGCGACATGTTTGCGGCGCGCGGCTTTCACGACGCCGGCATGACCGGTTCTCGCCGGCATGTAATGCGGCTCGAGCGTTGACGTCGCCGGTGGCGGTGTCTTTACTCGAACGCAAAGGAAAACGTCCGATGACCAAACGTCTGATAGCCATGGCAGCGTTCGCGGGCGCGATGTCGGCTTTTACAGCCGCCCTCGCTTCGGCCGAGACCACACACATATTCTGGAAGGATTTGCGCCCGGCGACCCAGGCGGTTGCCGAAGAAGCTGGCCTGCCGATGATCGCGGCAAAATTGCCCGATCGCGGCGAGACGTTATCCCTCGGCCTGCAGGACAAGACCATACAAATAGCCGGCTATGCGTTGCCGGTCGATCGCGAAGGCGATCTTGTCTATCAATTCCTACTGGTGCCGTGGACCGGCGCCTGCAGCCACATGCCGACACCACCACCCAACCAGATCGTCCTGGTCACCCCGGCTCAGCCCTACAAAATATCGCGGGCCTACCAGCCGGTTTCCGTAACCGGCGCGCTGAAACCAGGCATGGAGAAGAGCCAGCTTTTCATCCTGGACGGCGTCTCGGTCATCCAGTCGGGCTATACCGTGCGCAAGGCAGACGTGACCGGCGTCGACACCGTGCCGGACACAATAACCCTACCGGTCAACTCGCCTTGGACTTTCCTCAACAAAAAGAAGAACTAAGCAAGGCGAGCTTGCGTGACCTTGCATGCACCAAGGCCACGCGCGCTCAGGCCGCGTTCGCGCCCGATTCCTTGTCCAGCACCATGTAATCGAGCGGGATTTCGGTCGTGTACTTGATCTGCTCCATGGCGAAGGAGGACGAGACGTCGCGAATCTCGATCTTGGCGATCAGCCGCTTATAGAAGGCATCATAGGCTGCAATGTCGGGCACCACGACACGCAGGAGGTAGTCGACATCGCCGCTCATGCGGTAGAACTCGACCACCTCGGGGAATTCCTGGATGACTTCGGAAAAACGCCGCAGCCATTCATGGCTGTGCGAATTGGTGCGGATCGAGACGAAGACGGTGACCCGCACATTGACCTTTTCATGATCGAGAATGGCGACACGCCGCTTGATGACGCCCTCTTCCTCGAGCTTCTGGATGCGCCGCCAGCAAGGGGTCGTCGACAGTCCCACTTTCTTGGCGACATCTGCGACCGCGAGCGTCGCGTCCTCCTGCAGGAGGCGGAGAATTTTTCGGTCAAGGCGGTCCATTGAAAGCTCCTGAAGGAATGGATTGGCCATAATCGGCGTTATTGTAGCCTTTCACAAGAAAAAAATTCTGCTGATTGGCGGAAAAGCCGGTGGTTTCTTGCTGAATGTCTAACCGAGGCGATAGCGGATTTCCGACCTGAGGAAAGGCAGCAAATCCATTTCAAACCAGGGATTCCGCTTCAGCCAGCCGGTGTTGCGCCAGGACGGATGCGGCAGCGGCAGCACCTTCTGGCCAGCGGATTTCTCCCAGATGGAGCGCCAGTCCCTCACCGTTTCCGTCAGGGACGGGCGCCGCGCGGCACCCATGTGCCAGGACTGCGCGTAGATTCCGATCGTCAGCACCAGGTCGATCTGCGGCATGAGCCCCATCAACGGCGCGCGCCAGGCCGGCGCGCATTCCCGCCTTGGCGGCAAGTCGCTGCCCTTGGCGTCCTGGCCGGGGAAACAGAAGCCCATCGGCACGATGGCAAACTTCTCGGTGTCGTAGAACTCCTCACTGGTGACACCGAGCCAGTCTCTGAGCCGGTCGCCCGAAGCATCGGTGAACGGCATGCCCGACAGATGCACCTTGGTTCCCGGTGCCTGGCTGGCAATCAGGATGCGGGCATTCGACGAGGGTCGCAGCACCGGGCGCGGTTCGTGCGGCAGTGGCCGGCCGATCGGATTGTCGACGCAGATGCGGCAGGAGCGAACCGTCGCGGCGAAGCTTTCGAGTTCCGCAGTCATCCTCAGGCCGCGGCACTCGGCCGGCTCGAAACCATCCGATACCAGCGCAACACATTGCTGCACTCGTCCGGCACCTTGATGCGCGCCGGTTTCATGAAATCGATGGCGATCATCCCGGTGATATCGGCGATCGAATAGGCGTCGCCGGCGGCGAATTCGCGGGTTCCCAGCTCGCCGTCGAGAAGTCGCAGGAATTCGATTGCCTTCGGCTTGTTGGCCTCGCCCCACTCGGGAATCTGCGGGATCTCCCATTCCTTCATGGCCGGATGGGTGTGGCGGAAAGCTTGCGCGACGCAGGTCAGCAGGTTGAATTCCATCCGCCTTTGCCACATCTCGACCTGCGCCTTGCCGAGCGCCCCGCGACCGAACAGTGCGGGCTCGGGATTGAGTTCCTCGAAATAGCGGCAGATGGCGACGGACTCGGTGATGACGGTGCCGTCGTCAAGCTCCAGCACCGGCAGTCGCCGCAGTGGATTGCGCGAGCTGACCGCCTGTTGCCTGTGTTCCAGCGCGCCCATGTCGACGGACACCAGCGGAACCGCGATTCCCTTCTCGGTCAGAAAAACGCGAACCCGCCTTGGGTTGGGCGCCCGGCCGCCGTCGAAGAGCTTCATTCGATCCTCCAGTTCTTGCCGGTGACGGCAGGGTTCAGCTTCCGCCGGCTTACCAGAAGCGGAAAATCTCTCGCACGGCATCGGCGATGGAGGCGAGCGTGCCATGTTTTCTCTCGACGGACTCGCCATGGTGGCTGTCGCGCCAATCTTGCGGCTGGTCGAATGTACCTGCCCAGATGCCGGCCCTTGCCGCGCGCGCGATGGCTTCCTCGCTCTCGTAATCGCCGAAAGCGACCGCCCAGCCTGCCTCGACCTGTGCGCGGTTGAGATCGGTATCGCCCGCCTTGCAATCGCCGAGCAGCCGGCCGTAACGATCGCGCTGCCAGCCGCTGCAGATGACGGGCCTGCCGGCGATCAGGCGCACCAGAGATTGGCGCGCAAGCGTGCCACAGGAATAATCGGCGCCGTTCTTGCGGCAGGTCTGGGTGTATTCCGGCGCGTCGATGCCGCGCATGCGGATGCGTTCGGCCCCGAGCGTGATCGAGTCGCCATCATTGATGATGGCGACGCCCTGTGTCTTTCGCGTCTCCACGCGATCGAGGCGCGCCGCAAGCACGATCAGCAGCCCCAGAACGATGACCGTCAGCCCATAGTCCAGCAATTTGCGCCATGGGGTTCGCGGGCGCGGCGCAGCGTACCGCCGGCGCGGTCCTTGCGACCAGGAACGGCTCATATGGCAAACGGTTGGTTAATCATTCGAACGTAGCTTAACACCTTGAAATGCCGCCCGCATAATTGAAGTCTTCATGCCTTTGCAACGCTCGAACACAGCGGACAAATTCATTGTGGACCGCAGGAAACGCCATCGCAACAGCGATGTCGCGCGCGCGGTGCGCAAGACGCGCGACCGTCTTTCGCAACAGGCCGGCAATCCGGATTTCGATCGCGAACTGCTGAGACTCCATGCGCGCGCGATGACCAGCGGGGCCATTGCCATTCCGCTGCTCGTCCTGGCGATCGCCGCGCTTGGCCGGCTGGCCGGCATCGGCAATGAGATCATTCTCTGGGCGCTGTTCACCCTGACCTGCTACACGATGTTGGCTTTCATGGCGCGCCGCGTCGAACGCGTGGAAGCGTCCGATCTTAACCCGTTGCAAACCCAGAGAGAATTCCTGTTCGCACATTTCCTGTGCGGCCTCGGCTGGGGCTGGTTCGTCTGGCTCGGCTGCGGTGCCTGCGCGGTCGACCAGTTTCAGGTGGTCAAGGCCGTGGTGCTGCTGCTTGCCATGGCCGGAACCGCTATCATGGCCTCATCCCTGCGCGGGGCGTTGCTGGCGACTTTCGCTGTTCCGGTGACGCTTTACGCCTACGCCGAAATAAGGCTGTGGATGCCGGTCGGGGCGATCATGGCCGTACTGCTCGTTCTTTCGCTGCCTTTCTTTGCCTATATCGCGCGGAACCTCAACCGCTCCTCCCTGATGCTTTTGTCGTTCCGCTCCGAAAAGGACGCACTGATCGCCGAAGTCGAGACCGCGAAATCGATGTCGGACGAGGCGCGGCGGCGCGCGGAAGATGCCAATCTGGCCAAATCGCGCTTTCTTGCCTCGATGAGCCATGAATTGCGCACGCCGCTCAACGCAATTCTCGGTTTTTCCGAAGTGATGTCGAACGAAGTGCTGGGGCCGATGAGCAATCCCACTTATCGCGACTATGCCCATGACGTGCACGAATCCGGCCAGCATCTTCTCGACCTCATCAACGAGATCCTCGACCTGTCGCGCATCGAGGCCGGCCGGTACCAGCTCAATGAAGAGCCGGTGATGCTGCTCGGCATTGTCGAGGATTGCTGCCACATGATGGAGTTGAAGGCGCGCAACAAGGATATCCGCGTCATTCAGGATTTCGAACATGCCTTGCCGCGCCTGTTCGCCGACGAGCGCGCGGTGCGCCAGATCACCCTCAACCTCTTGTCCAACGCGATCAAGTTCACCGCTACCGGCGGCGAAATCCGCGTGCGCGTCGGCTGGACGGCCGGCGGCGGACAATACATCTCGGTCAGGGACAACGGCCCCGGCATACCGGAAGACGAGATCCCGGTAGTGCTTTCGGCCTTCGGCCAGGGTTCGATCGCCATCAAGAGCGCCGAACAGGGCACCGGACTTGGTCTGCCGATCGTGCAGGGCCTGCTCGCCATGCATGGCGGCGAATTCCAACTTCATTCCAAGCTGCGCGAAGGCACAGAGGCGATTGCCATCTTCCCGCTGAGCCGGGTAATGGAGGAACTCCCGGCCCTGCCGACCGCGGCGGTCGCGGCGCGTCGGCGTTGACGCGCCTCATGCGTGGAATGAGCGACGAATGCTCGGCCTAGCCGCGAACGGCCGCGGCCATGCCCGAACTGGTCAGTGCCGCTGCCTTGATTAGGCCGGCGGCAAGTGCCGCGCCTACTCCCTCGCCGTGGCCGACGCCGAGGTCAAGCAAGGGGCGAAGGCCAAGGCGCTCGGCGGCCTGCGCATGCGCGGGCTCCGGCGACAGGCCGGCGAGCAGGCAATGATCCAGTGTCGCAGGATTTGCGGCATGCAGCACCGCCGCCGCGGCCGTTGCCGCAACTCCGTCGAGCAGCACGGGGATTCTCTGCATCCGTGCCGCAAGGATGGCGCCGGCTATCGCCGCGAACTCACGGCCACCGAGCCGGCGCAGCACCTCCAACGGTTCATCGAGATGGCCGGCGTGGAAAGCCAGCGCCGCATCGACCACCTCCGCCTTGCGCGCCTGCATCGCCGCATCGGCGCCGGAGCCCGGGCCGACCCAATCGGTGCCCTTGCCGCCCAACACGGCCGCGAACAGGGCCGCGGCGACGGTGGAATTGCCGACGCCCAGATCGCCGAGGCAAAGCAGGTCGGCGCCGCCGGCGATCGCCTCCATGCCGAAGGCCATGGTCGCGGCGCAACCCCGCTCGTCGAGTGCGGCATCCTGCGTGATGTCGGCTGTCGGAATATGCAAGGCGAGATCGAAAACCTTCAGCCCGAGGTCGTTGGCGACGCAGACCTGGTTGATCGCTGCACCGCCGGCCGCACACAGTTCGACGGCGTTGGCGGTCGCCGCCACGACTCTCGGCGAGACGCCGTGCCTGACAACACCATGGTTGCCGGCAAAGACCGCGACCAGAGGCCGCGTCACTGCCGGCGGCGCACGGCCGCTCCATGCTGCCAGCCAGGCAGCGATATCCTCGATGCGACCAAGCGAGTTCCTTGGCTTGTCCGCCTTGGCGAACAGCGTTCGCACACGGGCCTCGGCTGTCGTGTCGGCCGCCGGCAGGTTGGCCAGCAGGTTACGGAAATCGTCGAAGGGCTGTGCTCTGGTCATGTCGTGGAAATCGTCCTTGCAGATGGCAGCGGCATAGCCGCCCTCGTGCGCCGGCACAACCTCCCGCGCCTGATGTAAAAGCGGCCGCGAGCGACGCATTCCCGAGGGCTTGCAAAGGCCATGCCGTTGCACCATGTGGAAGTCAGCCAAGGAAACATTCATGACGGCCATCGAATCCCCATGCATTCTGGTCTGTTCGATCGATATGAAGACCGGTTTCTGTTTCGGGTGCGGCCGCACCCGGGACGAGATCGGCGCCTGGATCGACATGACGGCGCAGGCGCGCCGTAACGTCATGGCCCAACTGCCTGCAAGGCTGGAGACGGTCGAGCGCCGGCCGCGCCGCGAAACCCGCCGCACCCGTATGGCACGGGAACGCGACGCGCTCTCGTGAACGGATTGCCGACATGAACCGCCTGTTCTGGATCCTGATGCTCGTCATCGGCGTCGGCGCGGTGCTGCTGATGTTCAACGATTCCGCCGGCAATACGCTCGGCGTCGAGAACGATGATTTCGGCCGGTTGATCTGGCTGGGCGCCTTCGGCGCGCTCATCGGCGCCGGCCTTCTAAGGTCGGGCCGCCCGCTCAGCGCCATGGCGCGCAATCTCGGCGCGTGGGCGGCGATCGCGCTCGCGCTGATCGCCGGCTATCAATATCGCTACGAATTGCAGGATTTCGCCAACCGGGTAACCGCTGGCCTTGTTCCCGGCAGCCCGCTGGCGCTGGGCATCGAGGACGGCCATGCCACCGTGACGCTCGACAAGGCCGACAATGGCCATTTCGAGGCGCGCATCCTGATCAACGGCGCGCCAGTGCGCACGGTGGTCGACACAGGAGCGACCAGCACCGTGTTGACGTCGCAGGACGCCCAGGCAGCCGGGATCAATCCCGCCGCTCTCGATTTCACCATACCGGTCTCGACCGCCAACGGCACGGCGCGCGCCGCGGCTGTGAAAACCAACGAACTGGCCATCGGCGGCATCGTGCGAAAGAATATGCCGGTGATGGTCGCGGCACCCGGTATGCTTGGCCAGAGCCTGCTCGGCATGAACTTCATCAGTTCGCTGTCCGGCTTCGACGTGCGCGGCGACCGGATGACCCTCCGGGATTGACGTTCGGCGAAAGCGGTTCAGGCGGCCTTGTCGACCGCCCCGCTGAGGTCGACCGCAGCGAACGCCGTCTTCAGCACCTGCGGCCCAGCGCCGGGGCGCGTTGCATCCGTGGAGAGGATCTGGCGGTAGCGGCGCGCACCGGGCAATCCATGGAATAGCCCGACCATGTGGCGGGTGACATGACCGAGCCGCCCGCCCTGTTCGACATGGCGTGCGGCGTAGCCGGCCATGACGTCGATCAGCGCGGCGAAATCGAAGGGAACGGTCCGCTCTCCATAAAACATGGAATCGACGCCGGTCAGAATGCCTGGAGTATGGTAGGCGGCGCGGCCGAGCATGGCGCCGTCGAGGTGCTGGAGATGCGTCTGCGCCTCTTCAAGCGATTGAATACCGCCATTGATGCCGATGAATTCGCTCGTTTTTCTCGTCTTCAGCCGATAGACGCGACCGTAGTCGAGCGGCGGGATGTCGCGGTTTTCCTTGGGGCTCAGCCCCTCCAGCCATGCCTTGCGCGCATGCACCCAAAGGGCGTCGGCGCCGGCCGCGAAAACGCCGTCTGCAAGCGCATCCAGCGCCGGCTCGGGATCCTGCTCGTCGACGCCGATGCGGCATTTGACGGTTACGGGAATGGTCACGGCCGCCTTCATCGCCGCGACACAGTCGGCGACGAGGTCAGGCACCTTCATCAGGCAGGCGCCGAACGTACCGGACTGGACGCGGTCCGACGGGCAGCCGACATTGAGGTTGATTTCCTCATAGCCGAAAGCCTGGCCGATGCGCGCCGCCTCGGCCAGCTTCCCCGGATCGGAGCCGCCGAGCTGCAGCGCGACCGGATGTTCCGCCTCATCAAAACCAAGCAGGCGCTCGCGCGCGCCCTGGATGACCGCGTCCGCCACCACCATCTCGGTGTAGAGCAACGCACGGCGAGTCAGCTGGCGATGGAAGAACCGGCAATGGCGGTCCGTCCAATCCATCATCGGGGCGATTGCCACCTTATGCTCTTGGTATCTCGACATTTTTTGCGTCAATTGGTTGGTTGATGCGGGCGGTATGGCCACCAATCCTCATATCGGCGACATATGCGAAGTAGGCAAGCCCCTCGCTCGAGCAGTAAGTCTGAAGGCGGTCCTTCTGCGCCTGCCAAATCCTATGGCCTGAAGTGCTGTCTTCTCGTTTTTTTCGAGTGCTGGGCGAAATCGCTCCAAGAAATCGGAAGCTTGCACCCCCTTGCTACACCGCAGGAGAGCGGCACGCCGTTTTGCGACCTGGTCGATAGTCTTTCAACTGCGGCGAACAAGACGGGGGACCGCCTTTCCAGGATTGGCTGCTTTCCGAAGTTGCCGACCACAAGCAGATGGTGGCCATCCTGGGCCGCGCCGCATTAGGCGTTCGCCGACGCCATGGCAAACGGACAAACAGTCGATCGGCGCCGGGGGTCGGCGCCGATTTTCGACTACAGCCGGTTCAGAACGTTACCGCCGCAGCGCGTACACGCGCCCAGCTGGCTCGCTGCCCACCGACAAGGCCATGTCGTCATCCAGAAGCCGCGTGATCCGGGCGAAGCCGGTGAACGCCTTCCTGGCTTCTTCAGCCGACATCTGCCCCGACAGGGCGGCCGCGCAGCAGTTCAGCGCGCATTGATAGACAGGGCCACGTCGCCCGGTCGGCCATTTACGCAAAAACATCATGGCCTCGGCAACACTGTCGATTTCCTCGATAGGGTGTCCCTGCCCGCGTGAAATCCGCACGGGCGAAAAAAAATGCAAATAGTCCATCATATCCTCCCGCTCGGTCGCGACGTGTTCGACCGAACCCCATCAAACGCGCCATCATCCACTTGGTTCCATAAAAAACGTACGCTTGGCAAAAAAAGGGCAGGTTTGCCCGCCGCGGCTCCGATGTCGTCGCGCCGGCGCTTGAAAGCGCCACGAACCCGACTCGCCGATCAGAGCGGCAAGTATCGTGCCGCGCGATAAGAGCGATCCCCATTGAATATCTTTAAGGCCAAAGCCGGCAAATCAGCCGATTGCCCCTTCCCTCGCGTCAGGCGTAACCTTGACGGTCAACGCGTGAGGGCGCGTGCTGCAAGAAGGGGACAATTGCAATGACGATACAAGGCGCATCGCCGGATCTATATAACGAAGATCTCGCACCGGCCAAGATACGAAACTGGGGACCATTCTCGATCTTCAACGTCTGGACGTCGGACGTGCACAGCCTCTGGGGTTATTATCTCGCCGCCAGCCTTTTCCTGTTCTGCGGCGGTTTCGTCAACTTCATCATCGCCATCGGCATCGGCTCGCTCGTCATCTACGCGCTGATGAACATGGTCGGCTATGCCGGCGTGAAGACCGGCGTGCCTTACCCAGTGCTCGCCCGCGCCTCGTTCGGCATATGGGGCGCCAACATACCGGCGCTGGTGCGCGCCATCGTCGCCTGCTTCTGGTACGGCGCACAGACGGCGGCCGCTTCCGGCGCCATTGTCGCGCTGCTGATCCGCTCGCAATGGTTCGCCGATTTCAACGCCAACACCCATTTCCTCGGCCACTCCGGGCTGGAAGTGATCTGCTTCGTGGTCATCTGGGCGCTGCAGCTGCTGATTATCCAGAACGGCATGGAGACGGTGCGCCGCTTCCAGGATTGGGCCGGGCCAGCCGTGTGGGTGATGATGCTGATCCTGGCCGTCTATCTCTGTGTCAAAGCCGGGACCTTCGCCTTCACCAGTGACATTCCGATGGAGGTGCTGCTCGAAAAGACCAAGGATGCGGGCGTGCCAGGTGCGCCGGGATCGTGGACGTCGCTGTTCGCCGTCGCCGCGATCTGGGTGACCTATTTTTCGGCCCTCTATCTCAACTTCTGCGATTTCGCCCGCTATGCACCGGACAAGGCATCGCTGCGCAAGGGCAATATCTGGGGCCTGCCGATCAATCTCATCCTGTTCTCGCTGGTCGCTGGCGTCACCACCATTGCCGCTTACGACGTCTATCACGAGGTGCTGCTGCACCCCGACCAGATATCGGCGAAATTCGGCAGCTGGTTCCTGGCCGCGCTCGCCGCCTTGACCTTCGCGGTGGCGACGCTCGGCATCAATGTCGTGGCCAACTTCGTCTCGCCGGCCTTCGACTTCTCTAACGTCTTCCCGCGCCAGATCGACTTCAAGAAGGGCGGCTACATCGCGGCACTGATCGCGCTCGTGCTCTATCCCTTCGCGCCTTGGGAAGGCAGCGCTGCGTCCTTCGTCAACATCATCGGTGCGACGATGGGGCCGATCTTCGGCGTCATGATGGTCGACTACTACCTGATCCGGAAGGGCGAGGTCGACGTCGAAGCGCTTTATCGCGAGGACGGCGAGTTCCGCTTCCAGGGCGGCTGGCATGTCAATGCCTTCATCGCTGCCGGCATTGGCGCCGTCTTCTCCTCGATCCTGCCGAACTTCACCAACTGGCTGCCATCCTGGTGGGGCGTCTATGGCTGGTTCTTCGGCGTCGGGATTGCCGGCATCATCTACTACGTGCTGCGCACCGCGGCCGTGGGTGCCGGCGCCAAGACGGCGAAGGCCTGAAATGGGGCAGTAGGCAGGAAAGGTAGGGAAAGCAGACGGCTTCCCCCTACTGCCTACTGCCTACTCCTACCATCTCGGCCAATCGGCGCACCGTGTTCCAGTTGCGCGACGTACCGACGCCCAGGCGTTTGTGATTGGCGGCCGCGAGCAGCCGTGAACTCGGTCGTGCCCGCGAAAAGACGACCCAGATGTCGCCGCCGCGTGACATCACCTTCTCATCGGCGGCGGCATAGGTCTCGAGCGCCGCCGCCGCATCATCGGGCACGGGCTTGCGCATTATCCGGACCGCCACCTGGTCACCGGTCTCGGCGGATTCAGCCGGAAACGGATTGCCAGCCGCGAGCCTCAGCCAATCTTCGGCAGCGCGCACGATGATATCGACATGGCGGCCGAAAGCTTTTTTGAAGGCGGCTTCCAGACGCTGCTCGAGACCGGCGACGTCCGTCGCCGGCGCCTCGAAGACAAGATTGCCCGTCGCCACGAGCGTACGGACATTCTTCAGCCCGAGGCCTTCCGCCATCGCCCTCAGGTCGGACATCACGACCCGGCGCCCTTCTCCCAGGACGATGCTGTAGAGAAGGGCGACATAGGTCTGCATCGGTTGCCGAACCCCGCCTGGCGCGCCTATACCAGGCGCGATTGTTCGACCGCCGCCTCGATGAAGCTGGCGAACAGCGGATGCGGGTCGAGCGGCCGGCTCTTCAGCTCGGGGTGGTATTGCACGCCGATGAACCAGGGATGGTCGGGGTATTCGACCGTTTCGGGCAGCACGCCGTCGGGCGACATGCCGGCAAACACCAGGCCGCAATCCTCCAGCCGCTGCTTATAGTCGATATTGACCTCGTAGCGGTGGCGGTGACGCTCGGAGATCTGCGTGTCACCATAGATGTCGGCGATCTTGGAACCCTTGGCGAGCTCGGCCTGATAGGCGCCGAGCCGCATCGTGCCGCCGAGATCGCCGGTTGCCCGGCGCTTCTCCAGCATGTTGCCCTTCAGCCACTCCGTCATCAGGCCGACGACCGGCTCCTGGGTCGGGCCGAACTCGGTCGAGGAGGCCTCATCGACTCCGGCCAGGGACCGCGCCGCCTCGATACAGGCCATCTGCATGCCGAAGCAGATGCCGAAATACGGCACCTTGCGCTCACGCGCGAACTTCGCCGCCAGGATCTTGCCTTCCGAGCCGCGCTCGCCGAAACCGCCGGGCACAAGGATGCCATGCACCTTTTCCAGCCAGGGCGTCGGATCCTCCTTCTCAAAGATTTCCGATTCGATCCAGTCGAGCTTGACCTTGACGTGGTTGGCCAGACCGCCATGCGACAGCGCCTCGATCAGCGATTTGTAGGCGTCCTTGAGGCCGGTATATTTGCCGACGATGGCGATGGTCACCTCGCCTTCCGGATTGTGGATGCGGTTGGACACGGCCTGCCACGGCTCCATGCGCGGCTTCGGCGCGGGGTCGATGCCGAACGCGGCCAGCACTTCCGAATCGAGCCCTTCCTTGTGGTAAGCCATCGGCACGTCGTAGATGTGCGGCACGTCGAGCGCCTGGATGACCGCGCTCTCCCTGACATTGCAGAACAGCGACAGTTTTCTACGCTCTTCCTTGGGAATGGCCCGGTCGGCGCGGACGAGCAGGATGTCGGGCGCGATGCCGATACCGCGCAGCTCCTTGACCGAATGCTGGGTCGGCTTGGTCTTCAATTCGCCCGCGGTCGGGATATAGGGCATCAGCGTCAGATGCACATAGACGGCGTTGTTGCGCGGCAGGTCGTTGCCGAGCTGGCGGATCGCCTCCAGGAAAGGCATCGCCTCGATGTCGCCCACGGTGCCGCCGATTTCGCACAGCACGAAATCATAGTCGTCATTGCCGTCGAGGACGAAATTCTTGATCTCGTCGGTGACGTGCGGGATGACCTGCACGGTGGCGCCGAGGTAGTCGCCGCGCCGCTCGCGCTCGATGATGTTCTTGTAGATGCGGCCGGTGGTGATGTTGTCCTGCTGGTTGGCGGAACGGCCAGTGAACCGCTCGTAATGGCCAAGATCGAGATCGGTCTCGGCGCCGTCATCGGTGACGAACACCTCGCCATGCTGATACGGCGACATCGTGCCCGGATCGACATTGAGGTAGGGATCGAGTTTTTTGATGCGTGCGCGATAGCCCCGCGCCTGCAAGAGAGCCCCTAGGGCCGCTGCGGCAATGCCTTTTCCAAGTGAGGAAACCACGCCGCCTGTGATGAATACATATCGCGCCATGGGAGTCATCGCTTAACGCGGCCGGATTGATTCCGCCAGAGAAAAAACCGCCGCTAAGGCTTTTTCCCAAGAAGGCGCTCGAACCGTGATCCGAAAATGGGATCCGGTTTTCGGATAGGCCCATGTCGAACGGGCTGGCCCGTTCCACTGGAACGCGACCAAGAGCGAGGCAAAACAAAAGGGCCGGCTGAACCGGCCCTTTTGGCAAGCTGCTGCAAACGTCAGATGATGACGACCTTGGTGCCGACCTTGACGCGGCTGTAGAGGTCCATGACGTGCTCGTTCATCATGCGGAAACAGCCATTGGAAGCGCTGGTTCCGATCGACTGCGGCGCGATGGTGCCGTGGATGCGCAAATGCGTGTCCTTCTTGCCGTCATAGAGGTAGATGGCGCGGGCGCCGAGCGGATTCTGGCCGCCGCCGGGCATGCCGTCCTTGTACTGGGCATAATGCTTGGGCTCGCGCTTCTGCATGTCCAGCGTCGGGATCCAGCGTGGCCACTCCTGCTTGTCGCCGACCGCCACGGTGCCCTTGAACTGCAATCCTTCGCGGCCGACCGCGATGGCGTAGCGGCGGGCGGTGGACGATGATTCCACCAGATAGAGCCGGCGGGCACTGGTATCGATGACGATCGTGCCGGCCTCGTAACCGGTGAATTCCACGTCCTGTGGCACGAACTCCGGCTTTACCTTGAACGGCTTCTTGGCGTTTTTCCTGGCGAGCGCCGAATCCAGCGCACGGGTCTCAGGCAGATAGTTGATCGAGGACGATGCCATCTGGCCGCCAAACAGTCCGGCGAACAGGCCGCCGCCGGTGCGCTGCTTCTGGCCAGGCAGCTCGCTGCGCAATTCGCCATTATTGCCGGTCAGCGCAACGTTCATCACCTCGGCCGATTCCGGTTCGGCCGAAGGAATCGGCTCGATCGGCGTCAACGGCTCGATGATCTTCGTGACATTCTTGGCCGGCTTGGCCGCGGCCACTTCGGTCGCCGGGGCAGTCTTGCCTCTCTTGGCCAGGAACGCCTGCCGTTCCGCCTCGGCCTTCGCTTTCGCCGCTTCGCGCATCGCCATCTTCCTGGCTTCCAGCGCCTTGGCCTTGGCGGCTTCCTTGTCGGCAACGATCTTGGCCTCGATCTTTTTGATCTGGGCGAGATCGTCCGGTGTCGGATTTTTCTTCTTCTTGAGAAGCCTCAACTGCGCCGCATCGCTCTTGGCTGCGACGTTGATGGCGTCGGTCTTGCCGACCGACTGATTGGCGGCCAAATTGGCTGGCACGCCGGCGAAAGCCGGGGAGCTCATGCCGAGTGCGGCGCAAAGTCCCAGGAAGATGAAGCTGCGAAGCTGCATGGCGAAGATCCGATCGTTCAATATTTGTTGCCCACGGCGTCGCCCGGCGTCCCCCAAGGACACCGAAAATGCCGCGCGCAATCTATAGTCGAATAAGCGCGGGCGCCTCAAGCGCGAGGCCGCTGCACTTCCCGTCGAATCTTCGTGATGCCGCCGCATTTGCCGCGACTGTGGTCAAACGACAACAGATCGGCTGAGTGTAAGAGATCAGAGCGGGCCGAGGGCCCGGCAGCGAGAGCCGGAACCGAGCGCAGTTCGGTTGTAACGACGCAGAATGCCGGCGTTCGCACGCCGGCGCTCCCTGTCAGATAGCCCTTGAACGAACCCGGATTACTGGTTCGGCACCTGCGGGGCCGCGGGCGCGGTGCTGGCGCCGTTGGTCGCCGGCGACGTCGAGCCGGCGGCGGGCGGCGCGGCCGGAGCGTTGGCCGGGGGCGTTGTCGCGGCTCCGTTGCCGGAAGGCGGCGTCGGCGCCGCGTTGCCTGAAGGCGGCGTCGGGGTGGTCGTGCCAGGCAATTGGTTGAGTACGCCCTTGCCGGCGCCGTCCGATGTTGCGGGAACGCGGTCGAGAATGTCGATCGGCTTCTCGCCGTAGCGGGCAATGATCGACAAGGTCAGCGACGTCACGAAGAAAGCGGCCGCCAGAATCGCCGTCGCCCGAGTCAGCGCATTGGCGGCGCCGCGCGCCGTCATGAAGCCGGATCCGCCACCAATGCCAAGGCCGCCGCCTTCGGAGCGCTGCAGCAGCACAACGCCGACAAGGGCCAGAACGACCATGAGATGGATGACGATCAGTACGGTTTGCATAGTTTATCCTGGCAATGCCCTGCCCGGCCGCGAACACGACCGGGGAATTGGAGGCGGCTCAATACAATGCTTTCACGGCATTTCCAAGCCCGTGGCCGGAATATGGGAAGCAAGGCGTCCTTTACAACGATTTCCCGTGCGCCGCGCCCGCTTCGGCGCCGCGCGAAGTCATCAGGAGATGCTGCGATAGGCTTCCGCGATGCCCAGGAAGTCGGCCGCTTTCAGGCTGGCCCCGCCAACCAGCGCGCCGTCGACATTCCTGACCCCAAGCAGTTCCACTGCATTGGACGGCTTGACCGAACCGCCATAGAGAATGCGCATCTTGCCCGCGGCGGTGCCGAGTTTCTCCGACAGTTTTTCGCGAATATGCGCATGCGCCTCGGCTACATCGGCGACGGTCGGCGTCAGGCCGGTGCCGATCGCCCACACCGGCTCATAGGCAACGATCGTGTTGGACGCGGTAGCGCTTGCCGGCACCGAACCGGCAACCTGGCGTGACAGCACGTCCAGCGTCGCGCCCGCTTCGCGCTCCTGCCGCGTCTCGCCGATGCAGACAATGGCCACAAGCCCGGCGCGCCAGGCTGCGGAGGCCTTGGCCTGAACTGTGGCATCATCCTCGCCGCGCTGTTCGCGGCATTCGGAATGGCCGACGATGACGTGGGTCGCGCCCGCATCCTTCAGCATCTCCGCGGAGATGCACCCGGTATAGGCGCCGCTCTCCTTGGCGTGGCAATCCTCACCGCCGGCATGAACCGGCGTACGCGACAGAATCTCGGCGGCATGGGCGAGCAAGGTCGCGGGAACGCAGACCAGCGCCTCGGTGTCTGCGTCGAGCCCGCTCATGAAACCGTTGCCGATCATCCTGAGTTCATTGAGCGAGGCGCTGGTACCGTTCATTTTCCAGTTGCCTGCGACGAGCGGGCGAATTCCTGGCGTCATCGTTTGCTTCTCCGGGTGACATTCGGCTGGCGTTCTCACTACCAAAATCAAGCCACAAAGCAATCGACAGTGGACCGGAAGGGCGCTATTGCGCTTGTTTCAGACTCGGCGCATCGGAAAATGCGCATAAATCGGAAGTAACGATGCTTGGTATATTGAGAAGCGCGGCGGGCACCTGGGTCGCGAAGTTACTGCTTTCGCTGCTGGTGGTCAGTTTTGCGGTCTGGGGCGTATCGGGACGGCTGATGGGTGGCCTTGCCGGCCACGACTCCGTCATCACGGCCGGCGGCACCAAGGTGTCGATCAACGAATACCGCCTCGCCTATGACCGCCAGCTCGCCGTCATGTCGCAGCAGTTCGGTCAGCGCCTCACCCACGAACAGGCAAAGGCGCTCGGCGTCGATAACCAGGTGTTGGCGCAGCTTGTTTCGGGCGCGGTCCTCGACGAACAGGCTCGCAAGCTCGGCCTTGGCCTGTCCAAGGACCGGCTGGCGGAACTCACCCGCGAGGATCCGGCGTTCACGGGCCCCGGCGGACAGTTCGACCGGAGAGCCTTCGAATACAGGCTGCGTGAGGTCGGCATGCGCCCGGAGGATTATTTGAAGAATCGTGCCCAGGTCGCGGTGCGCCAGCAGATCGTCGAGGCGGTTTCGGACGGCCTCAAGGCGCCTGACACCTTCTTCAAGGCGGTGGCCCTGTACCGTGGCGAGGATCGTACGGTCGACTATCTGACCTTGCCGAAGGCGCTGGTCGAACCCATCGAGGCGCCGAGCGACAGCGCGCTGCAGGCCTATTTCGAGGCCAACAAGAAGACCTATGCCGCGCCCGAATACCGCAAGTTTTCCTATGTCAGGCTCGAGCCGCAGGACATCATGGACACGAGCTCGGTGACCGACGCCCAGGTCAGCGACGACTACAACAAGAACAAGGCGCGCTACACCACTCCCGAGATGCGCACCATAGAGCAGCTTGTGTTCAAGACGCCGGACGAGGCCAAGGCCGCGCTCGATTCGTTGAAGTCCGGCGCAACCTTCGACAAGCTCGTCACTGCGGAAGGCAAGACCCCGGCCGACACGCTGCTCGGAACGCTCGCCAAGGACAAGATCGCCGACAAGGCGGTCGCCGACGCTGCTTTTGCGCTCAACGTCAATGAGGTCAGCCCTGTCGTGCAGGGTGCCTTTGGTCCCGTGCTGCTGCGCGTCACCGAGATCAAGCCCGAAGTCGTGAAGCCGCTGGCCGAAGTGTCGGACCAGATCCGCAAGGACCTGGCGCTGGGCGAGGCAAACCGCATCCTTCTGGACGTGCATGATAATTACGAGGACAGTCGCGCCGCCGGCAGTTCGCTGGCCGACGCCGCCGCCAAGCTGAAGCTGAAGGTCGTCACTGTCGACGCGATCGATCGCAGTGGCCTGCGGCCCGATGGCTCCATCGTCAAGGATCTGCCGGAATCGCCGGCCCTGATCAAGGCTGCCTTCGATGCCGAACCGAATACTGAAAACGAGGCGCTGACCACGGCCGATAACGGCTTCATTTTCTATGAAGTGGCTTCGATCACGCCGGCCCGCGACCGCACGCTGGACGAAGTTCGCCAGAAGGTCGTTGCCGACTGGACCGCGGCCGAGACGGCCAAGCGGCTGACCGCCAAGGCGCAGGAGCTGGAAAAGCGGCTCAAGGCCGGCGCAACGCTCGACGTCATTGCCGGCGAGCTCAAGCTGGAAAAGCAGACCAAGCGTGGCCTGAAGCGCGAAGCCGACGACGCCGATTTCGGCAAGGAAGGTGCAGCGGTGATGTTCGGCGTCGGCGAAGGCGGCACCGGCTTGATCCCCTCTCCCACCAGCGACGCGCAAATCCTGTTCAAGGTCGCCGAGGTGTTCGAACCCGCCGGGGCCGATGCCAGTTCGGTGCCCGAGGACGCGCGCAAGTCCTTCACCTCCGGCATGTCGGACGATCTGCTCGACCAGTTGGTGGCGCAGTTGCAGACGCAGTACGGCGTCCGCGTCGACCAGGCTGCCGTTGCCCAAGCCTCGACAAGATGAGCGCGCTGAAAACCCATATCGCCAAGGTCGCGACCGGCACCGCCCTGTCCTTCGACGAGGCGCGCGAGGCCTTCGACATCATCATGTCGGGCGATGCTACGCCCGGCCAGATCGGCGGCTTCCTGATGGCGTTGCGTGTGCGCGGCGAGACGGTGGACGAGATTTCCGGCGCCGTCGCCACCATGCGCGCCAAGATGCTTCGCGTCGACGCACCTGTCGGCGCCATCGACATCGTTGGCACCGGCGGCGACAATTCGCACTCCGTCAACATCTCGACGGCATCCGCTTTCGTCATCGCCGCCAGCGGGGTTCCGGTCGCCAAGCATGGCAATCGCGGGTTGTCTTCGCTGACCGGTGCGGCCGACGTCCTGACCGCGCTCGGCGTCAAGATCGATCTCACGCCGCAGGCCATCGGCCGCTGCATCCACGAGGCTGGCGTCGGATTCATGTTCGCGCCGGCACATCACCCGGCGATGAAGCATGTCGGCCCGACCCGCGTGGAGCTCGGCACCAGAACCATCTTCAACTTGCTCGGTCCGCTCTCCAACCCGGCCGACGTGCGCCGGCAGATGGTCGGCGTGTTCATGCCGGAATGGATCATACCGGTGGCCGAGACGCTGAAGGCGCTGGGCACCGAGCATGCCTGGGTCGTTCATGGTGATGGCTACGACGAGATCACCACCACGGGCGAAACGCATGTCGCCGAACTGATCGGCGGCGAGATCCGCACCTTCACCTTGACGCCCGAAGCGGTTGGCCTGGCCCGTCACACCAAGGAAGAACTGCGCGGCGGCGACGCTGCCTACAACGCCGAGGCTTTGCGCGCTATGCTGGGTGGCGCCGGGGGCGCTTTTCGCGACACCGTGCTGATGAACGCCGGTGGCGGCTTGGTGGTGGCAGGCAAGGCGACGACGCTCGCCGACGGCATGGCGACGGCGGTGCAAGCCATCGACAGCGGCCGGGCGCTGCAGGTGCTCGACCGGCTGGTCGAGATTTCGAACGGTTAGACAGATGTCGGACATCCTGCGCAAGATCGAGGCCTACAAGCGCGACGAGATCGCGACGGCCAAGGCGCGCGTGCCGCTGGCCGAGATCAAGGCGCGGGCGAAAGACACTGACGCGCCGCGCGGCTTTCTCACGGCGCTTGAGGCGAAGCGCAGATCCGGCGGCTTCGCTCTGATTGCCGAGATCAAGAAGGCAAGCCCGTCCAAGGGCTTGATCCGCGCCGACTTCGATCCGCCAGCGCTCGCGCGGGCCTATGCAAAGGGCGGCGCCGCCTGTCTTTCGGTGCTGACCGACGCACCGTCTTTCCAGGGCGCGCCGGAATTTCTCACCAAGGCAAGAGCCGCCGTCACCCTGCCCGCGCTGCGCAAGGATTTTCTGTTCGATCCTTATCAGGTCCATGAAGCTCGCGCCTGGGGGGCGGACGCCATCCTGATCATCATGGCCAGCGTAGATGATGATTTGGCGAGCGAGCTTGAAGCGACGGCATTCGAACTCGGCATGGATGCGCTGATCGAGGTCCACGACGAGGCCGAGACGGAGCGCGCACTGAAGCTGTCGTCGCAATTAATCGGCATCAACAACCGTAATCTGCGGACATTCGAGACCCGTCTCGAAACCTCGGAACGACTGCGGGCGATGATTCCGGGCGGTTACTTGCTGGTCAGCGAAAGCGGCATCTTCTCTCATGACGACTGCCTCAGATTGCAGAAGAGCGACATCGGCACCTTCCTGGTCGGCGAAAGTTTGATGCGCCAGCAGGATGTGACCGCGGCAACGCGCGCGCTGCTCACCGGCAAGGCAGCGGCCGAGGCCGTCTGACGATGACGGCCGCCCTCACCCATCTCGGCCCGCAGGGCCAGGCCAACATGGTCGATGTTGGCGGCAAGGACGAAACGACGCGCACCGCTGTCGCCGAGGGTTTCGTCTCGATGCGGCCCGAGACGCTGAAGATGATCCTGGCCGGCAATGCCAAGAAAGGCGATGTGCTGGGCACCGCGCGCATAGCCGGCATCATGGCAGCGAAGAAGACGCATGAGCTGATCCCGCTCTGCCATCCGCTGCTCTTGACCAAGGTCTCCGTCGACATTGAGCCCGATCCTGCCCTGCCCGGACTGAAGATCATTGCGCTGGCGCGCGTCACCGGCAAGACCGGCGTCGAGATGGAAGCGCTCACCGCGGCTTCGGTTGCCTGCCTGACCATTTACGACATGGCCAAGGCGGTCGACCGTGCCATGGTCATCACCGGCATCCGGTTGGTCGAAAAGACCGGCGGCAAGTCGGGCGACTACAAAGCCGCTGGCGAAGATGGGGCGGTCGCCTGATGGCGCTGCTTCCGGTCGCAGCAGCGCTCGAACGCCTGCTGGAGGGTGCTGCGCCGCTTGCGAGCGAAAGCGTTTCGCTCCTCGAGGCCGTGGATCGCGTTCTCGCGGAACCGGTGGTGGCGTTGCGCACCCAACCGCCCTTCAACGCCTCTGCCATGGACGGATACGCGGTCCGCGCTGTCGATGTCGCGTCCGTGCCGTCCCGGCTTTCGGTGATGGGCGTGGCGGCGGCCGGGCGCGGCTTTGACGGCGCCGTCGGCAAGGCGCAGGCCGTGCGCATCTTCACCGGTGCTCCGCTGCCGCAAGGCGCAGACACCATCGTCATCCAGGAAAACGTTCGTGACCTCGGCGGCGGCAGCATCGAGGTGGTCGAACCGACGGCCGAGGGGCGCAACATCCGCCGCTTCGGGCTCGATTTCTCCGAGGGCGACATCCTGCTGGAAAAAGGCCGCGTGCTCGATCCGGCAGCACTGTCGCTTGTCGCCTCGGCCAACCATCCCCGGGTGGGCGTCGTAAAGCGGCCGCTGGTTGCCATCATCGCCACCGGCGACGAGCTGCTGCCGCCCGGCAGCGAACTCGGCCCCGACCAGATCATTTCGTCAAACGCCTATGGCGTCGCCGCCGCCGCGCAATCGGTCGGCGCGCATGCGCTTGATCTCGGGATTGCCGCTGATCGCCAGGAAGCCATCGCGGCGCTGGTCAGGAAAGCGGTCGCAGCCGGCGCTGATGTCATCGTCACGCTCGGCGGCGCCTCGGTCGGCGACCACGATCTGATCCATGACGTGCTGACCGGCGAAGGCATGACGCTCGGTTTCTGGAAGATCGCCATGCGTCCCGGCAAGCCGCTGATGTTCGGCCGCCTCGGCGACATCAGGTGCATCGGCCTGCCCGGCAATCCGGTGGCGAGCCTCGTCTGCTCGCAACTGTTCCTGAAGCCGCTCCTGGCACGCCTCGGCAACCGCAATTTCCGGCAAGATATCCGTCAGGCACGGCTGGGCGCCGCCATGCAAGCCAATGATCTGCGCCAGGACTATGTGCGGGCGGTGGTCAGGCAAGAGGCCGGCATGCTGGTTGCAACCCCTTTCAGCATCCAGGATTCCTCGATGCTGAGGATGCTGGCCGACGCCAACGGACTGATCGTACGCGAACCATTTGTATCCGCCGCGGCTGCAGGAGACGCTTGCAGCGTTCTCATGCTGAGGTGAATATTCCCCGTATAACCAGCTGATTCTAGCGCCAAATCAGATCGTTGACTCCGCTAGCAAAACTCGTGTCAGCGGATGCGCCGGATCGGCCAGGCCTTCGACAATGTCGTAATGATGTCGATCCGGCTCGACCACCGCGCTCGTGATGGCACCAAGCCCTGTCCAGATATTGGCCAGCAAGGCGTTCTGGCGCAAGAACTCGGACCGCTCGCCGCCTCCGGCCCAGCACGTGATGCGCGCACCATCCATAGGCCGCAGCAGCGCCGGGCTTTCCGTCAGCGCCTCGGCTTCATCGATTTTCAGCGCCGCGTTCATGCCGGTGCGCATGAGCGGACGCAGGTCATGCAGGCCTGAAATCGAAACGACGTGACGTACGCGCCTTGCCACGCCGGCTGCCAGGGGCGTTGATGTCGTCGCCATGCGGCTGGCGAGATGGCCGCCGGCCGAATGCCCGGTCAGCATAAGCGGTCCCCCGACCATCGCCGCCGCCTTGCCGATCGCCGCGCCAATCTCATGGGAGATGCCGGCGATGCGTATGTCGGGGCAGAGCGTATAGGACGGCATCGCCACGGCAAAGCCGCCGTCAACCGAGCCCTTGGCGAGATGCGACCAGGTATCCTTGTCGGACTCCAGCCAGTAGCCGCCATGGATGAACACGACGAGCCCTTTGGGCTTGGCGGCGGGAAGGAAGAGATCGAGCCGGTTGCGCGGCCTGTCGCCATAGGCGATGTCGAGCTGAGCCCTGCCCTTTGCCGCAAGCGCATCGCGAAATGCCTGCGCCGGTTCGACCCATGCGGCCGGCCAGCGATCGCTGCCGGCGATGTTGGCGCCGTTGGCGTAGGCATTGTCCCAATCGGCAATGCGATGTTCGAGCATCGGCACCCTCCCCCGGACGGCATCGTTTCAGCCGATAGCAATGGCGATCGACAGCGGCAACGTCAATGCTCCGGGGGCAAAACATTTTAGGCTTGAAACAAATTTCGACTGGTGCGATCCTGTGCCTTGTTCAGCGATGGGCGTGAGGCAGACAGGGGCAGCCGAAAATGCTTGGGCCATCAGCGCATATCGACACGTTCACGCGCGATAACCTGCCGCCGCCGGATCAATGGCCGGACTTCCTGCTCGACGGCTTCGACTATCCCGAACGGCTCAATGCCGGCGTCGAACTGACCGACAGGCTGGTCGAGAAAGGGTTGGGCGACCACACCGCGCTGATCGGCAACGGCCGCCGCCGCACCTACAAGGAATTGTCCGACTGGACGAACAGGCTGGCGCATGCGCTGGTCGAGAATTACGGCGTCAAGCCAGGCAACCGGGTGCTGATCCGCTCGGCCAACAACCCCGCAATGGTGGCCTGCTGGCTGGCCGCCACCAAGGTCGGCGCCGTCGTGGTCAACACGATGCCGATGCTG
Organism: Mesorhizobium sp. BR1-1-15; assembly: GCF_020165475.1. NCBI lineage: Bacteria > Pseudomonadati > Pseudomonadota > Alphaproteobacteria > Hyphomicrobiales > Phyllobacteriaceae > Mesorhizobium > Mesorhizobium sp. BR1-1-15. The sequence goes on along the minus strand of NZ_JAIUIF010000006.1, from coordinate 181,328 downwards.
CGCGCCGGCGAACTCGCCAAGATCGTCGACAAGGCCGAAATCACCACAGCGCTGTGCGACACCAGGCTGATGGACGAGATGACCGCCTGCGCCAAGGACAGCGCGTTCCTCAAGCAGGTCATCGGCTTCGACGGCACCGCCAACCACGACGCCGAACTCGATCGCGCCGCCCTCGACAAGCCCGTGACGTTTACCGCGGTGCAGACCGGGCGTGACGACGTCGCCCTGCTCGGCTTCACCTCAGGCACGACAGGCGTGCCGAAGGCGACGATGCATTTTCACCGCGACCTCCTGATCATCGCCGACGCCTACGCCCGCGAGATCCTGCAGGTGACGCCTGACGACATCTTCGTCGGCTCGCCGCCCCTGGCCTTCACCTTTGGCCTTGGCGGGCTCGCCATCTTCCCGCTGCGTTTCGGCGCCGCGGCGACGCTGCTGGAACAGGCAACGCCGCCCAACATGGTCCACATCATCGAAACCTACAAAGCGACGATCTCCTTCACCGCGCCCACCGCCTATCGCGCAATGCTCAAGGCCATGGACGAAGGGGCCGATTTATCGTCGCTGCGCGTCGCCGTTTCGGCCGGCGAAACCTTGCCGGCGCCGGTGTTCGAGGAATGGACTGAGAAAACCGGAAAGCCGATCCTTGACGGCATCGGCGCCACGGAAATGCTGCATATTTTCATCTCCAACCGCTTCGATGACATGAAGCCTGCCTCCACCGGCAAGGCCGTTGGCGGCTATCAGGCGCGCGTCGTCGACGACGAAATGCGCGAAGTGCCGCGCGGCACCGCGGGCAGGCTCGCGGTGCGGGGACCGACCGGCTGCCGCTACATGGCCGATGCCAGGCAGAGCGACTATGTCCGCGACGGGTGGAACCTCACCGGCGACACGTTCTGGCAGGACGAGGACGGTTTTTTCCACTTCGCAGCGCGCTCCGACGACATGATCGTCAGTGCCGGCTACAACATCGCCGGCCCAGAGGTCGAAGCGGCGCTGCTGGCGCATGCCGATGTCGCCGAATGCGCGGTGGTCGGCGCCGAGGATGCCGAGCGCGGCCAGATCGTCGAGGCTCATGTGGTGCTCGTGCAAGGCGTGGCGCCAGACGCAATGACCGTCAAGCGTCTGCAGGATCACGTCAAGGCCACGATCGCGCCCTACAAATATCCGCGCTCGGTAAAATTCATCGCCGCTTTGCCCAAGACGCAGACCGGCAAGATCCAGCGCTTCCGGCTGCGCGCGGAGAAGATCAATTGAGCAAGCCCTACGACCCGTCCGCCGAGGGCGCGGAAATGTCGTTCAAGGAGCGCATGTCCTACAGCGACTATCTGCATCTGGAAAAGGTGCTCGAGGCGCAGGAGCCGCTTTCGTCAGCCCATGACGAGATGCTGTTCATCATCCAGCACCAGACATCGGAACTCTGGATGAAGCTCGCGCTGCACGAAATCGGCGCCGCAATCCGCTCCATCCGCGCCGACCGTCTCGAACCGAGCTTCAAGATGCTTTCGCGCGTCGCCCGCATCTTCGAGCAGCTCAACAATGCCTGGGACGTGCTGCGCACGATGACGCCCAGCGAATACACCGAGTTCCGCGACGCGCTTGGCCAGTCCTCGGGCTTCCAGTCGTGGCAGTACCGTGCCATCGAGTTCATGGCCGGCAACCGCAATCTCGCAATGCTCGGACCGCACAAGCACCGGCCGGACCTCAGCGAGAAACTGGAGGCGATCCTGGCGCAACCGTCGCTCTACGACGAGGCGCTGCTGCTGCTCGCCCGTAACGGCTTCGACATCGGTGCCGACGCAAGGCGTACGGACTGGCGCGAAACGCGGACCGAGAACGAAGAGGTCCTTGTCGCCTGGCAGATCATCTACCGCGACCCGCAGCGCTACTGGATGTTCTACGAACTCGCCGAGAAGCTGGTCGATTTCGAGGATTATTTCCGCCGTTGGCGCTTCAACCACGTCACCACGGTCGAGCGCATCATCGGTATGAAGCGCGGCACCGGCGGCACATCGGGCGCGTCCTACCTGAAGAAGATGCTGGAGGTGGAGTTGTTCCCGGAGCTGTGGAAGGTCCGCACCCGGCTCTGACGTAGCTTTGCCGACTGCATATCGTTATCCCGAACCCGCTGCGCTTTTCTGAGCGACAGGCTCTTAAGTCACCGCCGCCTTGACGGCGAAACGCGCCTCCTGCCACGCGTCCGTGCGCAAAATGTCTTCCAGCACCTCGACAGCCTGCCAGACATCGACATAACCGACATAAAGCGGCGTAAAGCCGAAGCGAATCGTGGATGGCGCGCGAAAATCGCCGATCACGCCGCGCTCGATCAAGGCCCGCATCACCTGATAGCCATGCGGGTGGAGGAACGACACCTGGCTGCCGCGCTCATTGCCGTCGCGCGGGCCTTCGAGTTCGAGGCCGTAGGCGCCGCATTTTGCCTCGACGAGCTGGATGAACAGATCGGTCAATGCGATGCTCTTCCTGCGCACCTCTGCCATGTCGACGTCGTTCCAGACATCGAGGGCCCCTTTGAGCGCGCGCATCGACAGCACAGGCTGCGTGCCGCAGAGAAACCGGCGGATGCCTGTGCCGGCAGCAAAACCCTGTTCGAAGGCGAAAGGCCGCGCATGGCCCCACCAGCCGCTGAGCGGCTGGCGGACATCGCCATGGTGGCGCTCGGCCGCGTAGATGAAGGCCGGGGCACCTGGGCCTCCATTGAGATATTTGTAGGTGCAGCCGACGGCGAAATCGGCGTTCGAACGGTCGAGCTCGACCGGCAAGGCGCCGGCGGTATGGCAGAGATCCCAGACGATCAGCGCGCCGGCATCATGTGCCGTCCGCGTCAGCGCGGCCATGTCGCGCAACTGCCCGGATTTGTAGTTGACGTGGTTGACCAGGATGACCGCGACCCGCTCGTCGATCAGTTCTTCTATGGTCGGCGCATCGACACCCTCGAGCCGCAGCACCGTGCCCGGCCGCGTCGAGGCAACGCCTTCGGCCATATAGAGATCGGTCGGAAAGCTGTCCCCCTCGGCGACGATGACTGACCTGTCCGGCCGCATCCCGAGTGCCGCATGCAGCACCTTGTAGATGTTGATCGAGGTGGTATCGCAGACCACCGTCTGGCCGGCGGCGGCCCCGATCAGGCGCCCGAGTTGGTCGCCGAGTTCGACCGGCATGTCGAACCAGCCGGCGGTGTTCCAGGCGCGGATGAGATCCTGCGCCCACTCCTGCGTGGCGGCCTTCTGCAGCTCGCCGAACACGGCGGGCGAAGCGGCGCCCAGCGAATTGCCGTCGAGATAGATCACCCCCTGGGGCAAGGTGAAGCGGTCACGCATGGCACGCAGCGGATCCGCGGTGTCCATTGCCTCGATCGCTGCGAGATCGGGAATTTTGCTCATGGTCGCGATGTTCCTCGGTGAGAAGAGCGCCCTGGAAACGGGCCGGCTGTTTTGCCGCCCGGGCAAGGGCTGGCCGCATAGAGGCGCAAGAACAGGGTGAACGCCCGGTTCGATCTTTGCTCGATTTCCGCCCGAGGCAGTTCCTCGAGCACCCCAACGATCCGGCGAACCTGGAGATCGCCGATCAAAAGACTGATGTAGATGTCGGCGGCTTCGGCAGGATCGTCACAGGCGATCAGGCCGGCCCGACTTGCGGTTCGAAGCAGGTCGCCAACAAGCGGCATTATGGTATTGCGGCCGAATTGCGCGATCGATTGGCCAAGCGTGCCTGTATCGTTGACGTCGCCGGCCGCGGCGCGATTGAGCGCCACCGCCTTGTCGCCCGTCACGAGGGTCAGCAGGACTGGCCCGAGCAAGTTCAGGGTTTTGAGCGGATCGCGCGCCTGGTGAAGGGCGTCCTCCAGCAGCTTCCTTGCCTCTCCCGCATTGGCTTCGATCAAGGATCGAAACAGGGTCTGCTTGTTGCCGTACCAGTTGTAGAGGGTTTCGTTCGAGGCCGATGCCCGCTTGGCGATAGCAAGCAGGGAGGCGCTCTTGTAGCCGGTTTCCCGGAGCACCGCATAGGCGGCCTCCTCTATCCGTTCGCGTCGCGCGGCCTGCTTCGGCGTGGTCATTGGTGTTCCTCTTCGAAAACCGTACATTATTATACGGTTTCGTCAAGCGAACGGGAAGCAAGGAGCGAGCGAACGCAGCCCATCGCGACCAGTGGTGGTGCCTCGTCGTTTTCCGGCAGGAAGTTGGCATTTTGGTTTCGTTTCGTTCACGAGCCGCAGGGGTTTCTAATCCGCCCAAACGCACCCCGCACCTGCCGGTCACCCAGCTTGCAGGCTTGTGCCAAGAGTGGAGACCGGTCGGGCCACAGGCCATTAACCAAAATAGTTTCAAAGGGCCCGGGAGCGCATTGACGACGGACCGCGCTGGCAGGATGCTGGCTGCGGGAGGGCATTTCGTTTCCGTCGCCTTAACAAATTCATTAAACTTTAAATGGTTGCGGAACACAACTGGAACAGATAGTGTTTGTTCTGGGTTTGTTTTCTGATTCTGGTTCCAGACCCTTCGTGCAATGCCTTTGGGGGCCGCCATGCTCACGCGCAAGCAACATGAACTCTTGATGTTCATCCATGAACGGCTGAAGGAAAGCGGCATTCCGCCGTCCTTCGACGAGATGAAGGAAGCGCTGGACCTCGCCTCCAAGTCGGGAATTCATCGGCTGATCACGGCGTTGGAGGAGCGCGGCTTCATTCGCCGCCTGCCCAACCGGGCGCGCGCGCTGGAGGTGCTGCGCCTGCCGGACTCGATCGCGCCGGGTCTTAACGCGGCAAAGAAGTTCTCCCCGAGCGTCATCCAGGGCAGCCTCGGACAGGGCAGCAGCCCTAGCCGGCAGATCAAGCCGGCGACGTCTTCGCGTCTGCCCGCTGTCGGCAATGACGACGATGCGGTTTCAGCGGTGTCGATCCCGGTCATGGGTCGCATCGCAGCGGGTGTGCCGATCGACGCCATCCAGCATCAGACGCATTCCATTTCAGTGCCGCCTGACATGATCATGGGCGGCGAACACTATGCGCTGGAGGTCAAGGGCGATTCGATGATCGAGGCCGGCATTTTCGACGGCGACACGGTCATCATCCGCAATGCCGACACCGCAAGTCCCGGCGAGATCATCGTGGCCCTGGTGGACGAGGAGGAAGCAACGCTGAAGCGCTTCCGCCGAAAGGGTGCTTCGATTGCGCTCGAGGCTGCCAATCCGGCCTATGAAACACGTATTTTCGGACCGGACAGGGTCAAGGTGCAAGGCAAGCTGGTCGGCCTGATCAGGCGCTACTGAGCGGGGTCGGCGGTGGGCTTTTCGGGTTTACGGTAAGGCGGCAGTCCCCTTGCCTCGCGTGAGAATTTTCGCTGTTCGTGCCAAGGCCGATATGGCCTGTCGACGGCAAAGCTGACCCGTGCCGGTGCCGTCGCCGATTGCCGGTCGAAGAAGACGGCGGCACTTCCCTTACGAGCGAGCTGCCGCTTGGTGATAACGAGAACCAGCGGATTGTGGCAGGGGTCGTAGCCCGCGGGGTCGTTGATGACGATCAGATCCGCATAGGAGCAGGCCCTCCAGGCGTCCTTGCGATCCTCCACCTGCGCGATGATCGCCCCCGAGGTATGCCGGGCCATGCACAGGCCCGTGAAGCAATAGAAAGGCGCTCCCGCCGGAAGTTGCGCGGGATCGAAGATGTCGAACTGTCGGTCTCCGCTGTCGAACAGTTCCGGCGCAACGATGGTTTCGGACTTCAGCGCGCGTTTCCAATTATCGACGGTGAATTCGTTCGGGCGCGCCCGGTTGATCGCGAGCTCGCCGCCGCCGATCGGCAACGCCACCAGGCGGGCATCCTCCGAAATCAGCACGTCCGGCGTGCGCGTGTCCGAGACGGTCAACAGGCCGGCGAGCGCGAAGGGAAGTGCCGCCAGCCGCAGCCATGTCGTGGCCATCGTCGCGATGACCAGGGCGATCGCCACCAGAAGGACGGATTGCTGCGAAATCAACCCGACCGCGTCGACCGGCGAGCGTTGCGAGATCCATCCTGATATGGCGATCATCGCGGCCAGTCCCTTGCCCATCAGATAAAGGGATGGTCCATCGAACCCGAACGGCATCAGCAGCGCGCTGGCAACCGCAAGGAACATCACGACAGAAACGATCGGCATGACGGCAAGATTGGCGAACAGGCTGAGCGGCGACACGCGCTGGAAATGCCAGATGGCGAAAAGCGCCGTGGCGCTTCCCGCGATAATCGAGGTCATCGCCAGCCCACCTGTCGCCAGCAGCAATTTTCGCGTCAGCAGGCCAGGCAAGGTCCGTTGCGGCGGCGGGGTCCGCGCTTTGTCGGCTTTGCGATCCGACCAGCCGGCATAGGCGCCGACCAGGGCCGCGGTGGCGGCGAACGACATCTGGAAGCTCGGCCCTACCACCTCGTGCGGCGACACCACGATGACGGCGATCGCCGAAATAGCCAGATTGCGCATGGTGAGTGCCGCCCGATCGAACAGAACGGCGATCAGCATCACCGCCAGCATGATGAAGCTGCGTTCGGCGGCGACAACGACGCCCGAAATGACGAGGTAGGCGGCGATCGAGAAAAGTGCCGCCGCGGCCGCGTATTTCTTGACCGGCCGGCGGGAGGAAAAATTCGGGAACAGCGCGAAGCCGCCACGCAGCAGACCCATGACCGTGCCGGCGACCAGCGCCATGTGCAGCCCGGAAATTGAGATGATGTGGTAGATGCCGGTGCGTCGCATCGCTTCATTGATCTCGTCGGGAATCCCGGCGCGCACACCCACGATCAGCGCCGCGGCGATCTCGCCCTCGGCACCGCCGATGCTGCCCCTGATATGGTCGGCAATGCTTTCGCGAGCACTCTCGATGGCGGCTGAAAGGGCGGCCCACAGCGGCCTGTCATCGGCTGAGACGATTTTGGGGTTGCCGAGAAAGAAGCCGCTGGCGCCTATGCCGGCGAAGTAGCTGTCGAAGGAAAAGTCGTAGCTGTCCGGCCGCACCGGTCCGGTCGGCGGCAACAGCCTGGCATAGCCGGTCACGAGCGAACCGGCCGTCACTTCAGCCGGCACCTTGCGTGCCGAAAGGCGAACGCGCTCCGGCGCGTAGAGTAGTTTCGGCCGCGCGGTCGATGTCACATCGATGGTCAGCCGGATGCGCCCGGTCTCCATCTGGTCGACCGAAACGACGCGGCCGGTGATTTGCGTGGAGATTTCCGAGCCCAGCATCCGCGTTCCCGCTCGCCACGTCTCGACTTTGCCGGCGAGCATGCCGAGCGCGCACAACAGCGCCGCCATGAAGCACAGATGCGTTTTCGGCCATGAGCGTGAAACGAGCGCGCACAGCGACATCAGGATCGCGACCGCGACAGGCTTGGCAAAGCCCGGCTCCGCCGCCAACGAAAAATACGCAATCGATCCGCATGCCAGGAACACCGGCACGAGCAGGAAGGCTACGCCCCGATCGAGTTCGAGCTCGGACGCTCTGGCCACGCCGTTGCGCAGACGAGGCCACGAGGCACGGCCGAACTCACGGCGCAGGCGCTCGGCCGCGCCGGCTGCGGGGACGCCGGGCGGCGTGGAAACATCCGCCGGCGGCGACTTGCCCGGCTGCTGTAGGGGCGACAACGCCAGCGGCAATGAGGCGGGCGCGGGCGTGGCAAAAAAAGAGCGTTCGCTGACGCCGGCAACGACGTCCTCGCCTTCCTCCGCGCCCCTGCCCGCTCCAGCCATCGGGTCTGCCCCTTGCGCCCTCGACACCCTATGCTACATGAACGCGCGACGCGCGAAAGTGCGTGTGATCCGCACCCCGCTCCAGACGTTTCCCGAGAGTTGTATGTCCGACAAGGTTGTCACCCGTTTTGCCCCCTCGCCCACCGGCTACCTGCACATCGGCGGCGCGCGTACGGCGCTCTTCAACTGGCTCTACGCCAAGCACACCGGCGGTACGATGCTGCTGCGCATCGAGGACACCGACCGCGAGCGCTCCACCGATGCGGCGACAGCAGCCATTCTCGAAGGACTGACTTGGCTCGGCCTCACCTGGGACGGCGACGCCGTCTCGCAGTTCGAGCGCGCGCCGCGCCATCGCGAGGTGGCCGAGGAGCTGGTGCGCATGGGCAAGGCTTACTACAGCTACGAGACCCCTGCCGAGCTTGAGGCAATGCGCGACGCGGCGCGGGCCAAGGGCCTGCCGCCGCGCTATGACGGAAGCTGGCGTGACCGCGACCCTTCGCAGGCGCCTCCTGGCGTCAAGGGCGCGATCCGCATCAAGGCGCCGACCAAAGGCGAGACGGTGGTGCATGACCGTGTCCAGGGCGACGTGCGCTTTCCCAACAAGGATCTGGACGACTTCATCATCCTGCGCTCGGACGGCAATCCGACCTACATGCATGCCGTCGTCGTTGACGACCACGACATGGGCGTCACCCACATCATCCGTGGCGACGACCACCTGACCAATGCCGCCCGCCAGACCGTGATCTACAACGCCATGGGCTGGGATGTGCCTTCAATGTCGCACATACCGCTGATCCACGGCGCCGACGGCGCCAAGCTGTCGAAGCGGCACGGCGCGCTGGGCGTGGAGGCCTACCGCGCCATGGGCTACCTGCCCGAAGCGCTGCTGAACTATCTGGCTCGGCTCGGCTGGAGCCACGGCGACGATGAGATCATGTCGATCCAGGACATGATCGCATGGTTCGACATCGGCGATGTGAACAAGGGCGCCGCCCGCTTCGATTTCGCCAAGCTGGAGGCGCTGAACGGCGTCCATATGCGCCGCATGGGCGATGCCGAGCTGTTCGATATCTTCATTGCCACCTTGCCCTATCTCGAGGGCGGCCCGGCGATGGCCGCACGCCTCGACGACAAGAACAGGGCGCAGTTGCTGGCAGCGCTGCCGGGCCTGAAGGAGCGCGCCAAGACGCTGGTCGAACTTGTCGACGGCGCCGCCTTCCTGTTAGCCGCGCGGCCACTGCCGATCGACGAAAAGGCAGCCCTGCTGCTCAATGACGAGGCGCGCAAGATTTTGCGTGGCGCTCGCGACGCCCTCGAGGCGGTTTCAGGCGACTGGACGGCGGCCTCGACTGAAGCCGCGATCCGGGACTATGCGACGGCCGGCGGCCACAAGCTCGGCGCCGTCGCCCAGCCCTTGCGCGCCGCCTTGACCGGCAAGAGCACCTCGCCCGGCGTGTTCGACGTTCTCGCCGTGCTTGGTCGCGAGGAGAGCCTGGCGCGCATCGCGGATCAAATCGATTAGGAGCAATCTGGCCCAAGAAGATTGGCATTGAAAGGCGCGTTTCGCAGTGCAACATTGAGCCTTGGCCCAATCTGGCACGCACTTCCTAAAATGCGGTCGCGAATACGCGCATTCGGTGACTTCGACGTGTCGCTTTGCAGAATTTGCCTTTGCCGGCATGAGGAAACAAGAAGGAGTTTGCAATGACCGAAGCTGCGACAAGACGGGAACTGGGCGGCAAGACCCAGGAAGCCACGGCAAAGCTGGAATTCGCCGGCAAGACGCACGAATTCAAGGTGCGAAGTGGTTCGGTCGGGCCTGACGTCATCGACATCGCCACGCTGTACAGCACCACCGGCGCCTTTACCTACGATCCCGGCTTCACTTCGACGGCAAGCTGCGAGTCCGAGATCACGTTCATCGATGGCGACGCCGGCATTCTCCTGCATCGCGGATATCCGATCGACCAGTTGGCCGAACATGGCGACTTCCTCGAAGTCTGCTATCTCCTGCTCTACGGCGAACTGCCGACCAAGGCGCAGAAGGACGATTTCGACTACCGCGTGACGCGCCACACCATGGTGCATGAGCAGATGTCGCGCTTCTTCACCGGCTTCCGCCGCGACGCGCATCCGATGGCGGTGATGTGCGGCGTGGTCGGCGCGCTGTCGGCCTTCTATCACGACTCCACCGACATCTCGGATCCTTACCAGCGCATGGTGGCGTCGATGCGGTTGATCGCCAAGATGCCGACGATCGCGGCCATGGCCTACAAATACCATATCGGCCAGCCCTTCATTTACCCGAAGAACGAACTGAATTTCGCCGCCAACTTCCTACACATGTGCTTTGCCGTGCCGTGCGAGGAATACAAAATCAATCCGGTCCTGGCGCGCGCCATGGAGCGCATCTTCATCCTGCACGCCGACCACGAGCAGAACGCTTCGACCTCTACCGTGCGGCTCGCCGGCTCGTCTGGCGCCAATCCGTTCGCCTGCATCGCCGCCGGCATCGCCTGCCTGTGGGGCCCGGCGCATGGCGGCGCCAACGAAGCGGCGCTGAACATGCTGGGCGAGATCGGCCATGTCGATCACATTCCGGAATTCATCGCCCGCGCCAAGGACAAGGACGATCCGTTCCGGCTGATGGGCTTTGGCCACCGCGTCTACAAGAACTACGATCCGCGCGCCAAGATCATGCAGAAGACCGCGCATGAGGTGCTGGGCGAACTCGGCATCAAGGACGATCCGCTGCTCGACATCGCCATGGAACTGGAGAAGATCGCGCTCACCGATCCCTATTTCATCGAGAAGAAGCTCTACCCCAATGTCGACTTCTACTCCGGCATCACGCTGAAGGCGCTGGGCTTCCCCACCACCATGTTCACCGTGCTGTTCGCCGTCGCCCGCACCGTCGGCTGGATCGCGCAGTGGAAGGAGATGATCGAGGATCCGCGCCAGAAGATCGGCCGCCCCCGCCAGCTCTACACCGGCGCGCCGGAGCGAGACTATGTGCCGATCGCGAAGCGGTAAAAAGGAAGAAGTGAATAAGTGAGTAGTCAGTAGTCAGTAGGGAAAGAGCGGTAATCCTACTCACTACTCACTACTCACTCTCTTGATATACCCCATCACCACTTGCGCGGCGATGTCGCCTGACGGCTTGGCGGTTGTCATGCGCCGCGCGATCTCGGCGAACCCGTCCTTCTGCCATCTGCGCATGCCTGTGTCGGCGAACAGCGCTTCGAGTTGGCGGGCCAGATTGTTCGGCTTGACATACTCGTTGTAGAATTCCGGGATCAGCGCCCGATCCGATATCAGATTGGGTAGCAGCGCCGACCAGACCGAAACGAGATATGGCGCCACGATGCGCGCAACAGGGTCAAGCCGGTAGCAGGAGATCATCGGCACATCGGACAGCGCCAGTTCAAGCGAAACCGTGCCGGACGCGATCAGCGCCGCGTCAGCCTTGCCGAAGGCCTGCCACTTTCGCTCAGGGTCGAGGATGATCTCGGGCTTCTCGTCCCAGCGAGCGACCGCCGAGCGCACGACATCGGCGACATGCGGCACGGTCGGCAACATCAGCCGCAGGCGATGCCCGCGTGCCCGCAGCATCGACACGGTCTCCCCAAACGGCTCGAGCAGCCGCCGCACTTCGCTGCGTCGCGAGCCGGGCAGGACGAGCAGCGTCTTCAGGCGATCCGGCGAAAGATCCCGCGGTTGGGCCTGCGTCCTGGCTGCCGAGAGCACGCCCGCGTCATGGGTGAGGCGATGTCCGACATAGGTCCCTGGCGGTCCGCCGAGCCTGCCTAGCTCCTTCACCTCGAACGGCAGGATGCAGAGGATGTGGTCGACATAGGGCTTCATCGCCACCGCCCTGCCCGGCCGCCATGCCCAGACGCTGGGACAGACATAGTGGATAATCGGGATGGACGGGTTGGCCGCGCGCACTTTCCTGGCCACGCGCAGCGAAAAGTCGGGGCTGTCGATGGTGATGAGGCAGTCGGGCTTCGCATCCGCGACCGTGCTGGCCAGCTGGCCGATCCGCCGCATCAGCCGCGGCAGGTCACGCAAGATGGCGCTGAAGCCCATGAGGGCGATCTCTCCGGCGTCGAACGGCGAAACCAGCCCGAGCGCCTGCAGATGGCGGCCGCCGAGACCGACGATCTGCACCTCGCGCCCCGTCGACTGCTTGATCGAGCGCACGATGTCGGCGCCAAGCAGGTCGCCGGATTCCTCGCCGGCCACGATTGCGATCTTCAGCGCCTTGTCAGCCATGCGCCGGCTCCGCCGCTGGCAGGCCGACGATGAACAGACCGAGCGCGTTCGCCCGCGACAGCGTTGCCGGCCCTTCCAGGATCAGCGAGCGCCCCGCTTCGACGGCAATGCCGGCAAGCCCCGCCGCATACGCTGCTTCCACCGTTTGCGGCCCTATCGACGGCAGGTCGGCCCGCAGCTCCTGGCCGGGTTTGGCGCATTTGACCAGCACTCCGCGGGTCTTTCCGGCAAGCCTGCCATGGCCGCGCAGCGCGCGCGCTCTTTCGAGCAGGCCGCTCGTGCCTTCGATGCCTTCCAGCGCGATGGCCCGGCCTCCGATCGCAATCGCCGCCTGCCCGATATCAAGCGCGCCGATGGCCTTGGCGGCCAGCCTGGCCGCCTCGATGTCGCGCCAGTCCGATTGCTTTGGTTTCGCAGCGGTCAGCGTGCCTTCGCCGGCGGCCAGTTCGGGAACGACTTCATGCGCGCCGACCACTTTGATGCCCCGCTTCTCCAGGCCGCGTGTCACCACCTTCAAAAGTCCGTCATCGCCGCGCGCCAGCGCCATGATCACCGACGGCACGATCGCCAGCAAGCCGAGGCTAGGACGGATGTCGGTCAGCCGGGGCCTGCGTCTGATTTCGCCGGCAAGGACCACATGAGTGATGCCGTGGCGCTTCAGCGTCGCCACCAGTGAACCGATCTGCTCAAGGGCGAGGCTGTCGTGTTCGTATCGGAGCAACTCCTGCCGGCGGTCGGCCTCACCTTCCATCAAGAGGATGAAGGGCGGGTAGCCATGCGCGGCCAGGCCTTGCGCGACTTCCACCGGCAGGCTGCCACCGCCGGCGACGATGCCGACCCTGGCCCCCGGCGAGAGAACGAAATCCGCTGCCGCCGCCTCAGTCTTCGTCATCGCCGTCATCGCCATCGCTCCCCTTGAGCGATGGCACAGCATAGTGCCGCTTGCCGCGACTGGAGATGAAATCGATGATCTTCATGGCGGTCGGTGACGTGGCGAATTCCGCCTTGGCGAATTCGATGTTCTCGCCAACGGTGCGCGAGCGGTCGAATATTGTCTTATAGACCCTGCGCAGCAGATAGATCTCGGATCTTGGCAGACCGGAGCGCTTGAGCCCGATGATGTTGAGGCCGCGCAGGCTGGCCCGATTTCCCGCCGCCATGGCATAGGGAATGACATCACCCACAAAAGCCGAGCACCCGCCAAGAAAAGCGTTGTCGCCTACCCGCACGAATTGATGAACGGCGCTGAGACCGCCGATATAGACGTTGTCGCCGATTTCGCAGTGTCCGCCCAGCGTCGCGCCGTTGGCGAAGGTGGCGTTCTTGCCGACGACGCAGTCATGGGCGATGTGGGCGTAGGCGAGAAAATTCCCATTGTCGCCGACCGTCGTTTCGCCGCGGCTGGTATCGGTGCCGACATGCATGGTGACGCCTTCGCGGATCGTGCAGTTCTCGCCGATGACGAGCGTGGTGCGGCCGCCCTTGTGCTTGGTGTTCTGCGGCGGCCCGCCCAGTATCGCCATCGGATAGACCTTGGTCGACGCGCCGATCGTCGTCGCGCCTATCACCGAGACATGGCTGACCAGTTCAACGCCGTCGCCAATCACGGCATCTGCGCCGACATAACAGAGCGGTCCTATGCGGACGCCTTGGCCGATTTGAGCGCCTTCCTCCACGACGGAGGAAGGATGGATGGATGTCTTGATTTTCATAAGCATTCGATTGTCAGTCGCCGGTGACCATCATGGCTGAGATCTCAGCCTCGGCGGCCTTGTTGCCGTCGACCAGGGCTTCACAGGCGAATTTGAGCAGGTTGCCGCGTTTCTTGATTTTCTTGACATGGATCTTCAACTGATCGCCGGGAACGACCGGTTTGCGGAACTTGGCGTTGTCGATGGTCAGGAAATAGACCAGCGACGGCTTTTCAGTGCGAAGACTGCGGATGCAGATGGCCCCGGCAGTCTGTGCCATCGCCTCGACGATGAGCACGCCCGGCATGACCGGCTGCTCGGGGAAGTGACCCTGAAAATGCGGCTCGTTTATGGTCACGTTCTTGATGCCGGTGGCGGATTCGTCGCCATCAATGTCGACGATGCGGTCGATCATCAGGAACGGATAGCGATGCGGCAGGAGCTTCATCAGCCCCAATATGTCGACTGCTTCCAGCGTCGTCCCGGTGATGTCAGCCATTGCTCCCCTCGCCCTGTTTGCGGGTCCTGGCGAGCTTGCGCAGCATGGCTATCTCGCGCATGGCTTCCGCCATCGGCTGTGCCGGATAGCCGCCCCAGATCTCGCCCGCGGGCACATTGCTCATGAATCCGCTTCTCGCGGCAAGCTTCGCGCCCGACCCTATGGTCAGGTGATCCGCAAGCCCGACGCCGCCGCCCATGGTGACATTGTCGCCCACGACGACGGAACCGGAGATACCCGAAAGTCCGGCCACGATGCAGTTGCGGCCGATGCGGACGTTATGCGCGATCTGCACGAGATTGTCGATCTTGGTGCCCTGGCCGATGATCGTATCGGACATGGCGCCGCGGTCGACCGTGGAATTGGAACCGATCTCGACGTCGTCCTGGATGATGACGCGGCCGATCTGCGGAACACGTTCCGGCCCCTTGGCGCCGGCAACGAAGCCAAAGCCGTCCTGGCCGATCCGGGCGCCGCCATGGATGATGACGCGGTTGCCGATCAAGGCATATTGGACGCTGGCGCCCGGGCCGATATAGCCGTCACGCCCGATCTGGCAGGAACGGCCGACGACGGCGTGAGGCGCGATGACGGTGCCGGCGCCTATGGACACCGCAGGACCGATCACCGCGCCGGCTTCGACGACGGCACCTTCCTCGACATGTGCGCTCGGATCGATATGGGCATGCGGCGAGATACCGGTTTCACCGGTCATTGGCCCCGGGGTCGCCGCCGTCGGAAACAGCAGTCGTCCGACCAGCGCGAATGCCTGTTGCGGACGGGGATGTACAAGGACGGCGATGGCGGCAGGCGCCTTGCCGGCGAACTCCGCCGGGCACAGCACAGCGGCAGCCCGCAGCGACGGCATCAGCACGGAATTGCGTTTGCCATCGACGAAAACGAGCGCATTCTCGCCGCCTTCGTTGGCAGGCGCCAGCGCGTCGATGAAAACGCCGGACTGGCCGGAATCGACAAGCACCGAGCCGGTCAGATTCGCGACTTCGCCCGCCGTATACCGGCGTGATGGCGCGAAGAACACCGGATCGGTCATTCCAGAAGCTATATCCAGCTAGATCGGAACATTTTCTCCCGGATCTCAACGACCCGGGAGCATCGTCATCCGCCGGTCAGAAGCGGGTCGATATGCCGAAGTTGAATTCCTGCACGTCGTCCCTCGCTTCCTTCTTGACCGGGATCGCATAGTCGATACGGATCGGACCGAACGGCGAAGCCCACATCAGGCCGACACCGACCGAGGCGCGCCATTTCATGCCCACGGATGATTGGTCAACCAAATCATTGGCAACCTTGCTGCCATAGAGTGTTGCCGCGTCTGCAAAGACCGCGCCGCGCAGACCGAAGCTTTCTGGAACGACCGGCAGCGGGAATTGAGCCTCTGCCGACGCGTTGAAATAAGTGGTGCCGCCAAGGTGGTCACCCGCACCGTCGCTGTCGACTGGGCCGATGCCGCCATAAGCGAAACCGCGGATCATGCGATCGGTGCTCTGGAAGTGATCGAAGATGCGCAGATCGCCGTCGCCGCCGTAGCCTTCGACATGGCCGGCGCCGCCCGAAATGAGGCCGACAAGATCGAACTGCTCGGACAGCGTCTGATAGACGCTGCCGCGTCCGGTGACCTTCACGAACTTGGCGTCGCCACCGAGGCCGGCCACTTCAACCGTGGAGGTGGCATAGATACCCTCATGCGGGTTCTTCATGTCGTCGATGGTGTTATAAACCAGTCCCAGACTGACCGACGACTTGATCCAAGGGCTTTGCTCGATGCCATCCAACACGGCTCTGGAAATGTCGCAGGTGCCGCTGGGATCTACATCGGTGGCATCGCAACCGTCGTCTACCTCATACTTCTCCCGGGAGATATTGTAGGCCAGCTGGGTCGAGATGCTGTCTGTGATCGGCAGGCCGAAGCGCACCGTCGCGCCCACAGTATCGCTGTCGTAGTCGTCGTATTCCCTGGTCCGCTTGTAGATGTCGAAGCCGGCGGCGATACGGCGCCCGAGGAAATAGGGCTCGGTGAACGAAAGGCTGTAATCGCGCGAGTTCTTGCCGCCACCCGCCGACACCTTGATGAACTGGCCGCGGCCGAGGAAGTTGCGCTCTGTGATCGATCCTTCGACGGACGGACCGGCGGTGTCGCCACCGGTCGAATAGCCGGCGCCGACAGAGAATTCACCGGTCGACTTTTCGACCACGTCGACCACCAGCACGACCTGGTCCGGCGCCGAACCGGGCACCGTCGAAACCTCGACTTTGTCAAAGTAATTGAGATCTTCCAGCCGCTTCTTCGCGCGCTGGATCAGCACTTGGTTGAACGCATCGCCTTCGCTGACGTCGAACTCGCGGCGGATGACATAGTCGCGCGTGCGGTCATTGCCGCGGATCTCGATGCGCTCGACATAGGCCTTGGTGCCCTGGTCGATGGTGTAGACCACCGAAATCGTATGATTCTCGAAATTGCGGTCGCCACGCGGCGTGACCTGCGCGAAGGCGTAGCCGGAGCCGGCCACCTTCTCAGTCAGGGCAATGATGGTGTCCTCGACGTTCTTGGCGTTGTAGACGTCGCCCTTGTGGGTCTCGACCACCGATTCCAGCGCCTTCGAGTCGACTTCCGGAATCGTGCTTTCGACGCTGATGTCGCCGAACGTATAACGCTCGCCTTCCTGGACGGTTATGGTGACCGTGTACTTGTTGGTCGCGTTGTCGAGTTCGCCGACAGCGGACACGACCTGGAAGTCGGCATAGCCGTGATTGTAGTAGAAGCGCCGCAGCAGCTCCTGGTCGGCGCGCAGCTTGTCGTCGTCATAGACGTCGTCGCGCAGGATGAACGAAACCCAGGACGAGCGCTTGGTCGTGATCACATCTGACAGGCGGCGGCTCGAATAAGCGCTGTTGCCGACGAAATTGATCGCCGCGATCTGCGTGCGATCACCTTCATTGACATGGAAGACCACGTTCACGCGGTTGTCGCCGAGCTGCATGACCTCGGTGGTCACGGCGGCATCGTCACGGCCGATACGCCTGTAGGCGGCCTTGACCGACTCTACATCGGCGTCGAGCGCCGCCTGCGAGAACGTGCCGCGCGGCTTCAACTGCACGGCAGCCGCAAGCGCGTTGTCCTTGAGCTTCTTGTTGCCCTGGAACAGCACCTGGTTGACGACCTGGTACTCGGAAACCTTGACCACCAACGTCGAACCGACCTGATTGATCTGCACATCCGAGAACAACCCGGTTCCGAAGAGCGCCTTGACCGCGCTGTCGATGTCGGAGCTGGAGAAGGATTTGCCCGGCTTGATGGTGATGTAATTGCGGATGGTATCGGCGTCGACACGTTGGTTGCCGCTCACCTCCACCCTGCTGACGACAGCGGCTTCGGCCGCCGATGTGGCAACGAACTGCACTGCGAGCGCACCTGGCACGACCAAAGCCGCGGACAGGGCTGCCGCGGAAGCGGCGCTCAAAAACTTGGATGCTGCCTTCATCGGGCTTAATAACCTTTTCTCGTAGTCCCCACGGCGAGAAAACCGGACGTGCGGTAATTTCTCGTACCGTATTAACCGGATTTTCCCTACACGCAAGGCTTCTGGTTAATTTGTATTTACTTAACCCTGGTGCGTGGCTTTCGCGTCACTCATATCCCCGTGCATGGTAAACGGCGTCTCAACATCGACCATCCCGAAGCCAAATTTCTTCATGATTTCAGCATCCAAACAGATCGTTCCAGAATACGAAACCCATGAAGCCCAAAACCAGAAGCAGACCGGCCCGATAGGCCATTTCCATCATCCGTTCCGACACCGGCCGGCGGATGACGGCCTCCACGCCGTAGAACAGGAGATGGCCGCCGTCGAGGGGGGGAATCGGCAAAAGATTGAGGATGCCGATGCCCACGGACAGCAGCGCAACGAGCTGCACGAGCCATTCGAAGCCGAGCTTCGCCGCCTTGCCGGCCATGTCCGCGATCTTCACCGGGCCGCCGAGCTGGCACTTGTCCTCGCGCCCGACGACGAAACGCTGCAGGAACTGGCCGGTGCGCTGGATGACGTGCCCGGTTTCCTCCACCGCCGCGGCCAACGCGCCGGCGGGGCTGTAGGTGATCAGCCTGGGCTGGCCGAGTTCCTGGTTGTTGACGACGCCGATCACGGCCACCTTGACCTTGTTGCCGAGCGCGTCCTGCTGCTCCATCAGCTGCGGCGTGGCGGTCACGGTCACTTCCTTGCCGTCGCGCAGCATGACGAAGGTGATGCTGTCGCCGGCCCGGCCCGAAACCAGGCGTTGGACGTCACCGAAGGTTTCGATCTTGCTGCCGTCGACGCTGACGAATCGGTCGCCGGGCAGGATGCCGGCTTTCGCCGCCGGGCTGCCGGCGGTCACCTCGGCCACCATGGGTTCCGCGACATAGCGGCCATAGGCTGAAAACAGCACCGAAAAGACGACGATCGTCAGCAGGAAATTGAACAGCGGCCCGGCCACCACCGTCGCCGCCCGCTTCCAGATCGGCTGGGTGTGAAAGGCGACCTTGCGTTCCTCGTCGGTCAGCGTTTCGATCTCTTCCGTCGACGGCTGGCTGGAGGTGGCGTTCATGTCGCCGACGAATTTGACATAGCCGCCAAGCGGTATGGCGCAGAGCTTCCAGCGCGTGCCGTGCCTGTCGTTGAAGCCGAAGAGTTCCGGGCCGAAACCGATCGAAAAGGCCCTGACGCCGATGCCGCACCAGCGGCCAACGAGATAGTGGCCCATCTCGTGGACGAACACGACCACGGTCAGCACGAACAGGAAGGGCACGAGCGTGCCGAGAAGGAAGCCTTCCATGCCGAAGATCGCGTGAAGAATCTCGTTCAACTCAAATCCTCAGTTCTTCCGCGACACCGTTGCGCCGCGACTGTGACATCAATCCAGGCGAATCCAAGGCGCGCCCGCATCGATCGTGGAACGATGCCGTTCAAATGGGAAACAGCCCCTGTGCCGGCTGATCGGCGCCCGCCGAAATCCAGCCGATGACGTATAGGGCGAAAGCCGCCGCGACAAGCCCGTCGACACGGTCCATGACGCCGCCATGGCCCGGAATGAGCGCGCCCGAATCCTTGCGGCCGTGGCGGCGCTTGACCCAGGATTCCAGGAGGTCGCCAGCCTGGGAGACGATTGAAAGCGCGAGCGCGACGAGACCGAGCATTGGCAGGTTGCCCGCACCGGCGGCGACGGCCAGGATGAGCCCCGCAACGACCCCGCCCACGGCGCCGCCGAGCGCGCCACTTCGCGTCTTGCCGGGAGAGATGGACGGCGCCAGCCTCGGGCCACCGACGGCCCGGCCGACGAAATAGGCAAAGATGTCGGTCGCCCAGACCACCGCGAACAGGAACAGGATGGCGACGAGGCCGGAATGGTCGCCGTCACGCAGAAGCGCAAGGGAAAGACCCGAGACGGCTGCATAGGCAAGGCCGGAGGCATCCCACTGCCCGGCCCCGCGCAGTTGGGCGGCGATGGCCGTGACGGCGACCAGTGCAGCCACTAGAAGCAGCAGCCACAAGGCAGGCAGGCCGGTGATCAGGGCGCCGAGAAACACCAGCAGCAGCGCTTCCGGCAAAAAACCGAGCCCGGTCGTCCCGGAAGGGCGAGACATGCGCGTCCATTCGTAGAAGATCACCGCCGAAATCGCGGCTGAAAGCAGCCGGAACGGCAGGCCGCCGAACCAGGTCAGGCCAAGCGTCGCGATGGCAAGCACGACCGCCGAAAGAACGCGAAGCTGGAGATTGCTCATCCCGCGGCCGGCCGCGAAGCGACATCTTGCGGATCCAGCCCGCCAAAACGGCGTTCGCGCCCGGCGAACTCGCGCAAGGCCTCGGCTAGATGCTCTCGGCTGAAATCGGGCCAATAGCAGGGCAGGAACACAAGCTCGCTATAGGCAGCCTGCCACAGAAGAAAATTGGAAAGGCGAAGCTCACCGCTGGTGCGTATGACCAGTTCGGGATCGGGAACGCCTTGCGTGTCGAGGCAGCCGGCAAAGGATTCGGCGGTGATCGCCTCGCTGTCGAGCTCGCCGCGCGCGACGGCCGAGGCAAGCTTGCGCGCCGTGCGCACGATCTCGTCGCGTCCGCCGTAGTTGAAGGCGATGATCAGCGTCAGCGCCTCGTTGGCCGACGTCAGCGCTTCGGCTTCTTCGAGCAGGAGCCTGATATCGGGCTGCAGCCCTGCCCTGTCGCCGATGATCCTGACGCGCACGCCGCTGCGGTGCAGTTCGGCGAGATCGCGGCGAATGAACAGCTTCAACAGGCCCATCAGGTCGCTGACTTCGGATTTCGGCCGCGACCAGTTTTCCGAAGAGAAGGCATAGACAGTCAGGTAGGAAATGCCGAGATCGGGCGCGGCGCGCACCGTCTTGCGCAGTGCTTCTACGCCCGCGCGATGGCCGGCGAGCCGCGGCATGCCGCGCGCCTTGGCCCAGCGTCCGTTTCCATCCATGATGATCGCGACATGCGCGGGCGTTGCCATGATCTCGCTTTCGGGCCAGCCGCCGGCCAGACCCTAAACCTGCATGATTTCAGCTTCCTTGTCGGAAAGCAGGTGGTCGATGGTGCTGATCGTTTCGTCGGTAAGCTTCTGGACCTGGTCGGAGCGCTTGCGCTGATCGTCCTCGCTGATGACGCCGTCCTTCTCCGCCTTCTTCAGGAAGTCCATGCCGTCGCGGCGCACATGGCGCGCTGCGACACGGGCGTTCTCGGCGTAGCCATGCGAGATCTTGACGAGTTCCTTACGGCGCTGCTCGTTGAGTTCCGGAAGCGGAATCCTGAGATTGGTGCCGTCCACGATAGGGTTGAAGCCCAGATTGGATTCGCGGATGGCGCGATCGACCGCGCCCACCATCGACTTGTCCCAGACCGACACCGAAATCATGCGCGGCTCAGGCACCGTGACATTGGCCACCTGGTTGATCGGCATGCTGGTGCCATAGGCCTGCACCTGGATAGCGTCGAGCAGGTTGCTGGAAGCGCGACCGGTCCGCAGCGAAGCCAGGTCATGCTTGAACGCGGCGATTGCCCCATCCATGCGCCGCTTGAGATCGTCGTACTCACCACTCATCTTAGTCTCCTCGACCCGTCTGACGCGGGTTCACTGCTTTCGGGGCAAGGCCCCGTGTTCGAGCCTGATTTCGAAACCGGTTTTCGCCTTTTCCGCGATCAGGCCCCGGATCAATCGTCCGCGACGACCGTGCAGCGGCCGCCGCCCCTTAGAATATCGCCGAAACCACCTTTTTCGTGGATCGAATAGACGATTATCGGAATGTTGTTTTCGCGCGCAAGTGCAATCGCTGCCGTATCCATGATGGAAAGGCCGCGATTTATCACTTCGGCATGGCTGATGCGCTCGAAACGCGTCGCGTTCGGGTCCTTCTTCGGGTCGGCAGAATAGACGCCGTCGACCTGTGTGCCCTTGAACAGCGCGTCGGCGCCGATTTCAGCGGCGCGAAGTGCTGCGGCCGAATCAGTGGTGAAGAACGGATTGCCGGTGCCGCCGGCAAAGATCACCACCTTGCCCTGGTTCATGTAGGCGGTTGCCTGGCGCTGCGAAAAGCTCTCGCAAAGCTCAGGCATGGCGATCGCGGAAAGAACCACCGCATCGACGCCGATCTTGTTCAGCGAGGTGCGCAGCGCCAGCGAATTGATGACGGTGGCGAGCATACCCATATGGTCGCCGGTGACGCGGTCGCCACCCTTGGAGGCAACCGCCACACCGCGAAAGATATTGCCGCCGCCGATGACGACGCCAACCTCGATGCCGAGCGCGCGGGCTTCGGCGATATCGCCGGCGATGCGGTCGACGACCGAAACATCGATGCCGAAATGCTGTTCGCCCATCAACGCTTCACCAGACGCTTTCAGCAAGACACGTCGGTAGAGGGGCTTCACCGTCATCTGGTCCTCGAAAATCTCGGCGCGGCAAATCAGGAGGCGAAACTGCCCCGCTTCGCCTGGCGGCGCTGGCATGATGGTTCGACCCGATACACGAAGGGCGCGGCGATGTCACGCCGCGCCCTTGCGCAAAATCCCAGGCTTTTTCGATCAGTTGCTGCTGATGCTGACCGCCTCGCCTTCCACCAGAACCTGCGGCGAATAGCCGGAGGGCTTGTCGCCGGTCACGACACCGCCGGCCACCCTGACCTGGATCTCGGGCCCGAAATAGGAATGCGGGAACGGCGCCGGCATGCTGCTCACCGAATCCAGCCGCTTGCGGAGTTCGGGGGCAATCGAAAAATCCAGCGCCGCGAGGTTGTCCTGCAGTTGCGCGAGCTTGGTCGCGCCCAGGATGACGGTTGCGACGCCGGGCTGCGTCGCCACCCAGTTGAGCGCCACCTGGGCCATGCTGCGGCCGAGCTCGGCGGCCACCTTTTCGAGCTCGGCCACGATCGCCCAATTGCGGTCGCTGAATTTCCGGAAGCTCGGATGCGTGGTGTTGCGGAAACCGTCGAGCCGGCCGGCATTGCCGGCTTGCGTCGGGCGATATTTGCCGCTGAGCAAGCCGCTGGCCAGCGGGCTCCAAACCATGACGCCGGCGCCATGATGCGTGGCGAAAGGCACGAACTCATGCTCGATCGAGCGTTCGGCCAGCGAATATTCGAGCTGCAGGGCCGAGATCGGCTCATAGCCGCGCAATTCTGCGATCGCCTGCGCCCGCCCCGCATACCAGGCCGGCACATCGGAAAGGCCGACGTGGCGTACCTTGCCCGCGCGCACCAGGTCGTCCAGCGTGCGCAGCATCTCCTCGGCCGGCGTCAGCCTGTCCCACACATGCATGAGATAGAGGTCGATATAGTCGGTTCCGAGCCGCTTCAGAGAGGCGTCCACGGCGCGCATGATGTTCTTGCGGCCATTGCCGCCGGCGTTCGGATTGCCGGGTTCTGAATTGAAGGTGAATTTAGTGGCGATCACCGCCTTGTCGCGCAATCCGCGCTCGGCGACGAATTCGCCGAGCCAGGTCTCGGCGGTGCCGCCGGTATAGAGATCGGCCGTGTCGAAGAAATTGCCGCCCGCCTCGACATATTCGTCGAAGATTGCGCGGGCTGTATCCCTGTCAGTGCCCCAGCCCAATTCGGTGCCGAAGGTCATGGTGCCCAGCGCCAACCGGCTGACGCGCAAGCCGCTGTTGCCAAGCGTGTAGTAGTTCATGGTCATGATATTCTCCGATCGAGTTTGATGTTGGGTTATTGGCCGGGTGTCGTCTTGACCCAGGGATTGCCGCGCTCATGGGTCACGCGGAAGGTGAAGCCGTCGACCTTCCAACCCGCGCCGGAGCGGGTCAGGTGGTGCTCATATGTGCCCCAGACCTCCCAAAGCGGCTCGCCATTGCCTTCCATCCGGTTCCAGGCATAGCCGTTCGACAGGACGGTCGCCGTGTCCGCTTCGAGAACGACTTGGTGATTGGTGCGCAGATGCAGGCTGGTCTTGCCGCCCTTGAGGTTGCCGGCCCAGGCGCCGATCAGGTCGTCGGAGGCAATATTGGCCGCCGGCTGTCCGGACAGGCTGCTGAAATCAGCGGTAACCCGATCCGCGAAATAGCTGCGGACAAGCTTCCAGTCCTGCGCGTCGACGGCGCGGTCGATGGCATCGGCGATGCGGATGACCGCGCGCTCGTCGGCAAGCGCCTGCCACTCCGCCGGTTCGGCTCCCCCGGCATCGATCGGCGCCAGCGCCAGTCCCGCGGCGAAGGTCACATGTTTCAAAGCGTTCATGTCTCGTCTCCTGGAAATCAGCCCGCCCGCTGTATCGGGGACAATGTGGATCAATGCGCCGCCGTCGATAAGATTGCATTGTTCGCAAAGACTATGCGATATCATTCATGAATGGACCGGGACCTGCTTACCCACCTGCCCGTCATCGTTGCCGTGGCGCGACGCGGCGGCTTCGCGCTTGCCGCGGCCGAGCTCGGCATGAGCCCGTCGGCGGTCAGCCATGCTGTGCGGCTGGTGGAAGAGCGCATCGGCCAGCCGCTGTTTGCGCGCACGACACGTAGCGTCTCGCTGACCGAAGCCGGCAAGGCACTGGTGGAGACAACGGGCCCTGCCCTCCAGGACATCGCGGAGCGGATGGACCGCATCCGCGGCGTCAAGGGGCGGCCCTCTGGCCTGCTCAGGATCAATGCCTCCAACATCGCGATCCCTTTGGCGGTGACGCCTGTGATCGCAGCCATGGCCGATCGCTATCCGGATGTGACGGTCGAGGTTTTCGCCGATCAAGCCCTGGTCGATATCGTCGGGGAAGGTTTTGACGCCGGCATCAGGCTGGGCGAGATGATCGCGCAGGACATGACCGCCATACGGCTGACGCAGCCTTTCAAGGCCGTGCTGGTCGCCTCGCCGGACTATATCGGAAAGCGCGGCCGTCCACGCGACGTGGCCGACCTCGCGAACCATAATTGCATAGGCTACAGGCTTGTCCGCTCCGGCGCGCTCTATCGTTGGGATCTGAACGACAACGGCAAGGAGGTCGTGGTCGAGACGCGTGGCACGGCCGTCGTGACCGATTCGCTGGCGGCGATCGATCTTGCGCTTGCAGGGGTCGGGCTCGCCTATGTGTTCGAGCCGCTGGTGCGCGTCGATCTTGCCGCAGGACGCCTCGTCCAGATCCTGCCAAAGACGGCAATCGAGGAGCCCGGCCTTTTCCTTTACTTTCCGCGCCGGGCTTCGATGGCGCCGAAGCTGAGGGCCTTCATCGACGCCGCACAAGAAATCGGCCGGGCATCCATGCGGACACCCGGCCGAGTTGCCTGAGCCGTTTAGCCTTACTTGTTCTTCGGGCTATTTCTTGACCGCCGCCGCGACTTCCGCCGCGAAATCGATCGCTTCCTTCTCGATGCCTTCGCCGAGCGCGAAACGCAGATAGGCCGAGATCTTGGCCGGAGCGCCGATCTCCTTCTCGGCATCCTTCAGCGCCTTCTCGACGGTGATGTCGGGATTGAGCACGAAGGCCTGCTTCAGAAGCACGACTTCCTCGTAGAACTTGCGCAGGCGGCCCTCGACCATCTTCTCGATGATCGCCTCCGGCTTGCCGGACTGGCGTGCCTGGTCGGCGAAGATCGCCTTCTCGCGCTCGACTGCCGCGGGATCGAGTTCCTCGGTGGTCAGTGCCATCGGGTTGGTGGCGGCGACATGCATGGCGACCTGGCGGGCGAATGCATTGGCCGCGTGCTCGTTGCCCGTGGTCTCGATAGCGACCAGGACGCCCAGCTTGCCAAGGCCGTCGGCAACCGCGTTGTGAACATAGGTCGCGACGGCGCCGTGCGGAACGGTGAGCTTGGCCGAACGGCGGAAGCCCATGTTCTCGCCGATGGTACCGACGGCGTCCTTGATGGTGTCGGTGACCGACTTGTCCGAACCCGGGTACTTCGCGGCAGCCACGGCCTCGCTCGTGCCATAGGCCAGTGCCACCTTGGCGACGTTGGCGACGATCTCCTGGAAGGCGGCGTTGCGGGCGACGAAGTCGGTCTCGGAATTGACCTCGACGACCGCGGCCTCGCGCACGCCGGAATCGACGCCGATCAGGCCCTCGGCCGCGGTGCGGCCTGCCTTCTTGTCGGCCTTGGAGATACCCTTCTTGCGCAGCCAGTCCACGGCTTCTTCCATGTTGCCGTTGGTCTCGTTCAACGCCGCCTTGCAGTCCATCATGCCCGCGCCGGTCAAGTCGCGGAGTTCTTTGACCTGTGCAGCCGAAATGCTCATTGTCGCCTCTTTGTTCAAATGCGCCGACGCACCATCGAATCTCGACGGTGCGTCCGTTTAACGCGTCAAAATATTAGAAAGATGAAGGCCGTGACCGGCCTTCGCTATCACGCTTCCGGAGTTTCCGCCGCCGGAGTTTCGCCGAGCACCGGTTCGACCGGAGCTTCCACCGAAGCGCCGATGTCGACACCCAGCGCGCCCTGCTGGCGAGCGATGCCGTCGATGGCAGCCTTCGCGATGAGGTCGCAATAGAGCTGGATGGCGCGCGCGGCGTCGTCATTGCCGGGGATCGGGAAGTCGATCTTGTCCGGATCGCAGTTCGAATCGATGATGGCGACGACCGGAATGCCAAGGCGCTTGGCCTCGAGGATGGCGATCGCTTCCTTGTTGGTGTCGATCACGAACATCAGGTCGGGCGTCGAGCCCATGTCCTTGATGCCGCCGAGAGCCTTGTCGAGCTTCTCGCGCTCGCGGTCGAGGTTGAGACGCTCCTTCTTGGTCAACCCTTGCGCCTCGCCGGCCAGCATCTCGTCGAGCTTGCGCAGGCGCTGGATCGAGTTCGAGATCGTCTTCCAGTTGGTCAGCATGCCGCCCAGCCAACGCGAATTGACATAGTATTGGGCCGAACGCTGCGCGGCATCGGCGACGATGTCGGACGCCTGGCGCTTGGTGCCGACGAACAACACGCGGCCGCCCTTGGCGACGGTGTCGGAAACCTGCTTCAGCGCCTGGTGCAGCAACGGCACCGTTTGGCTGAGGTCGATGATGTGGATGTTGTTGCGGGCGCCGTAGATGTAGGGCGCCATCTTCGGGTTCCAGCGGTGGGTCTGGTGGCCGAAGTGAATGCCAGCTTCCAAAAGCTGGCGCATGCTGAAATCAGGCAGAGCCATTCTCATTTTCCTTTCCGGTTAGCCTCCACGGACACAGGCATTTTCGGACGAAGTCCTCGATGCCACCGGAGGTTTCAGCCGGATTTCTCCCGGGCAGACACCAAAGTCCGTGTGTGGAATGAGCGCGCATATAGAGGGGAAGTGCTCCAAACGCAAGCGCAACGACGCATTGCGGCGCGCCTGCGGCGATCCGCGCGTGCCCTCAACGCTTTATCTTACCCTTTGGCACCCTCACCCGCCGGAAGATCGCGACGATCTCCTCGCGGCTGCACTCGACGGCGCCGAGCCGCACCGCGCGGTCGCGCTCGAAACCGGTTATGTCATAATGCGGCGCCGATGTCTTCGGCGGCCCCTGGTAGGATGAGCGCTTGATGCCGAGTTGCGCGGCGAAACGATGCAGTTCATCGGTGTCGTCGGCCATCAGATGGCACCAGCGGTGACCAACCCATTTCCAGATCGCCGCGTCGACATAGACCGCCATGAGGCTCGCCGCATTCCTTCTTCCGCCGACCGGTACCGGCGACGAGCGATGATAGAAGGGATTCGCACAGAAGATGAAGCGGCCGGCGGCCTCGAGAAGATGAGAAGCCGCCGCGACGCTTTCAAGCCGTGGACCGCGACGGCGCTGCGTCGACGCAAATCGAAGTTTATTTCGTCGGGCAGGCCTTCGTCTGGTCGAAAAGCGACAGATTGACCAGCTTGCCGGTCATGGAGAAATCGCCATAGTCCATGGTTAGATCGCGGGTGATGCCGTTCTCGTGCAGCTTGAAGCTGATCCGGTATTCCGGCGTTTCTTCTCCGTTCCTGGCACTGTCGTCGAAATAGGCGATGTCGACCGGCCAGTATTTGTCGGTGGCAAGCTTGGCCAGCGCCGGTGCTTCCGGATCGGCCTTGTCGGCATCGGTCCTCTTGCCGACGACGACGGTGGTGGACATCACCTTGTTGGCGTCCTCGGAGCCGTCGAACAGATTGGTTTGATAGAAGTTTTCACCTTTCTCGGCCTTGTCTATCAATTCGACCAGATGCTGGGTCGGAAACTGGGTGGTGGCAAGTTCCAGGCTGCTCTTCTCGGGCTTGTCGATGTCGACCTTTAGCCCTTGCGTTTCCTTCGTGGCGACACCCTTGACCTCCTTGTCGAGGTTCTGGTCGACGAAGGATTTGGTCACGAACGAGAAGGTCTTGCCTTCGGCGTCTTCGAACGTCGTCGTCTGCTGGTCGGTCAGCTTGGTGTTGTCGCTGGTGGCAATCTGGGTGACAAAGCGGAATTTCACCGTATAGCCTTCGCAGGCCGAGCCGTTGAATTCATAGACCATGCGGCCGGTAATGCCGGTGATCCCGGAGCGGTCGTCCGCCTTCTTGAGCGTAAGGTCGTAAACGGCGCGATGCGCCTGCAGCGCCGGCACGGCGAAAGCGGGACCTATCGAAAAGACCGCCGACAACAGGACGGCATGGAATACAAGGCGCGTTGCGCGCATGAGAGGCTCCGATCATCGCGGCTGATGGCAGGCCGCAGGGAAAGATGGTCCAGCTTAAAAAAAGTCGTGGCGGAAGCGAGGCAAAAATAGCAATTTCGGCCCGGCCGGCGCGGCACCTTCCAGCAATAGGGAAAAGCAATGAGTGAAACAATCGAAAAGCGGCTAAGCGACCTCGGGGTCACCATTCCCGCGGCCGCGGCGCCTGCCGCCAACTACGTGCCCTATTGCAGGACCGGAAACCTGCTTTTCACCGCCGGACAATTGCCGCTCAAGGACGGTAAGCTGCAGGCGAGCGGACTGCTTGGCCTGGACGTCGACACAGCAACCGGCAAGGAAGCGGCAAAATACTGCGCGATCAACATTCTGGCGCAGGCCAAGGCGGCACTTGGCGATCTCGAGAAGATACGCCGGCTGGTCAAGATCACCGTCTTCGTCGCCTCGGCGCCGGATTTCCTCGAGCAGCATCTGGTCGCAAACGGCGCCTCCGATTTCCTGGTGGCGGCGCTCGGCGAGCGCGGCAAGCATGCCCGTTCCGCCGTCGGCACGGCTTCGCTGCCGCTTAATGCCGCGGTGGAAATCGAAGCGATCTTCGAAGTCGAGTGAGCGAGCCTGACATGACCGACCTTTCCTGGCTGATTGCCCGGCCTGTCGCCCATCGCGGCTTTCACGACATGAACAAGACGCGCTGGGAAAACACCCTCTCCGCCTTTGCCGCCGCGGCCGAACGCGGCTATGCCATCGAATGCGACGTGCACCTGTCGTCGGACGGAGTTCCCGTCATTATCCATGATGGCGACTTGCAGCGGCTGACTGGGCACGACGGTTTCGTCTGGCAGCGCACGGCGGCCGAACTGGCAGCGCTCAAGGTCGGCGGCACGTCTGATCATGTGCCGACGCTGCGCGAGGCGCTCGATCTGATCGACGGGCGGGTGCCGCTGGTGGTCGAACTAAAAGGCGTGGCTGGATACGACAATGGCCTTGTGGCGAGCGTCGGTAGGCTGCTCAAGCGCTACAAAGGCAAGGTGGCGATCATGTCGTTCGACCACTGGCTGATCCGCGATTTCGCCAGGGATGCGCCGGGCATCCCGGCTGGATTGACCGCCTATGGCAAGGACGACAGGCTGATCGAAGCGCATTTCGCCATGCTGGCGCATCAGATCGCCTTCACCTCCTACGCAGCGGGCGACCTGCCGAATCCATTCGTCAGCTTTGTCCGTGAACGGCTCAAAATGCCGGTCATCACCTGGACGGTGCATGACCAGCCGGCGGTCGATCTTACATTCAAATATGCGGACCAGATGACGTTCGAAGGGTTCGAGCCCGATCTGGTCAAGGTCGCTTGATATGGGTGCCTAGAACGTGACTTGTAGCGGTCCGGATGGAGCTTAAATAAGCCTCATGGATCAGGGCGACGACGGCGACGGGCAAACGGTTGATGCGGAGTATGCGATCCGCATTGCGGCGGGCATCGGCGCCTTCACCTGCGAAGAGTGGGACGGTTTCGCCGGGACCACGCGCAGTGATGCCGAAAACGGTTATAACCCCCTCGTTTCATATGCTTTCCTGAGCGCACTCGAGGATTCCGGCTGCGCCGTGCGGCGCACTGGCTGGCAAGGTCATCATCTCAGGCTGGAGAATGGTCAAGGCACGCTGCTCGGCGCGGTCCCTTGCTATCTCAAGTCACACAGCCAGGGCGAATATGTGTTCGATCACGGCTGGTCGGATGCCTTCGAGCGCGCCGGCGGCCGTTATTATCCCAAGCTGCAATGCTCGGTACCGTTCACGCCGGTCACCGGCCCTCGCCTGCTGGTGAGCAGGGGCCAGCATTCCGGCACCGTCAAGGCCGGGCTCGCCGCGGGATTGAAGGCAGTGGCGGAAAAGCTCGGCGTCTCTTCCGCGCATGTCACCTTCGCGCAGGAGAGCGACGTGGACGTGCTGGAGGCGGCGGGCTTCCTGCATCGCACCGACCAGCAGTTCCACTTCGTCAACGAGGGCTTCTCGACCTATGACGATTTCCTCGCCACGCTGGCCTCCCGCAAGCGCAAGGCCATGAAGAAGGAGCGCCGCGAGGCGCTTGCCGACGGCATCTCCATCGACTGGCTTACCGGCAAGGACCTTACAGAACGGGCCTGGGACGATTTCTTCGCCTTCTACATGGACACCGGCAGCCGCAAATGGGGCCGGCCCTATCTGAACCGGGAATTCTTCTCGCTGATCGGCGAGCGCATGGCCGAGGACATCCTGCTGGTGATGGCCAGGCGCAACGGCCGCTACATTGCCGGCGCTATCAACTTCATCGGCTCCGATGCGCTCTACGGCCGCAACTGGGGCTGCATCGAGGATCATCCGTTCCTGCATTTCGAGGTCTGCTATCACCAGGCCATCGACTTCGCCATCGAACGCAAGCTGAAGGTGGTCGAGGCGGGCGCACAGGGCGAACACAAGCTGGCGCGAGGCTACCGGCCGGTGATCATGCATTCCGCGCATTACATCGCCCATCCCGGCCTGCGCAACGCCGTCGCCGACTATCTCAGGCGCGAACGGCGCGAGGTGGAACGCATGAGCGAATATCTCGAAGAACACACGCCATTCCGCAAGGATCTGGAGGAGTAGGCCATCCCGCGGGGCAGGAGCATATGTCAGGTTCGGCATACCTTGGGTTGGCAGTGCACGCCTGTCGAGATCGGCTTCATCGATCTCGCCTGATCGTCTTGCCGCTCACGAAAGGCTTCGCTACACCAATCAGCGAGGCACAATCCGGAGCGTTCGCCATGGCCGAAACCGCTTATGACACCGACAACATCTTTGCCAAGATCCTGCGCGGTGAAATTCCCTCGCATCGCGTCTACGAGGATGAAGCGGTCGTTGCCTTCATGGATGTGATGCCGCAGGGGCCGGGCCATACGCTGGTGGTGCCGAAGGCGCCGTCGCGTAATCTGCTCGACGCCGATCCGGCAACGTTCGGCCCGCTTTTCACGGTCGTGCAGAAGGTGGCGGTCGCCGTCCGCAAGGCATTCAAGGCCGATGGCGTCACCGTGATGCAGTTCAACGAGCCGGCCTCCGGGCAGACCGTCTATCACCTTCACGTCCACGTCATTCCGCGCTTCGAAGGCATCGCGCTGAAGCCGCATACGGGCCAGATGGAGAAACCCGAGGTGCTGGCCGAGAATGCCGGCCGGATAAAGGCGGCCATGCCACTATCCTGACGCCTGGCTTTCAGTTGCCCCATTGCGGCCGTCTGGGGAAGTTGCGCATCGAAAACGATGAACCCGAGCCGCCAGCATATCAGCGTGATCGCCATTCCGCTGAACATCTACCAAATTGTGCCCGCCGTGGACGACGATCGCGCCGCGCGGCCGAGATTCCCCCATCGCCGGCTGAGAGCACGCGATCAGGATAGCTTGTCCCTGGAGAATGCCGACAGCCTCTCAAACGCCGTCGGAGGCTCCACATTTTGCCTGAGCCGCCCGCGGATCGCATCCGCACATTGTGCTGGCGTCAGCAGCGATGTGTCGACTTCCAGATCATACACGCCAGGCCGGTGTACCTCCTCCTGCCACAGGCGCACCGCCAACGGCATGGGGTCGTCGGGCGATCCCGTCACATATCCCCTCCCCGCCGGACTGTCGGCGCGCCTCTGCATGATGATTTCGATCGGGCAGCGGACACCGACAAACAGAACCGGCAGGCCTGCGAGGCGCCGGGCGCAATCGACAAGGCAATCAAGGGGTCGCGAATAGCTGTCGTGATGACCGAGATCGGCCACGACATTCAACCCCACTCGGCTGTGGGCGGCGATCGATTCGTAGAGCGCGGCGTAGAACCTCGGCACGAGACCCTCGATATCCGGGCGCTCGCCGCCGGGCCGCAAACCTATGCCCGGGCGACAGCGCAGCGGCGTGACCTGCTCATAGGTGTCGACCCCCAGGTTCATCCATGGGCCCTCGAAGCTCTCCTGAACTGCCTGGACGATGCTCGATTTCCCCGATCGCGGTGCGCCGTTGAGGATGATGATCTGGCCTGGTCCGGACATAAAATTCCCCATCCCATGGAAATGAACGCACGCAGCCATCTGGCGAACGGCTGTTGTTCGCAATGCTGCTGTAATCCTGACGGATGACAAGGCACCGGCGAGACGTGGACGTGCAATGCGGGTTCTGTTGATCGAGGACGAAAGAGAAATGGCTGACGCGCTCACCAGGGCGCTTGGCAAACAAGGCGTCGTCGTCGATCACACCATGCTGCTTGGCGATGCTATCGAACTGTCGTGCCAGCACGTCTATGAGGGCAATCCTGCTCGACCGAACATTGCCGGATGGAGAGGGACTGAGCTTCATTCCCAGGCTGCGGGCGGCAGGTGTCGATGCGCCGGTGATCGTCCTGACGGCCCGCAACGAGCCGAAAGAGCGCATTGAGGGGCTCGATGCCGGCGCCGACGACTATCTGGGCAAACCCTTCCTGATCGATGAACTGATGGCGCGGCTGCGGGCGGTGTTGCGCAGGAGCCGCGGATTACCGTTGGCATGGTCACCATCGACCCGCTGAATTTCAGCGTGACGGTCGGGCCCAGCCCCGTCGATACCGAGACGCGAACTGTCCGTCCTGCCCGCCCTGGCAAAGCGGCGCGGAAAGACTGTCATCCGCTCCACGCTGGAAGAAGCCGTCTACAAATACGAGGACGAGATCCAGTCCAACGCCATCGACGCCCATATTTCGCGTCTGCGCAAAAGGCTGACGGATGCCGGTGCCTGGATGGCCATCCACAACGTCAGGGGCGTCGCCGTGCTGCCGGTTCCATTCCGCGCCTTCCCCTGGGTTTTGGAGGGCTCGCGGTCGAGGCGGAGGCACTTGACCGGAACGGCATCCAACGCGCTGCCATGGTCTGGTCCCGTGGAGCGAACTCCTTCACCAACGAGGCCATGGTCTCAGAAATCGGAGATGCGTACAGTCTGGGCGCTACTTTCGGAAACGACTTTTCGCGCATGCTCGTCACCGGCAAGGCGCCGTCGGGATTGCATATCTCGATACCGTCAGGCCAACGCATAAAATCGTTCCTCGGCGGCAAGCCGAAATACGCGGCCTGCGAGGTCTTTGGCCGCGCGCCCGGCCTGTTCGGCATGGTCGGCGCCAACGTGGGAGCACCACCGTCCTGGACGGACAAATCAGCCAAAACCCGCCCAACGCCGCTTGCTGTCCAGGGGCCGACAGCAGCGCTTCAGTGATCGTCGCTTTGTGCCAATGAAAAAGCCCCGTCTCCGGGGCTTTTTCGAGGGAGTGACTATCAGCTCTTGCGCGGCAGTTGCGGCACCAGGCTGCGCTTGCCGCCGTCCTTGCCCTTGGGCTCGGGCTTCTGCGCGACGGCCTTCCTGACCGCCGGCTTCTTGGCCACTGCCTTGCGCTGCTTGGGGGTGTCTTCCGGTTCTTCCTTCTTGGGCTTCACCGGTGCCTCGTCGGCGAGCGATTCGAGCTTCAGGCCGGTCTCGCCGGTTTCCTTCTTCTCGACGCTGACGCGCACCGTGCCGCCCTTCTTGAGCTTGCCGAACAGCACTTCGTCTGCCAGCGGCTTCTTGATGTGCTCCTGGATGACGCGGCCGAGCGGACGCGCACCCATGCGCTCGTCATAGCCCTTGTCGGCGAGCCAGGCGATCGCATCCGGCGACAGGTCGAAGGTGACGCCACGCTCGGAGAGCTGGGCCTCCAGCTGCATGACGAACTTCTGCACCACCTGATGGATAACCGGCACCGGCAGCGAGCCGAACGGGATGATCGCATCGAGACGGTTGCGGAACTCCGGCGTGAACAGCCGGTTGATCGCCTCGACATCGTCGCCTTCGCGCTTGGTCGACCCGAAACCGATCGCCGCGCGCTGCGCATCCGACGCGCCCGCATTGGTGGTCATGATCAGGATCACATTGCGGAAGTCGATCTGCTTGCCGTTGTGGTCGGTCAGCTTGCCATGGTCCATCACCTGCAACAGGATGTTGAACAGGTCCGGATGCGCCTTCTCGACTTCGTCCAGCAGCAGCACGCAATGCGGATGCTGGTCGACGCCGTCGGTCAAAAGGCCGCCCTGATCGAAACCGACATAGCCGGGAGGCGCGCCGATCAACCGAGAGACCGTGTGGCGTTCCATATATTCCGACATGTCGAAACGGATCAGCTCGACGCCGAGCGAAGCGGCCAATTGCTTGGCGACTTCGGTCTTGCCGACGCCGGTCGGACCCGAGAACAGATAGGAGCCGATCGGCTTCTCCGGTTCGCGCAGGCCGGCACGCGCCAGCTTGATCGCCGAGGTCAGCGCGGTGATCGCAGTGTCCTGGCCGTAGACGACGCGCTTCAGCTCGATGTCGAGACCCTGCAGCACCTTCTCGTCATCGGCCGAAACAGTCTTCGGCGGGATGCGCGCCATGGTGGCGATCGTCGCTTCGATCTCCTTGATGCCGATGGTCTTCTTGCGCTTGGCCTCCGGCACCAGCATCTGCGAGGCGCCGGTCTCGTCGATCACGTCGATCGCCTTATCCGGCAGCTTGCGGTCGTTGATGTAGCGCGCCGACAGCTCAACCGAAGCCTTGATGGCTTCCGTCGTGTAGCGGACCTTGTGGAACTCCTCGAAATAGGGCTTCAGGCCCTTCATGATCTCGATGGCGTCCTCGATGGTCGGCTCGTTGACGTCGATCTTCTGGAAGCGACGTACGAGCGCGCGGTCCTTCTCAAAGAACTGGCGGAACTCCTTATAGGTTGTCGAACCGATGCAGCGGATCGCACCCGAAGACAATGCCGGCTTCAACAGGTTCGACGCATCCATGGCGCCGCCCGACGTCGCGCCGGCGCCAATGACGGTGTGGATCTCGTCGATGAACAGCACAGCGCCCGGATAATCCTCGAGCTCCTTGACGACCTGCTTCAGTCGCTCCTCGAAATCGCCGCGATAGCGCGTGCCGGCCAAAAGCGTGCCCATGTCGAGCGCGAAGATGGTGGCGTTGTGCAAGACTTCCGGAACATCACCCTCGACGATGCGCTTGGCGAGGCCCTCGGCGATCGCCGTCTTGCCGACGCCGGGATCGCCGACATAAAGCGGATTGTTCTTGGAACGGCGGCACAGCACCTGGATGGTGCGGTTGATCTCGGACTCGCGCCCGATCAGCGGATCGATCTTGCCGGCCTTGGCCTTGTTGTTGAGATTGACGCAATAAGCGGTCAGCGCGTCCTGCTGCTGCTTCTTCTTGCCGCCTTCCTCTTGCGGCTCGGCGCCGTTCGCGCCACCCTGCTCGTCATCGGCGCCGCGCGGCGAACGCGTCTCCGACGCGCCCGGACGTTTGGCGATGCCGTGCGAGATGTAGTTGACCGCGTCGTAACGGGTCATCTGCTGTTCCTGCAGGAAATAGGCGGCATGGCTCTCGCGCTCGGCGAAGATGGCGACGAGCACGTTGGCGCCGGAGACCTCTTCGCGGCCGGACGACTGCACATGGATCACCGCACGCTGAATGACGCGCTGGAAGCCGGCGGTCGGCTTGGAATCCTCGTCATAGCCGGTAACCAGATTGTCGAGCTCGGTGTCGATATAGGTGAGAACAGTGTGCTTCAACTCGTCGAGATCGACATTGCAGGCGCGCATGACGGCGGCCGCCTCGGTGTCGTCGATCAGGGCGAGCAGCAGATGTTCAAGGGTTGCATATTCATGGTGCCGCTCGTTGGCGAGCGTCAGCGCTTGGTGAAGCGCCTTTTCCAGGCCTTGGGAGAAAGCCGGCATGTTACCTCACTTCTTCTCCATCACGCATTGCAGCGGATGCTGATTTTGTCGGGCGAAATCCATGACCTGGGACACTTTGGTCTCGGCCACCTCGAATGTATAGACCCCGCACTCGCCCACTCCATGATTGTGAACATGAAGCATGATGCGTGTGGCGGCTTCGCGGTCCTTCTGGAAAAAACGTTCCAGCACGTGAACCACGAACTCCATCGGTGTGTAGTCGTCGTTCAGGATGAGGACCCGATAGAGGCTGGGTTTCTTGGTCTTGGTCTTTGTGCGCGTGATGACCGCCGTGCCGCGGCCGGCCTCATTGCCGTCGCCGCTGCCGTTCTGCATCCGTGCCCTGGTGGCAGTCAAACCGATCGTCACGTAATCCTGCCTCTTTCGAATCCTCATGCGAGTTCGACATGTAGGTGTTCGATGGACGATTTTAAGCCCTTCTGGTTAGCTGACAATATGGCTAGGTGCCCAACTTGGCGGATTTTCGCAATCGTGAAGGCGAGCCAGGCCCCTGATCGGAAATTGACATGAAAAAACCCGGCCACGCTGGCGCGGCCGGGCTCTGTCTTGGCCCAATGGGCCCAGATCTCGTACTGCCGAACGAAATTACTTCGCCTTGGCAACGATCGATTCGAACGGCTTGTAGGCTTCCTTGGCGAGTTCGGCATAGAGGTCGCCGATCTTGGTGGCCTCGGCGACGAACGCCTCATAGGACTGCTTGGCATAGTCGGACTGGACCTCGATCGCCTTGTCGAGCGACTTGGCCGAAACAATCTTCTCGAAAGCGGCGCTGCCGGCTTCGAAGCTCTTCTTGGTGTATTCGCCGGCCTCGGCCGCAATTGCCTGCGCGCCCTTGGACAAAGAGGCGAAGCTCTTCAAGCCGGTGTCGGCGAACTCTTTGCCGTATTTGCTGAAGTCCTCATAGGTCTGCGTCATTTCAATTCTCCCTGGACGGTTGATGCGCCCTGCCCCGAGCGCCTTGTGCAATGCACTCGAATATATTGTGCGACGCACAAAAGTCAAGAAATCGCCAGCTTCCGTCCTAGCCGGTGTGGGCAATGGCTAAAATTCGAATAAACAGAGGCTCAAACCACCAGAAAATGGTGAACGCGGCGGTTACCATAAACGGATTGGTAACGCTGCCCCGATAGCTTGCCCGGAAGTGAGGCAGGATCCCTTTGCCGCCTCCAGCGCAACAAGAAATTCAAAGGAACTATCAGTGCGTCAGGCGTTGTCGGGCATCGTTTCCAAATCCGCGTCCCCTTTCAAAACGGTCATGATCATCGCCGTGGCGATGACCATCGTCGTTGCAAGTGCGGCCCCGTCGCTCGCCGCGAAGTCCGCGGCCATCGTGGTCGACGCCAAGACCGGCAAGGTGCTCTACTCCTCGGATGCCAACGCCCGGCGTTATCCCGCCTCGCTCACCAAGATGATGACGCTTTATTTGACTTTCGAGGCTCTGGCCAAGGGCAAGATCAGCCGGAACTCGCCGGTCGTCTTCTCGGCTCATGCCGCGGCAGAGCCGCCGACGAAGCTCGGCGTGAAGCCGGGCGGATCGGTGGCGGTCGAGACCGCCATCCTGTCGATGGTGACCAAATCGGCCAATGATTCGGCCACCGCGCTCGGCGAAATGCTCGGCGGCAACGAGACCAACTTCGCCCGCATGATGACTGCCAAGGCGCGGCAGCTCGGTATGAACGGCACCGTGTTCCGCAACGCCAACGGCTTGCCCGATCCCGGCCAGTTCACCACTGCGCGCGACATGGCAACGCTCGGCATCGCGCTGCGCGAACATTTCCCGCAATATTACGGCTATTTCTCGCAGCGCTCC
Organism: Mesorhizobium sp. BR1-1-15; assembly: GCF_020165475.1. Classification (NCBI taxonomy): domain Bacteria; kingdom Pseudomonadati; phylum Pseudomonadota; class Alphaproteobacteria; order Hyphomicrobiales; family Phyllobacteriaceae; genus Mesorhizobium; species Mesorhizobium sp. BR1-1-15. The sequence continues at coordinate 143,453 of NZ_JAIUIF010000006.1, read as the reverse complement.
TTCCTCTATGGCCGCCAGCGCATCAACGGCCACAACCGCCTGCTTGGACGCATCAAGGGCGTCGACGGCATCAAGACCGGCTACACCCGCGCTTCGGGCTTCAACCTGGTTTCGTCGGTTTCCGACGGCAACCGTCGCATTGTCGGCGTGGTCATGGGCGGCACCTCGGGCAGCAGCCGCGACAATCAGATGGCGGCCCTGATCAACACCTATCTGCCGCGGGCATCGACCCGAGGCGGCGGCGATCTGGTCGCCAAGGCCGATAGCGGCAACCCGGTGACGGCATTGGCCAAGGTGCTGTTGCCCAAGCACGACGCACCGACTCCGGATGAGAAGCCGATGGCGGTGGCCAGCGCCGATGACGCGGACGAGGCCGTTGCCGACGACGCGACGGTAGCCCAGGGCGACAGCGAGGACGCCGACGATAACGCAGCCGAAGAAACCAAAGTGGTTGTTCCGGCAAAGAAGGTGAAGACGGTTATCGTCTCCGCCCCCAAGGTCGCCACGGCACAGGTGGTGTCCGCTTATGCCGAGCCCGCGCCGGCCGTCGACCCGGTCAATACCGCGTCGGTGCCGTCGGGTTGGGCCATTCAGGTCGCCTCGTCGCCGAAACAGTCCGAAGCCCAGGCCTTCCTCGACAAGACCACCAAGCAGGCGCCCAAGGCGCTGGCAGATGCCTCCGGCTTCACCGTCGCCTTCGACAAGGACGGCGTCACCTACTACCGCGCCCGCTTCGGCGGCTTCGGTTCCAAGACCGCGGCCTGGAAGGCCTGCACCGCCCTCAAGAAGAAGAAAATCGAGTGCTACGCCGTCCAGCAGTAGGGACGGCGTAGAAGATATCTCCCGGAAAATTTCTGCGTCGAAGGAGACTAGTTGTGATTGGAGAGCAAGACGTCCTTGGCTTCGTTGATCCGCGCCGCCAGGAAAGACGTGCCGCCGATATCGGGGTGCAGGCGTTGCATCAGGCGGCGGTGCGCCTTGCGGACATCCGCCGCGGCGGCCCCCGCTTCAAGACCAAGGACCTTGTAGGCCTCCTCCTTAGTCATGGCGCCCGGACCTGGCGCAATACCCAGCCCTTCGCCACTGTGCGCCTCAGCGTTTTTGCGCCAGACGGGAAATCTGCCGTCAAGATACGTCTCTAGCAGTTGCCGGCTCTCCGGGTCACCGGAGAGTTCGCGAAACAGCTGCAGCAATTCGGCTTTGCCCATCGCACCAAGCATCTTGCCTTCATGGCGGCCTGCCAGGACAAGGCCTTCAAGGCCTCCTGTATCGTGATCGAGGTCCATTTCCAGCGCCGCTGTGCGTACGGTCGAGCGTCTCCGCGCCGGCATCACGGCTCGCCGGTTCAGCCGCATCGAGCCGTACCAGGCGATCGCTGCGAGCAGGATGATGCCGCCGAGACCGCCGCGCCCGACCAGCAGCACGGCGCCCCCGACCAACGCCAGCAAAACCGGCCCAACCTTCCTCATGTCGCCTGCAAGCCTGCTCGGGTCGGCCCGCACGAAAGCCGTTGCCAGGCCCATCAGCACCAGCAGCAATGCGACGACAGCGATGATCGCGCCTACCATATTCCACTGCCCCGTGAATGCCTGGCGATCGGCCGGTTTTCCAGACTATTCCTGAACACGAGCATGCCGCCACCGGGTGTTATTTCTGCGCCGCAATCATGACCTTGCGCGACACATGGTCCGCATCCCACCACGCCGCGGCGCGATGTGGTCGGCGCGAGTGCGTCAGATATCGAAACCGGATGGTTCCTATCGCTCATGATTTTCAAGATGTGGCGTTGTCGCGACGCTTGCAAGTCCAACGGACAGCAACATTGAGGGCCAGCAACCGCAGTCCGCCTATACGGGCCGGCCATGCCGCCAGATTGCCCCGGAGCAAGCCAACTGGCTGCTCGGAGCAAGCCAATGGGCTGCTCGGAGCAAGCCGATAGTGATTTAGAGCAGGCCGAGATCGGCGAGCTCGCGCCGGAGTTTCGGCGGCATTTCGACCTGCCCCGGCTTGCCCTTGCCGAGATCGGCGGGTGCATCCGATGGCTTTAGATAGCGCCAGCCCTGAAAGGCGCGGCGCGGCTGCCAGTCGGTGCGCACCACTTGCGGATCCAGCATCAGATGGCAGCGGCCGATGCCCTCGTCATCGGTGAATGGCCGGATCTCGGTGATCAACTGCCGGCATTGCACACTTCCCTTGATCACCCAGTAGAGCGAGCCACCGTCGGTAACCTCATCGGCGCGCGTCGGCACCATGCGGGTGGTGTGCCAATGCTCGGCCGGTTCGCCGGCACGGCGCCGCTCGTCGAGGCGGAACGCGATCCATTCTTCGAGATCCTCGACGCTGTCGCAGCCGACGCAGAGCTTTAGGAGGTTGAGAGCCATTGCCCAAGATTTAATCCGTCGCACGGATGCGTCAACGGCCTGAGCAAGTTCTCCACAGTGCCAGCGGGCTCAACACTCCACCACATTGACCGCCAGCCCGCCGAGGCTGGTCTCCTTGTACTTCTCGTTCATGTCAAGGCCGGTCTGGCGCATGGTTTCGATCGCGGCGTCCAGCGGCACGAAATGGGTGCCGTCGCCCTTGATGGCAAGCGAGGCGGCCGTCACCGCCTTGACCGCGCCCAGCGCATTGCGCTCGATGCAGGGCACCTGCACCAGCCCGCCGACCGGATCGCAGGTCATGCCCAGATGGTGCTCCAGCGCGATCTCGGCGGCGTTCTCGACCTGTTCGGGCGTGCCGCCCATGACGGCGCACAGGCCGGCCGCCGCCATGGCCGAAGCCGAGCCGACTTCGCCCTGGCAGCCGACCTCGGCGCCGGAGATGGACGCATTGGACTTGATGATGCCGCCGACGGCGGCTGCCGTGAGCAGGAAATCGCGAATGCTGGGCTGGTCGGCCTCGGGATGGAAATGCAGCCAGTAGCGCAGTACTGCCGGCAGCGTGCCGGCCGCGCCGTTGGTCGGCGCGGTGACGACGCGCCCGCCGGCCGCATTCTCCTCGTTGACGGCCATGGCATAGATCGACAGCCAGTCATTGGCGAGCAGCGGATTGGGCCGGTTCTGCTGCCACTGCTCCTGCAGCTTGTCGTGCAATTGCCTGGCCCGGCGGCGCACCTTCAGCCCGCCCGGCATGATGCCGTCCTGCGACAGGCCGCGCTCGATGCAACTCTTCATGGCACCCCAGATGGCGTCGAGGCCGTCGTCGAGCTCATCGCGCGACATTTGTGTTTCCTCGTTGACCCGCTTCATCTCGGCAATGGAAAGGCCGCTCTTGCCAGCCATCTTCAGCATCTCGAGGGCGTTCTTGAAGGGATAAGGGACTTTTTTGCCTTCGGTCGTCACCGAACCCTTGGCTTTCATGCGCTGCAGCTCTTCTTCCGAAACCACGAAGCCGCCGCCGATCGAATAATAGATGCGCTTGAGCAGCAGGCGGTCGCCGGCATCATAGGCATAAAACGCCATGCCGTTGGCGTGGCCGGTGAGCGGCGTCTTGCGGTCGAGCACCAGGTCGCCGGCCGGATCGAAACGGTAGGAGGGGTGGCCGGGCGGTGAAATCAGCTTGTCGGCGGTGATGCGAGCGACAATGCCGTCCGCCTGGTCAGGGTCGACCGTCTGCGGCGTCTGGCCGGCAAGGCCGAGAATGACGGCACGGTCGCTGCCATGGCCGATGCCCGTATAGGCGAGCGAGCCGTGCAGGCTGGCGCCGATGCGAGCGACCTTGGCGCCGACCGGACGCGGCCAGTCGTCTCCGGCGATCTCGTCGAGGAAACGGCGGGCGGCCGTCATCGGTCCCATCGTGTGCGAACTCGATGGTCCGATGCCGATCTTGAACAGGTCGAAAACCGAAAGGAACACGCGCCACAATCTCCCGAAGCCGCTCTGGGACTACATATAGGAACTCCCGCGATGTTTCCGCTGTTTTGAACGGCGCGGCGCAGCGCCCGCCGACCTTGTTTGCTCCGGCAGCGACATGACCGTCGCTGCCGGCGGACGATCGAAGCAATCGCACTGGATGTGATAGGTTCCGCCAATGGGCGATTCCCTCGATCTTTCGACAGCCGATCTCGCGGCGTTGGCGTTCTTCCTCATTGCGTGGGTTCTGCATACGCTCGCCTCGGACGGCGTGCTAGTCAGCCGCATGTCGCTGACAACGGCGATGAATGCGCAGCGTCAGGCCTGGATGCACCGGATGGCCGAGCGTGAGATCCGCATCGTCGACACAGCCATCATGGGTGGCCTGCAGCAAGGCACCGCCTTCTTCGCCTCCAGTTCCCTGATCGCGCTTGGCGGCTGCTTTGCCTTGCTCGGTGCCTCCGACCGCGTCCTCGAGGTGTTGAGCACCCTGCCTCTGGGCGGCGCCTCGTCGCGCCCGGCTTTTCAGATCAAGGTGCTGGGACTGGTGCTGATCCTGGCGTTTTCGTTCTTCAAGTTCGGCTGGGCCTACCGTCTGTTCAACTATTGCTCGATCCTGATCGGTGCTGTGCCGATCCCGCATGGCGAAGCCTCGCGCAACCCGGTCACCGAAACGGCGGTGTGGAGGGCGGCGCAGATGAACATGCTGGCAGGCAAGCATTTTAATTCCGGCCTGCGCGGCGTGTTCTTTTCGATCGGCTATCTCGGCTGGTTCGTCGATCCGGTGGTGTTCGTGCTGTCGACGCTTCTGCTCCTGGCCGTTCTGGTGCGGCGCCAGTTCTTCTCGGCGGCGCGCCGCGCCGTGATCGGTCAGCCGCCAGGTGCGGGAAAAGGCCGATCGATGCGGCCGGACAGCCAATAGGCGAACAGCCCTATCCATTCGCGGATCGCCATGGTGGCCGCCTGCAGCGCATCGGCCGGATTGTCGCGGAACAGGCCGATGCCTTCGCGTCCCGACGTTCGATAGTCGACCGGCCACGGGACGGTCACGAAGCCGGCCTTGTCGAACAGCGCCTTGGCGCGCGGCATATGGTAGGCCGAGGTGACCAGCAGCCAGGTTTCGCCCGGCTTCGGCGCTATCAAGGCCTTGGTGAAGACGGCATTCTCATAGGTGTTGCGCGATTTGCCCTCGAGGATCAGGCGCTCCGGCGCCACGCCAAGCGCGCCAAGCAGGCGCGGCGCGGTGGCGGCATCGCCCTCGCCGTCGAGGAACAATTCGCCATTGCCGCCGGAGACAACCACCTTGGCGTCGGGAAAGCGCCGCGCCAGCACGGCCGTCTCGACCATCCGGTCGCCGCCGCTGTTCAGCTCATAACCGCCGCGCACCAGATTGATGCCGCCCTCGAAGCCGCCGCCGAGCACGATGATGCCATCGACTTTTTGCGGCAGCGGCGGGCGCGGAAAGCGTTCCTCCAGCGGGTTGAGCAGCAATGCGCCGAGCGAGGTCCAGGCCGAAAGCGCCAGAACCAAAAACGCCAGCACGCCGCCGGTGGCTGCCAGCCGCCGGCGGCCGAAAAATGCCGCGACCAGCCCCGCCAGCAGCAGGAAGATCGTCAGGTTAAGCGGCTGGATAAAGAACCAGAAGATTTTCGAAAGATAGAAGAACATCCCTCACCCCTTAGATGAGAAACGATCCTACCACCACTTCTCCGGCTGGAACGTTCCGGCCGCCTGCTCGATGACGGCAGCGGTCTGGAACAGCGTCTCTTCCTCGAACGGCCTGCCGATCAGTTGCAGGCCAAGCGGCAAGCCCTTGGGGTCTAGGCCGGCGGGCACCGCAATGCCCGGCAGGCCCGCCATGTTCACGGTGACGGTGAAGATGTCATTCAGGTACATCTTCACCGGATCGGAAGCCATGTCCTCGTCTGCAATGCCGAAGGCGGCAGATGGCGTCGCCGGCGTCAGGATGACATCAACGCCGGCGGCAAAGACGTTCTCGAAGTCCCGCTTGATCAGATTGCGCACCTTCTGCGCCTGCAGATAGTAGGCGTCGTAATAGCCCGCCGACAGCACATAGGTGCCGATCATGATCCGGCGCTTGACCTCGCGGCCAAAGCCGGCGGCGCGGGTCTTCTCATACATCTCGACGATGTCCTTGCCCGGCACGCGAAGGCCGTAGCGGACGCCGTCATAGCGCGCAAGGTTGGACGAGGCTTCGGCGGGCGCCACGATGTAATAGGCCGGTAGCGCGTATTTGGTGTGCGGCAAGGAGATGTCGACGATCTCGGCGCCAGCATCCCTGAGCCAGGCAATGCCCTTCTGCCAAAGGGCCTCGATCTCCTCCGGCATGCCGTCGACGCGGTATTCCCGGGGAATCCCAACCTTCATGCCCTTGATCGGCTTGCCGATCGCCGCCTCGTAGTCCGGCACCGGCCGGTCCACCGAGGTCGTATCCTTCGGATCGACGGAGGCCATCGATCTGAGCAGGATCGCGGCATCGCGCACGTCGCGCGCGATCGGCCCGGCCTGGTCGAGCGACGAGGCGAAGGCGACGATACCCCAGCGCGAGCAGCGGCCATAGGTCGGCTTGATGCCGACCGTGCCGGTGAACGCGGCCGGCTGGCGGATCGAGCCGCCAGTGTCGGTGGCCGTGGCGCCCGCGCACAGGAAAGCCGAGACGGCGGAGGCCGAGCCGCCCGACGAGCCACCCGGCACCAGCTGCGCATTGTCCAGGGTGCGCGCGGTCCTGGTGCCGCCGGCCGAAACGAAGCCGCCATCGCCCTGATGCGTGGTCGGCATCACCATCGTATCGACGCGCGAACGCCGCCACGGGTTGACCACCGGCCCGTAATAGGACGTCTCGTTGGACGAGCCCATGGCGAACTCGTCCATGTTGAGCTTGCCCAGCATGACCGCCCCGTCAGCCCACAGATTGGAGGTGACGGTCGATTCGTAATGCGGCTTGAAACCGTCGAGCACATGGCTGCAGGCCTGGGTGTGCACGCCCTCGGTGCCGAACAGGTCCTTAATGCCGAGCGGAATGCCTTCCAGCGCACCGCCCTCGCCTTTGACCAGCCTGGCGTCGGAGGCCTTGGCCATGTCGCGCGCCTTGTCGCCGGTCACCACGACGTAGGCGTTGAGCGCCGGATTGGCGCGCTCGATCGCAGCAAGATAGGCGTCGGCGATCTCGGTCGCGGTGATTTCCTTGGCGCGCAGCTTGGCGCGGGCCTGCGAAATCGTCAGTCGGGTCAGGTCGCTCATCAGGCAAGGCTCTTTTCGTAAAACACCGACCACTCGGAATCGGGATAATCCAGCACCGGACCGCAACGCGAGAAGCCGGAACGTTCATAGACAGCCCAGGCGGCAGGATGGCGATCGCCCGTCTCCAGCACCAGACGCTTCAATCCTTCCTCGCGCGCCAGCGCTTCGACACGCTCCACGATCCTGGCGCCGATTTTCTGGCCGCGATGCGTGGGCCGCGTGTACATGCGCTTGACCTCGCCGACGGCGCCGTCATGGCGCTTCAGCGCCCCGCAACCGATTGCAAAACCGTCGTCGCGGGCGACGAAGACCGTGGTGTCCGGGCCGGCCATCTGCTCGACGGTCAGGTGATAGCAGTGTTCCGGCGGCGTCAGTTCGAGCAGCGTCTCGTTGAGCTCCGCGACCAAGCCGCGCACATCGTCCTGCAGCGGCGTCTCGATGGCGATTTCGATGGCCATCGGCCTGTTACTCCACGACCTTCGGCACGAGGAAGAAGTTCTCTTCCGTGGCAGGCGCGTTGGCGACGATGTCGGCAGCCTTGTTGCCGTCGGTGACGACGTCCTGGCGCTTCTTCATCCCCATCGGAGTTACCGAAGTCATCGGCTCGACCCCGGAAACATCGACCTCGTTCAGCTGTTCGACGAAGCCCAGTATGGCATTCAGCTCGCCGGTCATGCGTTCGGCATCTTCCTCGCTCACCGCAATGCGGGCGAGACGCGCGACGCGCTTCACTGTCTTGACGTCAACGGACATGTTTGTGCCTCGGGAAAACCAGCCCCGGCCTATAGCGGCGCCGCGCGCGGCGCGCAACATGTGCATGCCCACAATCGGGCAAATGGCCTCACGGCGGGGCCATGCCCTCGCACAGATAGTAGCTGCTGCTGTTGCCGCTCGCCTCGCTCTCGTCTTCGATGGGCCGGACGGAGACGAGATCGATCTGAGTCGGGCTCATCTGCGTCACCGAGAGCACGTCGGGAAAAACGTAGCCCGGCTCCTGGCAAATGGCCGTCACCGCCCAGCTCGGCGAGCGTGTCGCCTTGCTGATCTGCAAGAACTCGCAATTGTATTCGACCCCTTGCAGGCCATGGGCCGACAGCACGATGTTGCCGGCATCGATCAGCGTCTGCAGGGTATCTTTCCTGGCCTGTGCGCAGAGCTCCTCGGACTTGAGGTATACTCCTTCAATGAAATCGTCCGCGGCAAGCGCCGGCGACGCCGCAAACAGCATCGAAACGCAAAGAGAGTTCCTCAAGCCCATGGTTTAATTCCGTTTTCAATTTATAGCGTGACCGCCTCGCCGATCCCAGGCACGACGACATTCACGCCCGAACCCTCCATTCCGGCGACGAATTTGTCGGGCGTCTGGTCGAGCAGGCCGAAAGTCGCATAGTGGCATGGCACGGCGACATCGAACTTGAAATAGCGGCGGCAGGCGAGAGCCGCGACAGCACCTCCCATGGTAAAGCGGTCGCCGACCGGCACCAGGCCGATCTTCGGCTCATGCAGCTCGTTGACCAGCGCCATGTCCGAGAAGATGTCGGTATCGCCCATGTGATAGAGCGTCTTGTCGTCCTGGAAATGCAGGACCAGCCCGCAGGGATTGCCCATATAGATGCCGTCCCCATAGGACGAGGAATGCAATGCCTGGACAAAAGTCGTCGTGAACGGGCCGCAGTCCACCGTGCCACCGGTGTTGCCCTGGTTGATATTGTTCTGGTCGACGCCCTGGCCGCCGAGATAGCCGCAGACCTCGGGATTGGCGACCAGCATCGCTCCGGTCTTCTTGAGGATCTCCAGCGCATCGCCGACATGGTCTCCGTGACCATGCGTCAAAAGCACGTGGGTGACACCTTCGGCCGGGCCTTCCCAACTTTTCTTCCAAAGCGGATTGCCGCTCAGGAACGGGTCCATCAGGATGCTTGCGCCCGCCACCTCGATCTTGAAGGCGGATTGTCCGTACCAAGTGAGTTTCATCAGCGAGTTCCTCGATTTTTGTTCCGTCGGAGGATAGAACGGCGTCAGCTCAAGAGCAAAGTGTTACGGCGTCCTCGCGTGTCAAAACGCCGCGACGGCGCTGTCGGGTCAAAGGAAAACCGTTGGCTATCATTACCATCGAGGAATTGCCGGCACGGCTGGCCGGCGGCAGGACGCTTGCCGGGCTCGATCTCGGCGACAAGACCATCGGCGTCGCCGTTTCGGACCGTGGCTTTTCCTTCGCGCATCCGCGCCCGGTCATCATCCGACGGAAATTCTCGCTCGACGCGGCCGTGCTGCTGGATCTGCTGCAAAAGGAGAATGCCGGCGCGGTGGTGATTGGACTGCCGGTCAACATGGACGGCTCGGAAGGTCCGCGCGCGCAGAAATCGCGCGCCTTCGTACGCAACATGGCCGCCTTGAGCGACCTTCCCTTCCTGCCATGGGACGAGAGGCTGTCGACGGTAGCCGCCGAACGGACGCTGATCGAGATGGATTTTTCGCGCGCCAAGCGCGCCGGCAAGATCGATTCGGCCGCAGCCGCCTTTATTCTGCAGGGAGTTTTGGACCGGCTTCGCTCGCTCGGTGCAGCCGCTCGAACTGCACCGGAACCGCCGCCCGCCCCCTGATCCAGCCGATGATTTCACGCCGGCGGCGAAACGCCCAGATCGCCAGCAGCAGCAGGCCGTCGAATATGCAGGCTCTTCCCACCATGCCGGGAATGATTGTCGGGTCGATGCCGAGCATCTGGCCGTAGAGTTGGAAGACGAAATCATGCAACTGCCGGCTCAGCATCACGTAGCCGAAATTCATGTCGTTGAGCGACAGGTAGAACCAGCCCCAGAAAAGCGCCATCGGAGCCGCCCACAATGCGAAGATGTAACGCATCAGCGGCCTCCCTTCCGGGTCGGCTGGGGTCGGCCCGATATCAGCGAAAGCAGCGAATTGTGGGCTGCGGCCCTGGCCATGCTGTGCGCCGTGGCGTGGATTTCAACCTCATCCGATGTGGCCAGGGTGCGGCGCTCGGCAAGCATGGCGACATAGGAGGCCAGAAGTGCGGCCAATTGCACGGCGACGACCAGGAACAGCCCGTTGATGCCTTGCGCCGCGCCTCCGACCAGGATCAGCGACAGCACGCCGGAAGCGCTGATGAAGGCGATGCGGGCAACGCTGTCGGCGCCCGGATTGCTGGCATTGTTGATCAGCGCCTCGACAAAAGCCCAGAAGAACAGCACCGCCACGACAAGCAGGGCCGTTGCCAGAGGCGCAACCACGACGACATTTTCGAGATCGACGAAGCGGGCGCTCTCGATCGTCACGCCCAGCACACCAAGCGCCCCGGCCACGCCGCGGTTTCCATCGATGCAGATGATCGCCAGCAGGGCGAAAACGATCGTCCAGTGCAAGGCGAGAAAAGAGGTCAATACCTGTCGCATCGTGATTCCTGCTTCGACAGGAATGACAGTGGGCTTTGCCGCCAGCCCTCGCAACGGAAACCATTTGTTAAGGTTAACGGCGCGGGGGAATGACCAAGGCGTGGTCCATGGCTGCTGCTCAGGTGGTTGGCGGATAGAGCGTGTCGATGATCATGCGCGCATCATGGCGCGAATCGAGCATGCCGTAGGTGTTGCGCCACTGGCCCGCCAGCCGCGTCTCGACGAAGGCATCGGCGATCCGCCCTGCCCCCAACCGGCGCAATTCCGCCGCCGCCGCCGACAGCGCCAGTTGCTCCGTCAGCAGGCGGGCCGAGCCTTCGTCGGTCGCGGCGACTTGCATCGCCGCCTTCAGCACACCGATGGTGCCGCGTCCGCCCGCGCCCAGGTCGCGATCGATGCCGGCAAGCACCTCCTCGAACAGGCCCGGCGCGCGGCCAAGCACGCGCAGCACATCCAGCGCCATGACATTGCCCGATCCTTCCCAGATAGCGTTGACCGGAGCTTCGCGATAGTAGCGGGCGAGCGGCGCCTCCTCGACATAGCCGTTGCCGCCGAGGCATTCCATCGCCTCGTAGAGCAGCGGCGGCGCAATTTTGCAGACCCAATATTTGACGACCGGCGTCATGGCACGGGCAAAGGCCGCCTCGCCGCGATCGCTCGCCGCCTCGTCGAAGGAACGCGCCAGACGGAACGACAGCGCCGTGGCAGCGGCGACGTCGAGCGCCATGTCCGCCAGCACGCGCTGCATCAGCGGCTGCTCGATCAGGTTGGTGCCGAACACCTGGCGATGGCGGGCGTGATGAACGGCTTCGGCCAGACCCGCCCGCATGATCGCCGAAGACGCCACGGCGCAGTCGAGCCGGGTCAAGGTCACCATGTCCATGATCGTCTTCACGCCGGCGCCCGGCTCGCCGACCATCTCACCGATCGCGTTGACGAACTCCACCTCGGAAGACGCATTCGACCGGTTGCCGAGCTTGTCCTTCAGGCGCTGGAAACGGAAGCCGTTGCCCGAGCCGTCGCCAAGGACGCGCGGCACGAGGAAGCACGACAATCCCTCCGGCGCCTGCGCCAGTACCAGGAATGCATCCGACATCGGCGCCGACATGAACCATTTATGGCCGGTCAGGCGATAGAAGCCGCTGCCGACGCGCTCGGCCTTCGTTACATTGGCGCGCACATCCGTGCCGCCCTGTTTCTCGGTCATGCCCATGCCAAGCGTAAGCCCGGTCTTCTCGACCGGCGGCTTTTGGCTCTGATCGTATTTGCGCGTCGTCACGCGCGGCGCCCACTCGCGGAACAGTTTCGGGCTCGCCATCAGCGCTGCCAGCGAAGCGCTGGTCATGGTGATGGGACACAGATGTCCGGTCTCGAGTTCGGCCGTCACGTAGAACCGGGCCGCGCGCACCTGATGGCGGCGGCCGATCTCGGCATCGCCGTTCTCCCAGACCGAGGAGTGCAGCCCGTTGGCTACGGAACGGCGCATCAAAGCGTGATAGGCGGGGTGAAACTCGACCAGATCGATGCGCCGGCCCTGGCGATCATGCGTCCTGAGCCTCGGCGTTTCGACATTGGCGAGGCGGGCCAGTTCCTGGGCCTCCTGCGTCAGCACGAAGCGGCCGAGCCCGTCGAGATCCTTGCGCACCGGATCGGAAAAGCGCTCGGCAAGCTGGATCAGCAACGGATCGCCCCGCCAGGCGTTGCCGCCTGTCAGCGGCGGCGGCTGGTTCGTCACGTCGTCGGTCACGCTTCATCCTTACTGCCAGGCGGCTACGAATCCGGAGCCATCGGCTAGATATAGCCCATGGCGCGCGACGAAAATACCGGGGAGAACAGCCGCAATCCAAAGCTGGCGCTTGCAGCCATGGAACGTCCACCCTATAGCAGCCCCTTGAGATGACCGACGCTTCGTCCCTGCCACTCTATCCCCACCGCCATCTTCTGGGCATCCGCGATCTTTCCCCCGCCGACATCGAGCTTCTGCTCGACAGGGCGGACCGGGCTGTCGCGATCTCGCGGCAATCCGAGAAGAAAACCTCGACACTGCGCGGCCGCACCCAGATCAACCTTTTCTACGAAGCCTCAACGCGGACGCAGTCGTCGTTCGAACTGGCCGGAAAGCGTCTCGGCGCCGACGTCATGAACATGTCGGTGGCGAGTTCCTCGGTGAAGAAGGGCGAGACGCTCATCGACACGGCCATGACGCTGAACGCCATGCGGCCCGACATATTGATCATCCGCCACCAGTCGGCCGGTGCGGCCGCCCTCCTGGCGCAGAAGGTCGGCTGCTCCGTGGTCAATGCGGGGGACGGCGCGCACGAGCACCCCACACAGGCGCTGCTTGACGCGCTGACCATCCGTCGCGCCAAGGGTCCGCTGTCGAAACTGATCGTGGCGATCTGCGGCGACATCCTGCATTCGCGCGTCGCCCGCTCCAACATCATGCTGCTCAATGCGCTCGGCGCGCAGGTGCGCGTCGTCGCACCCTCGACGCTGCTGCCTGCGGGCATCGACAGGATGGGTGTGATCGTCACCGGCTCAATGGCCGAGGGCCTGAAAGATGCCGACGTGGTGATGATGCTGCGCCTGCAGCGCGAGCGAATGGAAGGCGCCTTCGTGCCTTCGGTGCGCGAATATTTCCGCTATTTCGGCCTCGACGCCGAGAAGCTGAAGGCCGCGAAAGACGATGCGCTGGTGATGCATCCGGGCCCGATGAACCGTGGCGTCGAGATCGCTTCGGAAATCGCCGACGGCCCGCAGAGCGTCATCCAGGAACAGGTCGAGATGGGCGTCGCCGTGCGCATGGCGGTGATGGAAGCGCTGCTCGATCCGCGCCGCAACCATGAGGGCCGCGGCGCATGACCATTACGGTGTTCGAGCGCGCCCGCATCATCGACCCCTCGCGCGGCGTAGACGAGACCGGGACGGTCATCGTCGATGGGAAGAAGATAGCCGCCGCCGGCAAGGCTGCGCTGAACCAGGGGGCGCCCGAGGGCGCCACCATCGTCGACTGCGCCGGCAAGGCGGTGATTCCAGGCCTGATCGACGGCCGCGTCTTCATCGGCGAACCGGGCGGCGAACATCGCGAAACGATCGCGTCGGCAAGTGTCGCCGCGGCTGCCGGCGGCGTCACCTCGATCGTCATGATGCCCGATACCGATCCGGTCATCGACAATGTGGCCCTGGTCGAATTCGTGCTGCGCACCGCCAAGGACACGGCAATCGTGAATATTTTCCCGGCCGCCGCCATCACCAAGGGCCTCGATGGCCGCGAGATGACCGAATTCGGCCTGCTGCGAGAGGCCGGCGCCGCCGCCTTCACCGACGGCCGCCACACCATATCAAGCGCGCTGGTGATGCGCCGGGCGCTGACCTATGCCCGCGATTTCGGCGCAACCATCGTGCACGAGACCCAGGATGCCGACCTCGCGTCGTCGGGCGTGATGAACGAGGGACTCTACGCCAGCTGGCTAGGACTTTCCGGCATTCCGCGTGAGGCCGAAACCATCCCGCTGGAGCGCGACCTTGCCCTGGCGCGCCTGACGCGCGGTTCCTACCACGCGGCAAAGATATCGACGGCGATGGCGGCGGCATCGGTGGCGCGCGCGAAGGCCGACGGCGCGACCGTCACATCGGGCGTATCGATCCACAATCTGTCACTCAACGAAAACGATGTCGGGGAATACCGGACCTTCTTCCGCCTGACGCCGCCGCTGCGCGCCGAGGAAGACCGTCTGGCGATGATCGAAGCGATCAGGGATGGCACGGTCGACATCATCGTCTCCTCGCACGATCCGCAGGACGTCGACACCAAGCGCCTGCCCTTCGCCGACGCGGCAGCCGGCGCCATCGGGCTGGAAACGTTGCTGGGCGCGGCCTTGCGGCTCTACCACAATGGCGACGTGCCGTTGTTGCGGCTGATCGAGACCTTGTCCACGGCGCCGGCACGGCTGTTCGGCCTGCCCGGCGGCACGCTTAAGCCCGGCGCTCTCGCGGACCTTGCGCTTGTCGATCTGGATGAACCCTGGATCGTCAGCGAAAGCGGCATCCGCTCGCGCTCGAAGAACACCTGTTTCGAAGGCGCGCGCCTGCAAGGCAAGGTCTTGCAAACGCTGGTGGCGGGCCGCACAGTGTTCTCGGTCTGAGCGGGCGGCGGCGCATCGCGCCGGATTCAGCCCGTCAGGGGGAAATGCGGGGGGAACAATGACTTACAACCTGATCCCGGCGCTGGTGCTCGGCTATTTCTTGGGCTCGATTCCGTTCGGGCTTCTGCTGACCCGTGCGGCAGGGCTTGGCGACGTGCGCCAGATCGGCTCCGGCAACATCGGCGCGACAAATGTGCTACGCACCGGCAACAAGGGCCTTGCCGCGGCCACGCTGCTGCTCGACGCGCTGAAGGGCACGGCCGCGGTGCTGATCGCGGGCCATTTCGCGCCCGAACTCGGCGCTTGGGCCGGCCTTGGCGCCTTCCTCGGCCATCTCTTCCCGATCTGGCTCGGATTCAAGGGAGGCAAGGGCGTGGCCACCTATCTCGGCGTGCTGATCGGCCTTGCCTGGCAGGTGGCGCTGATCTTCGCCATCGTCTGGCTGGCCATGGCATTCCTGTTCCGCTACTCCTCGCTTGCAGCGCTGACGGCCGCGGTCGCCGTGCCGATCGCCCTCTATTTCCTGAGCACACCGCAGATTGCCGCATTGTTCGTCGTGATGAGCCTGATCGTCTTCATCAAGCACCGGGCCAACATTTCACGCCTGCTTGCCGGCACCGAGGGCAAAATCGGGGCGAAGGAGTGAGCAAGCCGCTCGCCGGACCGCGCCTCAGCGACCGGCAGCGGTTGAGTTGGCTGCGGCTGATCCGCACCCAGAATGTAGGTCCTGCCTCCTTTCGCGACCTGATCAACCGCTTCGGTTCGGCCGAAGTCGCGCTGGAAATGCTGCCGGAACTGATGATTTCGGGCGGCGCCATCAGGGTCGCCCGCATTCCCTCGATCGCCGAGGCCGAAGCGGAACTGGAGGCCGCAAGGCGGGCAGGCGCCCGCTTTGTCGGTATCGGCGAGCCGGACTATCCCGCCCTGTTGAAAAACATGGACCATCCGCCGCCGCTGCTGGCGGTGAAAGGCGAAGGCGCGGTGTTCCGGCTGCCCGCGGTGGCTATCGTCGGCGCCCGCAACGCCTCGCTCGCCGGCATCAAGATGGCGCGCATGCTGGCGACCGACCTTGGCCGCGACGGTTACGCCATCATCTCCGGCCTCGCGCGCGGCATCGACACTTCAGCACATCAGGGCAGCCTCTCGACCGGCACGATCGGCGTGCTGGCCGGAGGCCTCGATCTGCCCTACCCGCCTGAGAATGCCGGCCTGTGCGACGAGATCGTCGAGCGCGGCGGCGCCATCATTTCGGAGATGCCGTTCGGCTGGCAGCCGCGTGCGCAGGATTTTCCGCGCCGCAACCGCCTCGTCGCGGGCGCGGCAGTCGGTCTGGTGGTGGTCGAGGCGGCGCAGCGTTCCGGATCCCTGATCAGCGCCAGGCTCGCAGGCGAAATGGGCCGGCTGGTCTTCGCCGTACCCGGCTCGCCGCTTGATCCACGCGCCGCCGGCACCAATGGCCTGCTCAAGGACGGTGCCACCTTGGTCACCGAAGCCGCCGACATTCACAGGGCAATCGCGCCGCTGACCGGTTTGCGGGCCCCCGAACTGCCGCCCTTTGAAGATCCCCCCGATTTCTCGGCCACGCCGCCACCCGGCGAAAACGACCGCGCCAGGGTGACCGAAGCGCTCGGCCCGACGCCGGTGGCGATCGACGAGATCATCCGCCACACCGGCCTGCATCCGGCCCAGGTGTTCATGGTGCTCCTGGAGCTCGACCTCGCCGGCCGGCTCGAACGGCATGCCGGCGGCAATGTCTCGCTGGTCTTCGCGGAAGGCTGACAGCCTCCGTCAGTGGTGATCGCGCTTCTTCTGTTCGGTCTCGGTATAGTCGGGCGTGTTTGCGCCGAACAGGTCCCTCTCGACGGCCTTTCGCCAGACGGCGTCGGCATCTTCGGGACGTGATGGATCGAAAGTTGTCTCGGTGTCCTGCATACGCCGGCGCGAACGCCGCCAGAGCCATGCGGGCATGATCTCGTGAATGAGGCTGGTGAACTGGACCATTGATCAACTCCTGAAACCCGTTCTTAAAAGACGCAAAATGCGTTGCGGCCTCAACTCCGGACAGGGGACTGGACCGCCTCCTCAAACCGGCCCGTGCCGGATCGGTCGTGGCATAGGGATTCGAGCCAGGCCAGGGTCTCGGCGACATCGGCCAGCGCGTGGCGCGCCACGGTTTTCCCTTGCGGTTTGATGCGGACCGAAATGCCATCCATTTCATTGACGGCTTCGAAGCCGTTCTCATCCGACGTGTCGTCTCCGAGGAATACGGGAATCCGCCCCCGGAAAGCCGGCAACTCGCAGAAACGCCTGATTGCCGCTCCCTTGGCCGCCTCGAGCGGCATCAGTTCCACCCCGGCATTGCCGGCAAGAACCCGATATCCTCGCGGAAGCCGCTCCAGGGCCTGTTCGACCAGTTGCGTCGCCCGTTGCAGCAACTGCGGCGCCGCACGCGTATGAATGGCCAGGATCGGGCCCTTGCGCTCGATATAGACATCCACATTGTCCAGTTCCGCCTCGATTTCCTCGGCAAGCGCGGCAATGTCGGCGGGCTCGTCGGCCGCCTCGACGGGCCCGTCACGGACAAGCCGGTGCTCCAGGCCGTATAGACCCGCAGCCGGCAGGCGCAACGGCTGGAAGAGCCGGTCGACGGCGGAAACGGATCTTCCTGTAATGAAAGCCAGAGCGCCAGCCAGACGCCCGTCCAGCCTTGTCAGCATGCTTCGCAACGCATCACCGACGACCACCGCGTCGGGATGCGCGGCATGTTCCAGAAGCGTACCGTCAATGTCCAGGAAGAGTGCCCATCGGCCTTGCGGGACGGTCGGCACGGACAGATTTGCCGATCCCGACATCACAGCGCCGCGACCCGTTTGCGATCAAGCAGCGATATCACATTGGCCGCGGCAACGGAGCCCGGCCCGGCGGGGTCGATCGCGATTCGCTTGCGCAAGCGGGCGGCGTCGAGAAGCATGCTGCCCGCCCAGCGATAGACATTGTTGTCGCGGACGATCTCGCGCATGCGCTGCATGCGCTGGCGCTGCTCGGCGGGCACCATGGTCAATGCCTGCAGCAACGCCTCGGCCATCATCGTCGCGTCGTAAGGATTGACGATCAGTGCCTCGAGAAGCTCCTTGGAAGCGCCGGCAAACATGCTGAGCATCAGCACGCCCTGCTCGTCGTCACGTGCGGCGACAAATTCCTTGGCGACCAGGTTCATTCCGTCGTGCAGGCTGGTCACCATGCAGACATCGGCGGCTCGGTAGATTTCGTAGACCTGCTCCTGGGAATGGTGTTCAGCCACCATCAAGACAGGCGTGTAGCCGTCCCGGCCATAACGCTCGTTGAGCTCCGCCGCGCAACGCAGGCATTCCTCGTGCAGTTGCTGGTAGGCCGGCAAGGTTCCACGGCTTGGCGCCGCGATCTGCAGGAAGGCCACCTGGCCGATCCACTCCGGGTGTTGCTTGAACAGTTCGTCCAATGCATGAAACCGGTCGAGAATGCCTTTCGTATAATCGAGGCGCTCGACGCCGACACAGAGGCTGACATTGTCCGCCAGCCCGAATTTTTCGCGAATTCGCGCGCGGCACTGCGCGATGGCGGGCAATTTCCCGAGTTGAGCCGGCGGCCACTCTATCGAGATCGGATAGGCGTGGACCAGGCTGGTCTGGCCGCCATAGGAGATCGCCGAATCCTCGCGCTCGATCCTGCTTTCCAGGAAGCGGTCGACGCTCTCGATGAAGTTGTTGCAGTGGAACTGCGTATGAAAGCCGATGATAGAGCTCCCCAGCAGGCCGTCCAGGATCTTTTCCCGCCAGGGGCAGATGCTGAAGACTTCCGAATTTGGCCACGGAATGTGCCAGAAGGTGATGATGATCGCATCGGGCAGGCGTTCCCGGATCATTCGCGGCAGCAGCGCGAAATGATAGTCCTGGACGAGGACGATCGGGCGTTCGTTCCGCGCTTCGGCAACGACGGTATCGGCGAATTTGCGATTGACGGCTTCGTACGTTTCCCAGTCGGACGTGCGGAAGACGGGCCGCGTAAAGGCTATGTGGCACAGGGGCCAGAGACCCTCATTGGCAAAGCCCAGATAATAGCCTTGCTGTTCCTCGTCGGTCAGCCAGACACGGCGCAACGTGTAGGATGGGTTCTCAGGTGGGACCTCGATGCGGTCGTTCTGGTCGACGACGAGATGATCCGCCGAGCCGCCGCCATAGGCTATCCAGGTCCCCGCGCAGGCACGGGTGATCGGCTCCAGCGCCGAGACAAGTCCACTGGCCGGCACAACCAGGTCGACATTGTCGTCCCTGAGATTGTGAATGTAGGGCTCGCGGTTGGAGACGACGATCACTTGCGCGTCCGGCAGTTCCTTTGCCAGTATTTCGCGCAGTGTCGAGGGTGACCAGTTGACGAGCGCCGCGTCGGCGGAATGGCCATTCTTTTCGAACTCCCGCAATACGACGCGAGCCGGTGGAGGCTCGACATTCGCCGGCTCCGACGGGGTCCGGCGGGATCGCAGCGCGGAAATCACCAAGGCAACAAGGGAAACGCAGAGGCTGGCAAGAATGACGAACCATAGAGCGGAGGCAGAGTGGAGGAAGTCAAAATTGTTGTCTGGCATCGATGTGAATTGCTCCGGCCTAGGTCGCGCCTCTCCGCGGGGGAGATGGTGCAACGCACGTCGCCGGTGATGGTTCCGGTTTTTAGCTGCGCACGATCAAAGGCGCCAACCCTTCATGGCGGTCGGCCAGGAACGCGCCCACACGATCTCCTACACGCTGGAACGTCAGGTCGACTGCCGTGCCCGCCACCGCGAGATGGCGGATGACCAGGCTGTCGATGCCGATTGGCAGGCGCGGCCTTGTGACATGGATTTCGCCGGCCCAGCCGTCGATATGGAGGCCCAGACAGGCCTGCATCAGCATGAAGGCGGAACCTGCCGACCAGGCCTGCGGCAGGCAAGCGACCGGATACGCGATCGGCGCCTCGCCCGGTGCGCGGGTGAAGCCGCAGAAAAGTTCGGGCAGGCGCATGTTGAAATGGACGGCGGATTCGAACGTCCCGCTCATCAGCCGCACCACATTGTCGCGAATGCCGTACCGCGCAAGGCCTGCCGCGCATATCGCCGTGTCGTGCGGCCAGATGGAGCCATTGTGATACGACATGGGATTGAAGAATATCGCGTCGTCGGCGAGCGTCCTCAATCCCCAGCCGGAGTGAAAAGAAGCCGACAGCAACTGATCGGCGACGATCCGCGCCCGATCCGGATCCGGAAGCCCCACATAGAGCAGATGTCCAGCATTGGACGTGCGCACCTCGCATGGTCGGCCGTCGCCATCGAGCGCCAGCGCGTAGTAACCCAGCTCTTCGATCCAGAAATGACTTTCAACCCGCCGGCGGATCTCTTCGGCCCGCCTTTCCCAGCCTTCCGCCTTTTCTGTCTCGCCTCGCCGGCGAGCCAGTCTCGCCAGCCCCTGGAACGCCGCGAAGACGTAGCCCTGCACCTCGACCAGCGCGATCGGCCCCTTCGGGATACGACCGTCCGCATGAAAGACCGAATCAAAGCTGTCCTTCCATCCCTGGTTGGCAAGGCCTGACTCCGCCGCACGCCGGTAGGTGACGAATCCGGTCGAAGCGCTTGCCGCCTCGATCCATTCGGCGGCTGCACATAGCGACTGCCACAGGCCGTCGATAAAGACCATGTCGCCGGTGCGGTCCGCGTAAGCGCAGGCGAGATGAACGTAGAGCGGGGTGGTGTCGACGCCGCCATAGTAGCGGCCGAACGGCAACTCGCTCAGCGCCGTCATTTCACCTTTGCGCGTTTCATGCATGATCTTGCCGGGCTGAGAGTCGCTGAAGGGCGAGGTTTCGGTCGCCTGATGTTGAGCGAGAAAGGCAAGCACGCCGCGCGCCAGGCCGGGATTGAGCCAGAGCATCTGCAACGCCGAGATCACGCCGTCTCTGCCGAAGGCCGTCGAGAACCACGGAATGCCGGCATAGGGATAAGGGCCGGTCGCAAGTTCGGTGGTGAGCAGCGCCACATCGGCACGGGCGCGCTCCATCCAGTCGTTGAACACCCTGCCCGAACTGTGCAGCGTCGCGCCATGGCGGCGCTTGGCGCGCATGCCGAAACGCGCGCGCGCCGCTGCGGCGCGAAACCGGTCGCGGTCGGGCACATCGGCCATCTCGCTGCCGACCTCGACATACAGTGTCTTGCGGCTGCGTTTGGTGACTGCAATGAAGAAATCCGCCCGGTCGGAGGTCAATTCGTCGGGTTTCTGCGAAAACGATATCGTCGACGTACGCACCACCTTGTCCAGGCCTTCATAGCGAAGCAGAACCGAGTTCTGGTCCATCTCGGCGGTATGGGCGGTGCCTCGTTTGGCGCGTGTCGAGCCACGAACTTCGAACATGTCGCGGAAATCGGCGGCGAAGCGCAGCGAAAGCAGGACGGTCGAATGTTCCTGGCTGTAGTTGGAAAGGGTCAGGCGCTCATACAGCCGGTCCTCCCACAGCAGCCTGACACGCTCGATGTGGATCGCTCCTTGCGGGATGGGACGGCCGCCGGCACTCTCTATAGGCAGATTGGTCAGGTTGGAGGTGAACAGGACATTGTCCTGGCTCAGCGATGCGCCCAGCAACGACGTCGAACGACCGCCCACCGCGAGGCGGAATTCGGAAAGCACGCGCGTGTCGTCGCGGAAGAAGCCGTCGCCCACACCGCGTATGTCGCCATAGGAATCGGCGACGGCGAAGCAGTCGCCATGCTTGAGTGCGAAGAGCCGGTGCGGTTCCCTCGGCGCGGTTTCGTCCAGGGAGGCCAGGGCTATTGCGGGATCAAGCTTGCGCTCGTCAAGTTGGGTG
This sequence comes from Mesorhizobium sp. BR1-1-15, assembly GCF_020165475.1. Classification (NCBI taxonomy): domain Bacteria; kingdom Pseudomonadati; phylum Pseudomonadota; class Alphaproteobacteria; order Hyphomicrobiales; family Phyllobacteriaceae; genus Mesorhizobium; species Mesorhizobium sp. BR1-1-15. The sequence goes on along the minus strand of NZ_JAIUIF010000006.1, from coordinate 121,922 downwards.
ATGGTCAAGAAGACTGTCCCGTGCTTGTTTCTGAACGGGGCACTGTACTAGGAAGCCCTGATTTGTTGAGTGTCGATCGCCTGTGAATAGGTGGCGACATAGTCGCGCGCCATGCGGTCGGCCGAGAACCGTCCTTCGAAAACGGCCCTTATCCGGCGCCTGTCGAGCTGAAGCAGGGCCGGCATGGTGGCGACGGCATCCTCGAGGGTTTCGACGACGAAGCCGGTCACACCGTGATCGATGATCTCGGGCATGGCGCCGCAGCTCCAAGCCATGACAGGGGTTCCGCAGGCCATCGCCTCGATTACCGCCAGACCAAAAGGCTCGGGCCAGTCGATGGGGAACAGCAAGGCAGCGGCATTGCCGAGAAACCTGCTCTTCTGGTCCTCGCTGATCTCGCCGACATATTCGACCCGATCGCCATCGATCAGCGGCTGGACGACCTCCTCGAAATAGGCCCGGTCGCCGTCGCCCACCTTGGCCGCGAGCTTGAGCCTCAGGCCCGTGCGCCTGGCAATCTCGATCGCCCGGTCCGGCCGCTTGTCGCGCGACATCCTGCCGAGGAACGCCAGATATGTGCCGTCGGAGCCGGCTTCAAAATCCGGCCTATAGAGATCGAGCGGCAGCCCATGATGGATGGTCGCCAACCAGTTGGCGGACGCGAGCCTCGTCCTCTGGCTGCGTGAAATGGAAATCATCGGAAAACGCGGGAACCGCTCATAGGCCTGTGCCAGATCCACATAGTCCAGCCTGCCATGCGGCGTCGTCACCGTGCGCTCCGGCATATGGCGGAAAAACGGGAAATGCAGGAAGTGGCTGAGATGGAAGTGAAGAATGTCGAAATCGTCGGCCTGTCTCCTGACTTCCTCGAGCATCGAAAGATGCGCCGCGATCTCCGACTTCAACGGCCGGGGATCGAGGCGCAGCGCCCGTTCCCGGCACGCGACCAGCCGGGCGGAGGTCCTGGTATCGCCGCTGGCAAACAACGTTACATCGTGGCCGAGCCCGACCAGAGCTTCGGTGAGATAGGAGATGATGCGTTCGGTGCCTCCATAGAGCCTTGGCGGCACGGATTCATACAGCGGCGCGATATGGGCGATCTTCATTGGCCTGCGTTCCCTCAATAAGCTGGTCAAAGGCAAAAATGCATCAGCGGCGCGATCGTTCCTCCGCCATCGGCAGATGCGTCATTTCTCATGTTTGATGTTCTTCCGGGCGGCCCTATCTCTTTAGGTGCTGCTCCTGCGCGCCATGACGACCCGAGGAGGTTCCGATGCAGCAATCAAAGGACATTGCAGCCCGCCGGCTTGACATGATCATCGAACAATATGTCGAAGCTAGAAAACAGCGCTTCGGCTATGTTTCGACGGACCAGGCCGCCAGGGTGATTCACAGAATCCTGAAACCCACGCCTTCCGACCGCAGCTTTTCGGACCACGAACTCGACGACATGGTCGCGGCCCTCGCCGTCAAGAACGGGTTGGCCGTCGTCTTTGACCGCGGCATCAGAGGATCGGTCGGCGGCACCGAGGCGGAGCTGGACAGAAAGGATCCGACCATGAGAGCACCAGCGGAAGGCCCCGACGTTGCCGGCGCGGTGGACGCGATCCTGATTCAGCAAAAAACCGCCCCGCTTTCGATGAGCGCGATGATCTCCCTGCTGCGCCAACGCACCGGCACCACCCGATCGGACGCGGATCTGGAAGGACTGATCGCCAAAAAAGCCGCTGTCCTGAACGTGCATTTGTCACGGGACTGAGTGGTGAGCGCGTCGGGGTTCGAACCCGAGACCTACTGATTAAAAGTCAGTTGCTCTACCGGCTGAGCTACGCGCTCCCGTGGGCTGGAAACGGCGCCCTCGAAATTGCGCGGAACATAGGGAGAGTGCCTCGACCGGTCAACCGGAAAAAACGGGGCCACCAAGCCATGCGTTCCCGCCGTGCCGGCTCTCCCGGCCGACCGTTTCGGCAAGGACATGCCGAACCTTTGCCAGCCAGGCGAAGACCCTGTGGCCTCCATCGATCCCAAACCGGAGAAACATTACAAATCAGCAACTTGCCTTTTTTTCCAGGAACAATTCGCGAGCGTGTCCGTTTCCTCCGCCACAAGGGACGTCAACCTCTCAAGGAGAAGATCATGAACAAAGTCCTGTCGGGTTTGCTGGCGACCACACTGTCAGCTTCGTTCGCAGTGGCGGCGGCCATGCCGGTCGAAGCCGCACCGGCCTATGTGCCGCAGCCTGCATCGGTCTCGTCCGATGTCCAGACCGTGCAGTACAGGCCCTGGGAGCGGCGCCGTAACTTCCGCGGCGAGTTTCGCGGCAACCGCAACTTCTACCGCGACAACCGCGGAGCCTACTGGAACGGCCATCGCGGCTACCGTGAATATCGCCCGGGCTATCGCCGTCACGGCGATTTCTGGTTCCCGCTGGCTGCTTTCGCCACTGGCGCGCTGATAACCGGCGCGATCGCCAACAACCGGAACCGCGTCTATGAAGGCAATTCGCATGTGCAGTGGTGCTATGACCGTTACCGTTCCTACCGCGCATCCGACAACACGTTCCAGCCGTATAACGGCCCGCGCCAGCAGTGCATTTCACCCTACTGATGGGCGACAGTGTTCGTCAGAGGGATAGAAAGTCAAAGCCCGTGCCGGAAATGGCGCGGGCTTTCTGTCGTGCGAGGACGGTCCCCGGGCAGGCTGTGATCAGCTGGCCCAATTAATGGTCTTGAAGATATAATAAAGTGCGCCACCTTCACCACGGGGTGATCGGTACGCTCCGACGGCATCGCAAATTCGAACCGTGACGGCCGCCAATTCCCAACCCAGCACTTCCAGCTGATCCCCATCTATCACGTAAGCCTGAGCCAGTTCGTCAATGCCGTTCTTCTCGCCGAAGAACCGAACCAGCTTTGCATCTCTAAGAAGACTATCGGGCAGATTTGAATTTGCCCACGCCCAGAGCCAGTTCTGTGCCTTGACATTCGTGGAACCGGCGATCTGGATTTCGGTGATCACCTTGATCGCTCCGTCCTTGGAGAACAAGAGCTTTCCGTTGCTCAAGTCATAGCGCGACCAGTGGCCGATGCGGAATTCTTCCTCCAAGCGCTTATTCTTGGCCTCAAGTTGTTTGATAGCCTCGGCGCGCCAAGCAGAGTACCAGTTTGGCTTCATTTCCCCCTCGCCCGATCTGACTGTTGGTTATGGCACGCTCAGCGTCCTGCGAACAGCATCGCGCCACCCCGCCAGCTTGGCCGAGCGTACCGCTGGTTCCATGTCCGGTCTGAAGCGCCGGTCGAGCGCCCATGTCTTGGCGAATTCCCGCGCCTTCGGCCACACGCCCGCCTTCGAGCCGGCGAGCCAGGCGGCACCGAGCGCGGTTGTCTCCAGAATGGTCGGACGGTCGACCGGAGCGTCGAGAATGTCGGCCAGTCGTTGCATGGTCCAGTCGGATGCCACCATGCCACCATCGACCCGAAGCACCGTCTTGGCCGCCGTACCCTTCCAATCCTTGCGCATGGCATCGAGCAGGTCGCGCGTCTGGTAGGCCACGGATTCGAGCGCGGCGCGGGCAAACTCCGGCGGCCCCGAATTGCGGGTCAGGCCGAAGATCGCGCCCCGCGCCTCGGCATCCCAGTGGGGCGCGCCGAGCCCGACAAAGGCCGGCACCAGATACACGTCCTGGGTCGGATCGGCCTCGGCCGCCAGCTTGCCGCTCTGTTCGGCCTTGCCGATCACCTTGATGCCGTCGCGCAACCACTGCACGGCGGCGCCGGCGATGAAGATCGATCCTTCCAGCGCATAGGTGGTCTTGCCGTTCAGCCGATAGGCAATCGTGGTCAACAGCCGGTTCTTCGAGCGCACCAGGTCGGTGCCGGTGTTGAGCAGCGCGAAACAGCCGGTGCCGTAGGTCGATTTCATCATGCCGGGCTCGAAACAGGCCTGGCCGATGGTCGCGGCATGCTGATCGCCGGCAACGCCGAGGATCCTTATCTCGGCGCCAAAGAGATTTTTCTCCGTGATTCCAAAATCATCGGCGCAGTCCTTCACCTCGGGGAGCATCCTTGCCGGGATGTTCAGGATGGCCAGCAACTCGTCGTCCCACGCATTCTTCTCGATGTTGTAGACCAGCGTGCGGGAGGCGTTTGTGGCGTCGGTGGCATGCACCTTGCCGCTGGTCAGGCGCCAGATCAGGAAACTGTCGATGGTGCCGGCCAGCAATTCACCTTTCTCGGCGCGTTTCCTGGCGCCTTTCACCTTGTCCAGGATCCAGGCGATCTTGGTGCCGGAGAAATACGGATCGAGCAGCAGGCCGGTCTTCCTGGTGAAGGTCTTTTCCAATCCCTGCTTCTTCAGCTTCCGGCATAGCGGCGCGGTGCGCCGGTCCTGCCAGACGATGGCGTTGTGGATCGGCTTGCCGGTCGCCCTGTCCCAGATGACGACCGTCTCGCGCTGGTTGGTGATGCCGAGCGCGGCGACGTCCGATGCCTCCCGCCCGGCATTCTTCAATGCGCCCTTCACGGTCGCCACGACGCTGGCCCAGATATCTTCCGGATCATGCTCGACCCAGCCGGAAGCAGGATAGTGCTGGGTGAATTCTTGCTGGCTGCTGCCGACGACTTTCATGTCGCCGTCGAACAGAATCGACCGGCTCGATGTCGTGCCTTGGTCGATTGCCAGGACAAAGCCATTCATTCGCACTTCCTCCGTCACGACACAAAGAAGGGAGACGGCAACGTGCCGCCTCCCTGAATTTTACACGGGCGCGAACGCCCGCATAGGTCAGTCCTACTTCTGCCAGCTCTTGACCAGCTCGTCATAGTTGATGGTCTGGGGCTTCTCCTTCTCGTTCTCGATCTTGAGCTGAGGAGCGAGATTGCCGGCCTTGACCGCGTCGGCATTCCAGTAGGCGAGATCATGTTCCTCGGCGAGCTTCGGCCCGATATCGCCCTGGACGCCGGACCTCTCGATGCGGCCCATGACCTTCTCCTGCTCGGCGCAAAGCGAATCCATCGCTTCCTGCGCACTCTTTGCGCCCGACGAGGCATCGCCGATCGCCTGCCACCACAGCTGTGCCAGCTTCGGATAGTCCGGCACGTTGGTGCCGGTCGGCGACCATTGCACGCGGGCCGGCGAGCGATAGAACTCGATCAGGCCGCCGAGCTTCGGCGCGCGCTCCGTGAAGCTCTTGTCGTGAATGGTGGAGTCGCGGATGAAGGTGAGGCCGACATGGCTCTTCTTCACGTCCACCGTCTTCGAGGTGACGAACTGGGCGTAGAGCCAGGCGGCCTTGGCACGGTCGGTCGGGGTCGACTTCATCAGCGTCCACGAACCGACATCCTGGTAGCCGAGCTTCATGCCGTCCTTCCAGTAGACACCGTGCGGCGACGGAGCCATGCGCCATTTCGGCGTGCCGTCGTCGTTCATGACGGGCAGGCCGGGCTTGACCATGTCGGCGGTGAAGGCCGTGTACCAGAAGATCTGCTGGGCAACATTGCCCTGCGCGGGAACCGGACCGGATTCCGAGAAGGTCATGCCCTGCGCTTCCTGTGGTGCGTAGGCCTTCAGCCAATCGAGATATTTCTGGATCGAGTAGACGGCGGCCGGGCCGTTGGTGTCGCCGCCCCGCGCCGTGCAGGAGCCGACCGGCTGCGATTTCTCGTTGACCTTGATGCCCCATTCGTCGACCGGCAGGCCGTTCGGGATACCCTTGTCGCCATTGCCAGCCATCGACAGCCAGGCATCGGTGAAGCGCCAGCCGAGCGACGGGTCCTTCTTGCCATAGTCCATGTGCCCATAGACTTTTTTGCCGTCGACGTCGCGGCCGGTGAAGAACTCGGCAATGTCCTCATAGGCCGACCAGTTGACGGGAACGCCGAGATCGTAGCCGTACTTGGCCTTGAAGTCGGCCTTGTTCTTCTCGTCGTTGAACCAGTCGTAGCGGAACCAGTAGAGGTTGGCGAACTGCTGGTCGGGAAGCTGATAGAGCTTCTTGTCCGGAGCGGTGGTGAAGGAGGTGCCGATGAAATCCTTCACATCGAGGTTCGGATTGGTGACATCCTTGCCTTCGCCCGCCATCCAGTCGGTCAGGTTGCGCACCTGCTGGTAACGCCAGTGGGTGCCGATCAGGTCGGAATCGTTGACCCAGCCGTCATAGAGGTTCTGGCCAGTCTGCATCTGGGTCTGGATCTTTTCAACGACGTCGCCTTCCTGGATGACGTCGTGCGTGACCTTGATGCCGGTGATGGCGGTGAAGGCCGGAGCCAGAACCTGCGACTCGTATTGATGCGTCGTCAGCGTTTCCGACACGACCTTGATATCCATGCCGGCGAACGGCTTGGCGGCGTCGACGAACCACTGCATTTCCTTTTCCTGATCGGCGCGCGAAAGCGTCGACAGATCGCCTATCTCCTTGTCAAGAAAGGCTTTTGCCTCGTCCATGCCGGCATAGGCGTTGCCCACGCCGAGCAAGAGGACAAGGGCGGTCGTAGATGTCAATAATTGCCGTCGCATTGTGTTTCCTCCACGTTTGAAAAGACTTCAAGTGCGATCTGGAGAGGCCGCCAACAAGCGGCCGCTCCAACAGTTTCCCCCTCTATACGTAGCGGAAGACGCCGATGGCGTAGACCACGGAGAGAGCGAGAGCCCACCACAGGCTGGGTCCGACAAGACCCAGCCAAGCGAGATGGATGAAGGCGCTGCCAAGCAGCGAAACGAAGAGACGATCGCCGCGCGTCGTCTTGAAACGCAGCACGCCGATGCGCGGATCGCCGCCGGGCGAGGCATATTCCCAGACACCCATGCCGACCAGCAGCAGCGCTATGACGGCGAAGAAGGCGGCCGTCGGCCAGGTCCACGCCATCCAGGAGAAGTCGAGGTTCATGGTCACACCCTCCCCAGGGCGAAGCCCTTGGCGATGTAGTTGCGAACGAACCAGATGACGAGCGCCCCGGGGATCAGCGTCAGCACCCCGGCGGCTGCCAGCAGCCCCCAGTCCATTCCCGACGCCGACACGGTGCGGGTCATGGTAGCGGCGATCGGCTTGGCATCGGTGGTGGTCAGCGTGCGGGCGATGAGCAGTTCCACCCATGAGAACATGAAGCAGAAGAAGCAGGCGACGCCGATGCCGCTGGCGATCAGCGGCATGAATATCTTCACGAAGAAACGCGGAAACGAATAGCCGTCTATGTAGGCCGTTTCGTCGATCTCCTTCGGCACTCCGGACATGAAGCCCTCAAGGATCCACACCGCCAGCGGCACGTTGAACAGGCAGTGCGCCAGCGCCACCGCGATATGCGTATCGATGAGGCCGAATGCCGAATAAAGCTGGAAGAACGGCAGCGCGAACACCGCCGGCGGTGCCATGCGGTTGGTCAAAAGCCAGAAGAACAGATGCTTGTCGCCGAGGAACCGGTAGCGCGAAAAGGCGTAAGCCGCCGGAAGCGCCACGGCGACCGAGATCACCATGTTCATCACCACATAGGTGATCGAATTGATGTAGCCCGAATACCAGGACGCATCGGTGAAGATGATGGTGTAGTTGCGCAGCGTCGGCGCATGCGGATAGAGCGTCAGCGAATTGACGATCTCCGCATTGGTCTTGAAGCTCATATTGATGAGCCAGTAGATCGGCAGCAGCAGGACGATGATGTAGAGCGTCGGCACGATCCACCACCAGCGCGATTCCTCGCCACGGCGGCGCATGCGCCTGTCCAGCTCGCTCTGCGACAGCGAACTGGCGAGTCTTTCCGAAGCGGCGGTCCCGTTCACCAGGTTGCGCTCGGTACGTTCGTTGGCGCCGGCCATATCAGCGTTCCGCGTCGTAGTTGGTCATCACGGTGTAGAACACCCACGACAACAACAGGATGATCAGGAAGTAGACCAGCGACATCGCCGCCGCCGGACCGAGGTCGAACTGTCCGAGCGCGGTCTTGACGAGGTCGATCGACAGGAAGGTCGTCGAATTGCCCGGACCGCCGCCGGTGACGACGAAGGGCTCGGTGTAGATCATGAAACTGTCCATGAAACGCAGCAGCACCGCGATCAGAAGCACGCGCTTCATCTTCGGCAACTGGATGTAGCGGAACACCGCCCAGCGCGAGGCGCCATCGATCTTGGCCGCCTGGTAGAAGGCGTCGGGGATCGAGACCAGGCCGGCATAGCAGAGCAGCACGACGAGGCTGGTCCAGTGCCAGACGTCCATGATGATGACGGTGACCCAGGCGTCGAACGGATCCTGCACGTAATTGTAGTCGATGCCGAGCGCGTTGACGTAATAGCCGAGCAGGCCGATATCGTTGCGGCCGAACACCTGCCAGATCGTGCCGACGACATTCCACGGGATCAAGAGCGGCAGCGCCATCAGCACCAGGCAGACCGGCACGCCCCAGCCCTTTTTGGGCATGTTGAGGGCAATGAAGATGCCGAGCGGCACTTCGATCGCCAGGATGATGAAGGAGAAGATCAGGTTGCGCACCATGGCTTCCCAGAAGCGATCGGAATGCAGCAACTCCTCGAACCATTCGGTCCCCGCCCAGAAGAAGACGTTATTGCCGAACGTGTCCTGTACCGAGTAGTTGACGACGGTCATCAGCGGGATAACGGCCGAGAACGCCACCAGCACGAGCATCGGCAGCACGAGGAACCAGGCCTTGTTGTTCCAGGGCTTTTCCATTTACGCCCCCATCTCGACACGCCAGGAATCGGCATAGATGTTGATGCCGGCTGGATCGAACCGCACTTTTGGATCGGCGGGAACGGTTTCGTCCTCGCCGATGACGGCGGCGATCTCGCGGCCTTCCAGACTGGCGCGCACGACCTTGTGGCGGCCCACATCCTCGACCTTGCTGACGTGGACGGCCATGCCATCGCGGCCGAGCCTGACATATTCGGGACGGATGCCGAGTTCGACGACGCCGCTTCCGGCCTTCGGCGCGCCTGGCAATTGGATGCGCTGGGAACCAAGCGTCGCTGTCTTGCCATCGATCGCTACCGGCATGACGTTCATGCCGGGCGAGCCGATGAAGTAGCCGACGAAGGTGTGGCGCGGCCGCTCGAACAGCTCGGCCGGCGTGCCGATCTGCACGATGCCGCCATCATACATGACGACCACCTGGTCGGCGAAGGTCAGCGCCTCTGTCTGGTCATGCGTGACATAGACCATGGTGTAGCCGAAGCGGCGGTGAAGCTGCTTCAATTGCGAGCGCAGCACCCACTTCATGTGCGGGTCGATGACGGTCAGCGGCTCGTCGAACAGGATCGCATTGACATCCGAGCGCACCAGTCCGCGGCCGAGCGAGATCTTCTGCTTCTGGTCGGCGGTCAGGCCCCTCGCCTTCTTCCTGGCCCAGTCTGCCAGGTCGATCATGTCGAGCGTCTCGCGCACCTTGCGGTCGACGTCGGCCTCCGGAACGCCGCGGTTGCGCAGCGGGAAAGCCAGGTTGTCGTAGACGGTCATCGTGTCGTAGATGACCGGGAACTGGAACACCTGCGCGATGTTGCGCTCCTGCGTCGACAGTCTCGTGACATCCCTGCCGTTGAACAGCAATTGGCCGTGCGAGGGGTGGAGCAGGCCGGAAATGATGTTGAGCAGCGTGGTCTTGCCGCAGCCGGATGGGCCTAGCAGCGCATAGGCGCCACCGTCCTCGAAAGTGTGGTGCACCTCCCGCAGCGCGAAATCCGCATCGGTGCGCGGGTTCGGCAGATATGAGTGCCTGACATGGTTGACGTCGATGCGCGCCATCGTTTTCTCCTCAGGCCGCCAGCTTTGCCGCGGCCACGGCGACGCCGTGTTGGTCGAAAACCATGATGTGACGCGGGTCGATGAACACTTCGACCGCTTCGTCGGTCTCGAAATCGCGGATGCCATGGGTCAGCATCACCCAGCGCGCGTCGGCGAAATCAAGATGGATGAAGCTTTCCGAGCCGGTGATCTCGGTGATGGTGACCTTTGCCCGCACCGGCACGGCACTCGCATTCGGACGCTCGAGCGACAGATGGTGCGGCTGGAAGCCGATCGTGTAATTGCCGTCGGCAATGCCGACAAGTTCCGGCGGCACCGGCAGCTTGACGCCGCCCTCCAGCAGGAAATCGGGCCCGTTCTTGGCCAGCACAATCGTGTTGAGCGGCGGATCGGCGAAGGTCCTGGCCGTCACCAGGTCGACCGGTTTGCGGAACACTTCGATGGTCGGGCCGAACTGGGTGATGCGGCCTTGCGACAGCGTCGCCGTATTGCCGCCGAGCAGCAGCGCCTCGTGCGGTTCGGTCGTGGCATAGACGAAGATGGTGCCGGCGGCGGCGAAAATCCTCGGCAGTTCGGCGCGCAGTTCCTCGCGCAGCTTGTAGTCGAGATTGGCGAGCGGCTCGTCGAGCAGCACCAGGCTTGCGTTCTTGACGATGGCGCGCGCCAGTGCGGTGCGCTGTTGCTGGCCACCGGACAGGCTGAGCGGCGTGCGGTCGAGATAGGGCGTCAGCTTGAGCAGGGCAGCGGCTTCACGTACCTGGCTGTCGATCTTGGCCTTCTCGACTCCCGCCACCCGCAGTGGCGAAGCGATGTTTTCGTAGACGCTCATCGCGGGGTAGTTGATGAACTGCTGGTAGACCATGGCGATCTTGCGCTTTTGAACAGGCTGGCCGGTGACGTCCTTGCCGTCGAACCAGACCGAGCCGGAAGTCGGCGCGTCGAGGCCCGCCATCAGCCGCATCAGGCTGGTCTTGCCGGACAGCGTCGGCCCGAGCAGCACGTTCAGCGAGCCATGCTGGAGCGTCAGCGACACGTCGCGGATATGCTCCACCGCGCCGACCGTCTTGGTGACGTTCCTCAGTTCCAGCATGATGCCTCCTCCCAGGCCGTGTGCATCAGCAGCCCTTCATTCCGCGGCCGCGACGTGGCGGCGGCTTATGCCGCGCATGAATTCATCCAACGCCGCCGTCTGCTCGCGGCTGAAATGCAGGCCGCGCTTGGTCCGACGCCACAGCACATCTTGCGATGTGACGGCCCATTCGTTCTCGACGAGGTAGCGCACCTCGGCCTCGTAAAGGTCCGCGCCGAAATTGCGGCCGAGGTCGGCATTCGATTTGGCAAGGCCAAGCAACATCTGCGCGCGCGTGCCGTAGAGCCGCGTGAGCCGGCGCGCCAAACGCTGGTCGAGAAAGGGATAGGCGCTCTTCAGCCTCGCCACTTGCGCATCAAAACCGGTCGCCGCGAAATCGCCGCCCGGCAGCGGCGCATTTGCCGTCCACGGCTTGCCGCGCCTGCCGAGAAAGCCTTCGATCTTCTCCAGCATCGATTCCGACAGCCGGCGATAGGTGGTGATCTTGCCGCCGAACGTGTTGACGATCGGGGCTGTGCCCTCGCCGCCATCGGCCTTCAGCACATAGTCGCGTGTCGCCTCCTGCGCCTTCGAAGCGCCATCATCATAAAGCGGACGCACGGCCGAATAGGTCCAGACGATATCCGAGCGCCTGACGGGTTGGGCGAAGTACTCGCTTGCCGCCGCGCAGAGATAGTCGATCTCGGTGTCGCTGATCTTCACGTCGTGCGGATCGCCGGGATAGTCCTGGTCGGTGGTGCCGATCAGCGTGAACTCGTCCTCGTAAGGAATGGCGAAGATGATGCGGCCATCCTTGTTCTGGAAGAAATAGGCGCGTGGATCGTCGAATTTCTTCGCGATGACGATGTGACTGCCCTGCACGAGGCGGACATTGTGCACATCGTTGAGGCCGACGACGCCGGAAAGCACATGATCGACCCAGGGGCCCGCGGCATTGACCAGCAGCCGCGCCTTGACCTCTTCGGTCTCGCCGGTCCGCAGATTTTCGATCCTGATCGTCCACAGCCCGCCTTCGCGGCGCGCCCCGACCACCTTGGTGCGGGTGCGGATGGTCGCGCCCCGGTCGGCGGCGTCACGCGCGTTCAGCGTCACCAGCCGCGCATCGTTGACCCAGCCGTCGGAATATTCGAAGGCCTTCTTGAACAATGGTTTCAATGGCTTGCCGGCAGGGTCGGTGGCCATGTCCAGGGTCCTGGTCGCCGGCAGCAATTTGCGCCCGCCAATATGATCGTAAAGGAAAAGGCCGAGCCTGATCAGCCAGGCCGGACGCAGGCCCTTGGCATAGGGCAGCACGAAGCGCATCGGCCAGATGATGTGCGGCGCGTTCTTCCACAGTACCTCCCGTTCCATCAGCGCTTCGCGCACCAGGCGGAATTCGTAGAATTCGAGATAACGCAGGCCACCATGGATCAGCTTGGTCGAGCCTGAGGAGGTCCCGCTGGCGAGATCGTCCATCTCGGCCAGAAATACCGAAAACCCGCGGCCGGCGGCATCACGGGCAATGCCGCAGCCATTGATGCCACCGCCTATGACGAAAATGTCACGGATCGAAGATGCGTCCACCAATTCCTCCAGCGATTTCGCATTGCACCATTTGGCTCTTTTGCGAAACCGTGGCGGAATTATTTCGAACTCATAACGAATGTCAAACGAAATATCACAAGCTCGTGAAAGCGCTGCAACGTCCTCAATCGAGCGAGGTTTCGATCAGTTGAACCTCGGCCTCCTGGCAGATCTTGCGCACCGAGGGGATATCGCAGCGGTCGGTGATGAAGGTGTTGACCTGCGACAGATGGCCGATGCGAACCGGCGCCGTGCGCTCGAATTTGGTCCGGTCGGAGACCAGGATGACGTGCCTGGCATTGGCGATAATGGCTTGCGCGACCTTGACCTCGCGGAAATCGAAATCGAGCAAGGCCCCGTCATGGTCGATCGCCGAGGCGCCGATGACGGCGTAGTCGACTTTGAACTGCCTGATGAAATCCACCGCCGCCTCGCCGACGACGCCGCCATCCGAGCCGCGAACCACCCCGCCCGCGATCACCACCTCGATCGAAGGATAGATGCGCATCCTGTTGGCAACATTGATGTTATTGGTGATGACCATGAGGCCGCTGTGATCCAGCAGCGCCTTGCTGACCGACTCCGTCGTGGTGCCGATATTGATGAACAACGAGGCGTTGTCCGGAATCAGCCTGGCGGCCGCGCTGCCGATCGCCTCCTTCTCCTCGGCGGCGATCTTGCGCCTGGCTTCGTATTCCATGTTCTCGATGCCGGAAGGAAACAAGGCGCCGCCATGGATGCGCGACAGCAACCGCTGGTCGCAAAGATCGTTGAGGTCCTTGCGGATGGTCTGCGGCGTGACGTTGAAGTGGGTGGCCAGATCGTCGACCAGAACGCGGCCGTGATCCTTGGCCATTTGGACGATTTCGGCATGGCGCGGCGACAGATACATCTGAAGACCTTTTGCTTTCGTTTTTCTTGATCATAGACGAAAACGAAAGCAATGAAAAGGCGTAAGCCGGCTAATGGAAACCGCATGATAGCAAAGGCAAACTTGGTCGCAGTTCCGACTCAGCAGCCTCAGGTTAATCCGCGCGCGATTTCGGTGATGGCGGCAAAAGCCGAATCGACATCCGCCGCGGTCGCCTCGAACTGGCCGACCTGGAAGCGGATGGCGACGCGCCCGTTCACCCTGGTCTGTGTCAGGTAGATGCGTCCGTCATCATTGATCGCATTGACAAGCCGGAGATTGTGCTCGTCGGCATCGGCTCCCTCCGCCTTGTGCCGGAACGAAAACAGCGACAGCATCGGCTCGGTGACGATCTCGAAATCCGGCTCGTCGGCCAGGCGCGCTGCCAGGCCTTCGCTCCAGGCGACATGGTTGCGGATCATCGTGCGCAGGCCTTCCAGTCCATAGGCACGCAGCAGGAACCACAGTTTCAGCGCGCGGAAGCGGCGGCCGAGCGGCACCGACCATTCGGAATAGTTGATGATGCCGTCATGACCGTGCGTCTTCAGATAATCCGGCTTGATGGCAAGCGTCCTGACATGGCTTTCGGGGTCGCGCAGGAACTGGATCGAGCAGTCGAACTGCGCGCCCAGCCATTTATGCGGGTTGAAGACGATAGAATCCGCCTGCTCCACACCGGCCCAGAAATGCCGGTATTCCGGGCAGATCATCGCCGATCCCGCCCAGGCGGCATCCACGTGAAGATAGACCCCGTGGCGTTTGGCGATCGCGGCGACGCCGGCGATATCGTCAGTGCCACCGGTGCTGGTGCCGCCGACGCAGGCGACGATACCCGCCGACAGCAAGCCTGCCTTCTTGTCGGCGACGATCGCCGCCTCGAGGGCCGCTATGTCCATGGCGCGAAAGCGGCCGGCGACCGGAATGCGCACGAGATTGTCCTCACCGATACCGGCCACCCAGATCGCCCGGTCGATCGAAGTATGCACCTGATCCGACGAGTAGATGCGCAACCGCGCCTGCCCCGCCAGGCCCTTTTTGTTGCCCTGCCAGTCGAGCGCGCGTTCGCGCATCGTCAGTACCGCCGCCAGCGTCGCGGAGGAGGCAGAATCCTGGATGACCCCGGAAAAGCCTTCCGGCAGGCCGAGCGCCTGGCGCATCCAATCGACAGTCCGCGTTTCGAGCTCCGTCGCCGCCGGCGAGGTCTGCCACAGCATGCACTGCGCGGCCATCGCAGAGACCAGATACTCAGCCACCACAGAAACTGGTGCCGCGTTGGCCGGAAAATAGGCGAAGAAGCGGGGATGCTGCCAATGCGTCATGCCCGGCAGGATCTTCTCCTCGAAATCGGCGAAGATCCTGTCCATCGGCTCCGCGTCTTCGGGCGGCGAGGCTTCTATGCTCCTGAATATGTCGCCGGGCTCGACCAGCGGCCGCACCGGGCGCTGGCGCAGCGTTTCGCGGTAGTCGGCGGCCCAGTCGGCGGCCCGCCGCGACCATTGCCGGAAATCGTCACTGTTCATCCTGTCCTCCCGACATGATCGCTTCACCGGCGCCCTTCGCCCCGGTTGTCAAAAACCACTGTTAAACATTTGCAACCACCGGAGAAATCCGGCGCGTCCTTATCCCGGAAAATCCGGCAGACTGGCAAACGCCGTCTTCAAGGCGCTCGACCATCCCTCGGAGATCGTGCGGTAGTACGGGTCGTCATGACCGATCCGTTTCTTCAACCCGACCTGGAAGGCATCCTTTTCCAGGAAAAGCAGATCCAGCGGCAGCCCAACCGACAGGTTCGACTTCAGCGTGGAATCGAACGATACCAGAAGCAGCTTCACGGTCTCCGCGAGACTCATCGACCGGTCATAAGCGCGAATGATGATCGGCTTGCCGTATTTGGTCTCGCCGATCTGGAAAAAGGGCGTGTCATCGGTCGATTCGATGAAATTGCCCTCGGGATAGATCATGAACAGGCGCGGTGCGCTGCCCTTTATCTGGCCGCCCAGGATGAAGGAGGCGTTGAAGTAGGAATCGGCCTTGTCGCCGGCGGGCGAGGAATGGGCGATGACGTCCTTGACGGTTTCGCCGACCAGCCGCACCGTCTGGTACATGGACGGCGTTTCGAGCACTGCCGCGTGCCGGTCGCCAACCGCCTTGGTGCGCTCGTCGAGCACGCTGATCACGGCTTGCGTCGTCGCCAGATTGCCGGCCGACATCAGCACGATGACGCGCTCACCGGGATCTTCCCAGACATGCATCTTCTTGAAGGTGGAGATCGAGTCCATGCCGGCATTGGTGCGCGTGTCCGACATGAACACGAGCCCGCGATCGATCTTGAGGCCGACGCAATAGGTCATGGTTTACTCTTCCGGCAGCGAACCGTAAAAACCGCGTCGCGTCGGAACGGATCCATGCGGCGCGCTCAGGTCCTTGTTTTCATGCATGTCGTCACCCAAACCAAGGTGGCGTTGGACGACCTGCATCGGGTGACTACTGCTCCACCGTGACGGTGACGGCAAGCCGCTCTTGCGCCTCTCCCAGCAGAATCCCCGAAACCGGCGACGCATCGCGATAGTCGCGCCCCGTCGCCACTCTCACATAGCGCTCATCAGGAGAGATACCGTTGGAGGGGTCGAAGGCAACCCAGCCGAGGCCCTGAACATGTGCTTCGGCCCAGGCATGGCTTGCCGCCTGCTCGATGGCCGCGTCCATCATCAGATAGCCGCTGACATAGCGTGCCGGGAAACCCATGGCGCGGGCGGTGGCGGCAAAGATATGGCTATGATCCTGGCAGACCCCGGTTTTCAGCGCGAGAGCCTCTTCAGCCGGGGTCGTCGCATTGGTGGTGCCCGGCGCATAGGCGACCCGCTCGGAGATGATAGCCATCAGACGGTGCAGTCTTTCGATATCGGTGCCCTTGCCGGCTGTCTCGGCGAGTGCGCGAATGCCATCGCCGATCATGGTCAAAGGCGTCTCCTGTGCGAACAGCCAGAGCGGCGCGAATCCCTGATGCGGCCCACAAACCCCCGATGTATCGCGCGTCACCACCTCGCCTGACGCCTCGACCGTAATGAAATCATGGTCACCCTCGACGCTCAACAATCGGGTGTCATTGCCGTAGTGGTCGGCAAATCGCACTTCCTCGCGCGCGCCTTCTACCTTCAGGGCCCAGGACAGCACGGTCTGCGTGCGCCCGCTCACCGGAAGCAGCCGCAGCCGCTGCAGCAGGTACTGCACCGGTGCGTCGTAACGGTATTCGGTCCGATGGGTGATCTTGAGCCGCATGGCCTCCTCAATAGAACCTGTAATCCTGCGCGATCTCGTCGCCGAGCCTGGTGTTGTCGCGAATGAAGCCGGCAAGGAATTCATGCAGGCCGGCGTCGAAAATATCCTTGATCGAGCCTGCCTGCAGCATGGCCTGGGTCTTTTCCGCCGTCGCATGGCAGGGATGGCGCCCGCCATAGTCGTCGCCGAGGAACTTCAGGTGCTCGGCCAGGAAGCGATAGCAGAAGGTCAGCGATCGCGGCATGCGCACATTGAGGATCAGATAGTCGGCGATGTTGGTCGGCTTGTAGTCGGCGTCGTAGACCCATCGGTAGGAGCGGTGCGCCGATACCGAGCGCAGGATCGATTCCCACTGGTAATTGTCGAGCGTCGAGCCGACCCAGGAGATCGACGGCAAGAGCACGTAGTACTTCACGTCGAGGATGCGCGCCGTATTGTCGGCGCGCTCGACATAGGTGCCGAGCTGCGAGAAATCGAAGATCTCGTTGCGCAGCATGGTGCCGTAGAACGAGCCGCGGATCAGCGCCGTTTCGCGCTTGATCGCATCGAGCACGTTTGGCAGGTCACGCTCGTCGATCGGCCTTGCCAGCATGCGCTTCAGCGCCATCCAGGCCTCGTTGATGCTTTCCCAGGTCTCCCGCGTCAGCGCGGTACGCACCATGCGGGCATTGTTGCGTGCCGTCTCGATCGACGACATCGTGCTCGACGGGTTCGACGTGTCGCGCAACAAGAAGTCGGCTACATCGGCCGCCGTATAGTCCTGATACTTCTGCGTGTAGGCGACGTCGGAGCCGGCGCTGAGCAGCACCGAATTCCACTCTTCCGACGCGCTCTGCGTGCGCGTCAGCGCCATGCGCAGGCCCGCATCGACCAGGCGCGCCATGTTTTCCGCACGCTCGATATAGCGGTTCATCCAGTAGAGCCCGTTGGCGGTACGGCCGAGAAGCATGGAGTGGCCCTTCGGGCTAGTGAGTAGGGAATAGTGAGTAGCGAGTAGGGAATGTTCGAGTTTCGATTGGATACGGCATTGTTCTGTCCCCTCTGATACCAACTACTGCCTACTGCCTACTGCCTACTGACTACTCATCTCAATCATCCAGCACCCAGGTATCCTTCGTGCCGCCGCCTTGCGAGGAATTGACCACCAGAGAGCCCTCCTTGAGCGCGACGCGCGTGAGCCCGCCCGGCACGATCTGGATGCGGTCGGAGACCAGCACATAGGGTCTCAGATCGACATGGCGCGGCGACAGGCCCTTTTCGGTCAGGATCGGACAGGTCGAGAGCGCCAACGTCGGCTGGGCGATGTAATTGGACGGCTTGGCCTGCAGCTTCTTGGCGAAATCCTGGCATTCGTTCTTGGTCGCCGCCGGTCCGACCAGCATGCCATAGCCGCCTGAACCGTGCACTTCCTTGATCACCAGCTCATCGATGTGTTCGAGTACATATTTCAGGCTGTCCGGCTCCGAACAGCGCCAGGTCGGAATATTGCCGAGGATCGCCTTGCGGCCGGTGTAGAATTCGACGATCTCGGGCATGTAGGAATAGATCGCCTTGTCGTCGGCGATACCGGTTCCCGGCGCATTGGCGATCGTAATGTTGCCGGCCCGGTAGACATCCATGATGCCAGGCACGCCGAGCGCGGAGTCCGGCCGGAAAGTCAGCGGATCGAGGAAGGCATCGTCCACCCGGCGATAGAGCACGTCGATCTGCTTGTAGCCTTCGGTCGTGCGCATCGCGACATGACCGTCCACCACGCGCAAATCCTGCCCCTCGACCAGTTGCACCCCCATCTGATCGGCCAGGAACGCATGTTCGAAATAGGCGGAGTTGTAGCTGCCGGGCGTCAGCACGGCGATGGTCGGCGTGCCCTTGGCGTTCTGCGGCCGCACCGCCGCCAGCGACTGGCGCAAAAGCTGCGGATAGTTCTCCACCGGCCGCACCTTGATTTGTTGGAACAACTCGGGGAAGAGCTGCATCATCGTCTCGCGGTTTTCCAGCATGTAGGAAACGCCCGATGGGGTGCGCGCATTGTCCTCCAGCACGTAGAACTCGTTTTCGCTGATGCGCACGATGTCGACGCCGATGATGTGGGTGTAGACGCCGGCGGGTGGCCTGACCCCGATCATCTCGGGCAGGAAGGCTTCGTTCCTGGCGATCAGGTCGCGGGGAACGCGTCCGGCCCGCAGGATTTCCTGGCGGTGATAGATGTCGTCGAGAAAGGCGTTCAGTGCCTGCACGCGCTGCTCGATGCCTTGCGTGAGGCGGCGCCACTCATTGCCAGAAATGATACGCGGAACGATGTCGAAGGGGATAAGCCGCTCGGAGGCTTCCTGCTCGCCATAGACGGCGAAGGTGATGCCGGTTTTGCGGAAGACGCGTTCGGCGTCCTGCATTTTCTCGGTAAGCCTGGCCGGGTCCTGCTCTTTCAGCCAGCGATCGTAAGCCGAATACGGTCTTCTAAGTCCGGAGACCTCCGGAAGCATTTCATCGAACGCTGCCAATCGCATACTCCCCTGTGACGCCATTTCACTGGCGCCGCTGGAGAAAATCAAGCGTAATCGGTGATTTGAGGGATGCGGACGATCAGTATGTCGCCCCTGCCTAAAATTGAGGCAGCTGAAATATGAGCTTGGTCAGGCTTTGCCTCATGCTCGGGCAATGGGTTCCGACGCTAGAAGGCGCGAAAAGTGACGACGGTGAACGTGTCCTTGATGCCGGGAAGAATCTGCACCTTCTCGTTGACGAAGTGGCCGACATCCTCCTCGTCGTCGACATAGAACTTGGCGAGCAGGTCGTAATTGCCGGCAGTGGAGTAGATTTCCGAGGCGATCTCGGCGTCGGCGAGCGCGCTGGCAACCTCATACGACTTGCCCAGCTCGCATTTGATCTGCACGAAAAACGCCTTCATGGCTCCGCCCTGCTAAACGTCCAATCCAAGCGGCCCTTCTGGCAGACTGGAGGCGGGCTTTCAAGCGCTGGAACGGTACTTAGCCGGTTCGAGCGTTGGCCACGCCTCCCGCAATTCCGCCAAGGCTGCCTGGACTTCGTCGCGCAACAACACTGAATATTCGCCGCCGGTGAAACCCTGAAGCGCCACCAAACGTATGTTAGGATGCCTGCACGGGCAGGATCTTTCGAAAGGCAAGTTCTCGAAAGACAAGGGAAACAGGCTATGCGCCGCACGCTTTTCGCATTCGCATTCCTTCCTCTCCTCCTGCCCTTGTCGGCGTTTGCCGGCGAGGCTGAGATCAAGGCGGCGCAAGCGGCCATTGACGGCCAGCTGAAAGCGTTCCTCGCCGACGACGGCGTCACCGCCTACAGCTTCGCCGCACCGAACGTGAAGCGGATCTTCCCGACCGTCGACACCTTCATGAACATGGTGACCAACGGCTACGCGCCGGTGCGCAACCCACGGAGCTACTCGTTCGGCAAGGTCGAGGAGACGGGTCCGACCTCGATCATCCAGCAGGTGCTGATCGTCGGCCCTGACGGCAAGGACTACGAAGCTGTCTACACGTTGGAGCGACAGCCCGACGGCACGTTCCAAATCACCGGCTGCAGCCTGCGCGCGTCGAATTCGCTGAGCACCTGAACCGTCACAGCGCCGGGATATCGCCCCTCGCCCAGCCCTCGGTAATTTCGGCAGCGCGTGCCTCGAAAGTGCCGGTCTCTATCGCGGCGCGTATGTCCTGCATCAGCTTCTGATAATAGGACAGATTGTTCCAGGTCAGAAGCATCGCACCGAGTGCCTCTTGCGAGCGCACGAGATGGTGCAGATAGGCGCGGGAATAATCGCGTGCCGCCGGGCAGTCGCTTTCCTCATCGAGGGGGCGCGGATCGTCGGCATGGCGGGCGTTGCGCAGATTGACCTTGCCGCGCCTTGTATAGGCAAGCCCATGCCGGCCGGCCCGCGTCGGCATCACGCAGTCGAACATGTCGATGCCGCGCGCCACCGATTTCAAGATGTCGTCCGGCGTGCCGACCCCCATGAGATAGCGGGGTTTGTCATCAGGCAGTTCCGGGCAGGTGATGTCGAGCATGTCGAGCATGACCGCCTGCGGTTCACCGACGGCAAGACCGCCAACCGCATAGCCTTTCAGATCCATCGCGCTCAGCGCTTGCGCCGAACGCACGCGCAAATCCGCATTGTCGCCGCCTTGCACGATGCCGAACATCGCCTTGCCGGGCTGGTCGCCGAACGCCGTCTTGCAGCGCTCAGCCCAGCGCAGCGACAATTCCATGGCGCGCTCGATCTCCTTGAGCGCGGCCGGTAGCGCCGTGCATTCGTCGAGTTGCATCTGGATGTCTGAATCGAGCAGGCCCTGGATCTCGATCGAACGTTCCGGCGACATTTCGTATGCAGCGCCATCGATATGGGAGCGAAATGTGACGCCCTTCTCGGTCAATTTCCGAAGCTTTGACAGCGACATCACCTGGAAGCCACCGCTGTCGGTCAGGATCGGATGCGGCCAGCGGGCGAATTCGTGCAGGCCGCCAAGCTTCGCCACACGTTCGGCGCCGGGCCGCAGCATCAAATGGTAGGTATTGCCCAGAATGATGTCGGCGCCGACGCCGCGCACCTGATCCATGTACATCGTCTTGACCGTGCCGCCGGTGCCGACCGGCATGAAGGCAGGCGTGCGGATTTCGCCGCGCGGCATGCTGATCAAGCCGCGCCGCGTCTTGCCTTCGGTCGCCAGCACCTTGAAGGTGAACGTCTCAGCCATTGAATTCCTTGTCGTGTGCCGGTGCGCCCGGAGCCTGTTCGTCCAGCGACTGGCGACAGTGGATGCAGCCGCGCATGAATTTTGGCCAGGGCGGCACGGCGATTGCCGGATCGATCTTCTCGGGCAGCAGGTCCCACAAATCGGGATGATGCCAGCAAAGATCGTGCCCCGATGCATTGCGATGCTGGCGAATGCCGGCGCGCAATTTTTTGACTTCGGCGATCAAACTGTCGCGGTCCAGCCTGTCGAGGTCATCGTCCATCGCTCATCTCCGCTCGATACAGCAGGCTTGCATCTCCGTAGGAGTAGAATCTGTAATCGTGCTCAATGGCGTGCGCATAGGCGGCGCGCATCGTCTCGAGGCCGCTGAAAGCCGAAACCAGCATGAACAGCGTCGAACGCGGCAGATGGAAATTGGTCATCAGCATGTCGGCGGTGCGAAAACGGTAGCCGGGCGTGATGAAGATGTCGGTCGGCCCGGACCATGCAGCCAGCGCGCCATCCTCTCGCGCCGCGCTTTCCAGCAGGCGCAGCGAGGTCGTACCGACGGCAATGACGCGCCCACCCCTCGCCTTCGCCGCATTCAACGCGTCGGCTGTTGCCTCGCTGACCGAGCCGATCTCCGCATGCATCTTGTGGTCGGCGGTGTCGTCCGCCTTCACTGGCAGGAACGTGCCGGCGCCGACATGGAGCGTGACGAAGCGGCGTTCGATCCCCTTGGCGTCGAGTGCGGCAAACAGCTCCGGCGTGAAATGCAGGCCCGCCGTGGGTGCTGCGACGGCGCCTTCCTCCCGGGCATAGATGGTCTGGTAGTCGGCCCGGTCGCGCTCGTCGTCGTCGCGCTTCGAGGCGATATAGGGCGGCAGTGGGATGTGGCCGACCGCATGCAGCGCCTCGTCGAGGAAAGGGCCCGACAGGTCGAAGCCGAGCAGCGCCTCGCCCGCCTCGCCCTTTTCGATCACCGTAGCGTCAAGCTGGCCGAGGAAGCACGAATTGCCGTCATGGCCGAAATGGATGCGGTCGCCGACGGCAACGCGCTTGCCCGGCCGCATGAAGGCCAGCCAACGGTCCGGCGCCATCCGCATGTGCAATGTGGCTTCGACCTGCGCCGCCGCCTCGCCGCGCCGCCTGATACCTTTGAGTTGCGCCGGGATAACCTTGGTGTCGTTGAAGACCAGCACGTCGCCGGCCTGGAGCAGGGAAGGCAGGTCGCTGACCGCCCGGTTCGAAACCCCCTCGACGGGCCTGACCACCAGCATCTTTGCGCTGTCGCGCGGCTCTGCCGGGCGAAGCGCGATACGCTCTTCCGGCAGGTCGAAATCGAACAGATCGACACGCATCAGAAGAGCCTGATAAGCAGCGCCCCGGCCAGAAGCAGCACCGCGCCGGCCACGCGGCCGAGCGAGATTTCACGAACCGCGACGCCGAGGAACCCGACGCGGTCGATCAGCATGCCCGCCAGCAACTGGCCCGCCACCAGGAACGCCATCAGTGCGGCGGCGCCGATGCGTGGCGTCAGGATGGTGGACAGTGTGACGTAGAAGCCGCCCAGCATGCCGCCGGCGATGAACAGCCAGGGCGCGGGCGCCTTCCAGTCGAGCGAGATGCCTTGCAGCCTCACCACCGCGACGGCAATGATGCCGAGCACGATGGCGCCCGACAGGAACGAAAACGCGGCAGCCGCGACCGGGAGCCCCAGGCCGCGCGCCAACTGCGAATTGATCGGCGCCTGAATGGCAATGAAGGCGCCGGACAAGATGCCGAGAAGCGACCAGACGACGCCCATCATTGTCCTGCCGCCTTACTTGACGTCGGCCGCGACCTTCAGCGACACGATCTTGTCGGGATCCTGCACCGGCTCGCCGCGCTTGATCTTGTCGACATTGTCCATGCCTTCGATGACCTGGCCCCAGACCGTGTACTGGCGATTGAGGAAGGCTGCATCGTCGAAGCAGATGAAGAACTGCGAATTGGCCGAGTTCGGATTCTGCGAGCGCGCCATCGAGCAGGTGCCGCGGCTGTGGTTGGCATTGGAGAATTCGGCCTTGAGATCCGGCTTGTCGGAACCGCCCATGCCAGCGCGGGAAGGCGCGAAAGAGGGCTTGCTCGAATTGCCGAACTTGACGTCGCCGGTCTGCGCCATGAAGCCCTCGATGACGCGGTGGAAGACCACGCCGTCATAGGCGCCTTCGCGGGCCAGTTCCTTGATGCGGGCGACATGGCCGGGCGCCAGGTCGGGAAGCATTTCGATGACGACCTTGCCCTTGGTCGTTTCCATGATGAGCGCGTTTTCGCGATCCTTGATGTCGGCCATGTCTGATATCCTTTTCAAAAAACAGAACTATTTGTCGGCGGCGATGCGCACCTTGATCATCCGGTCGGGATCGGTGACCGTGCCGTTGTCGGCCTCGTCGCCCTTCTTGATGTGGTCCACGAGTTCCATGCCGCTGACGACATTGCCCACGATGGTGTACTGGCCGTCGAGCGGCGGCGCCGGCGCGAACATGATAAAGAACTGCGAGTTTGCCGAATTCGGATCCTGCGAGCGTGCCATGCCGACCACGCCGCGCTTGTAGTGCTCGGTCTGCGAGAATTCCGCCGGCAGGTCCGGCAGGTCGGAGCCGCCGGTACCGACAGCCTGGGCGTTGAAGCCCTTGTTCATGTTGCCGAATTTGACGTCGCCTGTCTGCGCCATGAAGCCGTCGATGACGCGGTGGAAGGCGACGTTGTCATAGGCATGCTCGCGCACCAGCTTCTTGATCTGCGCGACATGCTTGGGCGCGAGATCGGGACGCAGTGCAATGGTCACGTCGCCGTCCTTCAACGTTATGATCATGGTGTTTTCCGGGTCGGCGGCATAGGCTGAGACCGATGCGGTCACGAGACCGGCAAGCACGACGAGGAACGAGGCGAGCTTTTTCAGCTGCATGGTCTTCTCCGAGAAACCTATTTTGCGAATTTAGCGGTGAGCGCACCGGCGACCGCGGCCGGCACGAAGGGGCGGATGTCGCCGCCCATCGAGGCAATCTGGCGGACAAGTGTGGCGGTAATGGTTCTAACCGAGGGGCTGGCGGGCAGAAAAACCGTTTGCAGCTCAGGCGCCATCGTTTCGTTCATGCCGGCCATCTGCATCTCGTAGTCGAGATCGGTGCCGTCGCGCAGGCCGCGGATCATGATCGAGGCTCCCTGTTTCCTGGCCGCATCGATGACCAGCCCGTCGAAGGCGACCACCTTGATGCGTGTGCCGTCGCGGCCGAATTCGGCCTTGGTCGCGGCCTCGATGAGTTCGACCCGCTCCTCGAAGGAAAACAGCGGCTTCTTGCCGGGATGGATACCGATCGCCGCATAGACGATGTCCGCCACGGCCAGCGACGCCTTCAGCACGTCGAGATGGCCGTTGGTCAACGGGTCGAAGGAGCCGGCATAAAGGGCGATGCGCTCGGTCATGCCGGTGCTTCTAACGGGCGCGCGGACGGAAGGCAAATCTCATTGATGCGATCCCCTTGAACCTTTTTGCAGGGATGAACGACAGATGAATGCGCCGATCACGAACGCTTCACGCAGCGTTCACTACCTTGCCCCTTTAAGAAGATGAAACCAAAGTCCCATGTAAGCGTTGTAGAGCGCAGGAGAACACGCACATGCTGATCTACATGCTCGCCACTGCAATGACCGTCGCCATGCTGATCGCCACTGTATTCGGGCTGCATCAGGAGGCCCAGCGCGTCCGCATCAAGACCAACGCCAAACGCTTCGAAGGGTTCGGGCCCCGCAAGCCTCACCGTCACTATTGAGTTAGCCTGAATTTGTTGCGACGCGCCGGCCGATTGGCCGGCGTTGCCATGTCTGTCCAAGCCAGACTTATTGCGCATCATCCAGGCCGGCATCGGCCGCCGGATCGATCTCGGCACCAACCTCGACGATTTCTTCCTCGTCCGATTGCGGCTCGGAAATCCGCTCGACCGAAACCACCTTCTCGCCTTCCGCCGTGTTGAAAATGGTCACGCCCTTGGTGGCGCGGCTGGCGAAGCGGATGCCATTGACCGGCACCCGGATAACGGTACCGCCGTCGGACACCAGCATGATCTGGTCGTCATTGCCGACCGGGAAGGTTGCCACCAGCCTGCCGATCTCGGCCGTCTTCGACACGTCGGTGGCCCGAATGCCCTTGCCGCCGCGTCCGGTCAGACGGAAATCATAGGACGATGAGCGCTTGCCGTAGCCGTATTCCGTCACCGTCAGCACGAACTGCTCATGCGCCTTGAGGAACTCATAGCGCTCGTCCGACAGCTCCGCCTCCTCGCCGACCTCTTCGTTGGTCAACGCGATCTCTTCCTCCTCACCTGCCGGAATGCCGGCGGCCAGGCGCCGTTCGGCCACCACGCGCTTCAGATAGGCGGCGCGTTCGGCCGGCGGCGCATCGACATGCTCGATGACAGCCATCGAAATGACGCGATCGGTTTCGGCCATGGCGATGCCGCGCACGCCGACCGAGTTGCGGCTCTGGAAGACGCGCACATCGCCGACGGAAAAGCGGATGCACTGGCCGGAGCTGGCGGTCAGAAGCACGTCGTCATTGTCGGTGCAGGTCTCGACGCCGAGGATCTCGTCGCCCTCCTCCTCCAGCTTCATGGCGATCTTGCCATTACGGTTGACTTGGACGAAGTCAGAGAGCTTGTTGCGGCGCACCGTGCCGCGCGTGGTGGCGAACATCACGTCGAGCTCGCCCCAGCTTGTCTCGTCCTCCGGCAACGGCATGATTGTGGTGATGCGCTCGCCCTGCTCCAGCGGCAGCATGTTGATCAGCGCCTTGCCGCGTGACTGCGGATTGCCGATCGGCAGGCGCCAGACCTTCTCCTTGTAGACGATGCCGCGCGAGGAGAAGAACAGCACCGGCGTGTGCGTATTGGCCACGAACAGGCGGGTGACGAAATCCTCTTCCTTGGTCGACATGCCCGAGCGACCCTTGCCGCCGCGGCGTTGCGCCCGGTAGAGCGACAACGGCACGCGCTTGATGTAGCCGGAATGGCTCACCGTCACGACCATGTCTTCGCGCTGGATCAGGTCCTCGTCTTCCATGTCCGCGCCGCCTTCGCTCAGCTCGGTGCGGCGCGGCGTGCCGAATTCGTCGCGCACGGCCGCGAGCTCGTCCTTGACGATCTGCTGGACGCGGGCGCGGGACGACAGGATATCGAGATAATCGACGATCTCGGCGCCGATCGTGTTCAACTCGTCGGCGATTTCGTCGCGGCCGAGTGCCGTCAGGCGCTGCAGGCGCAACTCCAGGATCGCGCGCGCCTGTTCCTCGGACAGATTGTAGGTGCCGTCCTCGTTGATGCGGTGGCGCGGGTCGTCGATCAGGAGGATCAGCGATTCGACGTCGCCGGACGGCCAGCGCCGCTCCATCAACTGCTCGCGCGCGGTCTGCGGGTCCGGCGCGGTGCGGATCAGTTTTATCACTTCATCGATGTTGGCGACGGCGATTGCGAGGCCGACCAGCACGTGGGCCCGGTCGCGCGCCTTGCGCAGCAGGAACTTCGTGCGTCGGGTGACCACCTCCTCGCGGAAGGACACGAATGCTCTCAGCATGTCGGTCAGCGTCAGCAGTTCGGGCTTGCCGCCATTGAGCGCCACCATGTTGGCGCCGAAAGAGGTTTGCAGCGGCGTGAAGCGATAGAGCTGGTTGAGGATGACGTCGGCCACGGCGTCGCGCTTCAGCTCGACGACGACTCTATAGCCCTGGCGGTCGCTCTCGTCGCGAATGTCGGAAATGCCCTCGATGCGCTTGTCGCGCACCAGTTCGGCCATCTTCTCGATCATCGACGACTTGTTCACCTGGTAGGGAACTTCGGTGATGATGATCGATTCGCGGTCATTGCCGCGGGCCTCGATGTTGACCTTGCCGCGCATGACGATGGAGCCGCGGCCGGTCGAATAGGCGCTGTAGATGCCGGAGCGGCCGAGCACGATGCCGCCGGTCGGGAAATCCGGCCCCGGAATGATTTCCATCAGCGTCGGCAGGTCGATGGCCGGATTGTCGATGATCGCGATCGCGGCGTTGCAGACTTCGCCCAGATTGTGCGGCGGGATGTTGGTGGCCATGCCGACGGCGATGCCGCCCGAGCCATTGACCAGCAGATTGGGAAAGCGCGCCGGCAGGACCTTCGGCTCGCTGCCGGAAGCATCGTAAGTGTCCTGGAAATCGACCGTATCCTTGTCGATATCCTCCAGCAGTTCATGCGCGACCTTGGTCAGCCGCGACTCGGTGTAGCGCATGGCCGCCGGCGGATCGCCGTCGATCGAGCCGAAATTGCCTTGCCCGTCGATGAGCGGCACGCGCAGCGACCAGTCCTGCGCCATGCGCACCAGGGCGTCATAGATAGAGGCGTCGCCATGCGGATGGTATTTACCCATCACGTCGGCGACCGGGCGCGCCGACTTCACATATTTGCGGTTCCAGTGATAGCCGCTCTCATGCGCGGCGAAGAGAATGCGGCGATGCACCGGCTTCAGGCCGTCGCGCACGTCGGGCAGCGCGCGGCTGACGATCACGCTCATGGCGTAATCGAGATAGGATCGCTGCATCTCCTCGATGATCGAAATCGGCTCGATGCCGGTGGGGCCGCCGTCGGCGCCGCGCGGTGTTTTTTGGTCGGTCAAATCGGATCACAATCTAAACAGGAATCACTTGCCGTATATATAGGAAGCCGGGCCGAAACTCCAATGTCGACGGCACTTTTCCAGTGTCGATTTTGGCGGTGATTTCAAAAGGATACCGGTGATTGCGACGATATGGCCGATGTGCTTTTCGGAGCCGTCGACGCAAAGGCCCGCCATCTCGTGTTAGCGGCGGCCCGCGCGGCGGGCGCGATAGCTGCCGGGCGTCTCGCCCATTTCGCGCCGGAAGCGGCGATTGAAAGTTGACAGGTCGTTGAAGCCCGCCTCGAAGGCGATCGTCGAGATCGCCTTGTCCGAAGCGTGGAGCCGCACTGCTGCCCGGTGCAGCCTGGTCCTCAGCAGAAACCGGTAGGGGGTCATTCCGGCAATCTGCCGGAATGTGCGCAGGAAATGATACGGACTGGTCGCCGTCTCCCGGGCCAGCACGGCCAGCGAAAGCGGCTGATCGGCATCGATCTCGATACGCCGAACCGCCTCCGCGACCCGTTTTTGGTCGCGGCCGCTGGGTGTCCGCGCCATCTTGGTGCGCCCTGAGCTTGCGGCGACTGCTGCGCTGGCAATGCGCAAGCCGAGTTCCTCGAAAGCAGCGGTTTCGCCCACATCGCGCGCGGCCTCCGCTTCGGCCAGCAGCGGCATCAGCGCCGGCAGGGGCGGCAAGCGCGGCGTCTTGAAGGCCAGCATTCTGGCGCCCGGTACGTCCTCCACGATCCGTTCCATATAGGCCGGAGCAAAATGGAAGGAGAGGCAGCGGTCACCGGCGCCGTGCTCGTGGCCGCATTCGTAGCATGTGCCGGGATTACCGAGCAGCACCGCGCCTGGCGCGAGCATCGCGGTACCCTGGCTGGCGCGATAGCGGAAGGTGCCGCTGGTCACCGCGGCGACGCAGAATGTCCGGTGCTCCTCCTCGAACGGCCGGTCGCCGGCGCCGGCCGTGCACACCACGTCCGACACCTGCCAGCCTGGCCCCGAGGCAATGATCCTGTGGCTCGTCGTCATAGCCTGAAAGATAGCAATTTTTCCCAAGCGCAGAACCCTGCCCCGGCCTATCGCTTGCGGCCTCCTGACAGCATGAAGGCACCAGCCATGACCAACCAGCCCACTTTTACCGAAGCCCTGCACAGCGACGGGCCAGCCCCCGGCTTTGCCGAGAATTTGGATCTCTACGGCCGCTTCGTCGGCGCCTGGACTTTCGATGCCAGCCGTCATCTCGAGGACGGCACCGTGCTGACCGGACGCGGCGAGGTGCATTTCGGCTGGGTGCTGGAAGGCCGCGCGATTCAGGACGTCTGGATCCTGCCCGCGCGCGATGCCGGCCCCTCGCCTTCTCTCGGCAAATGGACCTTTTATGGCACGACCTTGCGCGTCTACGATCCCGGCGCAAATGCCTGGCATATTTTCTGGAGCGATCCGCGCAACCAGTATTACAGCCGCCAACTCGGTCGCGCCGAAGGCGACACGATTGTCCAAGTGGGCGCCGACGGCACCGGTTCCTCCGTACGTTGGAGCTTTTCACGAATAACCGAAAATTCCTTCCGCTGGCTCGGCGAGCGCTCGCACGACAATGGCGCGACATGGCGGCTCGAAGTGGAGTTCCTGGCGCGGCGCTCTGGCCGTACCTGATCAAGCAAGCCCGCGACGCAAACTCAGGCACTCCCTGCGTTCTTTCGCGTCTCCCTCGGCCCAGCCGGCTTTCGCAGAGTTCGCGAGCCGCCTCTCCCCAGCCGGTTTCCTCCGTCCCTGCTTTGCTCTACCAATGTCGGGATGCGGGCTCGGCCCGGCGGGAGGGGTGAGAGATGCCGAGTTTCGACAGCCTGTTCAACGCCTTCGTCACCATTCTGGTGACCATCGACCCGCCCGGGCTGGCGCCGCTGTTTCTGGCGATAACGCGCGGCATGAACCGCGAGGAGCGCCAGCAGGTCTCGGTCCGCGCTTCGGTCATCGGCTTCCTGGTGATGGCGCTGTTCGCCGTTGCCGGCGCCTCGATCCTGTCGGTGTTCGGCATCACGCTGCCGGCCTTCCGTGTCGCCGGCGGCTTTTTGCTCTTCTTCATCGCTTTTGAAATGGTGTTCGAGCGCCGGCAGGACCGTAAGGAGAAGATCGGCGACGTGGCCATCACCAAGGACATGATCCACAACATCGCCGCTTTCCCGCTGGCGATCCCGCTGATCGCCGGCCCCGGCGCGATTTCGGCGACTGTGCTGCTCTCCGGCTCGTTTCAGGGCTTTGGCGCCCAGGCGGCACTGGTCGGCATCATCTTCGTCTGCCTCGCCATCACCTATCTCGTGTTCGTGCTGTCGGAGCGCATAGACCGCATCCTCGGCCAGACCGGCCGTTCGATCCTGACCCGCCTGCTCGGCGTTATCCTGGCGGCACTTGCCGTCCAGTTCGTGGCTGACGGCATCAAGGCGCTGATGGCCTCATAGGCCGCTTATTTTGCCGTCGTGTCGATAATTTCGAAATCGTGGGTAATGGCGGCGGTCTTGGACATCATGGCCGAAGCCGAACAGTATTTTTCGATCGAGAGATCGATCGCCCGCTTCACCTTGTCGGGCGACAGCGCCCTGCCCTTGACGATGAAATGCATATGAATGCGGGTGAACACCTTGGGATCGGTCTCGGCTCGGTCGGAATCGAGCTCGACCACACAGTCCTCGATCGCCTCGCGCCCCTTTTCGAGGATATGGACGACATCATAGGCCGAGCAGCCGCCGGTGCCGATCAGCACCAGTTCCATCGGGCTCGGCCCCGGCGTTCTCCCTTCAGGGCCGAACGCGGTCCCCAGTACGACCTTATGGCCTGTGCCGGACTCGCCGACGAAGGTGCGTTCCTCGACCCATTTGATGCGTGCTTTCAACTGATATTCCTTCCACTCGGGATCACGGTCTGGCTTGCGCGACGCCGAAGACCACGTCGTGCAAGATTCTGCCGGGCACCAGCGTAAAGACACCGGCACCCACCAGTGCAAAGATATACAACGCAATCATCGCCTTGCGGTGCTTGGCGACGCGGTGATTGCGTGCATGCCAGACCGCCAGCGGCACCGTGACCAGCACCAGGATCGACAAGAGATGGATCGGGCTGAAAGGGCCAATGAGCCGTATCTGCTGGATCCAGAAACTCGAGATGGCGACGGCCAGCATCAGCGCCGCCCAGAGATAGCCCATCGCGCGGTGGCGCAGCGTGCCTTTCGGCAGCGCCAGCTGCACGCCGCCTATCGCCAGCGCGGCAAAGGCCGCGAGCGCATGCCATGGGATCGGAGGACGTGCCGATAGGAGCGGTCCGAGCGACATCGCGCCCTCTCCTCAAATGCCCGTCACGCCGTGTCGATGCTCAGAACGGAATTTCGTCGTCCAGCTCGCGCGACGAACCGCCGCCGCCCTTGGGAGCGCCGCCGCCACGATTGAAGCCTTCGTTCGGGCCGGACTGGCCGAAATCGGAACCACGG
Source organism: Mesorhizobium sp. BR1-1-15 (assembly GCF_020165475.1). Classification (NCBI taxonomy): domain Bacteria; kingdom Pseudomonadati; phylum Pseudomonadota; class Alphaproteobacteria; order Hyphomicrobiales; family Phyllobacteriaceae; genus Mesorhizobium; species Mesorhizobium sp. BR1-1-15. The sequence goes on along the minus strand of NZ_JAIUIF010000006.1, from coordinate 90,488 downwards.
CTGCCGCCGCCGGAATAACCCCCGACCTGGCCGCCCTCACCCTGGCCGCGCGCGTCCAGCATCTGCAGCTCGCCGCGGAATCTCTGCAGCACGACTTCCGTCGTGTATTTGTCGGCACCGGTCTGGTCTTGCCATTTGCGTGTCTGCAACTGGCCCTCGACATAAACCTTCATGCCCTTCTTCAGATACTGCTCGGCAACCTTGGCGATGCCCTCATTGAAGATGACGACATTGTGCCACTCGGTCTTTTCCTTGCGCTCGCCGGAATTCTTGTCGCGCCAGCTTTCCGATGTTGCGATGCGGATGTTGACGACCGGCTCGCCCGAATTCAGGCGGCGGATCTCCGGATCCGCTCCGAGATTGCCGACCAGAATGACCTTGTTGACGCTACCCGCCATGATACTTCTCCGCGCTCGTCCGAAACAAATTTTTGTCGCAGCACCTTACAGGTTGCGCACACCCGTTGCCTGCTGTGGCTGCCTTTTCCCACAAGGTTTTTGTTCTCTTTTCGTTCCTATATGCATCGCCGCTCATTGTCAAGGAATAACAGTAATGCCGGAGCCGCCAGCTTCCCTTCATATGGGCCGTAAAACATCGCTTGCCAAACCGATAAGTATCGACTTATGCTTTCGCCATGATCGAAGCGGAGATTTTCCGGGCGCTGGCCGACCCCACCCGACGCGCCGTCTATGAACGCCTCGCCACCAGCGAGATGACGGTGTCGCAGCTGCGCACCGGCATGACGGTGTCGCAGCCGGCTGTGTCGCAGCACCTGGCGGTGCTGCGCAGCGCAGGCCTGGTGGTCGAGCGGCGGGCGGGCCGCAACGCCTATTACCGCGCCGATCCGCAAGGGCTCGACCCGCTGCTTGGCTGGATCGAACGCTACCGGACGTTCTGGCCCGAGCGCATCGAAAAACTAAGGACGGTTCTCAAGGACATGGACCAATGACGCACGCACCAGTGACCGACGAAAGCCCTGCGCGGACCGCCCCCGACGCGATCGAGTTCGAGTGCGATCTCCCCGAGCCGCCGGAAAAGGTATGGCGGGCGCTGACCGTGCCCGAATTGCTTGCGGCCTGGATGATGCCCAACGACATCAATCCTGAGATCGGCAGCAATTTCGCCTTTGCCGGGCCGGATGCGCCGATCGAATGCGAGATCCTCGATGCCGAGCCCGGAAAAAGGCTTCGCTATTCCTGGCGGGAACAGCCGCGGCCCGACGAGGAACGGAACCCGCTCGACAGCATCGTCACCTTCACGCTCGCCCGCACCGTTTCGGGCGGCACGCATCTGCATATTATACATGAAGGCTTTGCCCGTGCGGCGACATCCGCCGCCAGGCCCATGGTGACCATGGCAGGCGCCGGCTGCCGGCTTTCATTCGCTGCGCGTGCCTCCGGCCGCCGCCCCGCAGCCAATTCATTTTGCCTTCTGCAGCGCGCCGCTTGAGTGGCCGACACATGAAAAACGGAGAGAGACGATGACCGGTTTTGCCAATCTGGTGCCGATGGTGATCGAGCAGTCGAGCCGCGGCGAGCGCGCCTTCGACATTTTCTCGCGGCTGCTGCGCGAGCGCATCGTCTTTATCAACGGCGAGATCAACGACGGCATGTCGGCGCTGGTCTGCGCCCAGCTTCTGTCGCTGGAATCGGATAATCCCGACAAGGAGATCTCGCTTTACATCAACTCGCCTGGCGGCGTGGTGACCAGCGGCTTCGCCATCTACGACACGATGCAATATGTCAGCTGTCCGGTGTCGACGGTGTGCATGGGCTTTGCCGCCTCGATGGCTTCGTTCCTGCTGATGGCTGGCACGCCGGGACGGCGCATCGCGCTGCCCAACGCCAGCCTCGTCCTGCACCAGCCGCTGGGCGGCTTCCAGGGTCAGGCATCGGACATCCAGCGTCACGCCGAAGGCATTCTGCGCACCAAGCGGCAGATGACCGAGCTCTATGCGCGCCATTGCGGCCGCACCTATGAAGAGGTCGAGCGCACGCTCGACCGGGACTATTTCATGACCGCCGAGGAAGCGAAGGCATGGGGTCTCGTCGATCATGTCTACGACACCCGCAAAAAGGCGGCGTGACCGGCACAAGCACGATGAATTGCGACGGCCCCGCCGTCCGGCGATTTGATGACCGCCGGTCTGGCCACCTCGGCGGGGCGGCGCTATAACCGACCGATGATCGACAGCCGCTTATTCCGACCTTGGCGTCTTGCCGTCACTATTTTCGCCGGTGCGCTCATGCTGGCCGGCGACGCCTTTGCCAACGACAGCCAGAAAGGCAGCCTGCCCGGTGTGGCCGGCGATTATCGCATCGCCAAGCCGGCCCCGCAGCCCGAACCCGATGACGCCTTCCCCGCCAACGGCAACGGCCGGTTCAAGATCGGCGATACCGATGTCAGGATTTCCGGCAGCATCACGGTCGATGTCGGCGCCGGCGGGATCAAACCGCCGCGGTAGCTGACATGTCGGGGCCGTCAGTACCTGCGCGTTCCCCCAAAAGAGCAGCCCCGCCGTGCTTTTAGCAAACGGACGGGGCTTTTCTGGATCTATAATCCAATCTTTCGCCGGGAATGTTTTACCGGCTTTCGATTTCGGATGCTTCGCGGCGTTCAGCCGACGATCCGACCAGTAGTCTCTGATTTTGGTGCATCCGGCAGGGTCACGTCGGAAGGCGCTCGCGTCTCCCTGGCATTCATGCCTGCCGCGGCTCCAGTCACTGCTGGAGCCTCAAGGGACTGTCCGGTGGCGTCATGCTCCACTCCTGTGTCCATTGCGACAATCGTCGTCAGAAGCACTGATCGCAATAGCCCGCGGCGTCTCGCAGACCGCCTTTGGGCGGCGAGGCCATCGAAAGACAGCCGGCTTCATTGACGTGTGGAGTCTGCTCCCCTCAGCCAGGGACGTCAACCGCTCGATGTCCGATCGGAAAAAATGTGATCGAGCGACATATCCCCTGATGGGAACCACGCCGCCTGCTCCACCGCTTTTGTCAGGAGCGTGTTCGGTCTTTGTTCTTTCCGCTTGCCCGTTCGTGCGAAAGACGGTTAAACGACTTGGTCGAGAATTGTGGCGTCTCTCGACGCGGCGGCAAAAATACCTACATAGGGGACGGCCGGGGAAAACCCGCCGATCCCACAAATTCCAGATCTGAGGCGGCGACCGGCAATGGCCGACCATAAATATCTTTCCATTCGCGGGGCGCGCGAACACAATCTGAAGAATGTCGATCTCGACCTGCCGCGTGACAGCCTGATCGTCATGACGGGCCTGTCGGGCTCCGGCAAATCGTCGCTTGCCTTCGACACCATCTATGCCGAAGGCCAGCGCCGCTATGTCGAGAGCCTGTCGGCCTATGCGCGGCAATTCCTCGAAATGATGCAGAAGCCGGATGTCGACCAGATCGACGGCCTTTCGCCGGCCATCTCCATCGAGCAGAAGACCACTTCGAAGAACCCGCGCTCGACGGTCGGCACCGTCACCGAGATATACGACTACATGCGGCTTCTATTCGCGCGTGTCGGCGTACCCTATTCGCCCGCCACCGGACTGCCGATCGAGAGCCAGACGGTGTCGCAGATGGTCGATCGCGTGCTGGCGGTCGAGGAAGGCACGCGCCTGTTCATCCTGGCGCCGATCGTGCGCGGCCGCAAAGGCGAGTACCGCAAGGAATTGCTCGAGCTGCAGAAAAAGGGATTTCAGCGCGTCAAGGTCGACGGCGTCTTCTATGAGATCGCTGATGTGCCGCCACTCGACAAGAAATACAAGCACGACATCGACGTGGTCGTGGACCGCATCGTCGTGCGTGGCGACCTCGCAACGCGCCTTGCCGATTCCATGGAGACCGCGCTGAAGCTCGCGGAGGGGCTGGCGGTGGCGGAGTTCGCCGACAAGCCGCTCGATGCCAGTCAGACGGGCGAGGATTCGGTCAACAAGTCGAAGAACGAGACGCATGAGCGCATCCTGTTCTCGGAAAAATTCGCCTGTCCGGTCTCCGGCTTCACCATTCCCGAGATCGAGCCCAGGCTGTTCTCGTTCAACAACCCGTTCGGCGCCTGCCCGACCTGCGACGGGCTGGGCAGCCAGCGCGCCATCGACCCCAATCTGGTCGTCCCCGACGAGAACGTCTCGCTGCGCGACGGCGCCGTCAGCCCATGGGCGAAATCGACTTCACCCTACTACGTGCAGACGCTGGAGGCTCTCGGCAAGGCTTACGGCTTCAAGCTCGGCGACAAGTTCAAGGATTTGACCGGGGAAGCCCAGGAAGCCATCCTGCGCGGCACAGGCGAGCGCGAGATCACCTTCCAGTATGATGACGGCCTGCGCTCCTACAAAACGACCAAGACCTTCGAGGGCGTCATCCCCAACCTCGAGCGGCGCTGGAAAGAGACCGAATCCGCCTGGATGCGCGAGGAGATCGAGCGCTTCATGTCGGCCACCCCCTGCCCGGCCTGTCGTGGCTACAGGCTGAAGCCGGAAGCGCTGGCGGTGAAGATCGCCGGCAAGCACATCGGCGAAGTGACCGAACAGTCGATCCGCAAGGCCGACCAGTGGTTCACCGACCTGCCGGCGCAGCTCAACGACAAGCAGAACGAGATCGCCGTGCGCGTGCTCAAGGAAATCCGCGAGCGGCTGCGCTTCCTCAACGACGTCGGCCTCGATTATCTCACCCTGTCGCGCAATTCCGGCACGCTGTCGGGCGGCGAGAGCCAGCGCATCCGGCTGGCATCGCAGATCGGCTCCGGCCTCACCGGCGTGCTCTACGTGCTGGACGAACCGTCGATCGGCCTGCACCAGCGCGACAATGCGCGCCTGCTCGACACGCTGAAGCACCTGCGCGACATCGGCAACACGGTCATCGTGGTCGAGCATGACGAGGATGCCATCCTGCATGCCGACTACGTCGTCGACATCGGCCCGGCCGCCGGCATCCATGGCGGCGAAATCATTGCCCAGGGCACGCCTCAGCAGGTGATGGCCAACCCGAATTCGATCACCGGCAAATACCTTTCGGGCGAGCTCGAAGTGGCGACACCTGCGGTTCGCCGCGAGGCGAAGAAGAACCGCCGCCTGAAAGTCGTCGGCGCACGCGGCAACAATCTGAAGAACGTCACCGCCGAAATTCCGCTCGGCACCTTCACCGCCGTCACCGGCGTATCGGGCGGCGGCAAATCGACCTTCCTGATCGAAACACTTTTCAAGGCGGCCTCGCGCCGCATCATGGGCTCGCGCGAGCATCCGGCCGAGCACGACCGCATCGAGGGCTTGGAGTTCCTCGACAAGGTCATCGACATCGATCAGTCGCCGATCGGACGGACCCCGCGCTCCAACCCCGCCACCTATACCGGCGCCTTCACGCCGATCCGCGACTGGTTCGCGGGCCTGCCGGAAGCCAAGGCGCGCGGCTACCAACCGGGCCGCTTCTCCTTCAACGTCAAGGGCGGCCGCTGCGAGGCCTGCCAGGGCGACGGCGTCATCAAGATCGAGATGCACTTCCTGCCCGACGTCTACGTCACCTGCGACGTCTGCCACGGCAAGCGCTATAACAGAGAGACGCTCGACGTGCTGTTCAAGGGCAAGTCGATCGCCGACGTGCTCGACATGACAGTCGAGGAAGGCGTTGATTTCTTCGCCGCGGTGCCCGGTGTGCGCGACAAGCTCGACACGCTGAAGCAGGTCGGCCTCGGCTACATCCATATCGGCCAGCAGGCAACCACGTTGTCGGGCGGCGAGGCGCAGCGGATAAAACTCGCCAAGGAGCTGTCGCGCAAGGCGACCGGCAAGACGCTCTATATCCTGGACGAGCCGACCACTGGCCTGCACTTTCACGATGTCGCCAAGCTGCTGGAAGTGCTGCACGAACTGGTCGACCAGGGCAACACGGTGGTGGTGATCGAGCACAATCTCGAAGTGATCAAGACCGCCGACTGGGTGCTCGACCTCGGCCCCGAGGGTGGCGATGGCGGCGGCGAGCTGGTCGCCTCCGGCACGCCGGAAGCGATCGTGCGCGAAAAACGCAGCTACACCGGCCAATTCCTCAAGGAATTGCTGGAGCGACGCCCCGGAGGCAAGCGCGAAGCAGCGGAGTGATGGCGGGCTGGCGTTGGGAATCTCCGGAATGAAGATCAGGAAAGCCCTCGCCCCGGATGTCACCGCCGTCATGACTCTGACCACGGATGCCTACGCGCCCTACACCGCGCTGTTGGGCGCGCCGCCGATCCCGGTCACCGAAGACTATGCGCCGCGCATCGAACGCGGCGAGGCTTGGCTGCTGGAGAGCGGCGGCGACCTGGCCGGGCTGATCGTCCTGGAGCGGCACGAAGACCACGCGATGATCTTCTCCGTCGCGGTGGCGCCAGGATTTCAGGGCAAGGGCTTCGGCATCGCATTGTTGAAACATGCGGATCAGCAGGCGCGCCTGTGGGGCGTGCCGGAGGTGCGGCTCTACACCAATGCGAAAATGGAGCGCAACATCGCGCTCTATTTGGCCTACGGCTATCGCGAAACGGGTCGCCGGCCCAATCCCTATCGGCCAGGATGGGTGCTCGTCGACATGGCCAAGCCGGTCGACGAGGTCACGGCGGCCTGATTTTTCTGAACGCGGCCAGATTTCTGAAACGGGAGGACGACAATGAGCAAATCGGGAACAATCCGCGCCGGCATGGGCGGCTGGACCTTCGAGCCATGGGACACGTCCTTCTACCCGGAAAAACTCCCCAAGGCCAAGCAGTTGCAATACGCCAGCCGGCAGGTACCGAGCATCGAGGTCAACGGCACCTACTATTCCAGCTTCAAGGAACCGACCTTCGTCAAATGGGCCAATGAGGCACCCGAGGGTTTCGTCTATTCGCTGAAGGGCAACCGCTTCGTCACCAACCGCCGCGTGCTGGGCGAAGCAGGTGAATCGATGATGCGTTTCCTTGGCTCCGGCGTCGCCGCGCTGGGCGACAAGCTTGGACCGATCCTTTGGCAGTTCGCGCCGACCAAGAAATTCGATCCCGACGATTTCGAGGCGTTTCTGAAGTTGTTGCCGGAAAGCCAAGACGGTATCGCGTTGCGCCACGCGCTCGAAGTTCGCAACGACAGTTTCATCGTGCCGGAATTCCCGGCGCTCGCGCGCAAATACAAGGCGGCCATCGTCTATGCCGATCACGCAAAATATCCTGATATCGCCGATATCACCGGCGATTTCATCTATGCGCGGCTGCAGACCGGCTCGGATGACAATCCCGACTGCTACACGCCAAAAGGCCTCGATGAATGGGCGGCGCGGGCCAAGGTCTGGGCGGAAGGCAAGCGGCCAACCGGTTTGCGGCGCGCCGACCCTGCCACCGACGCACCGGTGCAACCGCGCGACGTGTTCGTCTACTTCATCACCGAGGGCAAGGTGCGCGCGCCCTTCGGCGCCATGGCGCTGATGAAGCGAGTGACAGAAACCAGCTAAGCGGCAAGCCTCTGCGGCTATCTCCATTTGCATGAATTGCCGGCGTCAATAGCCTCTGTCGGAACCTCAAGGCGTCATCGTCGTTTTGCCTTGGTGGCGGGTTCCCGCGCGGGAAAACCAGCAGAAAAGCGAGGAAGGATGGCTGTCATCCTTATCGGTGCGTTTCTCATCGTCGCCGGCGTTGTGTATACGGCGGGCGCAGCTCTCAGGCGTGGACGGCTCAGCGATCCGGCACCTGCAGCTTCGGATCGACGGATGCCAGATCTCGCAACGCAGGCCCCGACGCTTGAGCCACGCCGGCGCGGCCTCGGTTTCCTAGGCGTGTCACAGAATTGGCCGGGTCTGCTGATGATGGCGGTCGGTGCCGTTCTGCTCCTGTCGGCGGTAGTCCTCTAACGCCGTGCAAGCTTGGCTTTTTCGCCGCGATCGTAACCTTATCGACACTTCCTTGCGTCATGACTCCAGCAACGTCAGGCTGCAGGGTCGTCGCGGGCAAGGAACGAGGGCATGTCGCTCGACTACAACTCACTTCTGCTGGCGGTCGGTTTCTCCGCTGCCTGCCTGAGCCTGACGTTGTTCGGCACATGGCTCACCGCCCGCACCGACAAGTTCCTGCTCACCTGGGCGCTCAGCGCCATGCTGGTGGTGGGCGAGGTCTTCACCTATGACGCCTATATCGACGCGCCCAGGCGCGGCCTCGGCATCGCCACCTTCACCTTGCTGCTGGTCGGCTTCTCCATGATGCTGGGCGCCGCATACCAATTCAGAAGCGGCGGCTCGCCGATCCCCAGAGTTTTGATCGGCAGCGGCATTTCGCTCGCAGTGGCGCTGCCGCCCATGGCTCTCGGCTATGACGGGCTCGGCTTCATGTTCGAGAATCTGTTCGCGGCCCTGCTCCTGTTCGCAACCGCCGCCGAATACTGGAAGGGCCGCGCCGAGGCCCCAGCGCTTACCATCGGCGCCGCCGCACTCTATTCAGCGACCGCCATGTCCTTCCTGCTCTGCGCGACGGTTTTGGCATGGGACGGCAAGCTGATCCTGAGCCATGCGCCAAGGAACTGGGCCGAGGATCTCAGCCTCATCGTCGTCATCGCCAGCATGACCGGCATCGGCGCCTTGTCGCTGGCCCTCAACCAGGGGCGTCTAGCGGGGCATCACCGCCGCAACGCGCTGACGGATCAGCTGACCGGCCTGCTCAACCGCCGCGCGCTGTTCGACCTCTTTGGCGATTCTCCCGTCGGCGCCTTTACCGCCGTGGTCGTGTTCGACCTCGATAGCTTCAAGGCCATCAACGACCAGTTCGGCCACGCGACGGGCGATGAGGTGCTGAAAGTGTTCGCCAAGGAGCTTGCCGGCAACCTTCGCCCGACCGATGTCGCCGCGCGCATGGGGGGCGAGGAGTTCGCGGTGGTGCTGAAGCGGACTTTGCCCGAAACAGTGGAAAACACGGCCGAGGCGATACGAACCTCGTTCGCCGCGCGCCGCATCGACACCGAGAACGGTCCCCTGACGTGCACCGTCAGCGCCGGCTTTGCTTTCGGCACCAAAGAGGGCCTGAGCTTCGACAAGGTGCTCAGCGCCGCCGACAAGGCGCTCTATGCCGCCAAGCGCGGCGGCCGCAACCGCGTCACCGCCTCTCCATTCCGGCGCGCTAGCTGACCAAGCGCATCAATGCCGTGCCCATCATTGTTGAATGGCCGAATGCGGCTTTTACGCCGCCATGACAATTTCATTGAAGGCATCGAGGTCGACATAGAAGACCTTGGTGATCTCCTCGATCAGCTCGTCGTGGTCATAGCCCTGGGACTTCAGAATGTTGATGGCTGTGATGATGTCGACGCGCTCTGTGAGCCGCCGCTTCTGGTAGTCCTCGACGTAACGTTCCATGGCTGCCCCTTGGCCTGTATGCCCAAACGCGTTGAACGACAGAGATCGCAGGGAGGATGCTAGGAACGCATGCTTGCGCGGAACTTGCCCGTCGCCCACCTCGATCTGCGACAAACCAGACTGATACGGAAACGGCCGACTCACAAAGCCATCAGAAGACTAGCATGTAGTATTGAGCGTGCCAGCGGGTGTTGAAGAAAGATTGAGCAATCTTTCATCAGGAGATGGATTTACACCGTCAGGAACTTCCTGACATCCGCCCGGTCGAGATCTTCGGCAGGACCAGTATGGACGATCTGGCCGCGGTCCATGATGTTGACCTCGTCGGCGAGTTCGCGGCAGAAGTCGAGATATTGCTCCACGAGAAGAACCGCAATGCCGGCCTGGTCGCGCAAATAGCGGATGGCGCGGCCGATGTCCTTGATAACGGACGGCTGGATACCTTCCGTCGGCTCATCGAGCACCAGAAGCTTGGGCCGCATCACCAGCGCCCTGCCGATGGCGAGCTGCTGCTGCTGGCCGCCGGAGAGATCGCCGCCGCGGCGGCCAAGCATCTGCTTGAGCACCGGAAACAATTCGAAGACATGCGCCGGCACGTTGCGGTCGGCCCGTTTCAGGGGCGAGAATCCCGATTCGAGGTTTTCCCGCACGCTGAGCAGCGGAAAGATCTCCCTGCCCTGCGGCACGAATGCGATGCCCGACCGGGCGCGGTCATACGCCGCGCTCCGGTCGAGCGCCTTCCCCTCGAAGGCAACGCTTCCGCTCGTCAGCCTGTGGTGGCCGACGATCGATCTCATCAAACTGGTCTTGCCGACGCCATTGCGGCCGAGCACGCAAGTGATCTTGCCGGCGCCCGCCTTGAGCGACACGCCGCGCAGCGCCTGGGCGGCGCCGTAGTGGAGCGTGGCATCGGAAACTTCGAGCATGTCAGCGCCTTCTCCAGAACCGAAGGAAGGCAAGATCGAAGCGATGGAATTGCACCCGCCAAACCATGCTCATCTCCCCAGATAGACTTCGACGATGCGTTCATCGGCAGATACGAAATCGAGCGTGCCTTCTGAAAGCACCGAGCCCTCATGCAGGCAGGTGACCTTGACGCCGAGCTCGCGCACGAAATGCATGTCATGCTCGACGACGATCACTGAATGGTCGCGGGCGATCTCCTTGAGCAGGCGCGCGGTTTCCTCGGTTTCGGCGTCGGTCATGCCGGCGACCGGCTCGTCGACCAGCAGCAGCTTCGGGTCCTGCGCCAGGAGCATGCCGATCTCCAGCCACTGCTTCTGCCCATGGCTGAGATAGGCGGCGAGCTCGTCGCGTTTGTCGCCGAGCCGGATGGTCCCGAGGATGTCATCGATCCGCCGCGTCTCGGCGGGCGAGCGTCGATGGAACAGCGCCGGGAAGATCGAGCGCGGCCCCTTCAGCGCCAGCATCAAATTTTCCTCGATGGTGTGGCTTTCGAAAACCGTCGGCTTCTGGAATTTGCGGCCAATGCCCATCATGGCGATCTCGGCCTCGTCATGGCGGGTGAGATCGACCTGGCCGTCGAAGAACACCTCGCCCTCGTCGGGCCGTGTCTTGCCGGTGACGATGTCCATCATCGTGGTCTTGCCGGCGCCGTTGGGGCCGATGATGGCGCGCATCTCGCCCTTGTCGAGCACCAGCGACAGATTGTTGATGGCGCGAAAGCCGTCGAAGGAAACCGAGACGCCGTCGAGATAGAGAATGGTGTTCGACTTCGACATCGCTCGTTACTCCGCCGGCTGTGGTTCGAGGCTGGACGAGGACCATTCGCCGGGTGTTCTGGCCGCCGCCTGCACGACTTTGGACGGCGCGATTTCACCATCGGCGCCGGCCTCCTCGGCCAACGATGCCGCGCGCAGCGCCTTGGCGTTGCCGCGCCAGCTATCCCACATGCCGATGATGCCTTTCGGCAAGAGCAGCGTCACGGCGACGAACACGCCGCCGAGTGCGAACAGCCACAGTTCAGGCAGCACGCCGGTGAACCAGGATTTTCCGGCGTTGACCAGCAGCGCACCGATGATCGGCCCGATGATGGTGCCGCGCCCGCCGACCGCGGCCCAGATCACCACCTCGATCGAATTGGAGGGTTCGAATTCGCCCGGATTGATGATGCCGACCTGCGGCACGTAAAGCGCGCCCGCGACGCCGGCCATGACAGCTGAAACCGTGAAGGCGAACAACTTCACATTCTCAGCCCGCCAGCCGAGGAAGCGGGTGCGGCTTTCGGCATCGCGCACCGCCATCAGCAGCTTGCCGTATTTGGAGCCGACGATCGCCCAGGTGACGAAGACGCCGAGCGCAAGCATCACCGCGCTGGCCGCGAACAGCGCCGAGCGGGTCACGTCGGCCTGGACGTTGAAGCCCAGAATGTCCTTGAAATCGGTCAAGCCGTTGTTGCCGCCGAAGCCCATGTCGTTGCGGAAGAAGGCGAGCAGCAGCGCATAGGTCATCGCCTGTGTGATGATCGAGAGATAGACGCCTGTGACGCGGCTGCGGAAGGCGAACCAGCCGAAGACGAAGGCGAGCAGGCCAGGCACCGCGAGCACCATGATCGCGGCGAACCAGAAATGGTCGAAGCCGGTCCAGAACCAGGGCAGTTCCTTGTAGTTCAGGAACACCATGAAATCAGGCAGGACCGGATTGCCATAGACGCCGCGCGAGCCGATCTGGCGCATCAGATACATGCCCATCGCGTAGCCGCCGAGCGCGAAGAAGGCGCCGTGGCCGAGCGAGAGGATGCCGCAATAGCCCCAGACAAGATCGAGCGCCAAGGCAAGCAGCGCGTAGCAGAGATATTTGCCGGTCAGCGCCACGATATAGGGCGGAATGTAGAAGGCGCTCGTCGGTAATACCGCAAGATTGAGCAGCGGCACGATGATGGCCGCCGCCAGCAGGATGAGGATGGTGATGGCGATGCGGCGGTCCGCGCCCGCGGCGAAGAAGCGTCCCGACATCATGCTTCCACCGCCCTGCCCTTGAGCGCGAACAGGCCGCGCGGGCGCTTCTGGATGAACAGGATGATCAGCACCAGCACGACGATCTTGCCGAGCACGGCGCCGGCATAGGGTTCCAGGAACTTGTTGACGATGCCCAGCGAAAAGGCGCCGACCAGCGTGCCCCACAGATTGCCGACGCCGCCGAAGACGACGACCATGAAACTGTCGATGATGTAGCCACGGCCGAGATTGGGCGAGACATTGTCGATCTGGCTGAGCGCCACGCCGGCAATGCCGGCAATGCCGGAGCCGAGCGCGAAGGTCAGCGCGTCGACCCATGGCGTCCTGATGCCCATGGAGGCGGCCATGCGGCGGTTGGCGGTGACGGCGCGCATCTGTAGGCCCCAGGGGGTGCGCTTCATCACATAGAGCAGCACGGCAAAGACGCTAAGCGCGAAGACCAGGATCCAGAGCCGGTTCCAGGTGATGGCAAGCTGGCCGACATCGAACGAACCCGACATCCAGGAGGGATTGCCGACCTCCTGGTTGGTTGGCCCGAAGATCGAGCGCACTGCCTGCTGCAGGATCAGCGAAACGCCCCATGTCGCCAGCAGCGTCTCCAGCGGCCGGCCGTAGAGGAAGCGGATAATGCCGCGCTCGATGGCGAGGCCGACAAGCCCCGCGACCAGGAAGGCAAGTGGCAGCGCGATGACCAGCGACCAGTCGAACAGGCCGGGAAACGACGTGCGGATCACCTGCTGGACGACGAAGGTCGTGTAGGCGCCGAGCATCACCATCTCGCCATGCGCCATGTTGATGACGCCCATGACGCCGAAGGTGATGGCAAGCCCGATCGCTGCCAGCAGCAGCACCGAGCCCAGCGAAATGCCATACCAGATGTTCTGTCCGGCGTCCCACAGGGCCAGCGTCGAATTGATGTTGGCGATAGCCGCCGTCGCGGCTTCCTGCACTGCGCCCAAGGCATTGGCCCCTGCCGAGGTGAGCAGCGATACCGCATCGCGGTCGCCGCGCGCGCCGATCAGGGCGATTGCCGCGAGCTTGTCGGCATCAGGCCGATCCGAGCTCAGGATCGACGCGGCACGAGCCTGTTCCAGCAAGGTCTTGACACTGGCGACCGTCTCATTGGCGATCGCAGCGTCGAGCGGCTCGATGTTTGCGGAATCGGGCGTCTTGAACATGGTGTCGGCGGCGGCGAGCCGCACGGCCGGATCCTTGGCGCCAAGCGTCAGCGTGCCCAGCGCATCGCGGATGGTGCGGCGCAGCGTGTTGTTGACCTTGATCTTGGTGATGTCGTCCTTGGCTGCTTCACCGGATGGCTCACCGCTCAGCGGGTCGAAAAGCTGGACCCGTTCGCCGCCTTCCTTGCCGACGAAGACCAGGGAATCGATCTTGTGGATGTAGAGATTGCCATCGGCGAGTGCCGCAAGAGGCCGCTCCACTGCCGGATCGCCGGTCGCCGCCAGGTCGTGAACGACAGCTCCCGTCTCCGAGAAACCCTTGGCGGCGGCGAACTTGGCGATGATGCCACGCAGATCGGCTTCGCCGGCGCCCGATGACGACAGCGTCGCCAGCAAGAACAGCAGTGTCAGGCCAAGTGCGCGGAAAAGGTTCATCGGCGTCAGGCGACTCTTCAGGGTTGAGTTGGACGTCCGGACGGCGAAGGAACCGTCCGGACGCTCGCGGTCATGGGCATGGACCTGAAGGTCCAGCCCGGGAGGATCAGTTTGTGCCCTTGCCGCCGCATTTGCCGGTGGCGACATTGAAGTTGCCGCAGGACAGAGGCGCCCGCCAATCGGAGATCAAGTCCTTGGAGTCGGGCAGGTAATCCGACCACTCGTCGCCCATCACCAGCCCCGGCGTGCGCGAGACCGTCTCGAACTGGCCGTCGGCCTGGATTTCACCGATCAGCACCGGCTTGGTGATGTGATGGTTCGGCATCATCGTCGAATAGCCGCCGGTCAGGTTCGGCACCGAGACGCCGACCATGGCGTCAATCACCTTGTCCGGATCGGTGGTGCCGGCCTTCTCGACCGCCTTCACCCACATGTTGAAGCCGATATAGTGGGCCTCCATCGGGTCGTTGGTGGTGCGGTTGTCGTTCTTGATGAACTTGTGCCAGTCGGCGATGAACTTCTTGTTCTCGGGCGTGTCGACGCTCTCGAAGTAGTTCCAGGCGGCGAGATGGCCGACCAGCGGCGCCGTGTCGAGACCGGCAAGCTCCTCCTCGCCGACCGAGAAGGCCATGACCGGGATGTCCTCGGCCTTGATGCCCTGGTTGCCCAGTTCCTTGTAGAACGGCACGTTGGCGTCGCCGTTGACGGTGGAGACGACGGCGGTCTTCTTGCCGGCCGAACCGAACTTCTTGATTGCCGAGACTTCGGTCTGCCAGTCCGAGAAACCGAACGGCGTGTAGTTGACCATGATGTCTTCCGCCGCGACGCCCTTGGCCTTCAGATAGGCCTCGAGGATCTTGTTGGTGGTGCGGGGATAGACATAGTCGGTGCCTTCCAGCACCCATCGCTTCACCGAGCCGCCATCCTCGCTCATCAGATAGTCGACGGCCGGAATGGCCTGCTGGTTCGGCGCCGCGCCCGTATAGAACACGTTGCGCTCGCTCTCCTCGCCCTCATACTGGACTGGATAGAACAGGATGTTGTCGAGTTCCGAGAACACCGGCAGCACCGATTTGCGCGACACCGAGGTCCAGCAGCCGAACACCGCCGCGACCTTGTCCTTGGAGATCAGCTCGCGCGCTTTCTCGGCGAAGAGCGGCCAGTTGGACGCCGGATCGACGACGACCGCTTCGAGCTTCTTGCCGAGCAGGCCGCCCTTGGCATTCTGCTCGTCGATGAGCATCAGCATGGCATCCTTCAGCGTCGTCTCCGAAATCGCCATCGTGCCGGACAGCGAATGGAGGATGCCGACCTTGATCGTGTCGTCGGCCGCCTTCGCGGGCGCCGACATCGACAGGCCGGCAGCGACCACGCCCGCCGAAAACATTTTTGTTATTGTCGAGAAATTACCCCTCATGCCTGACACTCCCAAGCTGATTGATTGCAACGCAACACTACGAAGCAACCCCCATGCCAATCGCCGAGGCGGTTTCGTGGAAGGAGTTAATGCTCAATATTATCAGTGGATTGACATATCGTGCTTAGAGAAAGCGTGAGGGCCGGTTAAAAATTGGTTGAGGGAAATTTGCGCAGCGCACACGGTTTTTGCCTAATTTTCGTCCAATTTCTCCAAATGCCTAGATTTTGATCTCCGGACGCGGGCCGCACGCGACAAATATTGCGGTACGGCACACAAATGGGGCAAGTTCGCCCCTCAACCGAGCGACGTCATGGCATCCGGAATTTCACGCATCTCTACCGGCCTATTGTTTCTGGCGGCGGCGACCGGGGCGGCGCGAGCCGACTTCAGCGACGGCAAGATGCCCGACGGCATTTATCATTGCGAGGTCTACCTGCTCGGCATGTTCCTCAACCTCGGCGACATCACCATCAAGGGAAACGTCTATACCGGCCCAGTCACCTTCGGGACCGCCCAGCAGGGCTACAATTACCAGATGGACGCAAATGGGGTGATCTCCTGGCTGGGACCGCTCGGCGGCTACACCGCCGGCGGCAACTCGTTGTCCCTCACTCAGGCAACTCTGGATGGTCAGGGCCCGCCCTCGTTCGACATCATCATGAGACAGCCCGACGGCGCCTTCACCGCCTCGACCTGCACCAAGGGCTGAAAGTCGAGAAAAATGGCGCGGAACCCCGGTCGGGGCTCCGCGCCAGCAGGCAGTCGGGAGGTGGAACTAGATGCTTCTCGCTGACATTTGGCTGGCGATGTAATCGGCCTGCCGGATCGCCAGCGAGACGATCGTCAGCGTCGGGTTCTCGGCCGCGCCTGTCGTGAACTGGCTGCCGTCGGAAACGAACAGGTTCTTGATGTCGTGCGTCTGGCCGTGCTTGTTGACGACGCCTTCGGCCGCCTTCTCGCTCATCCGGTTTGTGCCGAGATTATGGGTGGAAGGATAAGGCGGCGTCGGGAAAGTACGCGTCGCTCCAACCACATCGTAGAGCGCCGTGGCCTGTTTGTAGGCATGATCGCGCATCGCCGTATCGTTGGGATGATCGTCGAAATGCACATCGGCGATCGGCATGCCGTGCTCGTCCTTTTCGTCGGCATGCAGCGTGATGCGGTTTTCTTCGCGCGGCATGTCCTCGCCGACGATCCACAGCCCTGCCATGTGGTCGTAGTGGTCGAGTGCGGTGGTGAAGGAGCGGCCCCAAGCGCCGGGATCGAGGAAGGCCGCCATAAACGGCAGGCCGAGCGAAAGCGTCTCGAATTCGTAGCCGCCGACGAAACCGCGCGATGGATCATGCCGCGCCTCGTCGCGGATGATGCCGGCCATCGTGGTGCCGCGATACATGTGCACCGGTTTGTCGAAGATGGCATAAACCGAGCCGGTGGTGTGGCGCATGTAGTTCTTGCCCACCTGCCCCGATGAATTGGCGAGGCCGTCAGGGAACTTGCTCGAAGCCGAATTGAGCAGCAGGCGCGGGCTTTCAATCGAATTGCCGGCGACGGCGACGATGCGGGCCTTCTGCTCCTGCAGCTTGCCGTCCTTGTCGGCATAGACGACGCCGGTCACCTTTCCCGAGGCGTCATGGTTGATCTTGACGGCCATGGCGTTCGGCCTCACCTCGAGATGGCCTGTCGCTTCGCCTTTCGGGATCTCGGTGTAGAGCGTCGACCATTTGGCGCCCCATTTGCAGCCCTGGAAGCAGAAGCCGGTCTGCTGGCAGGACATCCGGTCGTCACGCTCGACCGAATTGATCGCCATGTTGCCGGTGTGGCATTCCTTGTAGCCGAGCTTGTCGGCGCCAGCCTTCAACAGCTTGAAATTATTGTTGCCCGGCAGCCTCGGCCAGTCATTGGTGCCGGTGACGCCCATCTTGGCTTCGGCCTTGGCGTAATAAGGCTCCATCTCGGCCAGTGTCACCGGCCAATCGAGCAGGTTCGCGCCCTCCACCTTGCCGTAGGTCGAGGCGGTCTTGAACTCATGCTCCTGGAAGCGCAGCGAAGCGCCGGCCCAGTGCGTGGTCGAGCCGCCGACCGATTTCACGATCCAGGCCGGCAGGTTCGGAAAATCCCTGGCTACGCGCCAGTCGCCCGAAGTCGTGCGCTTGTCTTTCCAGGCGAGTTGGGCAAAGGAGTCCCACTCGTCATTGATGAAGTCGTCGAATTCGTGGCGAGCGCCGGCCTCCAGGATCACGACGTCGATGCCCTTCTGGGCGAGTTCATTGCCGAGTGTGCCGCCGCCGGCTCCCGAGCCGATGATGACGACCAAATTGTCGTTTTTCAGATCAAATGCTGCTGCCATGGTTTCCTCCCATGATTTCGATTTTGCTGGGTGGCGAGAGGAGCGGCTCAGAGCCACTCGATGTCGTCGAAGCCGCGCGCGATATAGCCGCCCTTGGAATAGGATTCGCCCTCATAGCCAAAGACCGGCCAGACCTCCTTCTGGTTGTAGAGGCTGACGACGAGGCCCCCGCGCACCGCCTGGAAGAAAGGCGTGGCTTCGACCTGCTTCAGCACTGCGACACGCTGATCCTCCCAACCAAGGTTCCGGTAGCCGCCCTTGCCGGACCTCTTGTCGAGATCGGCGATGCCGTTCTCGATGAGATCCCTATGTGCGGCATCCTTGCCGGCCTGATCGTCATGGCTCTTGACCGCGATGGCGTAATATTTGTCGGGAAGCTGATCGTGCGGGTAGACGTCCCGCCCCATTTGGATCAGCGTCGCCATCGTCTCCGGCTTCAGCGCCGACGTTTCGAGGCCCCAGGCATGTTCCGGGCTGATGACCGCGCTGCCGGAAATGACGAGCAAGGCTCCGACGCCGCCGCGCTTCAGAAGCTCGCGCCGCGAAAGCCCGGGCCTGCTTTCATAGATCGTGACCATATTTTCCTCCCTGCTTGCTGGTTGCATCCATGGGATGCCTTGGCTGGCGCCGCGCACACGCGGCCGCGATCTCTACTGGAACCTGCCTCCTCGTTGCAGAACCTCGATCCTGTAGCCGTCCGGATCCTCGATGAAGAAGAAGCGTGCGATCAGCGAACCGTCACGGTTGAATTCGACGATCTTCTTCGGGTTGAGGCCGAGCGCGCCGAGCCGGTCGTGCTCGCCGTCGAGATCGACGACCGAAACCGCGAGATGGCCGTAGCCATCGCCAAGCGCATAAGGCTCCTGCCGACCCTTGTTCACGGTCAGTTCGACTTCGAATTGCGTCTCGGCATTGCTGAGGTAGATGAGCGTGAACGTGTCGAAATCCAGCCTTTCGGCGACATCGAGGCCGAAGGCATTTCTGTAGAAATCGACGGAGCGGGTCTCGTCGAGAACCCGGATCATGGTGTGGATTGCCTTCGCCAAATCAGTCCTCGCCACTCGATGCTTCGAAGATGATTATGCGCGGCGACGGCAAAAGATGGTGGCAGCCGGTTACCACGCTCCGAAGATCGACTCGCCTGACAATCGCAAGGACGAAAGTCCGATTGCTGTTCAGCCGATTTTGCCGGAGAATGCTGTTGGGGACAAAGGCCGCGTCGCCTCTGGCGGCAAAAGCATCTGTCCACCCAAAATCAACGCCAAAAATCAACGAACGTGGGAGGTTGTCGGATGTGCAGGGTATTTGCGGCCCAGGATCCCGAAGGTTATCGTCAGATCAACCGGTCGATCCGCATCGACGGATATTCGACCAGCATCCAGCTTGAGGCGACGTTTTGGGCACTGCTCGACGAAATCGCCGAAAGCCAGGACCTGACGACGCCGAAATTCATCTCGAAACTCTATGACGAGGCCATCGAGATCAATGGCGAGATTCCCAACTTCGCCTCCATGCTGCGCACCACCTGCGCGCTCTATCTGCGCAGCCACCGGCCGGGTATGGAAGACCAGATGCCGCCGAAATGGGAAGCCGCCTGAAGAATCCAGAAAAGTGCCCCCCGGCTTTGTGTTCGGAATGCATCAGGAACTGGGGCGGCTCGGCGGGCCTATCACGCACCGGGCCGATCGGCGGCGGCGATTTCCAGCGCCAGCCGCGTCATGTCGGTAAAAAGATCCTGGCGCTCTGCATATTGGGTCTGTTCGCCGCTGTCGATATCGTCGACCACCGTGCAGATCGATAGCGCACGGGCCCCGAAATGCCTGGAAATGCGATAGAGCGCACTGGTCTCCATGTCCACGGCCAGCGCGCCGGCTGCCTGCGCATCGGCAAAACGGGCGCGTCCCTGCGGATGGTGGAAGACGTCGCTGCATGCCGTCAGCCCGGCACGATGGTCGATGCCGAGTTCGGCCGCCTTCGCCAATGCGCGAGCAAACAGCGCCGGGTCCGGCCCGGCTGCAGCGTCATAGAGGCCGAAAACCTGACCGCTTCGGGCGCTTTCGGGCCGCACCGATTGCGAGATGACGAGGCTGCGTAGTTTTACCTCAGCGGTCAGCCCGCCGCAGGTGCCGGTACGGATCAAAGTCCGCACACCGTAGCCGTCCAGCAGCTCATGCGCATAGATCAGAAAGGAGGATACGCCGATGCCGGTCGCCTGGATGCTGACCGGCTGACCACGAAACAGGCCAGTGAAGCCAAGGGCACCGCGCCGGCGGTTGATGCAGCGTGGGGCCTCCAGGAATGTCATGGCCATCCATTCGGCGCGCTGGGGGTCGCCCGGCAACAGCACAATGTCGGCGTAGTCACCCTCGCTGGCTTCGATGTGTGGCGTCAACAGCTCGTCCCTGCCGTTTCATCCACAATCATGGCCTTGTCGCAGTATTGCGCAAGAGGCATTCGGGAACGCTAATACACGGAAACTTCGTTTCAGGACGACAATATCACGAAAACAAAGAGTTAAAGCGGCCGGCGACTCTATCAAAGCTGAACTGTTCTAGGACGTAGACTCACAAGCGCGGAGCCACAGCCGCATTGAGGCGAGCTGGACCATGGCGAGGAAGTTGGCGGCGAGCTTGTCGTAGCGGGTGGCGACACGCCAGAAGTGCTTCAGCTCAGAGAAGAACCGCTCGATCAGGTTGCGCTCGCGATAGCCGCTGAAGCAAGGCTTCACTTGGTTGCTCTTCGGCGGGATGTTCGGCCGGCGGTCAGGCCGAGCCGCCCCAATTGCAGGCTGATGAAGACGCGCGGCGCGTCTTCATCAGCCGACGCACTCCAAGCGCTCATGATGCGAAGCTGGTTGATCGCGAAAGCTCCTCCCACGCGCTGATTTCGCTCCGCATCGCGTCGAGCTTCTGGTCGACCAGCCCCAGTGCGTCGTCGCCCAGGAACAGCCGTACCGGCGGGTTCGCGGCATCGACCAGCACGAGCAACGCCTGCGCGGCCTTGGCCGGATCGCCCGGTTGGTTGCCGCTCTTGGCCTGTCGCGCGGCGCGGATCGGGTCCATGACCGCGTCATAGTCGGCAATGCTGCGCGGCGTGCGATCCATCGAGCGTCCGGCCCAATCCGTGCGGAATTGGCCGGGAGCGAGCGCCGTCACCCGAATTCCAAAGCCTGCTACTTCCTTGCCGAGCGCTTCGGAAATGCCTTCGAGCGCGAATTTGCTTCCGCAATAGAAGGTGATCCCGGGCATGGTGATGAAGCCGCCCATGGACGTGACGTTGATGATATGGCCGCGACGCCGCTCGCGCATGCCCGGCAGCACCGCCTTGATCATCGCGACGGGCCCGAAGACGTTGGCGGCGAACTGGCGCTGGAGATCGTCCATGGAGGACTCCTCCAGCACGCCCTCATGGCCGTAACCGGCGTTGTTCACCAGCACGTCGATTGGACCCGCCTGCCGTTCCGCCGCGGTGACAGCCGCCGGGACCGTCTCGAAATCGGTCACGTCCAGCAAGAGCGGGTGGGCGCGATCGGGCGCGAGCGCGGCGAAGATCTCGGCGTCGGCTTCCCGCCGCACGGTGCCGATCACCCGATGACCCGCTTCAAGCGCGCCTCTTGCAAATGCTCGCCCCAGCCCGGAGCTGACACCGGTGATGAGGAATGTCTTAGGGGTGGAAGTCATGGTTCACTCCGGGCTATGATTGAAACTATATCATGATATAGATCACAGCATGACACCAAACAAGACCAAGGTTGCTCCGACCGCCACGCGGGGTGAGCCGCTTCGCCGGCGTGTGATCGATGCGGCGGAGCGACTGCTCCGACAGGGTAAGGCCGATTTCTCGATGCGCGACCTCGCCACCGAAGCCGGAGTCAGTTTTGCGACGCCGTTCAATCAGTTCGGGAGCAAGGCCGCGATCATGCATGCCCTTTCGCGGCGGCGGATCGATACGATGGCCCAGCGCTTTGCCGGGATGTCACCGCCTGCCGATGCCGCCGGCCGCGTGCTGTTGGCCATCGATACCGCGGTCGAGGTGATGCTGGAGGAGCCGGAGATAAACCGGGCCGTGATGGGATGGATCGGCACGGCCGGCCCGTCCCCCGGAAAGGTCCTAGCGCACTCCACAACCTTGTGGTCGCTGGCCCTTGGAGCGGGCGAAGGCTTGATCGCGGCCGGCAGGCAGGAGGCGCTGCGCAGTTTGCCGGAGCAGCTCGCATTTGCCTTTCGTGGGGTCCTGTCATTCTGGACCGCCGGCGAACTGCCGGATGAGGCGCTTGCCTCGAAGGCGCGAGAGATCGCAAAAACCTTGCTGCTCGGATTTGCTGAACGGCCGCTATTCGGCGATTCCGCCTCCTAAGCTGCCCTCCGGGAACCACCAATCTCGGCCATTTCCCGATTTATGGGTTCACGGCCTAAGACTCCAGCATGTCCTTGACGATCGTTGCCAACTGCTTGAGCGAAAACGGTTTCGGCAGGAATCCGAAATGCGCGTCCGCCGGCAGGTTCCTGGCGAATGCATCCTCGGCATAGCCGGACACGAAGACGAACTTGATGTCCGGCTGGCGCTTGCGCAACTCGCCGAGCAGCGTCGGCCCGTCCATCTCCGGCATCACCACATCCGAAACCACAATGTCGACCTTGCCGCCGAGCGCTTCGAACACTTCCAGCGCCTCGACCCCGGAGGACGCCTCGTGCACGGTATAGCCGCGCGAGGTCAGAGCCCGCATGCCGCCCATGCGCACCGCATCCTCGTCCTCGACCAGCAGCACCGTGGCCGACCCGGACAAATCCTTGCCTGTCTCGGCCGACTTGGCAGGCACCGCTGCCGGTGCTTCCCCAGGTTCGCCTGCCTTCTTTGCCTCGGCAATGTGGCGCGGCAGGAAGATGCGGAAGACCGAACCCTTGCCGACCTCGGAATCGCAGAAGATAAAGCCGCCGGTCTGCTTGATGATGCCGTAGACCATGGACAGGCCAAGGCCGGTGCCCTTGCCGACCTCCTTGGTGGTGAAGAACGGTTCGAATATCTTCTTGAGCACGTCGGGCGCGATGCCGCTGCCGGTGTCCTCGACCTCGGCCACCACATAGTCCGCCGGGGTGAGTTCGCGGTAGGGGAAGGTCTTGCACTCCTCGGCGGTCACATTGCGGGTGCGCACCGTGAGGTCGCCGCCCGCCGGCATTGCATCGCGCGCGTTGACCGCCAGGTTGACCACCACCTGCTCGAACTGGCCGATATCGACCTTGACCGGCCAGAGATCGCGACCGTGGTCGATCTTCAGCTTGATGTCGTTGCCGACCAGACGGGCGAGCAACATCCTGAGATCGGCGAGCACGTCGGTGAGGTTCAGCACTTCCGGCCGCAGCGTCTGCTTGCGCGAAAAGGCCAGCAACTGCCGCACCAGCGAGGCTGCCCGGTTGGCGTTCTGCTTGATGTTCATGATGTCGGGGAAGGATGGGTCCGACGGCCGATGGTTGGTCAGAAGCAGGTCCGACGCCATGATGATGGCGGTCAGCACATTGTTGAAGTCGTGCGCGATGCCGCCGGCAAGCTGGCCGACCGCCTGCATCTTCTGGCTTTGCGCCATCTGCCCTTCGAGCGCCTTCTGCTCCGTCGTCTCGACGGCGTAGACGATGGCCGACTCCTCGGCCCCCTCGCCGCCTGTGCCGTCGGCGACCGCATTGACGTAAAAACGGATGTGGCGCTCCTCATTGCCGGGCAGGAGCGTGTCGATCGGCTCGATATCGGCCTGCCGCTGCCTTGCCTTTTCGAAGGCCGCGGCAAAGGCCGGGCGGTCACGTTCGTGGATGACCGTGTCGAGCCGCATGCGGCGGTCGACGGCGTCCCGATCGACGACCGATGAAAACAGCGAAAGGAACGGCGCATTGGTGCGCAGTATGCGCCCGCTGGCGTCGACGCCGGCGATCGCCATCGGCGTCGAATTGAAGAAACGGGTGAAGCGCACTTCCGAGGCGCGCAGGTCCGCCGAGGCGTCCTCGCCTTGCGTGCGGTTGAGCACGATCGTGCGCGTCGGACCGTTGAGGCCTTCGCGGCTGGCTGAAACGCGATGCATGAAGCGCACCGGCAGCGCCTCGCCCGTCATCGTCGTGAGGTCGAGATCGATGACCGCGTTGCGCGTCGTACCGGGGTCGGCCTTGACCGAGCGCACCAGCGCCATGCCGTCGCCGGCGACGATCTCCGGCAGGGACACGGCGCCGGGCGTGAAGCTGGCAAGGTCGATACCCAGCCATTCGGCGAGCGTGGCGTTGATATAGGTGACGCGGCCTTCCTGGTCGGCGGAAAAGAAGCCGGCGGGCGCGTGGTCGAGATGATCGATCGCCTTCTGCAGGTCCAGGAAGAAACGCTCCTGCTCGGCGCGTTCCTGCGAAATATCGGCAAGTTGCCAGGCGAGCATCGGCAGCCGTTGGCCCGGCACGCTGAAGGTGCGAGCGCGGGCGCGATACCAGCGCGCGCCGGGCTCAGCACCAGGCTTGATCGACTGCGCGAGTCGGAATTCGCCGTCGCCCGGCTGGCCGTCACGCAGGCCGGAGGCCAGTCGGTAGATGGTGACCGAAGCTTCCGGAACATCCGAAAGCAGCCCTTCGACCGTCTTCAGGTCGGCCGCGGAAGAGGCTCCGGTCATGTCGGCATAGGCGCGGTTTGCATAGACCACGCGGCCCTTGGTGTCCGTGACCAGAAGGCCTTGCGACATCGAATCGACGAATGCCTTCGACAGTTCGTCGCCCGTCGAGCGTGGCGTGATCTGCACGAAGCCGATCGCCGTGGCGAACAGGAAGCCGACGCCGATCATCGCCAGCACGCCGAGCATGCCGAGCAGGAAAGGGTCGCCGAGCCGCTCGCGAAACAGGCCGAAAACGATCGCGGCCCCCGTCAGGACGGCAATGAAGATGACGAGCCGGGTAACGGCGCCCGGCCGCGTGTTCTGATCGACGATCGGTACCGGATAGAAATCGCCGCGCGTTTCCTTGGCCATGTGCCCCCTGCTCTTGAAGTCCGGTGTTCCGATACTCGCCGCAATGTGTGCCGACGCCCGCCCCTGTCGGGTTGAATCACATTCTCCTGGTCCCGAAAAGGCCCGGGCGGCAAATGTCAGATAAAAATGACGTCGGCCAGCCCTCCAGTGTTTCAAGCTGTTCATGAAGCGTGAAAGGCAACTTGCGGTAGCCCGCCGCAACGGTCTAGTGTCGCGTCACTTCCAAACCGATCAGGGGGAACCAATGCTGCAATGGCTGGATAGCGTAGCGGGCCCCGGCTATGTAGCGGCACTGCTGTGGACCTTCGCGGCGCTGGTCCTGCTGGTCATCGTCCTCATCATCGTCAAACTCGTTCGCAACCTGACCTTCGGCACCTTTGTCGCGGGCGGCCGGAACCGCAAGACGCGGCTTGCGGTCATGGACGCCACCGCCGTCGACAGCCATCGCCGCCTGGTGCTGGTGCGCCGCGACGACATCGAGCATCTGCTTTTGATCGGCGGCCCGACCGATGTCGTCGTCGAGCGTGACATCCGCCTTTCTGCGCCACGCCGTCCCGCGCTGACCGGAGACGGCGGTTCGCAGCAGCCTGTCGCGGTGGCAAAGCCGCGTGCGCCTCAGCCCACCCCGGCGCCGGCGAGACAGGCACCTGCTCCGCAGCCGGTGAGTGCAGCGCCACCCGCCCGCCAGCGCGCTCCGGAGCCGGTGCCGAAGCCGGCGGCGCAGGGTTATCAGCCGACCAATGTCACGCCGCTGCCTTCCTACGGCTCCGCAAACGTCAATGCCGTCCGGCATGCCCCGCCGCCGGCTTCACCACCGCCGGGGCAGGAAAGCATCGATGAAACGCTGATGAAGGAACTCGAGGTTTCGCTCGACCAGCCCCGCTCGAGCAGTCCGGCGAATAAGCCGGTGGCAAAAACACCGCCGTCGCTCGACGACGAGATGACCAGGCTTCTGGGCGAACTCTCCAGCCAGAAAAGATGAGCAGCGCTTGCGCCCGGGCCCGAAAACCGATCGGGGTTTTTGAGCGCATCGCCCGGATCTCAAAAAGAAATGGCCGGAAAACCGGCCATTTCGACAGTGATGTCGCTGAAATCTTCTTGAATGCAGACCGCAGGCTAGTCGTCGCGATAGACCTTCTCGCGGCGCTCGTGGCGCTCTTGCGCTTCGATCGACAAGGTTGCGATCGGGCGGGCATCCAGCCGCTTCAGCGCGATCGGTTCGCCGGTCTCCTCGCAATAGCCGTAAGTGCCTTCCTCGATGCGCTGCAAGGCCGAATCGATCTTTGCGATGAGTTTCCGCTGGCGGTCGCGCGCCCTGAGTTCGATGGCGCGGTCGGTTTCCGAAGAGGCGCGGTCGGCTAGATCGGGATGATTGGCGTTTTCCTGCTGTAGGATTTCGAGGGTTTCGCGCGCTTCGCGCAATATGTCGTTCTTCCAGGTGACGAGCTTTGAGCGGAAGTAGGATTTCTGCCGCTCGTTCATGAACGGCTCGTCTTCGGAGGGTACGTAATCGGCGGTAACGGCATCGTTCATTCGACTCACCCAAACAGCCCCAAATTTGGCGCCTATATATTCGCGGTCAAACGCCTGCACAAGCGCAATCGATTACCGATTCACGCAATTGTTAATCTGCCTCGATGAGCGCGATTGAGGTGATTCGGGCTGGTCTTAGGTACCGGATCCTTCGAACTGGCAGCCGCCGGCTGATGATTCGTCATGTCCGAAAAACGACTGCCATTGTGCGCCACGCCGTTCTTATGGCTAATCACAGCAAGGTTCGGGCTGTTGGCACGGTGGAGGTTGGGTGAGCAGGCTTTATCTGTTGAGGCACGCCAAAGCCGGATGGGCGCTGCCCGGCATGCGTGATTTCGATCGCCCGCTCGATGCGTCCGGCCGCGCTGATGCGGAGGCGATGGGCATCGCCATGCGGTCGCGCTCCTATGTGCCCGATCTGACGCTTTGCTCCACAGCCCGGCGCGCGAAGGAGACGCTGGAAGGCGTGGCCGGTCGGGCCGACACCGGCCGGGTTCTGTTCGTCGACGCGCTCTACAGCGAGGACGCGGCCGCGTACCTCACCCTCATCCGGGACAATGGTGGGGTGGGTTCGATGCTGCTCGTCGGCCACAATCCGATGACGGAGGATCTCGCCATGGCGGTGTCCGGCGATGGCGAGGAAAGCGCCCGCGCCATGCTCAATCATGGTTTCCCGACCTCGGGCCTGGCGGTCGTGCGCTTCAGCGGCGATCTTGCCGGGGCCGCCCAGGGTGCCGGCTATCTCGAGGCATTCCTGACGCCGGCTGACCTCTGACGCCATTTCAAACCAGCACGGCAACGCCTATATCGGACCTGTCGCAGCATCGAGAGACAATTTTGGCGTCATCGCTGACCACTTTCACCGACGAGGCGAGAATTGCGCTCGACACGCTTTCGGGCCGCGCCAGCGGGCTATTTTCGCCGTCGCTGCGGCTGGGCGTCACGGGCCTTTCCAGGGCGGGCAAGACGGTTTTCATCTCGGCGCTGGTCCACAACCTTATTCATGGCGGGCGCCTGCCGCTGTTCGAGGCGCAGAAATCCGGGCGCATCGCGCGCGCTTTCCTCGAAGAGCAGCCCGACGACGCGGTGCCGCGATTCCAGTACGAGGACCATATCGCCGCCTTGGTGAACGACCGCGTCTGGCCCGATTCGACACGCGCCATCTCCGAATTGCGGCTGACCATCGAATATGAATCGGCTTCCGGCTGGAACAGGATGTTTTCCTCCGGAAAACTGTCGGTCGACATCGTCGACTATCCCGGCGAATGGCTGCTCGACCTGCCGCTGCTCGGAAAATCCTTCGCCGATTTTTCGCGCGAAGCCCTTGAAATGGCTGCGTTGCCGGTGCGCGAGGATCTGTCGCGGGCCTGGCGGGCGCTATCGGCCGAGATCGACCCGAACGCCGATGCCGAGGAGATGACGGCGCGCCGCCTGGCCGAGGATTTCGCCGCCTATCTCAAAGCCTGCAAGCTCGACGAGCGGGCGCTTTCGACTTTGCCACCGGGCCGTTTCCTGATGCCTGGCGATCTCGAAGGCTCGCCCGCATTGACCTTCGCGCCTCTGGCCAGCCTGGGCGACAAGCGCCCGCGCAGCGGCTCGCTGCATGCGATGATGGAAAGGCGCTACGAGGCCTACAAGACCCATGTCGTCAAACCCTTCTTCCGCGAACACATCACCCGGCTCGACCGCCAGATCGTGCTGATCGACGCCATGCAGGCGCTGAACGCCGGCCCCGGAGCCATGGCCGACCTGGAGCGCGCGGTGACCGAGATCCTCGCCTGTTTCCGTCCTGGACGCGGCAGCTTCCTCACCGATCTTTTCTCGCGGCGCATCGATCGTATCCTGATCGCCGCCACCAAGGCCGACCACCTGCATCACGACAGCCATGACCGCTTGCAGGCGATCGTGCGGCGGCTGGCAGACCGCGCCGTGGCGCGGGCGAATTTCACCGGCGCCGGCGTCGACGTCGTCGCCATGGCGGCGGTGCGCGCAACACGGGAAGGCACCGTCAAACAGGGCCGCGAGATATTGCCGGTCATCATCGGCACACCGCTCGCGGGCGAGACAATCAATGGCGACACCTTTGACGGGAAAGCTGAAACGGCCATATTTCCCGGTGATTTACCGGAGAAAATTGATGCTGTCTTCGAAGCTCCCGGGGGAGCGCACAGGCAGGACAATACCGACCCGGCGATCCGCTTCGTGCGCTTTCGCCCGCCAAAACTCGAGCGCACGGCCGAGGGCGTCATGCTGTCACTGCCGCATATCCGGCTCGACCGTGCCTTGCAGTTCCTGATCGGAGACCATCTGGCATGACCGCGCCCCGCAAGCCGGCGGCATTCCGCATCGAACCGGAGGCCACATCGCAGCAGGACGCGGCGCAGGCGCGCCGTGCCCAGGCCGGGGCGCCGGAGGCGCGCCGTGTCCAGACCGACACACAGCGCAAGCCCCGCGCGGTGAAGAGCGATGTCGCGCTGGTCATCCCGTCGGAGATCGACGTGTTCGACGAGCCGGACATCGTCGCTGCCGAACCGCCGCCGGCGGTCGCTCGCAGGAAACGTTCATTGCTTGGCTCCATCTTCTTCGGCGCGTTCGGGGTGCTGGTTTCGCTGGCCATCGGCCTGTGGACCGATCAGCTCATTCGCGATCTGTTCGCGCGCGCCGAGTGGCTGGGTTGGCTGGCGGCCGGCATGGCTGCCGTCGCCGTGCTGGCGCTGGTGGTGATCCTGATTCGCGAGTTCCTGGCGATCGCCCGGCTTGCCGAGGTCGAAAAGCTGCAGAAACGTGCGCTCGATGCGATTGCACGCGACGATCCCAAGGCGGCGCGATTGGTGGTCGACGAGCTGTCGGCCTTCGTCGCGGCCAAACCCGAAACGGCTGCGGGCAGGCGCGCGCTGGCCGATCTGCGCGACGAGATCATCGATGGCGCCAATCTGGTGCGTCTCGCTGAGGCGGAGATCCTTGGCCCTCTCGACGCCAGGGCCAAGATCATGATCCTGGAAGCCGCCAAACGCGTGTCGCTGGTGACGGCCGTCAGTCCGCGTGCGCTCGTCGACGTAGCCTATGTCGTGTTCGAGGCCGGGCGCCTCATCCGGCGCCTTTCGGAACTCTATGGCGGGCGGCCGGGAACACTGGGTTTCTTTCGCCTGGCGCGCAGCGTGCTGGCGCATCTGGCGGTCACCGGTTCGATCGCCGTCGGCGACAGTTTCGTCCAGCAGATCGTCGGCCACGGCCTGGCTGCGCGCCTCTCCGCCAAGCTCGGCGAAGGCGTCGTCAACGGCATGATGACGGCGCGCATCGGCATCGCCGCGATGGAGACGGCGCGCCCCCTGCCCTTCAGTGCGGCAAAACGGCCGGGACTGGGTGATTTCCTCTCCGCGCTGACATCGTTCGCAAGCAGGAAGGAAAGCGAGAACACCCCGCCTGGCAAGTGAACGACGACCTTGGCAGTGACGAAGCATTAACCAATCTTGTTCATGGTCGCACTGGTTCCAAAACAGCCTCTTTGTTGCCGGGTGTCGTCGATGAAAAGCGTAATTCTGTCCAGCCTGTTGCCCCTGGCGGTTGCGATCACCACTGTCGCCGGCATTGCCGCACAGGCGTCCGCGGCGGAGCCGGACAAGCAGTTCTTCCGGTCCGCCGAAGGCAAGTGGGTGGGCCCGGGCGAGATCGTCGCCGGCAAATACAAGGGCACGAAGTTCAATTGCAGCTTCACCGGCTCGACGCCCGACGGCAAGATGGGCATGACGCTCGACGGCGGCTGCCGTGTGGGCATGTTCACCCAGCCGATGTCGGCCAAGATCGAGCGCAAGGGGCGCGATTACAAGGGCTCCTTCATGGGCGGCGCGGCCGGTGCCGGCCTCGATATCATCGGCGGCAATGTGGTCGATGCCCGCAAGGTGGTGTTCACCATCAACCGCAACCAGCTGCGCGGCGTCATGCAGGCACGCATCCCCGACGACAATTCGATGACGGTGACGGTTGCAGTGCGCGTCGCGGACCAGCTGGTGCCGGTGATCGGCATGAGCCTGAAGCGGGTCGACGCGATCGAAGTCGGCTCCATCGTGCCGAACTGAGCGCGTATCAACCGCCTGTAACCAAACACAAAAAGAGACGGCGGCCCATCGCCACCGCCTCCTTTTGAAGACGTCGATAGGAACGATCAGCCCTTGATCGCCGCCGTCACCTCATCATAGGCCTTGCAGGCGTCGGCCAGGGTCGTGGTGCCCTGATATTTGGTCGTCACCTCTTGCACCTTGGCCGTCAGATCGGCCGCCTTGGACGGATCCTTGGTAACCGCCTCCTGCAGCGCGGCGGCCATGTCCTGCGCCTTCTTGGTGGCGACCTCGGCCGTGCACTCAGGCGCCTTGGAGCAAGCCGAGCCGGCGAGCACCGCCAGGCCGACGGCAACGAGCAAAAACTTCTTCATGTCAGTCATCTCCTCAAAAAGGGCGCGGCTTGATCGCCACACCCTCCACTGGCCGAAGCCGAGCGTGCTTAACCTCCGATTGCAGCCAGACGCAACGCGGCCTCGCGCTCAACTTGTGTAACGTGCCTGCAACATTGCCCGCCGCAGGATTCGGGCTGTTACATGCCCGCCGAAGCCCCTATCCTTGGGGCGCTGGCGCCTGATCCGAGGCGTCTTGACCCGACCGCACAGGCTGCGGTCCTCAAACGAGCGGAATGGCGGGAATGGCGGCAGAGGCAGCGGGCAGCGAGCTTGTTCAGGTGGTGGCGCTGCTCGCCGCGGGTGTTGTCGCCGTTCCGATCTTCAAACGTATGGGCCTGGGTTCGATTCTCGGCTATCTGGCCGCGGGCGTGGTGATCGGCCCGTTCGGCATCGGTGTGTTTTCCGAATCGGGAGCCATCCTCCACGTCGCCGAGCTCGGCGTCGTGATGTTCCTGTTCATTATCGGGCTGGAGATGCAGCCGTCGCGGCTCTGGGGCTTGCGCCGCGAGATCTTCGGCCTGGGCGCGCTTCAGGTCGGGGTCTGCGCGGTCTTGCTGACCGGTGTGGGAATAGCCGGAGGCTTTTCCATCGCGCAATCCTTCGTCGCCGGAGCCGGCTTCGTGCTGACCTCGACGGCGATCGTCATGCAGCTTCTGGAAGAGCGCGGCGAAATCGCCTCGCCCAAGGGCCAGCGCATCGTCTCCATCCTGCTGCTGGAGGATCTGGCGATCGTGCCGCTGCTGGCCCTGATCGCGTTCCTGGCGCCAGGCGGCACCGACACCAGCCTGTCGGAGCGGCTGGCCGAGGTCGGTATCGGCCTTGCCGCGATCATCGGCCTGGTGCTGGCCGGACGTTTTCTGCTCAACCCTTTCTTCCGTATCCTGGCGGATGCCCGCGCTCGCGAGGTGATGACGGCGGCCGCCCTTCTGGTCGTTCTCGGATCCGCCCTTGCCATGCAGCTCAGCGGCCTGTCGATGGCGATGGGCGCGTTCCTGGCCGGCGTGCTGCTGTCCGAATCGACCTTCCGCCACCAGCTCGAAGCCGATATCGAACCGTTTCGCGGCATCCTGCTCGGCCTGTTCTTTCTCGCCGTGGGCATGTCGCTCGACCTGCATGTGGTGGTTCAGAACTGGCGGCTGATCGCCGTCTATGTCGTTGCCTACATGGTCATGAAGGCGCTCGGCATCTACATCGTCGCCCGCATCCTGAAGTCGGGCCATCGCGAGGCGCTGGAACGCGCCGTCTTCATGGCGCAAGGCGGCGAATTCGCCTTCGTCCTCTATTCGGCCGCCGCTTCCGTCGGCATCATCGACGGCCAGGCCAACGCGACGCTGACGGCCATCGTCATCATCTCCATGGTGCTGACGCCGCTGGCGATCGTCGCGTTGCGGTATCTGACGCCGCGCGACGAGCTGTCGCTGGATGGCGTCGACGTCGCCGAAGGGCTGACCGGCAGCGTGCTGATCATCGGATTCGGCCGCTTCGGCCAGATCGCCAGCCAGCCATTGCTGCTGCGCGGCATCGACGTGTCGATCATCGACAACGATGTCGAGATGATCCAGGCGGCGGCCGATTTCGGCTTCAAGGTCTACTACGGCGACGGCACGCGGCTGGACATCCTGCACGCTGCCGGTGCCGGGCGCGCACGCGCCGTGCTCATCTGCGTCGACAAACCCGATGCCGCCGTACGCATCGCCGAGCTCGTCAAAGCCGAGTTTCCCTTGCTCACCGTGCTGGCGCGCGCCTTCGACCGAGGCACCGCGCTACAGCTCATCCGCACAGGCGTCGACTATCAGCTGCGTGAAACATTCGAATCGGCGCTGGTTTTTGGCGGTTCGACGCTGGAGGCCCTGGGCGTCGACCCGGAAGACGTCGCCGAGGTGGTCGAAGACGTCCGCCGCCGCGACACCGCCCGCTTCGAGACGCAACTCGCCGAAGGCATCCGCTCCGGACAGCGCTTCCTGAAGGGCAATATCGGCACGCCGATCCCGACGCCGCTCTCCACGCCGCGCCGCCCCGGTCAGGCGCTCAACGAGGAAACGGCCGGCGTTCTGCACAAGTCCGAGCCGGCGGATTGATAGGAGAAAAGCATGGATTTGGACAGCGGAGCCCTGTCGGTCACCAGATTCTGGCGTGATGCCGGAGCGGACGCATGGTTCGAGAAAAGCGATGTTTTCGACGGCGATTTCCGCAACCGCTTTCTTGAGCTGCATTACGCGGCCGCACGGCGCGAATGCGACGGCTGGTCGGAGCATGCCGAAGGCTCGCTGGCGTTGATGATCCTGCTCGATCAGTTTCCGCGCAACTGCTTTCGCGGCACCGGCCACATGTACGCCACGGACCCGCTGGCGAAGCATTTCGCCCAAAAAGCTGTAACGGCCGGCCAGGACCTGGTGCTCGAACCGGAATTGCGGGTGTTCCTGTATCTGCCGTTCGAACATTCGGAATTGCTCGCCGACCAGGAACGGTCGGTCGAGCTCACCGCGGCCAATGCGCCGGACTACCTCAAATACGCCGAAGAACACCTCGACATCATCCGGCGCTTCGGCCGTTTTCCGCACCGCAACAAGATGCTCGGCCGCGAAACCACGCCGGAGGAAAAAACCTTTCTGGACGATGGCGGGTTCTCAGGCTGACGCTGGTCTATCCAGCCACCAGTCGCGGCCCGACGGCAGGCGTTCGATACCGGCCGCATCGACGGCGGCCAGCCGCTCCGAGACGCTTCGCCCGCTTACCGCAAGATCGGGCGCGATCTCGGCCAGCGGCGCCAGCACGAAGGCACGTTCAAGCATGCGCGGATGCGGCACTTCCAGGCCGGTTTCGTGGATGACGCGGTCGCCGAAAACCAGGATGTCGATATCGATGAGGCGCGGCCCCCAGCGCTCCTCACGCACGCGCTTCAGCTTGCGCTCTGCATCGAGGCACAGGTCGAGCAATGCCCGCGGCGAGAGCCGTGTCGAGAGTTCGGCGGCGGCGTTCAGGAAGTCGGGCTGGTCGAGCTTGCCCCAGGGCGGCGTGCGGTAGAGCGAGGACACCGCGGCCACGCGAGCGGCGGGATCGGCGTCGAGCAGGCGCAGCGCCGCCGCCATCGAACTCGCCGGATCGCCAAGATTGCCGCCAAGGCTGAGATAGACGGTGTTACTGCGGCCAGACAACTGTCACCTCGACGTAATCGAGCACGCCGGGCACCGGCGCATTCGGCTTGCGGACCGTGATTTCGGCTTTCCTGATCTGCGGGAAGCGTTCCGTCAGGGCTTTTGCGACTTCCAGGGCCAGCGCCTCGATCAGGAAGCGCCTGTGTCCGGTGATGATCTCCTCGATCACCGTGAAGGCAACACCGTAATTGACGGTTTCCCCGATGGCATCGTCGACCAGCGCGCGCCCGGGCTCCACGGTGAGCGAGGCGTCGACATAGAAGCGCTGGCCGAGCGCCTCCTCCTCGTCCAGCACGCCGTGCCGGGCAAAGAAGGCGCAGTTCTTCAGGCGGATGACATACATGGTTCAGCGTCCCGAAGCGGCGGCGGTTTCGCGCGCCAGCATAGCATCCGCCACGGCCAGCGCGTCCACGTTGATTGCGACATCGTGGACGCGAAACAGGTCGGCGCCCTTCAATCTAAGTATGACGCTTGTCGCCGCGGTCCCAGCCCCTCTTTCGGCGGCATCGCGGCCAGTGACGGTGCCGATGAAGCGTTTTCGCGAGGTTCCGGCCATCAGCGGAAATCCGAGGGCGTTGAGCTCGGAAAACCGCGCCATCAGGTCGAGGTTATCCTCGGCCGTCTCCTTGGCGAAGCCGAAGCCGGCATCGAGAACGATATGATCGTCGGCGATGCCGTGTCGGCGGGCGATTTCAAGCGATTTTTCGAGGAACGCGAACTGGTCGGCGATGACGTCGGGCAGTTTCCGGCGATCCCGCCCGGTATGCATGATGATGAGCCCCGCGCCGGTTTCGGCTGCGACACGCGCAATGTCCGGCTCGCGCTGCAAGCCCCAGACGTCGTTGACGATATGCGCCCCGGCCGCGACGGCCAGCCGCGCGGTCTCCGCACGATAGGTGTCGACCGAAATCAGCACCTCGCCGGAACGCGCCAGCGCCTCGATCACCGGCAGGATGCGCGCCTGCTCCTCGCCCGCCGTGATCGCGGACGCGCCCGGCCTGGTCGATTCACCGCCGACATCGACGACCAGGGCCCCTTCGCCCAGCATGCGGCGCGCCTGGACCAGCGCGGTTTCGGCGGCATCGAACAGACCGCCGTCGGAAAAACTGTCGGGCGTGACATTGAGAATGCCGACCACCACGGCCTTGTCGCCAAGGTCGAGATGACGCCCGTGCGCCAACTGCCATCGCCTCGCCGTCATTGCTCATCAACCATGGGGCTCATCAACCGTGTGGCTCATCAACCGTGGGGCTCATCAACCATGTGTGATCCGCACCAGATCAATTCCGTTGCGCCGGCAATGGCCGTAAAGCAAGGTAGGACGAGAGGCAACCTGATGAAACGAACCCTGCTTTGCGCATTGCTGCTTGCCGCCACCGCCGTTCCGGCGGGCGCGGCCAATCTCGTCAAGACATATAGCTACTTCGCCGTCGGCGGCAGGACGCTAGAAGACATCGAGGCACAGCTTTCCAAACGTGGTCCGCAGGTGAAGAGCACGGGCTCGCGGCATCCCGGCGCCACCCAGATGGCCTTCACCACGCGCATCAGCTATGCCGGGCAGTCCGGCTCTTGCCGGATCGCCGACGCCGCCGTGACCGTCAAGGTCAAGGTCATCCTTCCCGAATGGCGCCGCCCACGCAAGGCCGACGCGGATGTGCGGCTGTTCTGGGACACGCTGTCGGCCGACATCAAGCGCCATGAGGAACGCCATGTCGAGATCGCCAAGAATCACGCCCGCGAACTGGAAGACGCGCTGAAAGCCGCTTACCCGCAGAAGGACTGCGATGCGGCGAAGGCCAAGGCCGCCCAGATCACCGCCGCCATTCTCGCCAGACACGACCGTGCCCAGGTGCAGTTCGATCGTGTCGAAAGCGTCAATTTCGAAAGCCGCATCCTGCGGCTCCTGCGCTATCGCGTCGAGCGCATCGGCAACGGCCGGTTGCCGCCGACCTGAATGTCCTGATGCATGTCGCCTAAAGGGGCGGCGGTGCGAGCCAACCGGGCCGAAGCGTAGTGCCAGCTTCGAAAAATTTTCGGGCAACGGTCGAAATCGGCCTATACGGGACGACATATCAGGGGTTGGCAAGGGCACGACCTTCAAACACGAGCATCACGACCGATCGCGCCGCGGATGCAACCCGGCTAGCCCAGCCGACGCACCGGACGGCGCGCGCAAGCATATGGACGAAAGATTATGGACCAGGCTGTCGACAAGCAGGCCGTGGCGGCCGCGAGCGCGCCGCTGACGGAAAGCGAAAAGAACGCCATCATCGGCGGCGTTCTCCTGTCGATGCTGCTGGCAGCACTTGACCAGACCATTGTGGCGCCGGCCATGCCGACCATCGCGCGAGCGCTCGGCCACGCCGAGTACCTGCCCTGGATCGTGACCGGATATCTCCTGACCGCAACCGCCATGGCGCCGCTCTACGGCAAGATCTCCGACGTCTACGGCCGCCGGCCGACCGTCTATGGCGCGATCCTCATCTTCCTCGCCGGCTCGCTGGTCAGTGCGATGGCGCCCAACATGTTCGTGCTGGTGATCGGCCGCGCGATCCAGGGCGCCGGCGGCGGCGGGCTTTTTGCCCTGGCGCAGACCGTCATCGGCGACCTTGTGCCGCCACGCGAGCGGGCACGCTATGCGGCCTGGATCTCGGGCACATGGGCAGTCGCCAGCATCGCCGGGCCGTTGCTCGGCGGCACGTTCGCTGAACATCTCCATTGGTCGCTGATCTTCTGGATCAACATTCCGCTCGGCATCCTGGCCATGGCCATCATCAACAAGCCGCTGCGCAAGCTGCCGGTCGCGGCAAGACGGCATCGCATCGACGGGCCCGGCGCGCTGCTTCTCGTCGCCGCCACGGCCCTGCTGCTTCTGGCGCTGAACTGGGGTGGCAGCGAATACCCCTGGCTATCGACGGAGATCCTCGGGCTCGTCGCCAGTTCCTTGGTCCTGTGGGGCGCCTTTGCGCTGCGGCTGCTGCGCGCAACCGAGCCGCTGATTTCGCTCGAGGTACTGAGCAACCCGATCGTCCTTGCCGGCACGCTCTCCATGTTCCTTCTGCAGGCGGCCAATATCGGCCTGTCTGTCTACCTGCCGGTCTATCTCCAGTCGGTCATCGGCCTGTCGGCGAGCGAATCCGGCACCGCCCTCCTGGGGCTGATGCTTGGCACGGTGGCCGGCGCGACATTCAGCGGGCGCACCATTCCGCGTTTCGTCCATTACAAGCGGATCGCCATCTTCGGATTGGCCTTCGCCGTTCTATGCCTCGGCGTCCTCAGCCTGGTGGCGGGGCACGCCTCGCTGCTGGTTGTCGAGATCCTGACGACATGCGTCGGGCTCGGCAGCGGAACCACCTTTCCGGTGGCCACGGTGTCTGTCCAGAACGCAGTCGACCCCAGGCACCTTGGCGTCGCCACCGGCGTTCTGACGTTCCTGCGCTCGCTGGGCAGTGCGCTCGGCGTTGCTATCCTCGGTGCGGTCGCCCTGGGCAACGGGCTGCCGCTGGCGGGCGAAGGCGCGCAGGCGACCGGCGCCGGTGCCGAAGCTGCCGCCTTCGGGCTGATCTTCGTCGCCGCCGTGGTGATGTTGATCATGGCGCTGCTGACGCTCAGCCTGATGCCGGAGAAACCGTTGCGGGGCCGTCCCGAAGCCCCCGTGCTGGCGGACTGAAGCGGCACGCCTCAAGAGGCCTCCACCACGCCGAGCTTCTTCTGCAGGCTGGTCGACGAGGTCGTGTATTGGAAGACGATGCGTTCGCCCGGGCTGACGATGCGCTTCGCCGCCTGTGCCATCAGCGCGACCTCGTGAAAGCCCGACAGGATGAGCTTCAGCTTGCCGGGATACCAGTTGATATCGCCGACCGCGAAGATGCCCGGAACCGATGTCTGGAACTTCTCGGTGTCGACCGGAATCAGGTTCTCGTGAAGATTGATCCCCCATTGTGCGATCGGTCCGAGCTTCATGGTCAGGCCGAAGAAGGGCAGCATCCGCGTGCAAGGGACTTCGATGTCGCCGTCCTGCCCCTTGATCAGGGCGGATGTCAGTTGGCCCTCGGCGCCGGTCAAGCCGGTCACTTGCCCGACCTGGAAGTCCAGCTGCTTCATCTCCTGCATGGCGTACATCTTGTTGACGCTGTCGGGCGCGGCGCGGAACTCCGGGCGCCGGTGGACCAGCGTCACGCTTTTTGCCACCGGCTGCAAATTGAGCGTCCAGTCCAGCGCTGAATCGCCGCCGCCAACGATAACGAGGTCGTGGCCGCGAAAATCTTCCATTCGGCGCACCGAATAGAAGACGCTCTTGCCCTCATAGGGTTCGATGCCCGGGATGGGCGGGCGTTTTGGATGGAAGGAGCCGCCGCCGGCGGCGATCACCACCACCTTGGCCTCGAACACCTCGTTCTCGTCGGTGGTGACGCGAAAGCCGCCGTCCTCCAGTCTCTCGAGACTGGAGACCATGCGATTGTAGGTGAAATCAGGCTTGAACGGCGCGATCTGCTCGAGCAGCTTGTCGACCAGGCCTTGCGCCGAGATCGACGGCCAGCCGGGAATGTCATAGATCGGCTTTTCCGGATAGAGTTCCGCGCATTGGCCGCCGGGCCGATCGAGGATGTCGATCAGGTGGCACTTCATGTCGAACAGGCCGAGCTCGAACACGGCGAACAGGCCGACCGGCCCTGCCCCGACAATGAGTACGTCTGTCCTGGTGATGCCGGTCATGGTGCGCGCCTCGCTGCTGGATTGGCGTGAGACTGCATGACCACCGGCTTGCTGCCAAGCGGTGGCGGCAAAAATCAGAGCTGCGAACCGGATTAAGAAAGGCTGGACGACCGCCAGTCCGGCTGCGCCGGCAATTTTTTATGGCCGGCATCTCCCAAGATAGGAATTTTTTCTTGACGGGGTGCCCGCAACTATGGTAGATATTTGGTTATGGTGCTGAGTTGCGCCGGAGGCCCGCCGCACAGGCGGGTTTTCCATTCAAGGCGACGTCAACAGCCGGCCCCCAAGGAACCCCCTGCCCGG
The DNA here is from genome assembly GCF_020165475.1 of Mesorhizobium sp. BR1-1-15. NCBI lineage: Bacteria > Pseudomonadati > Pseudomonadota > Alphaproteobacteria > Hyphomicrobiales > Phyllobacteriaceae > Mesorhizobium > Mesorhizobium sp. BR1-1-15. The sequence continues at coordinate 51,650 of NZ_JAIUIF010000006.1, read as the reverse complement.
ATTCATTGCCTCGGGCAAAAATCGGCTTTTAGCCTTGGCGCTCGGGCACCCGCACCACCAGTCCGTCGAGCGCGTCGCGCACCTTGATCTGGCACGATAGCCGCGAATTCGGCTGGACGTCGTAGGCAAAGTCCAGCATGTCCTCTTCCATTGCTTCCGGCTCGCCGACTTCCGCCGTCCAGGCCTCGTCGACATAGACGTGGCAGGTTGCACAGGCGCAGGCGCCGCCGCACTCCGCTTCGATACCCGGCACGGCATTGCGGATGGCGTTTTCCATGACCGTCGAGCCGTTCTCGGCATCCACGTCGAAATGTGTGCCGTCATGGGCAATGAAGGTCAGTTTGGTCATTTGTCACCTGAGGGAGTTTCCGCCGAGATAATCACTCGGGCACACAAGTCAACTGCGGCGAGAAAGCGCCGCTCGGTGACGTTTTTCCGCAAACGGGTCTAGCGGTTGATGGCGGCGATGAAATCGCGCACTTCGTCGATCAGTTTGCCGAGCCGCGTAAGCGTCTGGCTGTCTTCCGGCTGCCGTTCTATCTCGGTGGCGCAATCGGCAATGGCAAAGGCCCCGACACCACGCGCCGAACCCTTCAGGCCGTGCGCCAGGAGCAGCCGGTCCTTGATGTCCGCATCGACTATCCTGTCGCGCACCGACAGCGCCTGTTGTACAAAGAGCGCCAGCACCTCCTGTTCGAGGCCGCGGTCGCCCATCGTCTGCCGCGCAAGGTGTGCCAAATCGACCGGTCGGGACCGCCTCGTTCCCGATACATCGCCCCCGGGCATTGAGAAGGCAATGCCGCTTTCGCCACGCATGAACTCGAACTCCGCTTCTTCGGCCGCCTGAAAAACTAGGCGAATCCAATGGACAACGGGTTAATGGATGGCCGGAAAAAATGTTGCGAAAGCGGCGCCGGAATCACGCTTCCGTTAACCTTATATTTAAAGTTTTACGTATCCCGCGGAATGCATGTTTTCTTTACCCCCCTGTGTCATTACGATACGAGGGGTCCATTTTCAGCCTCCTGCGCGTGGGTGCGACAACCAAAATCATAAGCCCGCGGCAGCTAGTACAGGGTAGCGAAGGCATGGCGAAGAAAACAACGACGACCAGATCTCTGGACAACGATGTGGCCAGGGAACTCGAGAAGGCACTCGATCTCGACCTCAGCGGCGACACCGGCAGCGGCGACCTCGATATAGCGGCCTCGATGGAAGATCTGGAAGCGCAGATATCCCAGGCCGCCGACGAATTGGCGCGCGAGGGACGCAATCAGACGCAGGCACCCGTCGTCAACCAAGCCCAGGCCGCGAATCCCGCGCCAAAGACCAGACCCGCCGAACTGCGCCCCGTCGAAACACGCAATGGCGGTCAGCCCGCCGGCTTCTCGCCGGCCAATGACGATCGTCAGAAGGATTACAAGACGCTTCTGCACAGCCTCAACCGGCGCGCCTCGAACACGATCTACTGGGTTATCGCCTTCGTTTCGCTGGCCTGGATCGCCGGCGCGGGCGGATTGGCCAACCTCCTCTTCGGGCCGAGCATCTGGAGGATCCGCACGCTCGACCAGTTCTTCGCCCGTCCCGAACTGATCGGCCTTGCTGTCGCGGCCATCGTGCCGGTCATCCTGTTCTGGGCCTTCGCCGCCATGATTCGCCGCGCGCAGGACATGCGCATCGCCGCCCAGTCGATGACGGAAGTGGCCTTCCGCCTCACCGAGCCGGAAAACATGGCCCAGGATCGCGTCATGATGATCGGCCAAGCCGTCCGCCGCGAGGTGGCCGCCATGGGCGAAGGCATCGAACGCACGCTGGCCCGCGCCGTCGAACTGGAAACGCTGGTCCACAGCGAGGTCAACCAGATCGAGCGCTCCTATTCGGAAAACGAAACCCGCATCCGCTCGCTCGTCGACGGGCTCGGCAGCGAGCGCGAGGCGGTCGTCAGCCATGCGGAGCGGGTTCGCGCTTCGATCGCCGGCGCGCACGACACCCTCAAGGACGAAATCGGCGCTGCCAGCGACCTCATCCGCGACAGCATTCTCAATGCATCGACCAAACTGTCGATGACCATCACCAATTCCGGCGACACGCTTATCGACCGCATCAACGAAAGTTCGCTGTCGATCTTCGATTCGGTGGAAGGACGGCTCGACACCATAACCGACAAGCTTTCGACTTCCGGCGAGGCTTTCGCCAGCCTGCTCGACACGCGCATCGCCAAGCTGACGGACACGACAGACGGCCTGACCCGGTCGTTGACCGACCTGCTCGACGATCGCACCAACGGCATGGTGTCGCTGCTTGGTGGCGCCGCGCGCACACTCAATTCGGAATTCGAGGCCAGCCTCAACGGCATCGAGCGCACGCTCGCCGAGCGCGGCCAGGCGCTGATCAGCGAGTTCCAGACCCGCGCCGAGGCTCTCGACACCGGCACGCAGAAGCTCAACGCAGCACTCGAAGCCCGCGCCCGGCAGATCAACGAAACGCTGGTCGAACGCGCGCGCGAAATCGCCCACACCTTCGCCGAGAGCAAGGACACGCTGACGGCGATGATCGACCAGGGCAAGACCCAGATCGGCGCCGACATGGCCGATATCGTCACGTCGACCTCGTCCATGCTCGAAGCGCGCGCCAGCGATTTCGCCGGACGCATGGAAGCGGCGCGCCACGTCGTCTCGCGCTCGTTCGATGCCGATATCCAGCGGCTTGCCGATGCCCGCGTGGGCATAGAGGAAGCGGTCGAAAATCACAGCCGCAGCCTTTCCGAGAGCCGCGAGCGCATGGCGGCCGCGATGCAGGCCGATCTGGCCAAGTTCGCCGAGAGCCGTGCCGGCATCGATGCCGCGGTAACCGACCAGGTGCAGAAGCTGGCCGAAGGCCGCAGCCTGATCGCGCGCGCTCTCGAAGAAGATCTGCGCAAGGTCAACGAATCGCGCGCTGCCATCGACGCTTCGCTCGGCAGCCACCTCGAAAGGCTGGAAGAAGGTCGCAACCGGCTCTCCCAGGCTCTCAACGAAGACTCCGGAAAGCTGGTGCAAGCCCGTACAATCATTGACGAAATGGTTGCTGGGCATGTTGGCAAGCTGGCCGAGGGCCGCAACATTCTCTCGCGCGCGCTCGAAACCGACCTCGGCAAGCTCGTGGACACGCGCGCCGATATCGATGGCCTTGTCGCCGGTCAGGTCGAGAAGATCGCCGAGGGCCGCGCGGTACTCGCCAAGGCGCTGGAGAACGACATCGCCGGCATCAAGGATCTCATCGAGGCGCATTCGGCCAAACTGGCGGAAGACCGCTCGCAGCTCGGCCGTTCGCTGGAGGACGATCTGTCCAGCATACGCGGGCTGATCGAGGACCATTCGGGCCGCCTGGCCGAGGATCGCAGCCTGCTGTCGCAGACCCTCGAAGCCGACCTTGCCAAACTCGCCGAGAGCCGCTCGAGCATCGACGGCCTGGTCGCCGGTCAGGTCGAGAAACTGGCCGAAGGCCGCGATATTCTCAGGCGGGCGCTGGAATCCGACCTCAACGCGATCAAGGGCGTCATATCGAGCCAATCCGAGAGGCTGGCCGAGGACCGTGGGCAGCTGTCGCGGGTTCTCGAGGCCGACTTGCAGAACGTGAACAGCGTCATTGCCGACCACATGAACAAGCTGGTCCAGGACCGTTCGACCTTGTCGAAAGCGCTTGAGGAGGATCTCGCCAAGCTGGCCGAAAGCCGCTCGAGCATCGACGGGCTGGTGGCCGGCCAGGTCGAGAAGCTGGCCGAAGGCCGCGACATCCTGCGCCGTGCGCTGGAAGCCGATCTCAATACGATCAAGAGCACCGTCGCCGACCAGTCCCAGAAACTGGTCGAAGATCGGGGACAATTCGCCCGGGCGCTCGAAGCCGACCTCGAAAACGTCAACACTCTCGTCAACAGCCACTCCGAAAGGCTTGTCCAGGATCGTTCGGCGCTGTCGAAGGCACTCGAAGACGATCTGGAAAACGTCAACGGACTGGTCAACAGCCACTCCGAGCGGCTTGTCCAGGAGCGTTCGGTGCTGTCGAAGGCACTCGAGGACGATCTCGCCAAGCTGGCCGAAAGCCGCTCGAGCATCGACGGCCTTGTCGCCGGCCAGGTCGAGAAGCTGGCCGAAGGCCGCGACATCCTCAAGCGCGCGCTGGAGGCCGATTTGCAGAGGCTGTCGGAGAGCCGTGGCGATCTCGACGGCATCATCGCCGGACATGTCGGCAAGCTGGCCGAAGGCCGCGACGTGCTGAGCCGCGCGCTGGAAGACGATCTCGGCAGGCTCGCCGAGACCCGCAAGGATATCGATCGTTCGCTGTCGGGTCACATCGACCAGATCGCGGCCAGGAGCACCGACATCTCCGCTGCGATCGCCGCCGACGTGGACAAGATCGAGCAGGCGTTCAGTCGCCAGACCGGCATCATCGAGGAGCGTGCGGGCACCATGGAGCGTGCGCTGTCGACAGGCGTCGACAATGTGCGCAACGTGCTCGAGAAGAGCGCCGTCTTCGTGGCCGGCGCCTTGCGCGAGAAGGTCCTGGAAGTCACCAGCGTCCTGCATGAGCAGGCGGGCCAGGCCTTCTCCGATGCGGATCGCAAGATCGCCGAGCGCGCCGAGCAGACCTCGGCCGCCCTGCTGGCTCGGGCTGAAGACATCGCCCGCACCTTCGAGGAGGCGGATCGCCGTCTCCACGCCCGTGCGGAAGACACGTCGAGCGCCTTGCTTGCCCGCGCGGACGATGCGTCCAGTTCCTTGCTGGCGCGAGCCCATGAAACCGCCGATCAGCTTGCCGCCCGTGCAAGCGAAATCGCCGGCACGTTCGACGCGGCCGACCAGAAGCTGGCCGCCCGCGCCCAGGAGACCGCCGACCAGTTGGCGGCTCGGGTGAGCGAGATTGCCGGCACCTTCGACGCGGCCGACCAGAAGCTGGTTGCCCGGGCCGTCGAAACGGCACAGTCGCTAGCCGCGCGCGCCGGCGATATCCTGCGCAATTTCGAAGGCGCCGATCAGCGGCTCGGCATGCGCATCGGCGAATCGGCCGAAGCTCTTGCCGCGCGTGCAGCGGATCTCGGCCGCATCTTCGACGCCGCCGACCAGCACCTGGTCTCGCGCATCGCCGAAGGTTCGGAAGCGCTGTCAGGCCGCGCCTCCGAAATCGCCCGCATCTTCGATGATGCGGACAACCGACTGGTTTCCCGCATCGCCGCCAGCACCTCGACCATCGGCGAACATGCTGAGAGCATCGTTGGCGCCTTCACCAGCACGGAGCAGAGGGTCGCCGACCGTGCGCGCCAGACCGGCCAGGAACTGGCCGCGCATGCCCGTGAAATCGAGCAGGCGCTCGCCGGCGCCGACGAGCGGCTCGCATCGACCGCGGCAACGGCTGCTGCCCGCGTCGAAGAGCAGATCGCCAGCGTCGAGAACCGGCTAGCCCATACCGCCGAGACGATGGGCCAGAAGCTCAGCGAGCAGGTGTCGAGCGCCGAAGCGCAACTCGTGTCGCGCGCCAATGTCATCGCGGAGACCTTCACCGCAGTCGGCCAGCATATCGGCCAGAGCACCAACGACGCCGCCAAGACGATCGGCGCCAACACCCGCGAGCTCAACACCATGCTCGCGGCACGGTCGGCGGAGATGTCGAAGATCCTCGACGAGACCGCGCGGCCGCTGGTCGAGCGTTTCGCCCAGGGCGGCTCGGAACTGCAAAAGAGCATGGAAGAGGTCACCGAACGTGCCGCCGAGAAGCTGCGCAGCGAAAACGCAGCCCTCGTCAACGCGCTCGCCAGCCGCACCGCCGAGACCCTTTCGGCGGTCGAAGGTGCCCGCTCGTCGCTATCCGACAGTGTCGCCGACCTGATCGGCCGAATGACCACGTCGAGCGCGCAGCTCGGTCAGCTGATCGAACAGGCCGCGGCCAATCTCGGCCAGGTCGACGAACGCCTGACCGGCAGCACGCAAAGCTTCGCGGCAACTACCGAGAAAGCGGCGCAGACCTTCGCCAGCTCGGCAAGGCTGGTCGATTCGAACACGACAAGGCTGACGGAACTGTCGTCGTCGACCTTGCGCGAGGTCGCGTCGATCGCCACCAAGTTCGATGAACACAGCCGCCTGCTCGCCGGTGCTTCGGACCTCCTGAGCTCGGCCCAGAGCAACCTCGAACACACGCTCGAAAGGCAGTCTTCGCTTGAGGATCTCGCTGTCGGCCTGGTCAAGAAGTCGGAAGATCTCGAAAGGGTCATGCGCTCGTTCGAGAATCTGGTCGGCCAGACGCTGCAAAATGCGGAAGGCAGGACGCTGGAATCGGCCGACAAGATCCGCAACGCCATCACCGACGTCGTCGATTCGGCGACCAAGCGCTTCTCCGACGCGACCGAGGAGATGCGCCGCACCGCCGGCGCCATCAAGAGCGAGCTCGACCTCACCCGCGCCGAGCTCAAGAAGGGCGTCATCGAGATGCCGGAAGAGGCCAAGGAATCGACATCGGCCATCCGCCGCGCGGTTTCCGAGCAGATCAACGCCCTGAAGGAGCTTTCGGACATCGTTGCGAAGTCCGGCCGCAGTGGTGGAGAGCCCTCGGAATCGCGCAATTTGCGCCCGGCGCCGCAAGCCCCGGCAGCGCCCCGCGCGGCAGAGCCGCCGCGCCGCGCTCCCGCGCCACAGCCGGAACTTCGCGCGCCGCAGGCGCCGGCGGGCGGCACGGCGCTACGCGGCACGCTTGACCTGGAGCGCCCCGCCGACACGGCGCCGCGCCAGCGTCCCGACGCCGGCGCCCGCACGCAACAGGGCGGCTGGGTGCGCGATCTGCTGAGCGGGGCGTCACGCGAGGACGAAGCCAAGCCGGCAACACCCGCCGACGCACCGCGCGCCGCCCCTGCCCAGCGTTCGCCGCTTCACGTCGTGGAATCACTGAACTCGCTGTCCGTCGACATCGCACGGGCCATCGATCACGATGCGTCGATCGAACTGTGGAATCGGTACCGGCGCGGCGAGCGTGACGTGTTCACGCGGCGGCTCTATACGTTGAAGGGCCAGCAGACGTTCGACGAGATCCGTCGCAAGTACCAGACGGAGGCAGAGTTCCGCGCCGCCGTCGACCGCTATTGCGATGATTTCGAGAAGCTGCTGAAGGACGTGTCGCGCAACGACCGCGACAACATCATGGCGCAGACCTACCTGACCTCGGATACAGGCAAGGTCTACACCATGCTGGCCCACGCCAGCGGCCGCCTGCACTAGGCAGCGGCAGACAGCCAATGAAAAAAGGCGGGGGACTTGTCTCCCGCCTTTTGGCTTGGAAGGGTGGACGTCGCATCCGGAACTGGATCTCTGACTTGTGAAGACGGCGATCATATTCGACTGCGAGTTTCTTTGCCTTGAGGGCTCGCAACGCAGATTCTGGTGCGCGGCCCACGATCCCGACCCGGTCATCGCGCAGATCGGCGCGGTCAGGCTTGGGCTCGAAGACGACTTTCCCGTCCTGGGCACGCACAAGGCCTATGTCAGACCGATCGACCGGTTTGGCAGGAGATACGCGCTCGACCCTTTCTTCACCGAACTGACTGGCATCACAGAAGAAAAGCTGGAGATCGAGGGGGTCGCGCTAGGAGAAGCCCTTGTTGACATCGATCGTTTCTCGGGTGGGGCGCGATTCTGGTCCTGGGGCAAGGACGAACTGAACATGATAGCCATCAGCTGCTATATCGCAGGCATTCCTGCTCCCTTCCCGGCGGCCCGCTTTGACAATGCCGTAAAGCTGCTGATCTCGGCCGGGATGCCGATCGAGGACCTGGCAAGGACGCCGAGCAACAAGCTTGCCGACTATTATGGCGTTCAACACCCGCCATTGCAGGGACACGATGCGCTCGATGACGCGCTGTCCGTAACCTACACCCTGCAGCACCTGATGAAGGCCGGAAAGCTGCGGCCGGACGCCTTCGACCGCTTGTAGCCTGGTGGCTGGCGCCCGCCCGGGATCGCCGCTCAGACCGCCGAATCGGTCCAGCGCACGATCTGTTTGGCCGCGTCGCCGAAAGCAGCATCGAGCGCGCCGACATAGCCTTGGTTGCCGCTGCCCGAGACGGGCGCGGTCGCCGTAAAGCTCTTGGACGCACGCACCTCGCCGTTGCGGTCGTTGAGGATGCGCACGAACAGGTCGACCTCGGCATGATCGCCGCCGTCGACACGGACTTCGAACGAACGGATCTCGACGATGACCTGGTAATCGATCGCCAGTCCCTCGCCCGGCTTGCCCACGCCGGCGAAGCTGCCCGAGCGCTGGAACGTCTCGGCCAGCCGAGCCTGCACGATCAGCGGCAGCCGGTCCGCCCATTGCGCGCCCTTGAGGTACTGGATCGAGCGCGGGGACGGTTTTATGACGATGTTCTGGCTGTCCAGCGCCTTGAGCGCGGATGGCTGGGCGATCAGGATCTGGCGACGGCTGTGGCCATGCGCCTCGACCGACGGCGCCGACAGTTCGAATGTGTCAAGCGGCGCAGGCCCGCCGCCCGGCAGCGCGGCACAACCGGCAAGGGTCAAGGCAAGCAAGGCCACGCCCGATCTGAACACAATCGTCGACTTCACGCGCGATCCCTGCTGTCCCCGGCCTCACTATCCCTGGATTGTAACAACAACCCGCGGATGCAGACACTGTTTCTGGGGCGAGCCGAGACCGAAGTCAACGCCGCGCCCTGCCATCATACTGCCGAACCTCGCCCTCGCCGCCCGACAGGATGCGCTGCGGATTGCGGCTGAGGTCGGTAACCGCCTCCTCGATGCGGCTGATCGAACGGCGGCTGTCCTGAACCAGCGCCTCGACATTCGAAAGGCCCTGGCCGGAAAACCGGGCTATATTGTCTGTGATGACGCCAAGCCGCGAATTCAGCGTATCGGCAACCTGCTTGAACGACCTCAGCGTGTCCCTGGCGTCCGCCATCACGCCGTCCGCCTGGCCCGAGCCGAGCAGCTTGTCGACCTTGGCCAGGATGCCGTCGACGCGCACCGAGGCGTCGTTGAGCCGCTGCGCGAGCTGCCTCGCATCCTTGATCGTCTCGTCTATGTCGTCCGCCCTGTTCGCGAATTTGCCGGTCACCTTGGCGATGTCCGAGGCCGCCTTGTCGGCGCTTTCGCTTGCCTTCTGGATGTTGGCCAGAGCCGTGCGCACTTGCGCCGGATCGATGCCGTCGAGCACGCCGTCGACCTTGGCCAGCGTACCTTGCGTCTGCTTGGCGAAATCATTGACCGATCCCACGGCCGTATCGACATTCCTGATCACGCCATCGAGCTGTTTGGACGTTTCCTTGAGGTTGCCGGTCACCGTATCGACATTGGCGACGATGCTCTTGATCTTGTCCTTGTCGACGGCATTGAGCAGCCCTTCGGCCGCCTTCAGCGTGCCGTCGAGCTTGCCCGAGACGCCCTTCAGCTCATCGGACAGCGCGCTGACCGCGGACAGGAACTTGTCGACGCCATCGGAATTCCTGGCCAGCGCGTCGGAGAACGTCTGCACATTCTGCACGGTCTGCGTCAGCGGCCCGCGCACATCCTTGGTGAACCCCTCCAGCTGCGTCAGCACCGTGTCGGCGCGCGTGAAGATGTTCTGCGCCGTCTGCAAAAGATTGGTCACCGCCGACGGGTTGGCCACGATCTCGGCGACCTTGCCTTCCTTTTCGGCCTGGTCGAGAAGTTTTACTTCCTTGGGGTCGGCCCCTTTGAGTTCGATATTGGCCTGTCCGGTCAGTCCGGCCAGGCCGATATCGGCCTGCGTCGATTTGGTGATCGGCGTCATGCGGTCGATCTCGGTGTCGGCGATGGCGACCGTCGGATTGTCGACATCGATATAGACGCGCCTGACGTCGCCGACCTTGACGCCGTTGAACAGCACGAAGCTGCCGCGGCCAAGTCCGGAAGCCGAGCCCGGGATACGCACGCGCAACAACGTGGTCTCGCCTTTGTCGCCGATCGCCGCCGTCCAATAGACGAAGCCGAACGCCGCCAGGATCGCCACCAGCGTGAAGATGCCGACAATAACGTAGTTGGCTCTGGTTTCCATTGCTTCACTTATGGCTATGCGCGCGCGGCAAGATCAAGTTGCCGGGCTCGTTTTCCGCGGAAATACGATTTTACCCACGGTTCTTCACTCTTCAGCATGTCGTCGATGGTGCCTTCGACCAGCACTTTCTTCTTGCCGAGCACGGCGACGCGGTCGCAGGCGGTGAAAAGCGTGTCGAGATCGTGGGTCACCATGTAGACGGTCAGGTCCATCGTATCCCGCAGCTTGACCACCAGCTCGTCGAATTCCGCCGCGCTGATCGGATCGAGGCCCGAGGTCGGCTCGTCGAGGAAGACGATGTCGGGATCGAGCGCCAGCGCGCGAGCCAGTGCCGCGCGCTTGATCATGCCGCCCGACAGCTCGGACGGGAATTTCTGCGCCGCGTCCGGCGGCAGCCCGACCAGTTCGACCTTGAGCATCGCCAGTTCGTCCATCAGCTTGCGCGGCAGGTCGAGATATTCGCGCATCGGCACCTGGACGTTTTCCAGCACGGTCAGCGCCGAGAACAGCGCGCCGTGCTGGAACAGCACCCCAAGGCGCATGTCGATGCGCAGCCGTTCGGCATCGTCGGCCTTTTCGATATCCACGCCGAACAGCTTGATCGTGCCGGACTGCTTGCGCGTCAAACCAAGGATGGTGCGCAGCAGAACTGATTTGCCGGCGCCCGAAGCGCCGACGAAACCGAGGATCTCGCCGCGCCAGATATCGAGCGACAGTTTGTCGAGGATCAGGTTGTCGCCGAAGGAAACGGTGATGTCATGCGCCGAAAGCACGACCTCGCTGTCATCCGCGCCCTCCTTGGCCCTGGTCTCGATGCCGTTTCCCATCGCCATTTCAGAACTCGATCGCTGCATAGAACATGGCGAAAAGCCCGTCGAGGATGATGACGACGAAGATCGATTTCACCACCGAGGCGGTCACGTGCTGACCAAGCGATTCGGCGCTGCCGCCGACCTTCATGCCCTCGACCGAGGCGATGGTGCCGATGATCATGGCCATGAACGGCGCCTTGATCAGGCCGGCGAAAATGGTGCTGAGGTCGATGGCGACGCGCAGCCGGTCGATGAAGGCGGCGGGTGCGATGTCGGAATAGAGCCAAGCCGCGAGGATACCGCCGCCGAGTGCGGCAAAATTGGCGATGATGGTCAGGCAAGGCAGGGCGATCACCAGCGCCACCAGGCGCGGAAAGACCAGCACGCCGATGGGGTTAAGCCCGATGACCTTCAGCGCATCCACTTCCTCGCGCATCTTCATCGAGCCGATTTCGGCGGTGATGGCGCTGCCCGAGCGGCCGGCGATCATGATTGCCGTCATCAGCACGCCGAGTTCGCGCAGGATCAGCACGCCGACGAGGTCGACGACGAAGATGTCGGCGCCGAAATAGCTGAGCTGGTAGGCGCCCTGCTGGGCAACGATGGCGCCGACGATCGCCGACATCAGCACCACCACCGGAATGGCTCCGACGCCCATGCGGTCGATCTGGTTGAAGATCGCCGCCGGATTGACGGCATGGCCGCGGCCGAGCTTCATCTGCGCGCCACGGATCGTGGCGCCCAGTATGTTCATCGAGGCGAGAAAATCGTCGCGCATTTCGTAGACGCGGCGGCCGACCGCCTCCAGCGTGCGAATGACGATGTTGGGCGGCCCGACCGGCCCCGATTCGGGCTCGCGCCGCACCGCGTCGCCGACCGCGCCGAGCAGGATCGAGGCGACGTCACTCTGGCCCTGCAGCCTGACCTCGACACCTTTTTTCTCGAAAGCGCTGACCAGGCGGTCGATCAGCCACGCGCCGGCGGTGTCGATCTTCTCGATGTGCGAAAGATCGAGCGCCAAAGTCTTGAAACCGCTCCGTTTCTCGATTTTGCGCATCTCTGCGTCGATCGCGGCCACGGTGCGCGTCGTCCAGATTCCCGAGAAGGCGCACCCGAGAACGCCTGCTTCCTCACCGACCGACACGCGCGGTTCGTGGTCAGCCTCCGAGGCGGTCTTGCCGCTTGCGTCGCGCTTGCCGATGGTCAACATGGCGTCCTGTTTAGCCTGACGGGTCCGGCCTTGTCGATTTGCCGACGACCCTTCTCGCACAGCCGGAGCAGAAAATTATGGCGCGTGTCATTTCGGTCGAGGCCGAGCGTTTTCCGATCGCCGGCACCTTCACCATTTCGCGTGGTTCGAAGACCGAAGCCGAAGTGATCACCTGCACGATCAGCGAAGGCGATTACACGGGCCGTGGCGAATGCGTGCCGTACAAACGCTATGGCGAGACCATGGATGGGGTTCGCGCCGCGATAGAGGCCATGCGCGGGCAAATCTCTGCTGGCATGGACCGGACAGCCCTGCTCGGCGCCATGCCGGCGGGCGCGGCGCGCAACGCCATCGATTGCGCCTTGTGGGACCTGGAAGCCAAAATCGGCGGCAAGGCGGTGGCTGACGCGGTCTGGCCGGCTCCTTTGCATCAGCTCGAGACGGCCTACACGCTGTCGCTGGGCGAACCCGAGGCGATGGCGGCGCAGGCCCGTGCCAACGCGGCGCGCCCGCTGCTCAAGGTCAAGATCGGCGGCGACAACGACATTGCGCGCATCCGCGCCGTCCGGCAGGCCGCGCCCGACAGCCGCATCATCCTCGACGCCAACGAGGGCTGGAACGACGACACCATCGCCGCGAACCTCGCCTTCGCCGCCGAGCAAGGCATCGCGCTTATCGAACAGCCGCTGCCGGCGGGCCATGACGGCATCCTGCGCCACATCGCGCATCCGGTGCCGATCTGCGCGGACGAGAGCGTGCATGAGGCGGGGGATCTGGCCGCGCTCGCCGGTCTCTACGATGCCGTCAACATCAAGCTCGACAAGTCGGGCGGGCTGACGGCGGCGCTCGTGCTGCGCGACCGCGCCCGCGAACTGGGTTTCGGCGTCATGGTCGGCTGCATGGTCGGCACGTCGCTGGCGATGGCGCCGGCGGTGCTGCTCGCCCAGGACGCCGATTTCGTCGACCTCGACGGACCGCTGCTGCTTGCGCGGGATCGTGTGCCCGGCCTCGCCTATGAGGGATCCTTGGTTTCACCGCCCGATCCGGCGCTTTGGGGCTGAGCGCGCCGCGAGTCCGACCAGCACCAGGCCGATGATCGCGATCGGGATCATGGCCAGGAAGCCGTCGACCCCGAAACGGTCGTAGAGCGGGCCGGAGGCGAGCGTCACGGCGGCCATGAAGAAGCCGTTGAAGAAATAGGCGATGCCCTGTGCGGCACCGGTGCGCTCTTCCGAGACCGTTTCGCCGATCATTTTCTGCAGGCCGATCAGCACCATGGCCACCGACACCGAATGCAGGGTCTGGACGCCGAAAAACCCGGCGACGCCGAGGCCAAGCGGCCAGATCAGCGGAAAGGCGATCCAGCGCACGACCGCGCCGATGCCGGCAATCACCATCACCCTGACGACCGACACGGAGGCGAATATGCGGTTGAAAAACACGAACATGCAGACTTCGGCCACCACGCCCCACGCCCACAGAAGCCCGACGACGGTGTCGCCGATGCCGATCGACTTCCAGTAGATCGACACGAAGCCGTAAAGGAAGGCGTGGCTGGCGGTGAGGATGCCGACACCCAAGGTGAAATAGACGAAATAGGCATCGAAGAGACTTGGTGCCGAGTGCTGGATCTCCGCGGCCGAAAGCGGTGAGGCAAGGCGCGGCCGGCCAAGACGCGGCGCAAGCAGCGCGGCAAAGAGCGCGGCACCCAGTGCCGCGAAAATGATCGCCGGGACGGCTTGCGCCCCTGCCGCGGTCAGGATGAAACCACCGGCCACGTTGGCGCAGAGATACGAGATCGAACCCCACTTGCGCATGCTGGTGTAGTTGGAGCCGAAGCGGCGCACGCCCGAAAGCGCGAGCGAATCGGCCATCGGCGAATGCGGTGTCCATACGATCGTCAGCGCCAGCGACACCGCAAGCACGACGGCGTAGGAGGCCGGCAGAAAATAGCCGGCGGAAATGATCATCGATGCCGCGACGAGCGCGATATAGACGTCGGCGCGGTCCCTCGCCCGGTCCGCGAGCGCGGTGAGCAGCGGCGTCGTCACGACGCGCAGGAACATCGGAGCCGCCAGGATGACGGCGATCTGCTCGGCGTGAAAACCTTTCGCCTGCAGCCACAGCGGGAAGTAAGGCAGATGCGTGCCCTGCGACACGAACAATGTCGCGAAGATCAGGCTCATGCGCAGTTCGAAATGGCGAGGCTTGACGAGCTGTTCGGGTGAAAGCGGCGGCAGCGGCATGAATCGATCCAATAACGCTGCCGTCCACGAACGGCGAGCAGTGTGGATTGACCCTTAACATGAGGAAAAACCGGACGAAACCGATTGGCCTAATCGATTAACACCGGAATCTGTGCCTGGCACCCGCAGTCAGGCGGCCTGCACCACCCGGTCCTCGATCAGCATCGGGATGAAGGGTTCGTCCGGCGCGTCGGGCAAGACATGCGCCCAGGTCAGGATTTCCATCCGGCCGTCGAAATGTTCGACCACCGCCGTGCAGCTTTCCACCCAGTCGCCGGTGTTGATGTACTGGACGTCGCCATAGTTTTCGATCGCGGCATGATGGATATGGCCGCATATGACGCCGTCGACATGGGAGCGCCGCGCCTCGTCGCTGAGCACCATCTGGAACGAGCCGATGAAGTTCACCGCCTTCTTGACCTTGACCTTGGCCCAGGACGAAAACGACCAGTAAGGCAGGCCGAGCAGCTGGCGCAGCCGGGTGATCACACGGTTGACCTGCATGGCGGCGTCGTAGGCGTGGTCGCCGAGATAGGCGAGCCAGCGTTGATTGTGCACGACCGTGTCGAACTGGTCGCCATGAATAACGAGCAGCCGCCTGCCGTCGGCGGTTTCGTGAATGGCGCGGTCGGCTACGACGATGCCGCCGAAATGCACGCCCTGGAACTGGCGGGCGAATTCGTCGTGGTTGCCGGCGATGTAGGTGATGGTGGCGCCCTTGCGCGCCTTGCGCAGCAATTTCTGCACGACGTCATTGTGGCTCTGCGGCCAGTGCCAGCTGCGTCTCAGGCGCCACCCATCGACGATATCGCCGACGAGATAAATGATGTCGGCATCATGATGTCTAAGGAAATCGATCAGGAAATCGGCCTTTGCCGCCTTCGACCCGAGATGGACGTCGGAGATGAACATGCTGCGGAACGTGCGGGGCTCTTGGCCGGACATCGCGAATTCACCGTTGCTTTCGCGAGCCTATGCCCCGATTCATGCAACAACCGTATGACGGTTGCGATTGGTCCAGCCCAAGAGCTAGCCTGCCGGCGAATCACAGGAGAAATCGTCATGGATCTCGGTATCCGCGGAAAGAAGGCCATCGTCTGCGCTTCGAGCAAAGGGCTCGGAAAAGGCTGCGCCATGGCTCTGGCCGAGGCCGGCTGTGACATTGTCGTCAACGGGCGCAACGCCGAGCTGGTGGCCAAAACCGCTGCGGAGCTGCGCGAGCGTTACGGCGTGACCGTCACGGAAGTCGTCGGCGACGTATCGAAGCCCGAGGTGCAGAAGGCGCTTCTCGCCGCTTGCCCCGAACCCGACATACTGGTCAACAATAATGGCGGCCCGCCGCTGCGCGATTTCCGCGAGCTCGATCGTGCCAAGATGCTCGAAGGCGTGACCCAGAACATGGTGACGCCGATCGAGCTGGTGCAGGCGGTGATCGACGGCATGGCCGTGCGCGGTTTTGGCCGCATCGTCAACATCACTTCGCTATCGGTCTATGTCCCCATCCCCGGCCTTGATCTGTCGTCCGGCGCGCGCGCCGGCCTGACCTCCTTTCTTGCCGGCGTGGCGCGCACGGTGATCGACCGCAACGTGACCATCAACAGCCTGCTGCCCGGCAAGCTGGATACCGACCGGCTGCGCGGTCCGCACGAGGCCGGCAGCGTTGAAGACCCGACCGCGGCAGCCGCCCGCAAGGCGCGCATCAGTGCCGACGTGCCGGCCAAGCGGCTCGGCACGCCGGAGGAGTTCGGCCAGATCTGTGCCTTCCTGTGCTCGGTCCATGCCGGCTACCTGACCGGCCAGAACATACCGGTGGACGGCGGCCTCTATGTCAGCGCCTTCTGAGACCCGGTAGCGCCGGCGCCGAAGAAATTCCGCTCAAACCGTTGAAATAGATCGCTTATCCCGGCTTCGTCGATGTGAATGGCGATTGCGTCATTTGGCGTCGCGAAAAATCTCGGCCGCATGCTAAGAAGGCGGCACGCAGGATCGCAGGGAGGCCCGGAATGAACGGCGAGAGCAAGAAAACGGCACGTTCGGACCTCGACGAAGCCGCGCTCTACTTCCACAAGCACCCGACGCCGGGCAAGCTCGAAATCCAGGCCACCAAGCCGCTTGGCAACCAGCGCGACCTGGCGCTCGCCTATTCGCCCGGCGTGGCGGCCCCTTGCCTCGAAATCCGCGACGATCCGGCGACCGCGGCCGACTACACGGCGCGCGCCAATCTGGTCGGCGTCGTTTCCAACGGCTCGGCCGTGCTCGGCCTGGGCAATATCGGCCCGCTCGCTTCCAAGCCGGTCATGGAAGGCAAGGCGGTCCTGTTCAAGAAATTCGCCGGCATCGACGTCTTCGACATCGAGATCGACGCGCCCGAGATCGAGCGCATGGTCGAAACGGTGGCGGCGCTGGAACCGACATTCGGCGGCATCAACCTCGAGGACATCAAGGCGCCGGAATGCTTCGAGGTCGAAGAGCGACTGAAGGCCCGGATGGGCATACCGGTTTTCCATGACGACCAGCACGGCACCGCCATCATCGTCGCCGCCGCAGTGCTCAACGGCCTGGAATTCGCCGGCAAAACCATTGCCGACATCAAGATCGTCACTTCGGGCGCGGGTGCGGCGGCATTGGCCTGCCTCAACCTGCTGGTCTCGCTCGGCGCCAAGGTCGAGAACATCTGGGTCACCGACCGTTTCGGCGTCGCCTATAAGGGGCGCACGGATGAGATGGACCGCTGGAAAGACCCTTATGTGAAGGACACGGAGGCGCGCACGCTGGCCGACGTCATATCGGGCGCAGACGTGTTCCTCGGGCTTTCGGCCGCCGGCGTGCTGAAGCCGGAATTGCTCCAGCACATGGCGCCGAAGCCATTGATCCTGGCGCTGGCCAATCCCAATCCGGAAATCATGCCGGAAGTGGCGCGGGCGGCGCGCCCCGACGCGATGATCTGCACGGGCCGGTCCGATTTTCCAAATCAGGTCAACAACGTACTGTGTTTTCCTTACATCTTCCGCGGCGCGCTGGACTGTGGCGCCAGCGCCATCAATGAGGAGATGAAGATGGCCGCGGTGCGGGCCATCGCCGCCCTTGCCCGCGAAGAACCTTCGGATGTCGCCGCGCGCGCCTATTCCGGCGAGACGCCGGTGTTCGGACCCGAATTCCTGATCCCCTCGCCCTTCGATCCGCGCCTCATCCTGCGCATCGCCCCGGCCGTCGCCAAGGCGGCCTGCGACACCGGTGTCGCGACAAGGCCGATCAGCGACTTCTCCGCCTATATCGACAAGCTCAACCGCTTCGTCTTCCGCTCCGGCCTGGTGATGAAGCCGGTGTTCTCGTCGGCCAAGGCGTCGAGCGCCAAGCGCGTCATCTATGCCGACGGCGAGGACGAGCGCGTGCTGCGCGCCGCGCAGGTGGTTTTGGAGGAAGGCATCGCCGAGCCGATCCTGATCGGCCGTCCGCACGTCATCGAGGTGCGATTGAAGCGCTACGGACTGCGCATCAAGCCCGGCGTCGACTTCGGCCTGATCAACCCGGAGGACGATCCGCGCTACCGCCATTACGTCGACCTCCTGATCGAGCTGGCCGGCCGGCGCGGCGTGACGACGGAGGCCGCGCGCACCATGGTGCGCACCGACAACACGGTGATCGCGGCCCTCGCATTGAAGCGCGGCGACGCCGACGCCATGGTCTGCGGCCTCGAAGGGCGTTTCGAGCGGCACCTGCGCAACGTCACGCTGATCATCGGGCCACGAACCGGCATCAAGGACCGGGATCTGTCGACGCTGTCCATGCTGATCTCGCAACGCGGCATCATCTTCCTGACCGACACCCATGTTTCTGTCGACCCCACCGCCGACGAGATCGCCGAAATGACCGTGCTGGCGGCCGAGGAGATCCAGCGCTTCGGCATCGAGCCCAAGGCGGCGCTGCTGTCGCATTCGGATTTCGGCTCGCGCGATTCGCCGAGTGCGCTCAAGATGCGGCAGGCGGCGGCGATCCTGGCGCGCATCGCGCCCGAGCTGCAATGCGACGGCGAGATGCATGCCGATTCCGCGCTGTCGGAACATCTGCGCCAGCGCGTCTATCCGCATTCGCGTCTGAAGGGCGAAGCCAATCTCCTGGTGTTCCCCAACCTCGATTCCGCCAACATCACGCTGACAGCGCTCAGGACCATGATGGATGCCCTGCATGTCGGCCCGATCCTGCTCGGCACCGACAAGCCGGCGCATATCCTGACGCCCTCGGTGACTTCGCGCGGCGTCGTCAACATGACAGCGCTGGCGGTGGTCGAGGCCGCCCACAAGGCGCAAGCTGTCGTCGATCTGGGCTGAACACCAATTCGGGGGTAAACTGCGGTTTAACCACGAGCACGTAGCGTGCGGCGAACAACCAAGCAGGGTTTCGGCGGATGATGGGCAAAGGGTGGAAGCAGGCGCATCTCGCCGTGCTGCTTGGCCTGCTGCTTTCGGGCGCCGCCGTCTCCGAGCCGCAGGCCGCCTCGCGTGTCTGCCGCCAGCTCGAGACCGATCTTGCCGCGACCTCGCGCGGCAGTGGCGGTCCGGCCCTGATCCGGAAATATGACGCCGCGATCGACCGGCAACGCGAGCAGATTTCAAAGGCGCGCGGCCAGTCCAGCAGCGCCGGCTGCGGCTTCTCTCTATTCAGCCGCAATGTCAGCCAATGCGCTGGGTTCAACGCCACCATCGAGCGCATGAACGCCAATCTCGATAGCTTGCAGGCCAAGCGCGCCCGCCTCGCCGGCGGCGGTTCGCGGCGCGATCGCGCACGCATCCTGGCCGCGCTCGACACCAATGGCTGCCGCGAGGACGCGGTGGCGCCCCGCCGCGAACTCTTGCGCGAAGCGAAACGGGAACAAGGCAACGGCAATCTGTTCGACCAGCTGTTCGGCGGCGACACACGCCGGCTCGATACGCTCGACCAGTCTGACGATCCCGACGAGGAGCGCAATATCCGCCGCGTGCCGGGCCGGTCCGGCATACCGGATTTTCCGGGCGTCGGCGGCGAGTTCCGTACCACCTGCGTGCGCACCTGCGACGGCTACTTCTTCCCGATGTCGAATGCCGCCTCGGTCGGCGATTTCGAGCGCGACCAGAAGAACTGCGAATCGAGCTGCCCCGGCACCGAGATCCAGGTCTTCTATTCGCGCGGCCTGGACGACGATTCAGCCGACATGACATCGTCGGTCACCGGCCGGCCGTACAGCGAGCTGCCCACGGCCTATCTTTACAAGCAACCCAATGTGTCGCGGCCGCCGGCCTGCGGCTGCAACGCCGCGCAGAACTTCCAGATCATCGGCGGCAATCCGCCAAGCCAGCAACAGTCGCGGCCGCGAACGGAGGGCGCCCCGTTCATTCCGGTGCCTGCCTCCAAACCCGATCCAGGTGCCGATCCCGAGACGCTGGCAAACGCCGCCGGCGGGCTGGACCGCGACACCATCAAGCGGCTTGCGGTCAAACCGGTCACATCGCCGGTCTCGGTGTTGCCGCCGGAACAGCGGAAGGTCAGGGTCGTCGGGCCAACGTTCCTTCCCGACCCATCAGCGGCAATAGATCTGCAAGCTCCGGTCCCGAAGTCAATCCGGTAAGGGCGAGCCTCAGCGGCATGAACAGCGCCTTGCCCTTGCGGCCGGTCGCTTCCCTGATCTTGGCCGTCCAGTCCTTCCAGACGGTCCCGTTCCAAGGCTCCTCGGGCAGCAGATCGATGGCCTGGTGAAGAAAATCTCGATCGGCGTCGGAAAATTCCGGCTTCTCCTGCGGCCCTTCGCGCAGGATGCGCCACCAGCCGACAGCATCGGCCAGCCTGTCGAGATTACCGCGCACAGCCAGCCAGAACGGTTCCGCCTGCTCGCCCGATATGCCGAGCACCACCAGCCGATTCTGCGCTTCGGAGAACGGCATTTGGTGCAGCAGCGTCCGGTTGAGCACGAAAAGCTCGTCCGGATCGAACTTTGCCGCCGACTTCGAGGTCGCAGCCGGGTCGAAACGGCTGGCGAGTTCGGCCAGGTCGTGCGCGGCGGCGACATTTTCCGACGTGCCGACCAGCACGGCCAGCGATGCGACCGCCATCGGCTCGATGCCGTCCTCGCGCAGGCTTTCGATGGAGAGTGCGCCGGTGCGCTTCGACAGCCCCTCGCCCGAAACGGTGGTCAGCAGGTTGTGGTGGCCGAATTCCGGCGGCTCGGCACCCAGCGCCCGGAACAGCGCGATCTGCACGCCGGTGTTGGTGACGTGGTCGTCGCCGCGGATGACATGGCTGACGCCCATCTCGATATCGTCGACGACGGATGGCAGCGTATAGAGATAGGTGCCGTCCTCGCGCACCAGCACCGGGTCCGACAGCGAGGCGAGATCGACGGTTTCCTGCCCGCGCACCAGGTCGTTCCAATGGATTTCGGTGCGCTCCGGCTGCTGCGGATCGCCGGTGAAATTGGGCAGCAGGAAGCGCCAGTGCGGCCGGCGGCCATCGGCCTGATATTCGGCGATCTGTTCCGACGTCAGCGTCAGCGCCTCGCGGCCATAGACCGGCGGCAGGCCGCGCGTACGGCGCACCTTGCGCCTGAGGTCGAGCTCCTCCGGCGTTTCATAGCAGGCATAGAGAACGCCCGCCGCCTTCAGCCGCTCGACCGCCGCGTCATAGATCTCGAAGCGACGCGACTGGTATTCGGTGGTGTCGGGAAAGATGCCAAGCCAATGCAGGTCGTAAAGGATGGCGTCGGAAAATTCCTGCTTCGAGCGCGCGACATCGGTGTCGTCGAAGCGCTGGATGAAGCGCCCCTTATGGTTCATGGCGAACAGCCAGTTGAACAGGGCGGTGCGCGCATTGCCGATATGGATGCGGCCTGTCGGCGAGGGGGCGAAACGAACGGTAACTGTCATGAGCGGGGCGTACCGGATGCTTTTGTGATTGACAAGACGCGCCCCCGTGCCGTGCCGCAGACATAGAACATGGCGCAAGCAATGAAAAGACTTGGCGGACGCGGCTCCGCCAGCAATCGCATGTCCCGCGCCGCCCGCCCGTCAGGCCGCCGGCGCCTGATGGGATGGCCTCCGGGCCAGAGCCGGAGGCCATCCCCGATCAGGTGACAAGTCCCTTGGTCAATTCGAGCGCCTGGCGCTCGAACAGGCGGCGGTAGATGCCGCCCGGCAGCCGGATCAGCGCGTCATGCGAGCCTTCCTCGGCGATCTTGCCGCGATCGAAGACCAACAGCCTGTCGAGCGCCCGCACCGTCGAAAGCCGGTGCGCGATGACCAGCGTGGTGCGGCCGACCATCAGCCGCTCCATCGCCTGCTGGATCAGCACCTCCGATTCTGAATCGAGGCTCGACGTCGCCTCGTCCAGGATCAGGATGCGCGCATCGGCGAGGAACGCGCGTGCGATCGCCACGCGCTGGCGCTCGCCGCCCGACAGCTTCACGCCGCGCTCGCCGACGAGCGTGCCGTAGCCCTTCGGCAGGTTGACGATGAAGTCATGCGCGCTCGCCAGCTTCGCGGCGTGCTCGATCTCGGCCTGCGTGGCGCCGGGCCGGGCATAGGCGATGTTTTCGGCCAGCGAGCGGTGGAACAGGATCGGCTCCTGCTGCACGATGGCGATCTGCGCACGCAGCGACGCCTGCGCCACCTCCGAAATGTCCTGGCCGTCGATCAGGATCCGGCCGGCGTTCACATCATAGAGCCTCTGGATCAGCTTGACGAAAGTCGTCTTGCCCGACCCGGAATGGCCGACCAGCCCGACCCGCTCGCCCGGCGCGATATCGACCGAGAAATCGCGATAGAGCGGCGAACGGTGACTGCCGTAGTGGAAGGTAACGTCGTCGAAGGCGATGCCCCCTTGCGTGATATGGATCGGCCCGGCGCCGGGCCGGTCCTCGATGCCAAGCGGTTCGGACTGGAAATCGACCAGTTCCTCCATGTCGTTGATCGAGCGCTGCAGGTTTCGGATATGCGTTCCGATATCCCTGAGATAGCCTTGCAGGACGAAGAAAGAAGTCAGCACGAAGGCGACGTCGCCGGCCGTTGCCTGTCCCCACGACCACAGCATCAGCGCCAACCCGATGACCGCCGCTCTCATCACCAGCAGCAGCGCCCCTTGCGTGGTTCCGTTGATGGTGCCGCGAACCCAGGTGCGCCGCGTGCGGGCACGCCATTTGGCGACGACCCTGGCAAGCCGGTTCTCCTCGCGCTCCTCGGCGCCAAACCCTTTGACCACGGCGTTGCAGCTCACCGCGTCGGCCAGCGAGCCGCCAAGGCGTGTGTCCCAGGTGTTGGCGAGCCTGGCCGCCGGCGCGACATAGCCCAGCGACAGCATCGCCGTGACGGCGATGAACAGCACCGAGCCGGCGGCGACAACCGCTCCCATCAGCGGCCAGAACCAGCCCAGCAGCAGCGTCGAGCCGACCAGCATGACGACCGACGGCAGCAGCGCGATCAGGATCGTGTCGTTGAGCAGGTCCAACGCCCACATGCCGCGCGTCACCTTGCGCACGGTCGATCCGGCGAAGCTGTTGGCGTGCCAGTCGGTGGAAAAGCGCTGGACACGATGGAAGGCGTCGGCGGCGATGTCGGCCATCATCTTCAGCGTCAGTTCGACGATACCCATGAAGGCCAGATTGCGCAGGACGACACCTGCCAGCGCCAACGCCATCAGCATGGAAAACGCGGTCATCGCGGCATTCCAGGCGATCTCGTCGGCGCCGGCGCTGCTGGCGACGGCATCGACCAGCCGGCCGGAATAGAGCGGCGTCAGCACATCGGCCAGCGTCGACAGCAGGAAACCAGCCATGATCAGCGAAAGCCGCCAGGGCTGGCGCCGCCAGTGGGTGAAAGTAAAGCCAAGAACGCTGCGAAAGGCGCTCGCGCGCAAATCGATTCGAAAACGAGCCATGATGTCATTCGGGCGCAAAAAGCCCGATCCCGGTAAGGTCGAAAATGAAAAAACCGCGCAAGGGGCTCAATGCCCGGGAATGCGGAGGTTCGGTTATGAATGGCCGCTTGCCCGAAGGCGGCGACCGGCATCGGCAAAGGCCTGTTCTCGATCCGGCTTCGTTCCGAGGGTGAAAACCCTGCGGCGCGCCGGTCGGGACCTAGGCTTCGCGGCCTCGCATAACGATGTCAAATCCTGGCATTCGGTCCTCCCTAAAGGGAATCGCGGAGAGGCCCTTATAGAGATGCCTCATCGCATCGCCAAGGCTGGCGGTCACCAAAAACGGCATCTGGTCCAAGCACTGGGATAAATTTGCAACAACGGCAATGGCGCTCGGTCAGCGGATCGGCTTACGATCGAGGCGCATGTACCGGCCATCGGTCGATGCCTTGAATCCCAGTCTTTCATAAACCCCATGCGCGTCGCTGGTCGATAGGCTCCAGTGCGAAACGGTGCGGAGCTCGGGGTGATCGATCAGTGCCTGCACCAGCCGCGAGCCGATGCCCTGCCCGCGATGCTGCGGCCAGACGATGATATCGGCCAGATAGGCGAACACCGTGCGGTCGGTGATCGCCCGGCCGAAGCCGACCTGTTTGCCTTCGACATAAGCGCCGACGCAGAGCGAATTCGCGAAGGCGCGGCGGTGGGTCTCGTCACTGCGCCCGCCGCCCCAATAGCTTGCCATCAACAGGTCGGATGTCGCCCTGAAGTCGATCCGTGACAGGTCGAAGCTGATTTCACACTCAGGCATCGCTACCCTCGCCTGCGGCATGACGCGAATTTTCGGCCGGAACGGTGTCTAGCCGCGATCCCTGAACCGGTTGGTGATGGGATAACGGCGGTCGCGGCCGAAATTCTTCCTGGTGATCTTCACGCCGGGCGCCGCCTGCCGGCGTTTGTATTCGGCGACGTAGAGCAGGTGCTCGATGCGCGTCACCGTCGCCCGGTCATGGCCGCGCGCGACGATGTCGTCGACGCCCATCTCGTTCTCGACCAGGCATTCGAGGATGTCGTCCAGCACCGGATAGGGCGGCAGCGAATCCTGATCGGTCTGGTTCTCGCGCAGTTCCGCCGACGGCGCCTTGTCGATGATGTTCTTCGGGATCACCTCGCCCGACGGTCCGAGCGCGCCCGGCGGCACGTGGCTGTTGCGCCAGCGCGACAGTGCATAGACCTGCATCTTGTACAGGTCCTTGATCGGATTGAAGCCCCCATTCATGTCGCCATAGAGCGTGGCATAGCCGACCGACATCTCGCTCTTGTTGCCTGTCGTAACCACCATCGAGCCGAATTTGTTGGAAATCGCCATCAGGATGGTGCCGCGCGCGCGGCTCTGCAAGTTCTCCTCGGTGATGCCTTCCTTGGTGCCTTCGAAAAGCTGCGTCAGCGCATGAAGGAAACCTTCGACCGGCTCGAAGATCGGCACGATGTCATAGCGGCAGCCGAGTGCGCGGGCACAGTCTTCAGCATCCTTGAGCGAATCCTTCGACGTATAGCGGTAAGGCATCATTACCGCGCGCAGCCGCTCCTCGCCCAGCGCATCGACGGCAAGGGCCGCGCAGATGGCCGAATCGATGCCGCCCGACAGGCCGAGCACGACGTTCTTGAAACCGTTCTTGTTGACGTAATCGCGCAAGCCCAGCATGCAGGCGCGGTAGTCGGCCTCCTCCCGTTCGGGGATCTTCGACATCGGTCCTTCCGAACAGACCCAGTTTTCGCCCCGTCTCCTCCAGGTGGTGATGTCGACCGCCTCCTCGAACTGGCTCATCTGGAAAGCGAGCCGCTTGTCGGCACCTATGGCAAACGACGCGCCGTCGAAGATCAGCTCGTCCTGGCCGCCGAGCTGGTTTGCGTAGATCATCGGCAGCCCGCATTCGATGACCTGGCGGATGACGACCTGGTGGCGCACATCGATCTTGGCGCGGTAATAGGGCGAGCCGTTCGGCACCAGCAGGATTTCCGCGCCGCTCTCGGCCAGCGTCTCGCAGACGCCGATGTCGCCCCAGATGTCCTCACAGATCGGGATTCCCAGACGCACGCCGCGGAAATTGACAGGCCCCTGGATCTCCGGTCCGGCCTGGAAGACGCGCTTCTCGTCGAACTCGCCATAATTCGGCAGATCGAGCTTATAGCGCTCGGCGATGATCTTGCCCCCATCGGCGAAGACGATCGAGTTGTGGGTTCCGGTCTTGCGCTTCAGCGGCGTGCCGATGATGACGCCGGGACCGCCATCGGCGGTGTCGGCGGCGATCTCCTGCGCGGCCCGCTCGCAGGCCTTCAGGAAGGCGGGCTTCAGCACCAGATCCTCAGGCGGATAGCCGGCGAGGAAAAGCTCGGTGTAGAGCACGAGATCGGCGCCTTGACGCGCGGCATCCGCCCTCGCCTCGCGGGCCTTGGCGAGATTGCCGGCGACGTCGCCGACTGTCGGATTGAGCTGGGCAACGGCGATGCGCAGTATGTCGGGCTTCTTGGTCATGCTGCTGACTTAGCGCAGCAAAATTCGCCCCGCAATGGCGTTTGCTTGGGCCAATTTCGACATCAGTCGTTGCCCATATAGTCGCGCAGCGCCTGCGGCGAATGGTTCTCCCCGATCGACATCGCCAGGATGCGCGAAATGTGCCGGCGCGGCAGGCCGGTATCCGCAACCCAACGGTTGACCTGGGCCTGGATCTTGTCGAGATCCTTCTTCGACGTCGGGCTTTCGGCGATATCGAGCCCGGCATCGCGAAGGGCGGCCGCCATGTCGGCCGAAATGACGAAGGCGTCCCAACCCAGCCAGCGCAGGAAATACTGGCCGGTATTGCCGCCGAGCCGGCTGCCATGCTTGCCGAGATAGGCCATCAGCCCGACCTGGTCGTCGGCGGGCCACTCGGCGAGGAATGTGCCGAAGCCGCCATGCTCTTTTGACACGCGCTCGACGAAGGCAGCGTTGTCGCGAACGGATTTGATCTTCTGCGGATTGCGCACGATGCGCTGGTCGGATGCCAGTTCATGCCAGAAATCGTCAGGCTGGAACAGCAACCGCTTCGGCTCGAAGCGCAGGAACGCCTCTTCGAATCCGGGCCATTTCTGCTCGATGACGCGCCAGACGAAACCGGCGGCGAAGACGCGCTCGGCCATCGTCGACAGGATACGGTCATCGCCGATGTCGGCCACGGCGGCGTTGTCGGGAATCGGCCCGAGCAGCGAGACCAGTTCCTCCTCGCCGCCCTTGCGCTTTGCGGCGCGAGCGCGAATTTTCTTGAAGTCGACCATAAGTCCCTCCGGTTCCCTCAATCTAGCACTTCCCGCGCGGCCCGGCAGCCTCTACCTCTATCGCCAGCCAAGCCCTTGGAGACGGCCATGAACAAGACAATCGACGATCTGGCGAACCGCTGGCTGAGACGAAAGCCAGACGGTCTCAGTGCCCTGGAGAACCGGGTGCTGCAGTCGACGCTCGAGCGCACCACGATCTCGAGGGACACCAACAAGGCCGTCGCCTTCCACCAGACCTTTGGCGACCGCCTTGCCGATAGCATCGCCCGCATCGGCGGTTCCTGGTCGTTCATCCTTGGCTTCATTGCCTTCCTGATCGTCTGGACATCAGCCAATGCCTGGCTTCTGGCGCGCGACGCCTTCGACCCCTACCCGTTCATCTTCCTCAATCTCGTCCTGTCCATGGTCGCGGCGCTGCAGGCGCCGGTGATCATGATGGCGCAGAACCGCCAGACCGAGCGCGACCGCATCGATGCCGCCCACGACTACGAGGTCAATCTGAAGGCCGAGATCGAGATCATGGCGCTGCATGAAAAGCTGGACGAAATGCGCCACGGCCAGATCATCGGCATGCGCGACGAGATCGTGCGGCTGGCCGAACTGGTCAAGCGGATCGACGAGAGGCTGTCGCAGCAATCGCCGTCATGAGCGACGCGATCCATCATTTCATCGAACAATACGGGCTGATCGCCGTTTTTCTGGGCTGTGTCGCCGAGGGCGAGAGTGCCGCCATACTCGGTGGCTTCTTCGCCCATCAGCATATCTTCGTCCTCTGGCAGACTGTCGTCGTGGCAGCGCTTGGGGCCTTCGCCGGCGACACCTGCTTCTTCATCCTGGGGAGAAGTTTCGCGGACCATCGCTATGTCGTCGGGTTGCGCAAGCGGCCCGGCTTCCGCCGCGCCTATCGTCTGCTCAACACCCATCCCAACATCTTCGTGCTGTCGAACCGCTACGTCTATGGCATGCGCCTGGTCGGTGGCATCGCGGCCGGCCTGTCGAACATCGCCGCACCCCGCTTCATCGTCTTGAACGCCATTTCCTCGGCAGTCTGGGCGGTGCTGTTCAGCACCATCGGCTATGTCTTCGGGTTGGGCGCCGAGCATTTCATCGGCCAGGCGCTGCTTCGCCATGAGCGGATATTGGTGGGCCTGGCTATCGGCCTGGCCGTGGCCGTACTCGCCTGGCTCATCGCCCGCCATTTCGCCCGAAAGGAACGCGCCAGGGAAAACTGACCGCCGGCCGGCGGTCGAAAGCTCAGATCGGCAGCCCGACGATACGCTCGATGATCGCGATGCCCCAGACGCCGGCGACGATCGCCACGGAGATCAGTACCGCCAGCGAACCGCAGTCCTTGGCCAGCTGGATGTCGACATTGAATTCGCGGCTAAAGGCATCGCAGGCCGCTTCGATGCCGGTGTTCAGCACCTCGACCATGATCAGGAGCAGCACCGCGCCGATCAGCAGCGCGTAGCCGCGCCACGACACCGAAACGAACCAGCCGATCGGAAGGGCAAGGGCGAGCAGCGCCAGCTCCTGCTGGAAAGCTTTTTCAGTTGCGGCCAGCTTGCGGAACGCCCGCAGCGAGTTGAAATAAGCGTCGATCAGCCGCTGCATGCCAAACCCCTTTGCGAATCACCGGCACGGGATAAAGCAATGGCCCGATCAATGGAATAAGCTGGCTCACCCAAAATTCATTCGTCGGCGACCTTCACCGATGGGGTCGACTTCTCGAATTGAGGCAGCGCGTCGTCGATCGAATAATAATCGCCCTTGTCACCCACGAATATGTGGCATTGGCCCTCGAGGCCTGTCGGTTCATCGAACGATCCCGCCAGAACCGAAACATAGGCGTTGTCCCGCGGTTTCCAGAAAAGCAGCGATCCGCATGTCTTGCAAAAACCGCGCCCGGCGAAGGCGGACGCCTCATACCAGCTGATGTTGTCGGCGCCGTCGATATCGATATTGGCGTCCGGGACATTGGTTGCGGCATAGAAATGTCCACTCTGCTTGCGACATTGCGAGCAATGGCAATAGATGACGCCGCGCAACGGCCCTCGCGTCCTGAAGCGAACCGCTCCGCAGAGACACGATCCCGTATGATTTTCACTCATCGCACCATCCCAAAAGAAATCGCTGCTGACAGGATCCCAGCTTTTCGGTGGCTGCGCGCAAGAAAATGCGACATGCATTTGGCGCGCTCGGGAATTGTTTGTTCACGGATGAAGGCGTGTAAAGCCGGAATCAGCGAAAAACAGGCCGGATTCAGCGGATTAAGGAAACTTTAGCGCTGCTGCATCTATGATCCTCGCAAGCGAAAGTCGTGAGTGGGGACGCGCCTTCTTCGCAAGATGGACTGGAATGGCCAGCGTTCCCCAGGTCGGCGACATTGGATGCCTGCGAATGCCGCAGCGTGTTCCCGGGGAAGAGTGAACAGAACATGCAGCCGGCAGCCGCCCAGAGCGAACGAAGCACCGATATTGCGAGCACTGTCCTCGCCACAATGCGCCAGCTCGGCGTGCTCGGCCTGCCACGCAACTACGAGATCTTCTACGAGGCCTTGAGCGGATCCAATCGCGAGCTCAGCCTTGCCGTCGTGTCGCTGAGCGGCCGACCGACACAGGACGACATCGACCAGATCGGACGCGCCTTCTTTGCCCAGAACCATGGCTCCGGCATCGTCGAGCATGCCAGGGAAGTCATCGCCAACGAACTCGAGGACATCGCTTCGCTGCTGAGGAGCGAGCGCAGCCACATCGAGAAATACGGCAGGATCCTCAACGAAACGTCGAGCGGACTCGGCAGAAACAGCCTGCTGTCGCCGGATGTTCTGCAAAAGATCGTCAACGCCATGGCGGTCGCCACCAATTCGACGATCGATCATGGCCGGCAAGTTGCCTCGACGCTCAGCGACAAGACCGCGGAACTGGAAAGCGTCAAGTCGAAGCTCGAGGAATACAAGCGCCTAGCCGACACCGACCCCCTGACGCAAATCTGGAACCGTCGCGCCTTCGACAAGGAAATCACCAGGATCTACAATAGCAACAAAGGCATCCTGTTCAATGCATTGATCCTCGCCGACATCGATCGGTTCAAGGACATCAACGACAGGTACGGCCATCCCGTCGGCGACAAGATCCTCCAGATCATCGCCGATATATTCCAGACCAGCATTCGCGCCGACATGTTCGTCGCCCGCACCGGCGGCGAGGAATTCGCGCTGATCGTCGAGGGCGCAAGCGAGGACGCCACCTACGAAATCGCCGAACGCATTCGCGCGCTGATCGAGCAGTCGCCTTTCACCAGCAGCCAGACCGGCATGAATTACGGCACCGTCACCGTCTCGATGGGCATCTGCATGGCATCCGAAGCCGAGGGCCCTGAAGACCTCTACAGCAAGGCAGACCGGGCGCTTTACCGCTCAAAGGTCAGCGGACGTAACCGCGTGACCAGGCATTCGACGATGGCGGGCCGCGCCGGCAAGAGCTGGCTGCTCTACAAGCAAGACTGATTTTTCGGCAGGAAGCGCTTTTCCTGTGAACTGCTTTGGACGGGGGTCAGCCGTTGGCGACCTGCTTGTGTTGCACCGGATGGCTTTTCTTGAGCAGGTCCGACACCAGGAACGCCAGTTCGATGGCCTGGTCGGCATTGAGGCGCGGGTCGCAATGGGTGTGATAGCGGTCCTGCAATTCCTCGGCGGTGATGGCGCGGGCACCGCCAGTGCATTCAGTCACGTTCTTGCCGGTCATCTCGACATGGATGCCGCCCGGATGCGTGCCTTCGGCGCGGTGCACCTCGAAGAACGTCTGCACCTCCTTCAGGATGCGGTCGAACGGCCGCGTCTTGTAGCCGGCCGCCTCGATCGTGTTGCCATGCATCGGGTCTGACGACCAGACGACGCTACGGCCTTCCTTCTGCACCGCCCGCACCAGCTTCGGCAGATGCTCGGCGACCTTGTCGGAACCGAAGCGCGCGATCAGCGTCAGCCTGCCTGGCTCGTTCTCGGGGTTGAGCAGGTCGATCAGTTCCAGCAAGCCGTCCGGCGTCAGCGACGGGCCGCATTTCAGGCCGAGCGGGTTCTTGATGCCGCGGCAATATTCGACATGCGCATGGTCGGGCTGGCGGGTGCGGTCACCGATCCAGATCATGTGGCCAGACGTCGCGTACCAGTCGCCGGAGGTCGAATCGACACGCGTCAGCGCTTCCTCATAGCCGAGCAGCAGCGCCTCGTGGCTGGTATAGAAATCAGTCTCGCGCAGCGCGAAATTGGTTTCGGAGGTGATGCCGACCGCGCGCATGAAATCCATCGTCTCGGTGATGCGGTTGGCAAGCGACTCGTATTTTTCGGCCTGCGGGCTGTCGGAGACGAAGCCGAGCATCCAGCGATGCACATTCTCCAGGCTGGCGTAGCCGCCCTGCGCGAAGGCGCGCAAAAGATTGAGCGTTGCCGCCGACTGACGGTACGCCATTTCCTGGCGGGCAGGATCGGGAATGCGCGACTTGAGGTCGAATTCGATGCCATTGATGATGTCGCCGCGATAGCTCGGCAGCGTCACCTCGCCCTTGGTCTCGTTGTCGGACGAGCGTGGCTTGGCGAACTGGCCCGCAACGCGGCCGATCTTCACCACCGGCTGCGCACCGGCGAAGGTCAGCACCACCGACATTTGCAGGAAGACGCGGAAGAAGTCGCGGATGTTGTCCGCGCCATGTTCGGCAAAGCTCTCGGCGCAGTCGCCGCCCTGGAGCAGGAACGCCTCGCCGGCAGCGACGCTGGCCAGTTGCTTCTTCAGCTTGCGCGCCTCGCCGGCAAAAACCAGCGGCGGAAAGGTGGCGAGCTGGGCCTCCGTGTTCTTCAGCGCGGCAAGGTCCGGATAAGCAGGGACCTGCTTGATCGGCTTTGCCCTCCACGAATTCGGCGACCATTTCGTCATCGCTGCACCCAACGCTCTTTCCGGCAAGCACCTCGCCCGCCATTTCCAGCCCCCATGTGGGGTGGCGGCTCCATACACGAAGCCGATTTCCTATTCTAGACCGGAATTTCAGCGCTGGCGAATGGGCCGGGCTGGCTACGCCGCCTTCTCTACCAGCCGCGCCAGTTGCGTCATGACGACAGCCGAGCCCGCCAAACGCTTTTCCGCCGTTGGCCAGTCGCGGGTGAAGACGACGCTTTGGTCCGGCCGGATCTTTGCCAGCGAGCCTTGCTCGCCGATAAATTTGACCAGTCCGACCG
Organism: Mesorhizobium sp. BR1-1-15; assembly: GCF_020165475.1. Classification (NCBI taxonomy): domain Bacteria; kingdom Pseudomonadati; phylum Pseudomonadota; class Alphaproteobacteria; order Hyphomicrobiales; family Phyllobacteriaceae; genus Mesorhizobium; species Mesorhizobium sp. BR1-1-15. The sequence continues at coordinate 19,910 of NZ_JAIUIF010000006.1, read as the reverse complement.
GGTTGGAAAACTCGCGCTTGCGGAAATGGATGACCACGCCCTTCGGCCCGGCATCGAGCTTCTCGACATTGGCCTTGCGGCAGAGGGCTTTGATGAAGACGATCTTGAGCAGATGCTTCACCTCCTCCGGCAGCGGGCCGAAACGGTCGATCAGCTCGGCGCCGAAAGCATCGATTTCCTCGGTGCTCTCGAGGTCGCCGAGGCGCCGATAGAGCGCCAGCCTGAGCTGCAGGTCCGGCACATAGCTCTCCGGGATCATCACCGCCGTGCCGACGGCGATCTGCGGCGACCAGCCGCCATCCAGCACCTCGCCGGAATCCTTCACCTCCGCGACCGCCTCCTCCAGCATCTGCTGGTAGAGCTCGAAGCCGACTTCCTTGATGTGGCCGGACTGCTCTTCGCCGAGCAGATTGCCTGCGCCTCTGATATCGAGATCGTGGCTGGCGAGCTGGAAGCCGGCGCCCAGCGTGTCGAGCGACTGCAGCACTTTCAGTCGACGTTCGGCGGTGTCGGTCAGCTTGCGGTTGGCCGGCAGTGTGAACAGTGCGTAGGCGCGCACCTTCGAGCGCCCGACACGGCCGCGCAACTGATAGAGCTGTGACAGGCCGAACATGTCGGCGCGATGGACGATCAGCGTGTTGGCGGTCGGGATGTCGAGGCCGGATTCGACGATGGTGGTCGACAAGAGAACGTCGTACTGGCCGTCGTAGAAGGCGTTCATGATGTCGTCGAGTTCGCCCGGCGGCATCTGGCCATGGGCCACCGCCACCTTCAGTTCCGGCACGGATTGGTTCAGGAAATCATGGATTTCCGCCAGATCGCTGATGCGCGGCACGACATAGAAGGAATGGCCGCCGCGATAACGCTCGCGCAACAACGTCTCGCGAATGACCAGCGGATCGAAGGGCGAGATGAAGGTGCGCACCGCCATGCGGTCGACCGGCGGCGTGGCGATCAGCGACAGTTCGCGCACGCCGGTCAATGCCAGTTGCAGCGTGCGCGGGATAGGCGTCGCCGACAGCGTCAGCACGTGGACGTCGGTCTTCAGGTCCTTCAGCCGTTCCTTGTGCTTGACGCCAAAATGCTGCTCTTCATCGATGATCAGTAGGCCGAGATTCTTGAACGAGATCGCGCTGCCGAGCAGCGCGTGGGTGCCGACCACGATATCCACCGTCCCTTCGGCAATGCCCTTCTTGGTCTCTGCCAGATCCTTTGCGCCGACCAGCCGCGATGCCTGGGCGACGCGGATCGGCAGGCCGGAAAAGCGCTGCGAGAACGTCTTGAAATGCTGGCGGGACAACAGGGTTGTCGGCACGACGACCGCCACCTGGAACCCTTCCATCGCCGCGATGAAGGCGGCGCGCAGCGCCACCTCGGTCTTGCCGAAACCGACATCGCCGCAGATCAGCCGGTCCATCGGCTTGCCGGTCGCCAGATCGTCCCTGACGGAATCGATCGCCGTCTGCTGGTCATCGGTCTCCTCATAGGGGAAGCGCGCGGCGAACTCGCCGTAGAGGCCTTCCGCCGGCACCAGCGGAGGTGCAGCGCGCATCTGCCGTTCGGCGGCGATGCGGATCAACTGCCCGGCCATGTCCAGCAGGCGTTTCTTCAGCCGCGCCTTGCGCGATTGCCAGGCGCCGCCGCCGAGTTTGTCGAGCGTCGCCTCGGCCGTGTCAGAGCCGTAGCGCGACAGGAGCTCGATGTTTTCCACCGGCAGGAACAGTCGGTCGTCGCCGGCATAGTGGATTTCCAGGCAATCATGCGGCGCCCCGACGGCTTCGATTGTGCGCAGGCCGATGAAGCGGCCGATGCCGTGGTCGGCATGGACGACGATGTCGCCAGCCGACAGGGCCGAGGCTTCGGCAATGAAGTCGGACGCGCGCTTCTTGCGCTTGGAGCGCCGGATCAGCCGGTCGCCCAAAATGTCCTGCTCGGCGACGACGACCAGTCTTTCGGTCTCGAAACCGGATTCCAGCGGCAGCACCGCCAACGCCGCTTGCCCCGGCTCGAGTTTCTCCGCCTCCGCCAAGGTCGCCACCGGCGCAAGATTGCCCAGACGATGTTCAGTGAGAATCTGGCCGAGCCGGTCGAGCGAGCCCTCCGTCCAGCCGGCGACGATGACACGGCGGCGTGCCGCGCGTTCGTCGGCGATGTGCTTTACCGCCACGTCGAAGACATTGACGTTGGGGTCGGCGCGCTCTTCCGCGAAGCTGCGGCCATGGCGCGAGCCGGCGTGGAAGACCTTTCTCGCTCCCGCATCCGGTGCGTCGAAGGCGGTGAAGTCGATCGCTTCGCGCGGTCCGAGAGAAGCGACGAGATTTTCCGGCGAGAGGTAAAGCAGGTCCGGCGCCACCGGCTTGTAGGGCACCGCGTCCTTCAGCGCACCTTCGGCCTGCTTTTTGCGCGCCTCGTAGTGATCGAGGATCAGCGTGTGGCGTTCGGCAAGCGCTTCATGCGCCAGATGGTCGAAAACGACAGGCGTGTCCGGCAGATAGTCGAACACGGTCTCCAACCGCTCGTAGAAGAACGGCAGCCAATGTTCCATGCCCGCGAAGCGCCGGCCTTCGCTGACCGCGGCGTAAAGCCCATCGTCCCGCGACGGCGCGCCGAACGCTTCGATATAGGCGCGGCGGAAGCGGCTGATCGTCTCCGGCGTCAGCGCCACCTCGCTCATCGCCTGCAGCGCCATGGACTTGCGCTGCCCGGTGGTGCGCTGCGTGGCCACGTCGAAGACGCGGATCGATTCCAGCGTATCGCCGAAGAAATCCAGCCTCAGCGCCTCGGCCCAGCCGGGTGCGAAAAGGTCGAGGATGCCGCCGCGCACGGCGAACTCGCCGATGCCGCGCACCGTCGGCACCCGCTCGAAGCCCGATGTCTCCAGCCGCGACACCAGCGCGTTCATATCGATCTGGTTGCCAGGTTTGGCGTGGAAGGTCTGCGCCTCGATGAGATCCGCGGGCGGAATGCGCTGGAGCAGCGCATTGGCGGTGGTGAGAATGACGGCGCGATGCGGCTTCCTCGCCAGCGCGATCATGGCGGCGAGCGCGTCGAGCCGCCGGGCGGCCGCATCCGAGCCGGGCGAGACGCGGTCATAGGGCAGGCAGTCCCAGGCGGGCAGTTCCAGCACGGGCAGGCCGGGAGCGGCAAAGGCCAGCGCCTCTGTGATTGCCGGCAGGCGCTGCCCGTCGCGCGCCACGAACAGCACCGGCTTGTCGGGCGCGATCTCGCGCGCCGCCTGCACCAGCGCGAAGGCTTCATAGCCGTCGGCGACGCCGTCGACGATGAACTGGCCGGCACGGCCTTTCGGCAAGCCGATGGTGGGAATGAGGCTCATGGAAGCGTTCTTCAAAAGGTCATTGTCCGGCGTGAAGCCATGATTTTTTGCAGGACCGCACAATCAATTTCGGCGGGAACAGGACGTTCGCCGGTGATCAAGGGCAGGAACTCGGTGTCGGGAATATCGAGGAGCTTTTCATATTGGTCGATTTCATCGCCGGTCAAGGCGCCGATCTCAGCATCGGCGAAGGTGCCAAGGATAAGGTCCATCTCGCGCATGCCGCGGTGCCAGGAGCGAAACAAGAGCTTGCGGCGGCGGGCGTCGAGCCCCTCGCTTGATCGTTTCGTTCCCGTCATTGTGCCGCATCCTCGCTTGCTGCGGCGCATATAGCGTGGATAGAAGGGGCTGTCAGCCTTGCGCTGCAGCCGTCGCGACATAAGCTGACATCATGCGTCCTTCCATCCTTGACCCGCTTTTCGTCCCGATCACGTCGCTCGCCGGTGTCGGGCCGAAGGTCGGCGCGCTGATCGAAAAAGTCGTCGCGGCCGATCTCGGCGACCGAGCGGCGCGCGCCGGCGATCTTCTGTTCGTGCTGCCGCATACCGTCATCGACCGCCGCAACCGGCCGGGCATTGCCGGCTCGGCCGAAGGCGCCATCGTCACGCTCGACCTGCGCATCGACCGCCACCAGCCGCCGCCGCGCGGCAACAGGTCGGTGCCTTACCGGGTCTACGCCCATGACGATACCGGCGAAGTGGCGCTGACCTTCTTCCACGCCCATGCTGCCTATCTGGAAAAATCGATGCCTGTGGGCGAGCATGTCGTGGTCTCCGGACGCATGGAATGGTTCAACGGGCGCCCGACCATGGTCCACCCGGATCATATCGCCTTGGCCGGCGACGCCGAAAACCTGCCGCTGGTCGAGCCGGTCTATCCGCTCACGGCGGGGCTGTCCGCCAAGGTGCTGCGCCGCGCCATCGGCCAGGCGCTCGGCCGTCTGCCGGAACTGCCTGAGTGGCAGGATGGTGCTTTCATGCGCCGCCAGAGTTTCCCGTCTTTCGGTGACGCGCTGGCCCGCATCCATCATCCCGCGGACCCGATCGATGTCGCCATCGAAGGCGCCGCATGGCGGCGCCTCGCCTATGACGAGTTGCTGGCGGGCCAGGTGTCGCTCGCCCTGGTCCGGTCGAGGGTCCGCAGGCTGTCCGGCCGGCCGCTCACCGGCGACAGCCGGATCGTCGACAAGCTGCGCGCGGCCCTGCCCTACACATTGACCGCGTCCCAGGAATTCGCGCTCGCCGAAATCAATGCAGACCTCGCCGACCCCGAGCGCATGCTGCGCCTCCTGCAAGGCGACGTCGGCTCCGGCAAGACGGTCGTTGCGCTCCTGGCCATGGCGCGTGCCGTCGAGGCTGGCGGCCAGGCTGCCCTAATGGCGCCGACAGAGATCCTGGCGCGCCAGCACGTGGCGACGATCGCCCCTTTGGCGGAACGGGCAGGCATGCGCACGGCCATCCTCACCGGTCGCGAAAAGGGCCGCGAACGCACCGAAACGCTGGCGGGACTGGCCAGCGGCGAGATCGACATCGTCATCGGCACCCACGCGCTGTTCCAGGAAACGGTGGCGTTCCACGACCTCGTCCTTGCCGTCGTGGACGAGCAGCATCGCTTCGGCGTTCACCAGCGGCTTGCCATCACCGCCAAGGGCGACGCGCCAGACATGCTGGTGATGACAGCAACCCCCATTCCGCGCACGCTGGTGCTGACCGCCTTCGGCGACATGGACGTCTCCAAGCTGACGGAAAAGCCGGCCGGCCGGCAGCCGATCCGCACCGTCACGCTGCCGCTTGAGCGGCTGGACGAACTCGTCGATCGCATGGTGGAAGCGGTGGCCGGCGGCCAGAAAATCTACTGGATATGCCCGCTTGTGGAAGAATCCGAAGAGATAAAGCTGATGTCGGCCGAGGACCGCTTTGCTTCCCTGAAGCCGCTGTTCGGCGACCGGATCGGCCTCGTCCACGGCCGCATGAAGGGCGCCGAGAAGGACGAAGCGATGCGCGCCTTCAAGCAGGGCGAGACACGTATCCTGATTGCCACAACCGTCATCGAGGTCGGCGTCGACGTGCCGGACGCGACCATCATGGTCGTCGAACACGCCGAACGTTTCGGCCTCGCCCAGCTGCACCAGTTGCGCGGCCGCGTCGGGCGCGGCGACAAGCCTTCGTCCTGTGTATTGCTCTACAAGGATCCGCTCGGCGAAACGGCCAAGCGGCGCCTGTCGGTGATGCGCGAGACCGAGGATGGCTTCGTGATCGCCGAGGAGGACCTGAAGCTGCGCGGCGAAGGCGAATTGCTTGGCACCCGTCAGTCCGGCACGCCGGGCTTCCAGGTCGCGCGCATCGAGGCGCATGCGGACCTGCTCGAAGCGGCCCGCGATGACGCAAGACTGATCCTGTCGCGTGATCCGGACCTGCAGACCGAGCGCGGCGAAGCGCTGCGCCTGCTGCTCTACTTGTTCGGCCGCGACGAGGCGGTGCGGCTCCTGCGGGCGGGATAAGGCCCGAGCGGCGGATTGGCCAGGGTGCCCGTGATCGGCTCGCCATTCAGCATCACCAGCTTCGTTTTCACCTCCGGCGCCACCAGCCCGGCCGAGACGATCAGCTTGGCGCCATCCTCGATCGTCATGTCGAGCAGCACGATGTCCGATTTCGGCACATACATCAGGAAGCCCGTCGTCGGATTGGGCGTACAAGGCATGAAGACAGCGGTCAGCGGATCGCCTTCCTGGTCAAGCTTCTGGTTGATCTCGGTTTCCTTCTCGCTGGCCACGAACACCAGCGACCACACCCCCTTGCGCGGATATTCGACCAAGCCGACCTGGCGGAACATGTCACCTTTGTTCGACAGCACGGTTTCGAAAATCTGCTTCAGCGAGCGATAGATGCCCCGCACCAGCGGCATTCGGCCAAGCAGGCGCTCGCCGAAATTGACGATGGCGCGGCCGACGATATTGGCGGTCATGAACCCGATCAGCGTGATCAGGACAAGCGCCACGATCAGCCCGAACCCCGGAACCGGGAACGGCAGATAGGTATCGGGACTGTAGCGTGCCGGAATATAGGGTTTGACCCATGAATCCACCCAACCGATGAAGGACCACGCGATATAGGCGGTGATCGCCAGCGGCGCGCAGACGACGAAGCCTGTGAGGAAATAGTTCCTCAGCCGGGTCATGCCGGAGGTCTTGAGAGCATCTGACATGGTTCACCGGGGCGCGAGTTGCAGCGCAAACATTAGTGAACCGGAAGGCGCTTTGGAACTGCGAAGTTTTTAAAGCACCTGTTTAAAAAACGCCTACTCCACCGTCACCGATTTCGCCAGATTGCGCGGCTGGTCGACGTCGGTGCCCATGAAAACGGCGGCGAAATAGGCCAGCATCTGGATCGGCAGCGCGTAGATGATCGGCGAGATGATTTCCGGCACGTCCGGAAGGATGATCGTCTCCATCGTCTTCACGCTCGCCTGCGCGGCGCCCTTGGCGTCGGTGATCAGGATGATCTTGCCGCCGCGCGCCGCCACTTCCTGCATGTTGGACACCGTCTTCTCGAAGATGCGGTCATGCGGTGCGATGACGATGACCGGCATGTTCTCGTCGATAAGCGCGATCGGGCCATGCTTCAACTCGCCCGCGGCATAGCCCTCGGCGTGGATGTAGGAGATCTCCTTGAGCTTCAGCGCGCCTTCCATGGCGAGCGGGAAATTGGTGTCGCGTCCGAGATAGAGCACGTCCTTGTAGCGCGACAGGTCCCGCGCGATCCGTTCGATCTGCTCTTCGAGTTTGAGCACCTGGTTGGCATAGCGCGGCGCCTCGGAAAGCGCCCGCACCAGCGACTTTTCCTCGTCCCGCGAAATCGTGCCGCGCGCCACGCCCGCCCGGACGGCTAGCGAGGCCAGCACCGACAACTGGCAGGTGAAGGCCTTGGTCGAGGCGACACCGATCTCCGGCCCGGCCAGCGTCGGCAAGATGACGTCGGATTCGCGCGCCATGGTCGATTCCCGCACGTTGACGACGGCGCCGATCTTCATGCCGGCCTTGCGGCAATAGCGCAGCGAGGCCAGCGTGTCGGCGGTCTCGCCCGATTGCGAGATGAAGAAGGCGGCGTCGTTCTTCGACAGCGGCATTTCGCGGTAGCGAAATTCGGAGGCGACATCGATGTCGACCGGGAGCCGAGCGTAGCGCTCGAACCAGTATTTGCTGATCAGTCCGGCGAGATAGGCGGTACCGCAGGCCGAAATCGCCAGCCGGTTAATCGTAGCAAAGTCGAACGGCAGGTCGAGCGGCTTGGAGACGCCGGAAACAAAATCGACATAATGCGCCAGCGTGTGCGAGATCACCTCCGGCTGCTCATGGATTTCCTTCTCCATGAAGTGGCGGCGATTGCCCTTGTCGACCATGAAGCTGGTCGAGAGCGACTGCTGGCGCTTGCGGTCGACCTTTTCGCCGTCAATGTCGAAGATGGCGACACCGCTGCGGCGCACCACCGCCCAGTCGCCGTCTTCCAGATAGGTGATCGAATTGGTGAACGGGGCAAGCGCGATGGCGTCGGAGCCCAGGAACATCTCGCCGTCGCCATGGCCGACCGCCAGCGGTGGGCCGTTGCGAGCGCCAACGATGAGGTCCTCGTCGCCCGTGAACATGATCGCCAGCGCAAAAGCGCCTTCCAGCCGCTTGAGCGCCTTGTGCGCGGCATCGACCGGCTTCAAGCCTTTCGCGACTTCCCGCGCCACCAGATGCGCGACGACCTCGGTGTCGGTCTGCGACGAGAAGGAATAGCCGTCGCGGATCAGTTCGTCGCGCAGCTCGGCGAAATTCTCGATGATGCCGTTGTGGACGATGGCGACGCCATTGGAGAAATGCGGGTGCGCGTTGGTCTCGTTCGGCACGCCATGCGTGGCCCAGCGGGTGTGACCGATGCCGATCGTGCCGTCGAGCGGCTCGTCCTTCAGCCGGCGTTCGAGATTGACCAGCTTGCCTTCGGCGCGGCGGCGGCCAAGCGCCCCCTTCTCTATGGTGGCGACGCCGGCCGAATCGTAGCCTCGATATTCAAGCCGCTTCAGCGCATCGACGATGAGCGGCGCAACCTGCGAATGGCCGACAATTCCAACGATACCGCACATGCAGACAGTCCCCAATCCCCGGCAGAACCCGGGCGCTATCTACGGATTGCCGGGCTCTCGCGAAAGTTACTTTGCGTTTCGTTCCGTGTAATGGGAACAGTCTCGTACGCATGCATCATGACACAGCGCACTTGCAATCCAGTTACTGCAATCGTTCAGTTTTTGAGACCGGTTTTACCTCTTTTTGGCAACCGCGGCCGACGCGAAGCGCTCGCGCAATTCCTTGCCTTTGCCGGGGATCGTCTTCTGGCGGGCACGCCCGAAGGCCAGCGCATCGTCGGGCACGCTTTCGGTGATGACGCTGCCCGAGGCGATATAGCCGCCCTTGCCAATGGTGACCGGCGCGACAAGCGAGGAATTCGATCCGACGAAGGCGCCCTCGCCGATATCGGTGAAGTGCTTCAGATAGCCGTCATAATTGCAGGTGATCGTGCCGGCGCCGATGTTGGCCCCGGCGCCCACCCGCGCGTCACCGATATAGGTCAAATGGTTGACCTTGGCGCCCTCCTCGATGACGGCCTGCTTGACCTCGCAGAAATTGCCGACCTTGGCTTTCTGTTTGAGATCGGCGCCCGGCCGCAGCCGCGCGAAGGGGCCGACATCGCAATGAGCGGCGACGATGGCGCCTTCGATATGGCTGAAGGCGTGAATCCTGGCGCCGCCTGCAATCTTCACACCCGGCCCGAACCAGACGTTCGGCTCGACAATGGTATCGGCGCCGATCTCGGTGTCGTGCGAGAAATACACCGTTTCCGGTGCGATCAGCGTCACGCCCGAAAGCATCGCTTCCTGCCGGCGGCGTGCCTGCCAGATGCCTTCGGCCTGCGCCAGCTCGGCGCGGTTGTTGATGCCGAGCGCATTCTCGAAGCTGGCTTCCTTGGCGACGACATCGAGGCCCTGGTTGCTGGCAAGCTCGACGATATCGGTGAGATAGTATTCGCCCTTGGCGTTCTTGTTGCCGACGGCGTCGAGCAGTTTCAGCGCCTGGCTGCCGGCAATCGCCATCAGCCCGCCATTGCAGAAGGTGATCTTCTTCTCCTCGTCGGAGCAGTCCTTTTCCTCGCGGATGGCGACGAGCTTGCCACCTTTTTCGATCAGGCGGCCATAGCCGGTGGGGTTCGCCGTGCGGAAGCCGATGACCACGACGGCAGCACCTTGCGCCAGCTTCAGGCGTGCGGCCGTGAGGGCGTCCGGATCGATCAGCGGCGTATCGCCGAACATGACGAGGATATCGTCGTAACCTTTTGATATAGCAGCGCGCGCGGCAAGCACCGCATGCGCGGTGCCGAGGCGCTTTTCCTGCACGAAAGCCTCTGCCTTCGGCGCGAATTTCTGCGCCGCCTTGCGCATCTCCTCGGCGCCGTGGCCGATCACCAGCGCAAGATCGCCGGCGCCCGCTGCCTCGGCCGCCTTGACCACATGCGCGACCATCGGCAGCCCGGCGATCTGGTGCAGCACCTTGGGCAGCGCGCTCTTCATGCGCGTGCCTTCGCCGGCGGCGAGGATGACGGATAGGCATGTTCTCTGGTTCATGGAAGGACAACCATAGGAAAAGCGTTGGGAATCAAATCATGCTAGCAGTGGGCGCCATGCTGCACCAATGCGGTTAAATTCCGGTGAGATGGTGAGCAGCCGACTCTTAATCAGCGGGTCACAGGTTCAATCTTGTGCGCACCCGATACCGACAGCCTTATCCCAGCCGGCCCAGCAGCGGAAAATTCTCCAGCAGCCAATACGACACGGCCTGCACCCCGCCGGTGAGGAAAAACACGCCGGCGACGACCAGCAATGCGCCGATCGCCTTCTCGACGCGGCCGAGATGGACGCGGAATTTGCCGAGGAAACGCATGAAGGCGCCGGAAAACAGTGCCGCGATCAGGAATGGGATGCCGAGGCCGAGCGAATAGGCGGCGAGCAGCAATGCGCCTTCGCCCACTGTCTCGCGGCCGCCGGCCAGCGTCAGGATCGGCCCCAGCACCGGGCCGATGCACGGCGTCCAGCCGAAGGCGAAGGCCAGTCCCATGACATAGGCCGCAACCGCGCTTGCCGGTTTGCCCTGCGACTGGAAGCGCGCCTCGCGCGACAAAAGCGGAATGCGCAGGATGCCGAGGAAATTCAGCCCCATCAGGATGATCAGCACGCCGGCGCCCATTGCCAGCGGCTCCTGCCAGACGCGCAGGAGGCGGCCGATGCTCGAGGCGCCGGCGCCCAGCGCGACGAACACGGTCGAGAAGCCGAGCACGAAGGCAATCGAGGAATAAAGCAGCGCGGTACGGGCGCCGGCTTTGGCGGCTGCCCCGGCATTGCCGCGAAAATCGTCGACCGACACGCCGGCCATGTAGCAGAGATAGGGCGGCACCAGCGGCAGCACGCAAGGCGACAGGAACGAGATCGCCCCTGCCCCGACCGCGCTGACATAGCCTATATCCAGTGCCATTCCAGAACTCCGACTTTACGGCGCCGATATAGCGACGCCCGGGCCCCTCTGCCAATCACCATTGTGTTGGCATGCCCGGGAATAAACGTCGGTGCCTGCGCGTTGATCGAGCGAGGCCGCGATTGCCGCGCATCCTCGGATCAGCAGGGAGATTTCGATGAAAACCGTGACACTAGGGTTGGCCGCGCTTTTGCTCAGCACCGCCGCGTCTTTCGCAGCAGAGGCCTGGAAGGAGGCCGAGGTCGGCGGCACCAAGATCTACACCGATGCCAACGGCATGACGCTCTACACCTATGACAAGGACGAGAAGGGCAAGACCAACTGCTATGACAAATGCGCCACAAACTGGCCGCCGCTGAAGGCCGAGGCCGGCGCCAAGGCGGACGATGAATGGACCGTCGTCGACCGCACCGACGGCACCAAGATGTGGGCCTATGACGGCAAGCCCGTCTACACATTCATCAAGGACAAGAAGGCCGGCGATGTGTCGGGTGATGGCGTCGGCGGCGTCTGGCATATCGTCAAGGCCGACTAAGGCTGCCACCTTAACTTCGACGTTGCTGCCGGGCGTGCCTTCAACGCCTGGCAGTCCGCATCAGACGCGCTGGCGCGGCATTTGACTCGGTCCACAGGGTCGCCGGCGACCTCATCGGCGCCAATTTGAGCCGCTCCTCACCGCTCCAGCCATTTGTCTTAGTTACCCCTCAACAATGTGATCTTCTCCATACACTCTTAGAGTGTATTGCTGCCGGCACTCTTGCAATTTGGCCGCTTCCCCTTGACCGGATGCAAAAGCGCGGCCATGTGAGCGACGAACAGAACCGAGATTTCGTCGCGCGCAGCGGAATTCTTCTGCCGCATCACAGCTGATATGAGCCCTCATGGACGTCGTCGTCGTCGAATCGCCGGCCAAGGCGAAGACAATCAACAAATACCTCGGCAAGAACTACAAGGTCCTGGCCTCGTTCGGCCATGTCCGTGATTTGCCGGCCAAGGACGGCTCGGTGCGACCGGACGAGGATTTCGCCATGTCCTGGGCGGTCGACACGGCATCCGGCAAGCGCCTCGCCGACATCGCCAAGGCGGTCAAGGACGCCGACGGCCTGATCCTCGCCACCGACCCGGACCGCGAGGGCGAGGCCATTTCCTGGCACGTTCTGGAAGTCTTGCGGCAGAAGCGCGCGCTGAAGGACAAGCCGGTCAGCCGCGTCGTCTTCAACGCCATCACCAAGAGCTCGGTGCTCGAGGCGATGGCCAATCCGCGCCAGATCGATGCGCCGCTGGTCGACGCCTATCTCGCCCGCCGGGCGCTCGACTATCTCGTCGGCTTCACTCTTTCGCCGGTACTGTGGCGCAAGCTCCCCGGAGCCCGTTCCGCCGGCCGCGTGCAGTCGGTCGCCTTGCGGCTGGTCTGCGACCGCGAATCCGAGATCGAACGCTTCATCCGCGAGGAATACTGGCAGATCGCTGCCATCCTCGGCACGCCGCGCAACGAGAACTTCGAGGCGCGCCTGACCGCTTTCGAGCGCAAGAAGTTGCAGAAGCTCGACATCGCCAACAAGGCGCAGGCCGACGACATCAAGGCCATGCTCGAGGGCGCGGCCTTCAAGGCGCTGTCCGTCGAAGCAAAACCCACCAAGCGCAATCCGGGCCCGCCCTTCACCACCTCGACATTGCAGCAGGCCGCCTCGTCGGGCCTCGGCTTTTCGGCCAACCGCACGATGCAGGTGGCGCAGCGCCTCTATGAAGGAATGGAGATCGGCGGCGAAACCACCGGCCTGATCACCTATATGCGAACCGACGGCGTGCAGATGGCGCCCGAGGCGATCGACGCCGCACGCGATGCCATCGCCAAGGAGTTCGGCCCGAAATACCTGCCGGAGAAGCCGCGTTTTTACACGACCAAGGCCAAGAATGCCCAGGAAGCGCACGAAGCGATCCGCCCGACAGATTTCATGCGCACGCCGGCATCGGTCAGGCAATATCTCGATGCCGACCAGATGCGGCTCTACGAATTGATCTGGAAGCGCGCCATCGCCAGCCAGATGCAGCCGGCCGAGATCGAGCGCACCACGGTCGAGATCGAGGCGGTCAACGGCGCGCGCACAGCCGAGTTGCGCGCCGTCGGTTCAGTCGTGCGCTTCGATGGTTTCATCGCTGCCTATACCGACCAGAAGGACGACGATTCCGAGGACGAGGAAAACCGCCGCTTGCCCGAAATCCGCGCCGGCGAGCAGCTTGCCCGCCAGGCGATCAACGCCACCCAGCACACGACCGAACCGCCGCCGCGTTATTCCGAAGCTTCGCTGATCAAGAAGCTGGAGGAGCTCGGCATCGGCCGGCCGTCGACCTACACGGCGATCCTAAAGACGCTCGAGGACCGCGACTATGTCACCATCGACAAGCGCCGGCTAGTGCCGCAGGCAAAGGGCCGGCTGCTGTCGGCCTTCCTGGAGAGCTTCTTCGAGCGTTATGTCGAATATGACTTCACCGCATCGCTCGAGGAAAAGCTCGACGAGATCTCCGACGGCAAGCTCGCCTGGAAGGACGTCCTGCGCGATTTCTGGAAGGATTTTTCCGGCGCGGTCGCCGACATCAAGGAACTGCGCGTCACCGACGTGCTCGATGCGCTGAACGAGGAACTGGCGCCGCTGGTTTTCCCTGCCCGGGAGGACGGCTCCAATCCGCGCATCTGCCCCAAATGCGGCACCGGCAATTTGTCGCTCAAGCTCGGCAAGTTCGGCGCCTTCGTCGGCTGCTCGAACTATCCCGAATGCTCCTTCACCCGCCAGCTCGGCGACGCCGCCAACCCCAATGGCGAGAATGGCGGCGGCGAAGACGGCACCAAAGTGCTCGGCAAGGATCCCTACACGGCTGAGGAGATCACGCTGCGCAGCGGCCGCTTCGGTCCCTATATCCAGCGCGGCGACGGCAAGGAAGCCAAGCGTTCCAGCTTGCCCAAGGGCTGGACGCCCGATTCGATCGACCATGAGAAGGCGCTTGCCCTGCTTTCCCTGCCGCGCGATGTCGGCAAGCATCCGGAAACCGGCAAGATGATCTCGGCAGGGCTTGGCCGCTACGGGCCTTTCGTGCTGCATGACGGCACCTACGCCAATCTCGACAGCATCGAGGATGTGTTCTCGATCGGCCTCAACCGCGCCGTTTCGGTGATCGCCGAGAAGCAGTTGAAGGGCAAGGGCGGCCGCAATGGCGGCACTGCGGCAGCCCTCAAGGAGCTTGGCGATCATCCCGACGGCGGCGGCAAGATCGTCGTGCGCGACGGCAAATACGGGCCTTATGTCAATTTCGGCAAGGTCAATGCCACGCTGCCCAAGGGCAAGGATCCGCAATCGGTGACGATGGAGGATGCGCTGGCGCTGATCGCCGAGAAGGAAGCCAAGGGCGGCGGCGGCAAGAAGCCTTTCCGCAAGGCGGCGGCGGCCAAGGCGCCCGCTGCCAAGAAGACGGCGGCCAAGAAGCCTGCCGCCAGGAAAAAGGGATAGAACGGCGTGGCGCGCAGGATCTCCGCAAGAACCCACGGCGACCCGCGCACCGCCGACACAACGGCCAAGGTCAAGGGCGATTACAGGCCCTCGCGTGACGAAATCCTGCGCTACATCGCCGAAAATCCGGATCGCGCTGGAAAACGCGACATCGCCAAGGCGTTCGCGCTGCGCGGCCCGGACCGCATTTGGCTGAAGGATCTCCTGCGCGACCTGCAGGACGAAGGCGTCCTGACCAAGGAGCGTAAGCGCCTGGCCCGCGTTGGCGCCCTGCCCCATGTCACTGTGCTCGATATTTTCGACCGCGACGCCGACGGCGTGCTGCTGGCGCGTCCCACCGAACACACCGCCAATGGACCGCCCCCCATCGTTTCCATCCGCCTGTCGCGCAGTGGCGGCGGACCGGCGCCTGGCATTGGCGACCGCGTGCTGGCCAAGACCTTTCCCGCGGACGACACGAACGTCGCCTTGGGCGGCCCGGCCTACACAGGGCGGGTGATGAAGATATTCGAGAAGCGCACGGATGCCGTTCTCGGCGTCTTTCGGGTGCTTCAGGACGGCAGCTTCCGCATCGAGCCGGTGGAGCGCCGGCAACCCGAACTCATCGTCGACAAGGAATTCCAGAACGGAGCCAGGAACGGCGATCTCGTCGAGGTCGAGCCCGCCCGGGCCTCGCGCTATGGCTTGCCGAGAGCAAAAGTGCTCAACGTGCTGGGCTCGCTGACCAGCGAAAAGGCGGTCTCGATGATCGCCATCCACGCACATGACATTCCGCATGTCTTCCCGGCCGACGTCATCGCCGAAGCCGAAGCCGTCAAGCCTGCGACGATGGCCAACCGCGAGGACTGGCGCGAACTGACGCTGGTCACCATCGACCCGGCCGACGCCAAGGACCACGACGACGCGGTGTTCGCTACGCCCGATCTCGATGAGAAGAACCCCGGCGGCGTGGTCATCACGGTCGCCATCGCCGACGTGGCTGCTTACGTCCGCTACGGCACTCCACTCGACCGTGAAGCGCTGAAGCGCGGCAACTCGGTCTATTTCCCGGATCGCGTCGTGCCGATGCTGCCCGAGCGCATCTCCAACGATCTCTGCTCGCTTCGCGAAGGCCAGGATCGCCCGGCACTGGCCGTGCGCATGACCTTCTCGGCGGACGGGCGCAAGGTCAGGCATTCCTTCCATCGCGTCATGATGAAGTCGGCGGCCAAGCTCGCCTACCCACAGGCGCAGGCGGCGATCGACGGCGTGCCGGACGACAAGACCGGGCCGATCCTCGACGCGGTGCTGAAGCCGCTATGGGATGCCTATGCGATCCTCAAGCGCGGACGCGATGGCCGCCAGCCGCTCGAACTCGACCTGCCCGAGCGCAAGATCCTGCTGAAGCCCGACGGCACGGTCGATCGCGTCGTCGTGCCGGAACGGCTCGATGCCCATAAGCTCATCGAAGAATTCATGATCCAGGCCAATGTCGCCGCCGCCGAGACACTCGAGGCGAAGAAGCAGGCGCTGGTGTACCGCACCCACGACGCGCCCTCGCTGGCCAAGCAGGAATCGCTGCGCGAATTTCTGCAAACCCTGGGCCTGTCGCTGGCGCGCGGTGCGCAGATGCGGCCCGCCCAGTTCAACGGCATTCTCGAGCGCGTGCGCGGCGCCGACAATGAAGGTCTGGTCAACGAGGTGGTGCTGCGCTCGCAGAGCCAGGCCGAATATTCACCCAAGAACATCGGCCATTTCGGCCTCAACCTGAACCGTTACGCGCATTTCACCTCGCCGATCCGCCGTTACGCCGACCTCATCGTGCACCGCGGGCTTATCGCCGCACTCGGCCTCGGCCCAGGGGGCCTGACGCAGGAGGAGGAAGCGCGGCTGGAGGATGTTTCGGTGCTGATTTCCGGCACAGAACGCCGTGCAATGGCGGCCGAACGCGACACGGTCGACCGGCTGATCGCCGCTTATCTCGCCGAGCGCATCGACGACCGTTTCGACGCCCGCATTTCGGGCGTCACCAAATCGGGACTATTTGTCCAATTGCCGCAGTATGGCGCGGATGGTTTCATCCCTGTGTCAACTCTGGGCGGCGATTACTATATATACGACGAAACGGCCCGCTCGCTCTACGGAGAACGCTCGGGCAAGGGTTATCAGCTGGCGGACCGTGTCGAGGTCCGTCTCGTCGAAGTGGCGCCGATGGCCGGCGCGATGCGCTTTGAGATGTTGACCGACCCGAAGCCCCTGCCTGGCTCCGTCAGGTCGTTTCACAAGGCAAAAGGCCGCGCCCGTGCGTCACAATCGCGCCCAGGCTCGCGTGGCAGGAGACGATGATGGCAAGAGTCACGGAAGAACAGGTTTTCGGCGGTGAACATCACTCGGGCCGGGTCGCGCGTCCGCTGTGGACGGCGATGAAGCGCGGCATGCTCGGCCGCTGCCCGCATTGCGGCGAAGGCAAGCTGTTTCGCGGCTTCACCAAGACCGTCGAGACATGCAGCGCCTGCGGCGAGGAGATACACCATCACCGCGCCGACGATCTGCCCGCCTATCTGGTCATCGTCATCGTCGGCCACATCGTGCTCGGCGCCTTCATGGGCGTGGAGGCGACGTCGACCCTTTCCACCTGGCAGCACATCGCCATCTGGGTACCCTTGACGATCCTGCTGTCGGTTGCCCTACTGCAGCCGGTGAAAGGTGCCGTCATCGGATTGCAATGGGCATTCTATATGCACGGTTTTGCTGGCGAACACGACGTGGCCGAACCCCATCCCGGTGCCTGAGGTGCTGGCTGGCGCAACATGCCAACCGTCAAGGCTACTTTCGCATGCAAGACGTTTCCGCTAGGTCCTGCGCATGGAAGGAATGACCAAGGCGGACGTCGACAGGATCGACAAGGGTCTGGCCACGCATGGCGGCCGGGCGCTTCGTCTACGTGATGCCGCGACCCTGATCCTGCTCGACGGCAAGGCCAACGACTTGCGGGTCCTGATGGGTCGCCGTCATGCCGGTCACGCCTTCATGCCAGGCAAGTTCGTTTTTCCCGGCGGCCGTACCGACCCGGCGGACAGCCGCATCCCCACCGCCACCGCGCTGCATCCCGAGCAGGAAGCAAAGCTCATCGCCGGTCCCGGCCGCACGAGCGAGGCGCGTGCCCGCGCCATCGCCTTGTCGGCCATCCGCGAGACCTATGAGGAAGCCGGGCTGCTGATTGGTCGCAAAGGCGCCTTCGCCACGACAAGGTCTGATTGGCAAGGCTTTGCCGAACATGGGGTGCAACCTGCCCTGGACATGCTGCGCTTCATTGCGCGCGCCATCACGCCGCCCAACCGGGTGCGCCGCTTCGACACCCGCTTCTTCTGCGCGTGGCGAAGCGACGTCGCCGTCGAACTGCCGGGCGGCGGTCCGACCAACGAACTAGAGGAACTGGTCTGGCTGCCGCTTGCCAAGGCCAGGGAAGCCGACATTCCCGACATCACCCGGATGATCCTGGACGAGCTGGAAAGCCGCCTCGCCCATGATCCGCTATTGCGTCCGGGCGGTCCCGTGCCCTTCTACCGGCTTGTCCGCAACCGCTTCACCCGCGAAATTCTGTAGAACATCGAGTATTCAGACATAACATGACGGTCGATACCCAACCAAAGGGCGACGAGCGCGTACACTGGCTGCCGATGGTGGCGGCGATCTCGTCGATCAGCGTCGTCGGCATCGCCATCGGCCTGGGCATGCCCCTGCTCAGCGTCATCCTGGAAACGCGCGGCCATTCGGCCTCGATGATCGGCCTCAACACGGCCGTCGCCGGCCTGGCCTCGATCGCCGGCGCCCCTCTGGCCACGCCGCTCGCCATGCGCTTCGGCGTTGCCTGGACGATGATCGCCATGATTGCCGCCGGTGCGCTGGCCTTCGTCGGCTTCCACTTCGCACCCGATTTCTGGATGTGGTTTCCGCTGCGCGTCGTGCTGCACATCGCGCTGACGGTGCTGTTCATCCTGTCGGAATTCTGGATCAGCACCTCGGCGCCGCCGCACCGGCGAGGTCTTGTGCTCGGCATCTACGCCACCGTGCTGTCGCTCGGCTTTGCCGCGGGGCCGTGGCTGTTCGCCCATCTCGGCAGTTCCGGCTTCAGGCCTTTCGGAGTCATCATCGCATTGGTGGCGCTGGCCGCGATCCCGGTGCTGGCGGCGCGTAACGAGAGCCCGACGATCGTATCTGACGGCGAGACCAGCAATTTCCTGCGTTATATCTGGCTGGTGCCGACCGCCACCGCCGCCGTACTGGTGTTTGGAGCCGTCGAAACGGGCGGTTTCGCCCTGTTTCCGGTCTATGGCAACCGCATCGGCTATTCCGAAGCCGACGCCGCCTTGCTGCTCACCATGATCGGCCTCGGCAACGTGCTCTTGCAGATCCCGATCGGCATGATCAGCGATCGCGTCTCGGACCGCCGCTATCTGCTTCTGGCCTGCGCCACTGTCGGACTCGCCGGTACGATCTTCATGCCGCATCTGGCCGGCAACTGGCACCTGATGGCGGGCCTTCTGTTCGTCTGGGGCGGCGTGGTCGCGGCCATGTACACGATCGGCCTCGCCCATCTCGGCTCGCAGCTTTCCGGCCATGAACTGGCTTCCGCCAATGCCGCCTTCGTGCTGTGCTACGGCGTCGGCATGGTGCTCGGCCCGCAGGCGATAGGCATCGGCATGGATGCGTTCGGTCCCTCTGGCTTCGGCTGGTCGCTCGGCCTGTTCTTCGCCGCCTACATGGTTCTTGCCAGCGTCAGGTTGGTCCGCAAGATCTTGTAAGCCGCCACCGGCGCAAACCGGATTCACGATCGCCCACTACCGGCTGGCCCATAACTGGCTACCCCCGGATGACTGGCTGCTGACAGAACCGTGTCAGCAGCCACGGTTTATACGGAGACCTCAAAACACCTGAAGTTGAGGAGACTCCGATGATCGACAGCGGCTTTGAAACCACATCATTGCGGATGACGCTGCTCCTGCTTGTCACTTTCCAGGCGCCGGCCGCGGATGTCGACCGCATCATGGACGCCGTGGTGGCGCTGGCGCCGCTGGCCATGGGTAAATATGACCGCAACGCCTACCAGTCGGCGCATGGCATCGAGCGCTACCGGCCACTTGACGGCGCAGCCGCCGGCGCCGAGACCGAATTGCGGCGGCGCCCCGGCACGGTCGAGGTTTCGTTCGAATTGCCCGATGACCAGGAATTGGCGGCGCGCGTCGTCGAAGCGATCTTCCAAGCGCACAGCTACCAGGAGCCGGTGATCCGCATTCAGCCGGTCCTTGCCAGCCGTTCCAAGGGGTTGGACGACCGCGCCAATCCGAATCGCTGGTGGAACACCACGGGAGATTGGAAGAAAACCATCGTTCTGGAGGCGGAACACGTATGAATGCCGACAGGCATTGGCGTCCGTGACGGCCGCAAGGCGCGTCGGGCTGTCGGTAGCTAATCAAGTTGTCCGGTTTGGTAGCACATGATCTGTCCGCTTCTGTTTTGGCGTCGAAGCGGTTCA